>JAAYYU010000094.1 GCA_012515235.1 Candidatus Anammoximicrobium sp.
AGTACGCCCGGAGGGATTCGAACCCCCAACCCTCGGTTCCGAAGACCGATGCTCTGTCCAATTGAGCTACGGGCGCAAGTGCGTGTGTCGAGATCCGGGCCGGATCGCGACGGTGGAGGAAGCTGATGCGTAAATGTAGCAAAGCGGCGTGGCATGGCAAGGTGGCTTGGCTGCGGCGTGCGGATGCGAAGCGGATTCAGTCCGCGCGCGTGGCCTAGTGGCACGCGGCGCGGTGCTACAATGGCCGCTGCCGGGGACGGAATCGCCTCCGAAATTTGACCGCAGGAAGAAAGGACGACTCGATGGCTCGATTCTCTGTTGTTCCACGATCGCTTGCTGTTGTTGCTTGGCTAATCTTGCTGGGTGGACTGGCGAGTCCCTGTCGGGCGCAGACATTTTCCGACGCGTTTTCCGGCTACCAGGACGGCGCGGAGGGCTGGCCACAGTGGGAGGCGTTGGCGGTCGGCATGAACGTGCGCAGCGACGCGGTGGAGGCCGACGGCGGTGGACTGTTGTGGCGCGAGGTTCCCTACGCCTCGGAATTGACTTTCGCCTGCGAATTGAGCGTGGATTCGGTCACGGCCCGCGACGAGGATTGGGCGACGGCGGGTATTGGGATTGCCAGTGACGAGCGCAATTTCTGGTTGCTCAATCTTGTCCGCGCGCCTGCGAAGGAGGGCTTCCGGCGGTTTTGCGAATTCCAGGAAATGCGGGACGGACAATGGCTGGCCGCCAGCCTGGAGGGTTCGCGGTTACAGTTGCTGGAACGTAACGGCGATCGCTACGAGTGGCAGTTTTGCCGGACGTACACCTTGGAGGTAACACTGAACGCAGAACGCATCTCGGCCCAGGTGCTTGACGGCCAGCAGGCCGTGGCCCGGTTTGCCTGGAAGCTGAGCGGGGACGCGCCGGCGGTGCGCGCAGGGCGGCCGGCGCTCAAGGCCAGTGGCATGAAGGCCCGCTTCGACAACGCCCGGGCGACGGTCGCCCAGACCGTGCCGGAGCCGACCGAACCGCAGCGGCCGTTTCCTGCCTGGATCTCGACCGGGGCGGAGAAACTGGCCGAGGGCACCGGGGTTTTCGCCACCCATCGGGACGCCGCCGGCCGCTGGTGGCTGGTCGATCCCGAAGGACGCGCGTTTTTCGACGTGGGGACGGACCACTGCAACTACCACGCGCACTGGTGCGAGGCGTTGGGTTATGCGCCGTATCACCGTAACGCGCAGGCCAAGTTCGGCAGCGCCGAAGCCTGGGCGAAATCCGCCACGGCCCGACTTCGGCAGTGGAACTTCAACACCCTGGCTGCCGGGCACCACCCGGCGGCGCGCCATCGCGGACTGGCCCACATCCTGTTCGCCTCGCTCGGCTCCAGCTTTGCAAAACGCGATTGGATCTGCGAGCCGATCCACTGGACGGGTTTCCCCAACGTGTTCAGCCCCGAATGGGAACGGCATTGTCGGCTGGTCGCCCGCCGGATCGCCAAAGACAGCCGCGGCGATCCGTGGTGCCTGGGCATTTTCTACGACAACGAATTGGAGTGGTACGGCAAGAACGGCTTCTTGGTGGATGAACTGTTCCAGCGGCCGCCGGAGCACACCGGCAAGCGGGCGTTCTGGGCGTGGCTGCTGGCGCGGTACGGCGACGTGGCCGGGGTAAACCGCGCCCTGCAGACCCGCTATGCCGATGCGAACGCCTTCCTGACGGCGACGGCCGTGCCGGAGGTCAGCGAAGAACTGAACCAGGTGCGTGACGCGTTCCTGGCGGTGATTGCCGAACGGTATTTCCGCGTCTGCCACGAGTCGCTCCGGGCCGCCGATCCGCAGCATCTCACGCTGGGCGCTCGATTTGCCGGCCGCGCGCCCGATGCGATTCTGGAAGTCGCCGGGCGATTCACCGACGTGTTCACCATCAATACCTATCCACGAATCGACCTGGACCGCGGGCGACTGCTGAGCGTGCAGCGCCAGTTCCGCGACTACTACGCCCAAGTGCAGAAGCCGTTGGCGATCACCGAGTGGAGCTTCCCGGCCTTGGACAGCGACTTGCCCTGCCAGCACGGCGCCGGGATGCGTGTCGACACCCAGGCGCAGAAGGCCCGCTGTTACGAGATCTTTGCCCACGCCATGATCGACCTGCCGTTCGTCGTCGGCTACCACTATTTCATGTGGGTGGACGAGCCCGCGGAGGGCATTTCGAGCACGTTTCCGGAGGACAGCAATTATGGGCTGGTCGATGTGAACGACACGCCGTACCCGGAGCTTGTCGAGACGGCAACGCGTGTCAACGCCGCCGCCCACCAGCGGCACAAGGCGGCCGAGATGCAGGGCGACCTGGTGATGGTTTGCAAGCCGGACGGGCTGCAATTGAGCAACAACACTTCGTGGCCGGCGACGGGCAGACTGACGGCGCTGATCGGCGGAAAGCTGATCCGCAGCACGGTGACCGTGCCCGCGGGCCAGACGCGGCTGGCGAAAGACCACGACTGGAAGCAGGCGGTGTACGTCCAGTTGGAAGCCTGGGACGGCACGGTCACCCGGATCGCGCCGGCGACTGGCCGCGGACCGCCGGCCGTCATCAACGCTGGCGGGCAAACCGTGGGGGACATTCCGGTCGTCCGGGACGGCCAAAGCGTCTCGGCAGTCTGGCTTCCGTCGCTTGCCCCAGGTCAGACGATGCCGCTGGAGGCGACTGAGTGGAAGCAAAGACCCGACGCGCGACTGGAGTACGACAGCCGCGTTCTGCAAGTGCGCGCCCAGGGGGCAGCGGGCCACTGGCTGGACACGGTCGTCGCCCTGGGTGCCGCCGGCGGCTTGCCGCTGGGGCGCGTTGAGTTCGCCACTCATCAAATTGTCCAGGGGCAGGACTACTGGGTCGCGACCGACACCGTGGAGGGGCGGCAAGTCAGCCAGACGCAGGACGGCGTCGTCATGCTGGAGGCCACGCTCGCCCGCCGTGGGGAACGGCAAGCCGCCGTCTCCAAGGGCCGCGGCGGGCAGGCGGCCCGGCCCTCGACCGGCCCCGCCGGGTTCCGCGCTCGGGTGCGGGCCGTGTTTTTTCCGGACCAGCCGCTGATCCTGGTCCGGCCGCTGTGGGTCGAAAGTCTGGACGAGCGACCGTGGGAGTTGGCCGAATGCTTCGTGTTCTGCCGGCCCGCCATCGGTGGCTCGAGCGAGGGAGACCGCAAGGGCGGCCCGGACGTGCCCAATTACTATCGCCGCCTGGAGTACTGGACCGACGCCCAATCGGGCGGCGCGTTCGGCGCCGTGAGTCCCGATGATTCCTGGGAGATTCAGTACTGGACCAACGCCAGCGGCGGGTTCCATCCTGACGCTCGGCGGGAAGTAGGCCGCGCGTTGGCCAAGGGCCGGCGTTGGACGGCCGACGGCTGGCCGTATCTGTGGCTGTTCGCCGTGCGCGAGGCGGCTCGGGCTAACGAGATTGCCGCCCAGGCCGAGCGGGCCGCCGATCTGATCGTGCCCGGCCCGTGACGGCTCGTGCGCTCGCCGCAGGCAAGCACGTGAAAGTTGTTTCGTCTTGGCGTTGGGGTCAGGAGGCTTACAGAATTGAATTCTGTAAGCCTGACCCCAGCGTTGACAAGATCTCCGCCGTTTCGGATGCTGTGCCCGGTCGGACGCTGGTCGATTCCGCCCGTGTGTTGCGTGGCGGCTCGTGGAACAACAATCTTGCAATCCGAGAGGGGGAGGTCAGCAGCAGCGGAAGGCGGCCTCACGCCTGCGGTTCCCTCAATCCGACATCCCCAACCACACTCCCGCCACCGTTCCGCAACGTAACCGCCTCCCGTCCTTCATCCTTCATCCTTCACCCTTCGTCCTTCAACTCGACCGTCACCGGCGCGTGGTCGGAGACCAGCAGGCCGCCGTGGCGGTAGATGGCGGCGTCGCGGCAGCGGTCGGCGGCGGGGCGGTTGCCCAGCAGGTAATCGATCCGCCAGCCGCGGTCTAATTCGCGGGCGCGGCCGCGGTTGCTCCACCACGAGTACGGGCCGTCCACGTCGCCGAACTGCCGGCGTACGAAGTCGGTCCAACCGGCGTCCAGCAGGCGGCCGAACCAGGCCCGTTCGCGAGGCAGGAAGCCGGAGTTGTTCTGATTGCCGGCAGCGTAGAAGATGTCGCGTTCGGTATGGGCGATGTTCAAGTCGCCGCCCAGCACGACCGGCGTGCGGCGCGCCGCCATGCGCGCGGCCCAGGGCAGGAACCGGTCCAGCCAGACGTCTTTGTACGCTTGCCGTTCGGGGCCGGACGAGCCCGAGGGCAAGTACACGCTGGCGACGATCAGGCCGTCCGTGCGGGCCGTGATCACGCGGCCGTCGGGATCGCCGCCGCCGTCGTCCAGACCGACGCTCAGCACCTCCAGCGGCGTCCGCGACCAGATCGCCGTGCCCGCGTAGCCGGGTTTTTCAGCCGGCTGCCAATGGACGTGCCAGCCCACCGGCGCGGACCACTCGGCGGGCAACTGCTCCGGCATGCAACGGATCTCCTGCAGCAACAGCACGTCCGGCGCGAGCTGCGCCAGGCAGTCGCCAAACCCCTTGCGAATGGCCGCCCGCAAGCCGTTGACGTTCCAGGTGGTGATGCGCATGGGATGAAGGGTGAAGGGTGAAGGGTGAAGGGTGAAGGGTGAAGGGTGAAGGGTGAAGGGTGAAGGGTGGCGCGGCTTTGCGTTGAGTCGGGTGGCTGCGCTGGGCAAGGCGTTTTTTATGGCTTGGATCAGATCGGCAGTTCGGCCAGCCGCTCACTCAGTCGGGCCTGGCTTGCGCGGGCCTCGTCGAACAGCGGCAGCAGTTGGCGGTAGACGGCGACGCGGGCCGGGTCGGGCCGGACGGTGGATTCCAGCCGGTGGACCTGGTCGATGCGGCGGAAGTCCGGCCACAGTCCGCAGGCCACGGCGGCCACGGCGGCGGCGCCCAGCGAGCCGGCGTCTTGGCCGACGTTCGTCTTCAGAACCGTGATCTCCAGCGCGTCGGTCAGGATCTGACGCCACAACCGGCTGCGGCTGCCGCCGCCCACCACGACCAACTCCTGGCCGACTTCGCCCAACTGCCGCAGCGCGTCCAGCATCAGCCGGGCGTTCAAGGCGATGCCTTCCAGGGCCGCGCGGATCAGGTCGGCTTGCGTGTGGCCCAGGTCCAGGTTCCAAAACGCGCCGCGGAGGTGCGGGCTGGGATCCAGCGACGAGCCGCCGGCCAGGCTGGGGTTGAACAACAGCTTCCGCGCCCCCGGCGGCGACCGCTCGGCCAACTCGGTCATCACCTCGTACGGATCGCGGCCGTCGAAACGCGCCTTGACCGTCAGGTTGACGCACAACTGGTCGCGCACCCAGCGGAGCGAACTGCCGGCCGAGAACATGCCGATCGCGGAGGTGAACATGCCGGGGATCACGTGCGCAAACACGTACGGTCTGGCCGCCTCGTCCAGCAGCGGGCGAGCCGACGAGACGGCGATCCACATCGACGAACCGAGCGAGGCGTAACTGCGGCCCTCGGCGATGCTCTTGGCCCCCAGCGCCATGCACGAGTTGTCTACGCCGCCACAGGCGACCGGGATGCCCGCGGGCAAGCCCAAGGCCTCCGCCGCTTCCGCCGTGAGCGGGCCCAGGATTTCCGTCGCCGGCACGATCTCCGGCAGCAACGGGCGCGGCAACTCGGCCGCCGCCAGGAGTTCGTCGGCATAGTCTCCGTCGAGCAGATCGTACACGCCGCTGCCGGAAGCGTACGAATCGTCGGTCGCCATGCGCCCGGTCAGCCGATAGTTGATGTAATCCTTGGTGCCGAGGATCTTGTGGAGCCGCCCGAACAGTTCCGGCTCGTGGTCGCGATACCAGAGGATCTTGAACACGGTGTAATGCGGCGCGGGGAACCCGTTGCCGGTCCGCCGATACCAGGCGGCGGGATCGATCTGCTGAAAGAACCGGGCCGCCTGCTCGGCCGGCCGCTTGTCCGACCAGATGGGCGTCGCGTCCCGCAGCAGTCGCCCGGAGGCGTCGACGGGCACGCAGCCCAGACTGTGCCCCGAAATGGCGATGCAGCGGATGCTCCGCGAATCGACGGCCTCGTCGGCAAGCAACTGGCGAGTGCTCTGAATCACCGATTGCCACCAGGCGTCGGGCCGCTGTTCGTGCCAGTCCGCGTGCGGGTACTGGGTGTCGTAGGGGACGAACGCGGAGGCGGCCAGCGAGCCTTCCGCGTCGTACACGGACGCCTTGTTGCCGCCCGTGCCCAGGTCGTAAGCGAGAAGCGTGTCAGTCATGATCGCCGGGTACGTTGAGGGTTGCCGGGAACGAATCCAAAACAAGAGCGTACGAGAAAACGGCGCGGGGGGAAAGGGCAGACGGGCCGTTCAGTCCTGAAACGGACTCGCCGCTTGCTGCGCTTTCGCGGCACGCTCCGGGCGCAAGGCCGCGTCGTCCTCGAGCACGCGGAGCGGCACGGATTCGCGGACTTGCTCAACTTCCTCCCTGCCGACCAAGAGATTCACGAAGAAGACAATCAGGCCTGCCGACACGACCAGGAAGGGAACCGCCGGGTCGGCAAACAGGTTGCCGTCCAGCGTCTCGATCGGCGTCCAAATCCAGTTGGGCGTCTGGAGGACCGAGTAGTCGTCGAATTCGGCGAAGCCGAACAGCCAAGCCTGCAGCAACAGCGGCAACCCGGCGCCCAGGGCCAGCAGCAGCACGTGAATCAGCGCGGGCAACAGCAGGCCGAAGTACACGTAGCGGCGCAGCCAGAGGGCAAGCAGCCGGCCCACGCCCAGATAAGCGGCGAGGTAGCTGCAGAGCATCGCGGCGAACAGCATGATCTTGTCTGCGAACCGAAACGGCATCCCCGTCGCTTGGCCCACCAGCATCGCCAGGCACGCGGACAGCGTGACGGCGACCAGATTCACCACCGCAAACACGTACCCCGTTCCGGACCCCGGATTGAACCAGGTCAGCAGGGCCCTGCCCAACAGGCTCTGCGGCAGCTGCCGCTTGACCCGCGGCGAAAGCCGGGCCCACTCGCCGGTCATCAGCGCCCCCATCACCAGCCAGTGCAGCCCGGAGAAACTGAGCCAGACGACCAGCAGTTCCTCTTCGTCGTAGGTCAGCCAGAAGTAGACCATCCAGCCCGTGAACAGGACTTGCTGGGCCAACATCGCGACCCGCAGTTTCGTCGATCGGTTGTCGCTGGCAAAACTTAATTGGGCCGCCGACGCCAACAGGAACATCGCCAGATACGACGCGTAAAGCGTCAGAATAAAGCCCTGGACGACCCAGACCGCGGACTCGTCCAACTGCAGTTCGGCGCTTTCTTCCAGAAAGACCGCCGTCCAGATGCACCACAGCAGGGTCAGCAGCGCAAGCCCCAACAACAAGGCCACGGACAGCAGCACCTGCACGTGCCGCGCCCGCGAAACGGTGGCCACCATCAGGCCCGCCGCCGACACCAGCACCGACGCCAGAAACGTGTAGAACAGAACGAGCAGGATGGTGACGATGTCCACGCCCCGCAACAGGTACGTGAAGGCAATACAGGGCGAGAGCGCCGAGTAGTAGACCAGCATCTGCAGCACGGCGCTGCCCAACTTGCCCGTGACGATCTGCCGGGCCGAGAGCGTGGTGATCGAGAGCAACTCGAACGTCCCGTCCTCCCGCTCGCCCGCCAGCGACCGGTAAGCAGAAAACGGCACGATCAACAGCATGGGCACCGTCAAAATGATGAAATACCCGAATAGCAGGAACGGACCGCTGGGCGTGTAGTAGATGCCGGGCATCTGCAGCGACACGCCGATCAGCGACCAGAACAAGCCGCACGCCAGCAGCAGCGCGAACGTGATCACAAACTGCCGGCTCTTGAGCGCCTGCCGCGCTTCCTTGACCAGGATCGGATTCAGCCGCTCGCCCGCCCGCTCGAGCCACTGGTCGACGCCTTGCCACCAGCCGCGCGAGGCGGCTAGCGGGGGATGGGAAATGGGGGATGGGTCAGTGGTCATTCGTCATTCGTGATTCGTGATTTGTCATTCGTCATTTGTGATTCGTCATTTGTCATTCGTCATTTGTCATACGTGATTTGTCATTTGTGATTTGTGATTTGTCGGTGGTCACCGGTTGCTCCTCCTCCGCTCACTGCACTGCTCCTCGCGTGACTTGCATGAAGACGTCTTCGAGTGTTTTTTCGTGCGTGGCGAATTGGGCGATGCGGAATCCGGCCAGGACCATTTGCTTGAGGAACTCGGCCTGCTCTTCGCGGCCGCCGGCGTGGGTAAACCGCACCAGTTCGCCGTGGACGGCGATGTGCTGGACGTCGCATCGCTGGCTCAGCCACCGTTGCAGGCCGGTCCCGCCGCCGAGCACGCGGACTTCCACCTCGCTTTGCTGCGTCTGGCCTTTTTGAATTTCGGCGACGGTGCCGGTGGCCAGCAGCCGGCCTTGTTCGATAATGCCCACTCGGTCGCACATCTCGCCCAGTTCGGTGAGGATGTGGGAGCTGACCAGAACGGCCTTGCCGTCGGCGGCCAGTTGGCCGATCATCTCGCGCAGTTCGATGCGGGCTCGCGGGTCGAGGCCCGCCGCCGGCTCGTCCAGCACCAGCACGGCCGGGTCGTGGATCATCGCCCGGCCCAGGCACAGACGCTGTTTCATGCCCTTGGACAGGCCGCGGATCGGTTTCTCCGCCAGCTTGTCCAACCCGGTGAAACTCATCGTGCGGCGCAGCGCCTGGTGCCGTTGGCGGCCCGTCAGGCCGTAGGCTCGCGCAAAGAAGTCGAGGTATTCGTAGCAGTTGACGCTCGGATACGTGCCGAAGGAATCGGGCATGAATCCCAGCCGATGCCGCACGCGGTCCGGATCGTTCACGACCGAAAAGCCGTCCACCAGCGCGTCGCCGTAGGTCGGCAGGTCGAGCGTGGCCAGGATCCGCATGCTGGTCGTCTTGCCGGCGCCGTTGGGGCCGATGTACCCGAACACTTCGCCCCGCGGGATGTCGAACGACACGTCGTGGACCGCCCGCGTATCGCCGAAGTAGCGATGCAGGCGGCGGAGTTCGATAGCCGGGTGCGTGGCGGTCATGGTGTCGTCAGGGTGCTGGTCGGTAGGATGCGGTTATCAGCAGCCCGACTCTTCCGAAAGTCGGGCTGTTTCAAGGGGCACCGCCATTTTACGGCAGCAGCGGCCCCGCAGAGAACACGGTTGGAGATATTTCCCTGATGGGTTCTGGCCGTCGGCGGCGGTGGACGATGGCCAACATCCAACGGAATCTCGGCACTTTTTGTGTCGTTGATGAAGTCGCGGTTTCGGTTTCAACAACGCTTCGCGGTGTTCCTTCCGGACCCGCGGGGCAGCGGCTCTCGCGCCGCGGGTGCTGGATGCACGGCGCTCGGAAAGTACTTCCAAGTCCTTCCTCGAGATCCGGGATGACGAGCAACGACGCTCGGTGACCGGGATCGCGGTCACCAACGCCCAGAAACCACGTGGAGGGATGCCTCTTCGCGGGCCCGGTCGTGCCCCAGCGACACGCCCGGCGACGTGCGCGTGATCGCGACGTAGGTCCGCGGCGGCCAGGTGCGCGGATCGCCGCTCAGGGTCGCTTGCAGGCTGCGCTCCAGAATGCTGGACGCGAACGTCGGGTCCGGCAAATTCGAATCGACGTTGGACCAGCTTCGGTAGTACCGGCTGGAAAAGCCCAACCCGCCGAAGTAACGCGGGTCGTAACCTGGCGGATAGGCGGGTTGGTTGGCGGCGAGCACCGCGTGCAGTTCCTGCCGGGCTGCCGCCGGATCGACCGCCTCCAGTGGCCGCGATTGGCCGATCGCCAGGTCGCGGACGCGCAGGACTCGCCCCGCCCCGTCCTTGACGACCAACGTGTCGACAACAGCCTCCAAATGATTCGTCGCCTGCAGGTCGCCGGCCTCCGGAGCCGCCGCGATCAACAGTCTTTGGTCGCTGGGCCCCGATTCCACCACCAAGAACTGGGCCGACGACCGGGCGCCGATGTATCCGGAGACCAGATTCTGGCCTTCGCTCCACACCAGGTGCTGCATCCCCAGCCGGCCCCGGCGGCGTTCGGCCGGATACTGGTCCAGCGGAAGCACCGCCGCACGCTCCGGAAACGTCAACCCTCCGGACGGGGCCAAGCCGGCGTAATACGACTGGCGCGACCAAGACACCGCGTGCCCGGCCGGCTGGTCGATCTCCGTGAAACTCCGCACCCGCGCACGCACGCCCAGACCGTCGCTGAGCAGCGCGTACGCAAACAGAGCCAAAGTCACCAGGCCGGCGCCGACGGGGACGGTGACCAGCAGCAGATACAGACGCCGCCGCCGCCGCAGGAAGAAATAGTTGACGGGACCGATCACGATGACAAAGACCGTAATCAACAGCAAGAACGTCCCGACCGGCGCGCGGCCGATGCCGGGCACGATCCACTTCCAGTAATCGGTATTCTCGCGGTGCCAGGACAGGCCGTGACGCCGGTACCACATCCACGAACTGGCATCCAATTCGTTCAACAGCCAGGCCGCTTCCCGCCGCCCGGCTGCCAGCGGCTGGTCCGTCTGCATCGCGACCACATGACCGAGGCGAAAGGCCCGATGGACGAACGGCTGGGGCTCCGGCGGCGGCGAAGCCTCCGGCTGGGACTCGCCTTTCGGGGCCGACTCCTGCTCCGCCGCCGCAGAACCGGATCTGCCGACGATCTTCAGCGCCGAGACAACTTCCCGCGCGCGTTCAGGATCGGGGACGCGCCAACCGCTGGGGGCCGCATCGTGGCCAGCCGCCAATCCCAGCAGGGTTTCCAGCTGGGCCAGATGTTTCGGCGACAACTCCATGTCGTAGACGCACAGCGTCGGGCCGCTGGCCGCCCAATCGCGGAGGGCCTGCCACACCGACGGCTGGTCGGCAGCCAGATTCCGCAAATCCGCCAGGGTGATGAACGCCAGATCGAAACAGCTCAGATCGATCCACCGCGTCGGCAACTCGCCGGGCGGCAGCATTTCGACCCGCGGCAGCTGTTGGAGCACGAGCAGCGTGTCGGCGTCGTCCACCGCCACGCTCGAAACGGGCTGCGGTGGAGGGACAGGCGACCCGCCTTCCCGCTCCGGCAACAGTGTCACCAGACACCGCAGGTCGGGCAGTTTCGGCGGCAGACCGGCGCCCGCGGCCGGGTTGACGGCCCGCGCCTGGACGAGTTGTTGGCGGACATCCGGCGACGGCGCGTCTGCGTCGACGATCAAGATCGCGGGCAGGGCTTCGCTGGCCTCGCGATAAGCACGTACGCCGATCCCCATCCCCTGGGAAGCCGACAGGTCCTCCAGCAGTCGTCCGTCTTCGTAGACCCAGACCTCCAGCGAGCCCCAGACGCCGCACTGGGGCACGGCCAGCGTAGCTTCGCCGCGAGCCGCACCTTCCGGGATTTCGACGTAGCCGGTGACGCGGGTCGTGGCTCGCCCCCACTGCCATAACCGCGGCTGCAGCACGACGCGCAAGCGGCGATCGGCGATGGCCGGTCCGGGCGGCCAATTCACGGCCTCGATCCGCACCGGCCGATAACCGTTGCTGTCTACCCAGCGCGTGTCGATCGCCAGTTGCAGCCCGTTCTTCGGCGCCGCCGGTCCCTGGGGCAGACGAAGAACGGCGCCGGAAGACGCCTCCGCACGCTGCGCGCCGGCCGCCAGCAGGACGGCCAGCAGCACGCAGCGGGCCGCGATGAAACAGCAGCGGCCGCGCCGACGGACTGCGGGGCGTTCCGCCTTGGGCAGCAGGGCTCTGGTGAGCCGGCAAGGTTTCCAACATCGCACGTCCAAGGGCACGGCTCGGAGAGCCTTGCTACGAAGGGGGATCGGCGTCATTCTGGCTCGTCCGGGGGAATAATCTGCGGCGGCGGTTCGGCGGTGGCAAACGGCGACGCGGGACCAGGGGCCGCACCTCGCAAAAGACTCGCGATCGAGGCGACAACATACGCAACGCCAAACACGAAAGCGTAACCCAGAAACGCCAACAGCAGACTGGCGACGCCCACCGACACGGCGATGGCCCACACCCGACCACGCACGGCAAACGCGAGCACCAGGAAGAAGAAACTGCTGCCGGTCATCAACAGCAACAGCCCGCGGATAGTAAAGCGGGGGATCAGCACGTCAGGCGACTCCTGCAGGGGCAAGGGGTCAGGCTTACAGAATTCCGTTTTGGCCGAGCAACGTCGTTCCAGATGTCTGGCATCAGCGTCGGCCAGAATTGCAGGGCAAGGGGTCAGGCTTACAGAATTCCATTTTGGCCGAACAACGTCGTTCCAGGTGTCTGGTATCAGCGTCGGCCAAAATTGAATTCTGTAAGCCTGACTCCAGCTCCCAAATCCAAAACATCAATCTGCACTGTCGGCGCGGGACGATTGGTTTCCGCGGTCCAGGTCCGCCAGACCGCTGAAATCCGGCTTGTCGCGGGCCTCGATGCCCAACTCGTTCAGCGACGCCGCCGTGCCCAGTTCCAACTTAGGGCGCAACTGCTGCTCGAATCGTCTGTCGCTGCGCCGCGGGAACCAGGTGTAGAACCCCACCATCAGCACCAGCAGCACGCAGCCGATGCCGCCGATCCAGCCGATGAGGTTGCTGGTCGAGTCGTCAAATTTCACGACCCGCGGCGTCGTGGCGATGAACAAGGGGCTGACCTGCCTCTGACGCTCGTCAAACGTCGCCACGTAATCCGACTTGTAGGCCCACAGCTTGAAATACGCCCCCGCGAACCGGATCGGGACGGCGATGTCGTCCCGCGCGGGCAAACCGGGTGGCAATTCCAGCGCACAGCAAGTCACCGGATAGTTGTGACGGAACACGGGCGCTTCCTTGTTGTCGCCTTTCTGCTCGAAGCGGATTTCCGTGTTGCCAAGCGAGACGAAGACGTCGATCTGGTAGTAGTGATCGATCCCGAACCGCTGGCGGATATCCGGCTCGTCGACGGCGATTCGCTGGACGCGGCGCGCGGTTCCCAGCAGCGTCACGAGACGGCCGTGCTGGGTTTCGGACTCGGTCAACAACTCCGTCACGTCGGGCGGCGTCTGGGCCCGCGCAAACAGATCCGCGGGAACGGCACGCCCTGCCGCTGCCAGCAGTTGATAGAAACATTCGCGATCGTCGCCCGTGATCGGCCGGCGATTGGTCTGGCGGACCGTGTCCAGCAATCCGACGTCCATGCCCAGACTGGCCAGGTAGACCAGATCCGGTGTGACTCCCAGACTCGGATTCGGCTGTTCGGGCAGCCAAGCGACTCGCTCGGCCGCAAACACCAGTTCCGCGGCGCCGTCTTCCTCGCCGCCCGTCTTGAGGAACAATCCCAGGCAACTGCCGCGTTCGTCCAGCTTGTCGGCCCGCTCCCAGGCGGCGGGTACGGCGCGGCAACAGACCAGCGCCGAGTGGGGCGAATCGGCCAGCTGCAGCCGTACTCGAAAGTACTTGCCGTACTCCAGGCGAGTTGCCGTCTCGGGCGGCAGTTCAATACTTTGCACTTGGGTCACGCGGCCTTTGACCGGAAACACTTCCAAGCGATGGGCGGCGGGCTCCTGGGCCAACTCCGGCCACACGACGTCCGCCTTGGCCCAGGCGGCAATCTTGTCCGCACCAAAAAACGGCATCCGGTACAGGATCTTGAACAGCGTCTCGTCTTCGTCGATAACCAGCGGCCGGCCGTCGGCCAGTTGGCGAATGTGGCTGGCGTCGATCGAGAACAATTCCAGCATCTCGCGGGCGCTGGACAACGGCGGCGTCGGCGGCTGCACCGCGTCGGCCGCCGGCCGAAGCCAGGGCAAGACCGTCCCCGGCTCGGCGGCCTCCACGGGACCGGCCGCGGCCGGCTTCGACTCGGCCGGCTTGGCGTCGGCGGTCTTCCCCGCATCGGCTCCGGGTTGGGACTCGCCTGTTGCGGTTATTTTCGGAGCTGCCTCCGCCGCATCGTCCGCGCTGTGTCCCGCCGTCGGACACCAGACGAACGCCGCCCACAGGCAGGCCGTCACGGCCAGCCGCTGCCCGGCCGCCGCCCGCCGCCCACCGCTTTCCGGCCATCGTTCACCGCTCACCGACCATCTCTTCATGGCTTCTCGTCGCCTCGTTCGATGAATTCCATGTGCAGCGGAAACTCGGCGGCCGGCGTCCGGCGAGTCAGCCAGTAGAACACCAGCGCCAAGCCGATCCCAAAGGCGGCCGTGCCGCCAAACAAGGCGATCCAGAACCCAACCCCAGGCGGCTGGTCCGCGGTCCCGCCCGCTTCTGGGCGAGGTGTCCAGCGAGGCGCCTTGGCCAGGATCAGCGGCGCCAGCCGCGTATCATCCTGAGCCCGATACGCCCAGCGTTTGAAGAAGAAGCCGGTGAATTCGGCCTCCTCGTCCAGCTGCGGCCGCGCTCCGTCCCCTTCGCGTTCCAGCTTTACCACGTCGGGAAACCCGGCGGGGAGCTCCAGGCAGTACACGACGATCGGCGACTTGGCGCCGGCCGGCTTGAGCCAGAACACGTAGTAGCCCTGGATGCCGTAAAGGTTCTGCGGCGCCTCGCGATAGTAACCCATCCGCACGGTGCCGGAGACGGTGACCAGTTTTCCGCGATACTCGGTCGGTTGTTTGTACAACTGCAGAAAGCCGACGTAGCCGGTCGAGGCGCGACGCAACTCGGCCAGGTCGCGGTCCTGCAGTTGCTCGAACAATCGAAACCAGGCGTCTTTCTCGGCGACGCGAAACACCGTGTTGTCGCGCACCGAGTCCAGAAAAACCGCGTCCAGGGTTTCCTGCAGGCCGGCGACCGCGGCCTGCTGTTTTGCGCCCAGCGTCTGGCCCTGGCCCAGTGTTTGGAAGGCCGGCTGCAGGCCCGATTCCCATTCGCGTTTCAGGGCCTCGATCACCTCCAGCCAGCTCCGCTTTTCTTCGTTCGTCAATCCGCTGCTGTCCTGGCTGACCGCCAGGAAAGCCTTGTTGACGTAATCCTGCGAGCCGGCTTGCACTTGTTCCACGATCGGCGGCCACTTGGCTTGCGTCTCGGCCGGAAGCGGCTTCTGGTCGCGTCCCGCTTTCAAACCGCTCAGCAGCGCGGTGCGGTCTTCGTTTCCCAGCGACTCCAGCAGCCGCGACCACAGATCGTATCTCGCCCGCCGCAGCGGTGCGAGTGCATCCGGAGCGGGCTTGCCGGCCGGACTCTCGGAAACCGCAGGGACCGCGGGCTCGCCGTCGTTCGCCGGAATCACCACCGGGTTCGTCCCCGCGCCGCCGTCGGCGCCGCCGGAAGGATCGCGGAGTCGCGTGTCCACGTCGCGCTCGGTCGGCGCCGGGCCGCCGCCGACGGTCCAGACCCAGCGCCAGTTTTCCGGCTTGCGAGCTTGCTCCATCAGGAACAGGATCAGGAACAGGCTGCCCACAAGCGCGAAAATCCGGTACTGGGTCCGCCGCGACAGGTAGTCCGGCGGCGGCCTCCGGCGGAGTCGTCGGTCGTGCGAGCTTCCTTGAAAATCCAGCGGCATCGTGGCGCCTCGTTTTCCGTGCATTGTAGCAGATCGAGCAGCGGAAGAGACTGCGGTTGCGAACCGGATGCGTTTCTGGCCGTGGAGCGTCGCCGCCGGGCCGTGTTGATCCCGGACCGAGCGTCTCACGTCGCTCCCGGCGACTTTTCGTGCCGCCGACGCCAGACTATTTCCGAGGCGAGCGGCCGTTTGATGCCGGTGAGCCTCGCCGGAACGCGTTCCGCCGGGCGTGTCTTCGAGATCATCCTGCGGTGCCGCGGACTCCGCTGGACAGCAGCCGCTTCCAGCCGTCTGCGTCGTAGGCGTCGGTTTGGCCCTAATGAGCCACGGACTCCGCTGGACGGCAGCCGCCTCCCGATCGCCCCGGGAGCCCTCGGGCTTCAGTCCAAGAAATCCTCTTCCTCCAGCCGCTCCGGCACGTACGTTTCGGTGACGTAGCTGATTCCCTTGTTGATCAGCGCTTCGACTTCGAGCTTGAAGCCGTTCTTGAGCATCAGTTCGATTTCTTTTTGCCAGGCTTTCTTGTTCTCGAACCAGGGATACTGGGCGATCTGCTTGGCTCGTTTGATGTCGGCGTCCGACAGGTTGATGATCACGCTGGGGGTCAATCCGCAGCGCTCGTAGTCCTTGCTGCGGAGCCCGATGTAGCGGGCGTCGGGGATGGCCATGCGTTTGGATTCGTAGGCCAGATTGATCGAGCCTTGCTTGAGCACGCTGTAGATGTAGTAGCCCCAGGGATCGTTATCCAGCAGGCAGTAGATCGGCAGCTTGAGTTCCTCGTGCAGCCGGTGCAGCAGTCGCCGGACGCCGCGCGGCGGCTGGCCGCCGCCGTGGGTCAAGATGCAGTTGTGCTCCCGCCAGAACTTGTCTTCATTGAACCGCCGCCAGACCGTGTCTTTTTCGACGTGCAGGACGAATTTGGCGTCGCACTTGACGAATTCGAGTTCCTCCGGCTCGACGATCGACGGAATGCTGTAACCGCCCGAGCCCATTCGCGAGCAGTCGATTTCGTCGCCGATGGAGTTCAAGATGATGTTGCCGGCCATCGAACCGCGGTTCGAGGCGTACACGTGCAATTCCTCGCGGAGCGCGTTCAGGCTGACCTCGACGTCCTCGATCACCGGATCGCATTCCGACTGGTCGTTGAACGTCTCCTCCCGGCAGCCTTCGATGGTGTGCTTCAGCAAGTAGAACAAACCACGAATGCTGGTCGTCTTGCCTTCTTCGATCAGTTGCTTGCAGCCGCTGCCGACCAGCAGCGTCTGCATGTAGACCTTGGCTTGCGACAGGTTGAACAGCTCCCGGCGGTTGGTGCTGCTGCCCATCTCGATGAACCGTTTGGCCTTGTTATAGCGCACGTTGGACAACGAGCGCGAGGGGATATCCAGGGCCGGCGCCCGGCCGCGGTCGGCGGTCGTGACCACCTCGTTGGCCATTTGGACGAGGGCATTGAGCGTCTTGCGGTCAGCCGGGTTGAGGGTGGCTTTTTTGGGGGTTGTTTCTTTCGCGGTTTTCTTCGCCATGCTGCGGTACACCTCGCGTCTTTGCCAAGCGCGGCTGCGATCGTTAAACCGCCGCCTTGGCCCTGTTGACGATTCTGTGTCGGTCTGTCGCCCGGGAAGCTTTACGGTAGCAGATCGGCCGCGATTTCCCTAGCCCACCTGCGCGGGTCGCCTGCGCGGGTCGCCCCACGGCGGGCGGCGGCTGCGGAGCCGCTGGCCGCCCTCAGTCCGCCGACGACGGGGAACGCAGGATGGCCGCAACCCAGTGGCCCTCGGCCGGCGCGCGAATCGCGACGACGGAACCGCCTAGAAGCCGTTCGCGTCGGCCCCAGTCACCGCTGCGGATGTCGATCCAGCGGACGTCGAACGGGCCGCGGGCTCCGGTCAGATCCAGCCCCACGGCACCGCCGTTGGTGAAGTACAGCACGTAGGCGACGCCCGGCCGAGCGGCCAGATACGCCTCGTTGTCCGCGCGGTCGCTGAGCCATTCGTTCGCCGGTTCGACGTCCCAGAGCCGGATCAGCGATTCCAGCTTGCGCGCGGCCCGGATGGAATTCGCCGCCGGCTGGGACAGGCCCAAGCCCGAATCGGGACGGTGAAAGCGGGCGGAAGCCGCACCGCCGATGACGTGCCGCCACCAGCGTTCCAGGCCGTCCTGGTTGTTCCCAAACCTCCCGCCGTCGGCTCCGTACGTCTTGACGGTGTTCAGCGGCCGCGGCTGGGCAGCAAGATGCTTGCGGACCCACTGGAAATTGTCCCAGTGCTCCTGGCCTTTCTTCTGGTTGTTTTGCGACACGTCGCAGAAATCGTACCGCTCCGGATGATCCAGCGTCCGCCGGTGTTCTTCAGACTTCAAGTCCCAGGCGTCCCACATTTCGGTTACGCAGACCTGCTTGCCCGCCTCCGCGGCCCGCTGGCGAATGTGGCCGGCCCAGTACGCGCCCCAGGCCTCCTGGCCCGACGTCTCGTTGTCCATGCAGTACAGGACGTGATCGTACTGCAGCGAATACGAGAGCAGCTTGTCGACGAACCGCTGCTGGTACGGCAGCACGACCGCGTTGTTCCGCTGCTTGGGCGTCGTGAAGAAGAACGGCTGCTTGTTGCGCCCGGGATGGTCGGGGTAGTGCTCGACGAAGCCCGCCTGCTCGTAGGTGTAATTCACGTTGTTCTTCGGATTGTACGGATGCGGCTCCCAGTGGTCGCGGGCGTAATCGAAGCGGTCCCAGACTTCGATCTGGACGAGGACGGCCCGCTCGCCCGTCCAGCGGAGCATGTTCTCAAACCGCTTCCAGTACTCGTCGTTCCACTGGTCCAGGTCGTATTTGCCGTCGGCCAGCTGCCGGAACGGATACAGCTCGAAGCCTTTGTCGCGCCGGTCGCTCATCGTGTTGCGGATGTAGTTGGCCCCGGCGGCAGCCATCTCGTCCAGGTGCTGCTTCAGATCGGGAATCTGAAACAGGTTGTCGTCCTTACTGCCGCCCAGCAGCAACACCGGCTGGCCGCGGTACTGCCAATACCGCGGGTTCTCCGCCCAGGGCTGGATGCGCCCGCCCAGATCGGCCGCATCGGCCGCCTCCGCCATCGCTCCTGCGGCCAAAAGCCACGGGACGAGAACGCCAACGATCAGAAGAAATCCAATCCGCGCCGTGTTCATGAGAAGATCCTTTCAGTGGTGTCAGAGGCAAATCACGCCAGCAGGTCGCGTACCGCGATGGAACCTGCGTTCTGGCTGCCGATCACCAGCGGCAAGGCTTCGCCAGTCCGGTACGTCTGAGGCTGCCGATACCCCGGATTCGCAGCGGGGCCCGACGGATCGCTGTACACTTCGAGCTGCGTGTCCACGAGATTGAGAAGAGCGAACGGGGTCAAGGGAGTGGCGCTCCAGATGGGCGGTGCGGTGACCGACATGGTTGGTTCCCAGTGCGAAATGCGCGAAATGCTGGCAACACCCCCGCAGATTGCCTCTTGCGCCCCAACTCCGGGGCCAGCGGCACCGCGTGGCCCTTCCATCGGCCACGTCCCGCGGCAGGCCGTCTCCGCGGATCATCATTATGTGCCGCGAATTCCGTGTCAATCTCAGGGATCGGCAGGGCTGGGAACCGAGGGGCAAGGAGAACAGGTTGTCTCCCTCGCGGGCGCATCGGGCTGGTGTCAGCGCCGGATGTCGGCGGCAATGGCGGGGGGCGGCGTTGCCGCGTTGCCGGCGACCGCCGTCTCGCGCCGGGCCGCCAGGGCTTGCAGCCGGGCCAGCCCTTCCTGGGCGGACTTCAGGTTCGGGTTGATGGCCAACGCCTGCTGGAACGCCTGCTGGGCCTCGTTCCAGCGGTCCGCCAGCGTCAGGACGTACGCCAGGTTGGCATGCGCTTCGGCGGGTCCGGAACCGGCGCGCAGGAATTCTTCCAAAGCCTGGCCCTCGCGGCCGGTCCGCGCCAGCACGAGGCCCAGATTGTTGTGGGCCCGTCCCAGGCTGGGGCTCAGTTCCAGCGCGCGGCGGAGGTGCGTCTCGGCCTCCTGCCACTGCTGACGCAGGTAGCAGTTGTAACCCACGTCGCAGTGCAGGTCCGCGTTCTCGCCATCGAGTTCCAGCGCCTGCTGATAGTGCTCCACGGCCGTCTGGCACTCGCCGTTGCGGTCGTACAGCAGGGCCAGCAGGTGATAGGCGTCGGCTCGCTGGGGCGCCGCGTTGACGGCTTCCAGATACATCTTCTTCGCCTCATCCGTGCGGCCTTGGCGTTCCAGGCTGCGGGCCATCGCGATTTGGATCTCGGCCTTTTGTTCCGGACGCAGGGGCTCGCACGTCTCCGCCGGAGGCTGCGTTGGCGTTTGCCTCAGCCGGGCGGTCGTAGACCACGGGAGATGCCCCTCGCGAAGCATGCTGAGTTGCTGGCAACCGCTGAACGCGGCCAGCACGACGGCCATCGCGGCCACGCGGTAACCAGGCTTGCAGTGGATCATGGGCGCGCCTTGAAAGTGATGCGAATTCCGTTAGGTCTTATTGAGCGGATGGCTGACCACTGGCCGCGCCGGACATGACGCCCGCGGTCGAGCCGCCCATCGGGCTGCCGCCGGAGCGGACTTGGCGCAGGAACAGCGCGTTCCACTCGCGGGCCTCGTCGCCGAACGGGGTGGACACGGCCGGCACTCCGATCACGACTTGCGCCGGCACTCCGGACTCCTCCAGCAGTCGCGCGACGTGTTCGCGGCGGGCGGCGTCCAGTTGCGGTTTGCCCGACGTCGATTCGATGGCCAGGGCGTGATGCGACCACACCGGGAACTCGCGGGCCAACTCGGTCAGCCGTTGGTGACCGGCCGCGTTCAGACCGGCTCCGTCGTCGCAGAAGTCGTAGCGGTACAGCCACAAGCGGGCCGCCCAGCCGCTGCAGATTTGAGCCCGTTGATGCGCCCGCACTTGGGCGCCGAAGGGCGTTTCCTCAAACTGGTCGCAGTAACCCCAGTGCGAATACTGCAAGCTGGGTTTCAGCCGGTTGCTCCACCAGCCGAACCAGCTCGGGCGCGGACGGCACTGGCCCGGACAAGCCGCCGGGAGCGCCTCCGGACCGAACTCCGCAGAGACTGCCGCGGTTTCGGGTGCGGACATCGCCGGCACGGGCGGGACAGGCTCCGGCGGAACTTCCGCAGCGGTCGCCGCACATGTCCATCCAGCCAGCATCACGGACCAACACATCGTTCGCATCTTCACGATCGTTCTCTCCACTCGCCTCGGTCGTTTGTGTTTTGTGGATGGCGCCGCCTGCAGACGGTCGGAACCGGCTCAAGCCGGCACTGCGAGCGTCTCCTATTCGCACGTCGAAAACCCGACGGGACCGCAGATGCCGCTTCGCTCCAAGCGCATCAACTGCCTCAGGTGCCACGGGTCGTCCCATTCGCGCGTCGGGTAGAAATGGCGTCCCGTGCGGCCTTCGATCCGATTGAGCAGATAGAACTCGAGATCGTTCGGATCTTGAAGTCCCTCGCCGGGCAAGCAGGGCACGTCTTCGGCGTTCATCGGGGCCACCAGGCACGGGGTCACCAAGATCAGCAGTTCTTTCTCCTGACGCCGATGGGTGGTATTGCTGAACAGGGGACCGATGTAGGGCAGATCGCCCAGGCCCGGGATCCGGGTGGTGTTCGCGTCCACAGACACTCGTAGCAATCCCGCAATTGCCAGGCTCTGCCCTTGACGCATCTCGACCGTTGTCGAAGCGCGCCGGCTGTTGATGCCCGGCACGTTGTAGCCGTTCAGCAGGATTGCCTGGCTGTAGTCGGGAGAACTCTCCTCCGAATTGACGGTCAAGCGGATGGTGTCATCCTCCAGCACGAACGGAGTGAACTCCAACTGGACGCCGTAGCGCTTGAATTCGACCGTGACGGTCGTCCCGCCGCCGGAGTTCTGGGGCACGGGCACCGGAAACTCGCCGCCCGCCAGGAAATCCGCCTTCTGGCCGCTCAGGGCCACCAGGTTCGGCTCCGCGAGCACCGAGAGCAACGTGTTGTTGCGCAGGGCGCGAATCCAGAGTTCCAAATCGGCCGTGGGGAACACGCCGCGCACGGTCGCGGAGCCCGCCGGGATGAGGAACGTCTCCAGCAGGTTCCCCGGTCCGAAGTCCAAGTTGATGTCCGCCCCAATCTCGCGCAGGCCCGTCCGATTCAGTTCCGCGATCCGCACCTGCAGCATGACCTGCTGGACGCCCGGCACGCGGAGCAGGTTGATGATCTGCGGAGCGGCGGGGTCCTGCGCTCCGGACCCGGTCTGGTCTTTCTCCCCGGTCTTGGCCGTGACGCGGTCGCCGCGATCGGTTGTGCCCGGCTCCGTTTCCTGGTTGGCGACCTGTTCGCCAGCGGGGCCCGTCTGGACGGGACGTTGTTCAGCCGGTGCAGCGCGGCGGTATTCGGCCCGAGCCTCGCCTGCGGGATTGCGACCGGCTCCGGCTTCACCGCCCTGGGAACGGGCTACCGATTCCAGATAGGCTTCGATGGTCTGCAGGATCTGCTCGACCTGCCGGATCGAGCGCGCCTCGCCCTCTACGGCCAGGTGCTCGCGGATCTGGAACAGCTGCAAACGGGCGGTCGGGAAAGCCTGTTTGAGCTGCAGGCCAAACAGCTCCAAGTCATACAACACGCGGACTTCCAGTGCGTAGGTCTGATCATCGGGGGTGGTGATCGACACCTGGGTGACGCCGACTCGCAGGCCCTTGATGCGAAGCAGCCGTGGATTGTCCTTGACGACGACGACCTCCGTATTCCCCTCTTTTTCCACAGCGGCTCGGTTCTTTACCCAATCGCATTCGACGATCGTGTCGTCCGCCACCACGATATCGGTCGTACACAGTTCGTCGCCGGCCGCTCGGGCCGGAAACGCTTTCAGGGTGAGCAGCCGCGCCTGACCGACGAGGACTTCCACGACCGCGTCGTTCCCCTGCAGAGATTCGATGACGGACGCCACAGGCGGGGCGGCGAGGTCCGGGCCTCGCCTCCAGCGTTGTTCCGCCGCCGCCCCTTCGCCAGGCCGCGGCGCTTGCAGCGGCACGCTGGGCAGCATCGACGGCTGCGGGCACGACGAAGACGCTGTCAGGTTGGCCGGCAGCGGCAAAACGTGGGGCCGGTCTTGCTGGCCGCGCGCCGGAGAGTGTGCGGCCCCCAGGACGATCAGCAGCGTGACAGCACCGACAGCACTCAGGCCGCGGTTCCCAAGGCGTTTCTCGAAAGCAGTGATGGACATGGCATACCCGATTCCATTGATACAACTCCGCAAGTCGTTGAAAGCATCGGGCAGACGTGGCCGGTCCATCCATCAATTCTGTCGCAGACGCCAAAGTCGCCGCTGAGTGATTATCTTGCGCGAACGGCCATTTTACCGGCGGGCTGACGCCTGCCGTTTGCCAAGGAAGCAGCGATGCACTCGGGTGGACGCCCGCTGCTTGCCAAGAGAAAAGAGCATCTGTCAGGGGCATTCGCTCAGTTGCCGGAGTTCGAAGTACTCGTAACTGGGCGGCTGCGCAAAGAGGACTCTCTCTGCGGGATCGGTGGCCAGCAAGTAGCCGTTTCGGTCGTAGAACCGCGTCTGGGTGATGGACAGGAGTTTGAAGCGGTTGCTGCCCATGATGATCCCCGAGTTGTCGGCGATCTCTTGAACCGAGTACCCTTCCAGAATCGGCGCCCACAACAGGAAGTTCCGCTCCACCTGGTACGGACCCGGAATCGTGCCCCAGGTTGTGCCGACGATGTTCTTGACCTGGAAGACGTAGCAGAGATCGTATCGGCAGAGCCGTTGCGTCCACGTCACCACCTCGTTGGCATTGCTCAGCTTCTCCCTCCAGGGCGGAGTCACCACTTCTCGGTCGTCCAACAGGTTGTTCCACTTGTAGGCCTGCAATTGAATGCCGCCCTCTTCCAGAATGGGAACGTCCCGATGGTTCCACGTGCATTGGAACAACGCCGGTACGTCGGGAATCGCAAAACTGGAGATGAACAGAGGACAGGTCAGCCGGCCTGTGGCCGGGACGCTGTACAATTCGACGCGCCAATCCTGCTCGATGGCGGCCGTCCCGGCAGGCGCTGCGGCCAACGCCGCCGGCGCAGGCAGCAGCAGAGCCGCCAAGCCCAAGTCCACGATCCAGTTGCTGATGTTCGTCTTCATGGCGTCCCCCTGAAGTGAGCGATCGGTGATCGGCGGTGGTCAGTGAGCAGTGCTCGCCGATGACCGCTGACCGATCCCCTAACGGATTCTTCTCAAACGCGGCGGCGTGCGGACAAAGCGGCTGGTCGTGCCGTCGCAGCCGCCGCCGATGGCCGTGCCGTCGACGGTGTAGCACGGCTGGATCTTGACGTACTTGCTGTTCATGGCCCCCGTCAGTTTCACGTCCAGAATCGTCACGCCCACAAACGCCACGATGTCAAAGTAGGCGGTGTCGCCGTTGCCGCGCATGGTCGCGTGCAGCGGCAGGATCCGCGGTTGGCCGATGATGGCGGCCAGATCGTCCTTGATGGCGGCGCTGATCCCCGTCTCGCCGTTGAGCGTCAGGATTCCGTCTTCCCCGAGCTGGACAATATGGTTGGGGAAGAAGGAGAGATCGTCGGCGTTCGGTCCGTAGCGGATTTGGCGGGAGATATCCGTGGTGGCGTTGTTTTCGTTGCCGATGTCGATGGTGCCGAAATTGCCGGGCGCTACCTTGCCGGGATAGATGTCGATCTCAAAGACGCCGTCCGGCCATCGCGACACGGTGCGGGAGGCGGCTTGATAGGCGAATTCATCGATGCCGTTGGTCCGCCGCGCCTCCCACAAGTCGATCTGCAGCGTGAACGGCAGCAGCTTGCAGGTGGCCTGGTCCCCGGCGTCGATCTGGAAGCCCCTGACGTCCGTCTCCATGTAGGCGGCGGCGTCCATGCTCATTTCGACGGAACGGTATCCAAAGACCGGAGCCACGAACAGTGACACCGGTCCGTTCTGCACGGAATCCCGCCGGACCCGGACATAGGCGGAGTTGTATTTCGTGTCCTGGGGATCGAACGTGCCGGTGGTGCTGTGGTAGTGTCCCAGCACCAGATCGCCGCTGGCCGCGTTCGCATCGTTCCGCGGCAGGACCACGGTGACCGAGCGGCAAGGATTCCAGGCGGAGTACTGGCAGGCGACGGTTCGGGAAGTGCTGGCGACCGACGCCGGATTGGGCGTCGAGTTCAAGTCGGCCATGTCCTGCATCACCGAGACACCGGCCAGCGCGGCCGCGTCGGCCGTGCGCTGCAGTTCCGCGCGGGCCACGCACAGGTACCCCACGTCGACGGTCAGGGCGCAGATGGTCATCAGTCCCACCAGCAGCAGGGCGGCAAACACCAGCACCATGCCGCGGCGTTTGGGCCGGCGCCGCCAGCGCCGGCCGTTTCGAGGGCAACATCTCATGGCGGTCTCCTCGTCGACGCCTCCGTCCGGCCTGTCGGCCTGCGGGGGCCTGTCTACTCGTGTCGCATCACGCACTGGCTCGTCATCGTCGCCCGCTGGAGGAACCAGGGCGTTGCCAGCCAGCCGATCGCGCCGTAGGGCGCCGAGACGCGGACGGTCACGGCGGCGCCGGTCCTGGCCGCGCCCAGATCGGTGGGCGTGATGGCCACCGCGACCTCGGGAACGTCCAGGTTCCCGGCTGCCAGGTGGCCGCGCACCTTCTCCAGCACCGCTGCATTGGTCGCTCCTGGCAGGACGCCGTGCCGGGCCCCTTCCCGGGCCGCGTTGGTCACGATTTGTTGCACCATGAACGCCTGCCCAAACTCGATAATGCCCAGGATCAGAGCCAGAAACACGGGCAGGGTGAGCGCCATTTCGACCATCACCGCCCCGGACCGACGCTGCCGCGCCGCCCGGCGTCTGGCCTCGCCGCCGCGGGCCGAGATTTGCCGATTCCAGGGAAACCCCATGATCTCTGCCTCCGCTAACGGTTCTGCATGGCGCCCATGATCAGTTGCTCGTACACCTGGATGGCAGCCGGGCCGAGGATCACGACGAAGATCGACGGGAAGATGCACAGCAACGTGGGAAAGAGCATCTTGACCGCCGCCTTTGCGGCCGTTTCTTCCGCCAACTGCTGGCGCTTCAGCCGCAGCGTTTCGGCGAAGACTTCCAGGGCCGAGGCGACGCTCGAACCGACGCGTTCCGCCTGTTTCACCACCGACGCCATCCCGCGCAGCTCTTCCAAATCGAACCGGTCGGCGATTCCGCGAATCGCCTCGCCCGCCGTCTGGCCCATTTGCATCTGCCGCTCCGCAATCTTGATCTCCACCGCCAGCAAGGGATGCGCCGCGGACAGTTCGCCGGCCACCCGCGACATGGCGGCCATCACGCTCAAACCGCCCTGCAGGCAGACCACCAGCACGTCCAGCGCGTCCGGCAACGAGCGGCGGATCTGCGTCTGCCGTCCGTGTTTGAGGTGATCCAGCCAGAAGCCGGGCGCGATCGTCGCAGCGATGCCACACACCAACCCCGCCAACAATCCCTGGACCAGCGTCAGGTGTCCAAAGCGGCTGGCCAGGAATCCCACCCCGGTCGCGCCGGCGATCAACAGCAGTCGCAGGGCGACAAACAGCGTGCCGGAGGCGGTCCCATAGAACCCGGCCTGCATCAAACGCTCGCGCAGTTTCTGCTTCTGCTCCTCCTTCACCAGCCGCCGGCGGCTCAAGCGGTCCAAGGGATGCTCGCCGCCCTCGGCCCCGCCGCCGGCCGAGACGTCGGCCAACCGCTCGGGCACGCTGTGGCGGCGCCCGCCCAGGATCGCCAAGAGCAAGAGCAAAAGGGCCAGCGCCCCGCCAAGCCAGATCAGCAGGGTGCCGGCGTCCGGAATGGCCGTAGCTGCATCCATCTCGTTTCCCTCGCGCCGAAAGCCGCTCAAAAGTCAAAGTTCACGATCCGCCGCATCCAAAACCAGCCGATAGCCATCGACACGACCATGCCGACGATCAGGTAGTACTCCTCGAACAGGATCTGGGCATAGGGGCGGTTGACGAACCACATCACGGCAAGGATCGCCGGCGGCAGGCCGATCAGGACGTAGGCTTGCAACAACCCTTCGGCGGTCAGCGCTTTAACGGCGCCGCGGATCTTCGCCCGCTCCCGGATCACCCGCCCCAGCTTGTCCAAAAGTTCGGAAAGATTGCCGCCCGTCTGACGGTGGATCATGACCGCCATCACGAAGATCTTCAGTTCCAGCAGGCCGGTCCGCCGGGACAATTCGTGCATCGCCGCCTCG
This sequence comes from Candidatus Anammoximicrobium sp., assembly GCA_012515235.1. Classification (GTDB taxonomy): domain Bacteria; phylum Planctomycetota; class Planctomycetia; order Pirellulales; family Pirellulaceae; genus Anammoximicrobium. The sequence continues at coordinate 26,714 of JAAYYU010000094.1, forward strand.
GGCGAGAGGCCCAGGTTCTGCTGCTCGTAACAAAAGCCGAATTCCTCCGAAATGGGTCGCGGCCCCTCGTCGGCCACGGTCTGGAAGGCTTGGGCGATCGTCTGCCCGGCACGCATCGTGCGCGCCATCAAATCAAAGGCGCCCGGCAGTTGCGACAAGAGCTTGTCCAGCCGCCTCCGCCGCAGGATGACGACGAAGGCCAGGGGCAGCGGCGATGCGGCCAGGCCGATCAGGACGCCCGCGCACCATTGCTCCCAGAGGAAGACGCAGGGCAGAAAGGCGACGATGCCCGCACACCCACAGGCCACCAGCAACTGGTCCGGCCGCATCGCGATCCCAGCTTCGTTGATCAGATTCACCAACCGTTCGCGCCAGGACCTGCGGGCCTGCAGCGCCGCCATCCCCTCGGCCGCCGTGACGTGCAGGTTCTCTTGGGCCACCGACTTGCGGGCCAGTTCCTTTTGCCGCGTGCGGAACTCCTCTTCCAGCCGCTTCCGGGCACGCAGCCGGTGCGCCTCGGCCACGTCGGCCAGGGCATAGTTGATGGCGAAGATCAGAAAGAATCCCGCCAGAAAGGCCACGACGATCATGACCGGTGACATGAACAACCCCCCCCGCAGCACGCCTCTCCAGAGCCGTGCCGAATTCACGACGTCTCCACAGCCTGGCGCTCCCAAGCTGGGCCGAGTCCGATGACATTCCCCACTGCCCTGGCACGACTCGGAAAGCCAGGCGGCTGGGTTACACCTTTAACATCCGCCGTTCGAAGATCTCCACAGGGACCGGCACGCCGCAGGCGTGCAACTTGGCCAAACAGACCGGCCGGATCCCGTTGGCCTGGAAATGCCCCTGGGCCACCCGGTTCTCGTCCAGGCCCGTTTGCTGGAACTCGAAAATGTCCTGCATGCTGATCACGTCGCCTTCCATTCCGGTAATTTCGGAGATCTTGACGATCTTCCGCAGCCCGCCGATCAACCGCGCCGCCTGGACGACGATGTTGATGGTCGACGCCACCTGCTTGCGGATCACCCAGACCGGCAAATCGAAGCCCGCCATCCCGACCATCATTTCCATGCGGCTGATCGCGTCGCGGGGCGTGTTGGCGTGGATCGTCGTCATGCTCCCGTCGTGGCCCGTGTTCATCGCTTGGAGCATGTCCAGGGCTTCCGCGCCTCGGCACTCGCCGACGATGATCCGTTCGGGCCGCATGCGGAGCGCATTCTTGACCAGGTCGCGCGTGGTGATCTCGCCGTGGCCTTCGATGTTGGCCGGCCGCGTTTCCATCCGCACCACGTGCGGCTGCTGCAAACGCAATTCGGCGGCGTCCTCGATCGTGACCACGCGCTCGTCCGAGGGAATGAACCGGGACAGCGCGTTCAGCAGCGTCGTTTTGCCGCTGCCCGTGCCGCCGGAGATCACCACGTTGACTCGGGCCTGGACGCAGGCCGCGAGGAACTGCAGCATCTCCTTCGTCAGCGACTTGTTGGCGATCAAGGTCTCGGCCAACAGCGGCTTGGCGCCGAACCGGCGAATGGAGACCAGCGAGCCGTCGAGGGCGATGGGGTGAATGACCGCGTTCAGCCGGCTGCCGTCCGTCAGGCGGGCGTCGCACAGCGGACTGGTCTCGTCGATCCGCCTCCCGACCTTGCCCACGATCCGCTGCACGACCTGCAGCAGATGGCGGTCGTCCGCAAAGACGACGGGGGACTTGGTCAGCCGTCCCCTTTTCTCGATGTAGATCGATTTGGGGCCGTTGATCAGGATGTCTGAGATGTCGGGGTCGCGGAGCAGCTGTTCCAAGGGGCCCAGTCCGAAGGTCTCGTCCAGCACCTCCATCACCAGCCGTTCCCGTTCGGCGGCGTTCAGCAGTTCCGCGCGCTGCTGGCACAGAGTTTCCGTCTGTCGGCGGACTTCGTCCCGCAGTTCGTCCTCTTTCATGGAGCGGATCACGCCGGGGTTCAGTTTGGCGACGATCTGCTGGTGCAGTTCCCGTTTCAGCGTCAGGAACCACTCGTCGTGGACCTCATCGGGCCCGGCCGCGCCGGGCGTCCCCTCCGGTCCCGGCGGCGGTTCCGGCGCGTCTTCGACGACCGCGTGCTGCTTGCCGTTAGGGCCTTTGAGCCAAACCATGATCCACCGTCGGTTTTGATGCCATGTTCCGCTTAGCGGGCGGCTCCGTTAACGCTGTGCGCCAGGGACTTGATGCTGCGCGAAATCTTCCGGAAGCGGCGGTGCAGAACCAGGGGCACACCGCTGTTGACCGCTGCGTGTACGGAGGCGGCGTCGTAGGGGACGCGATGAGCGACCTTCATCCCCACGGCCGCCTCGGCCTGCTCCACCTCCAACTGCCGCCGCTGCCCCAAGCCGTTGGCCACCAGACGCAACCGGTCCCGGCCGATCCCCAGGTCGGTCAAGGCGTCGATGATCCGCCGCGTGTTGCGGACGGACGTGTAGTCCAGCCGCAGGACCAGCAGGATCCAGTCGGCCTGCCACAGGGCCTCGATCTGCTCACCGGTCAGGAGATTCCCCATATCGACCACGACGTGGGCGAAGCGAACGCGGGCCAAGGTCAGCGCCCGCCGGACTCCTTTGCACGTCACGCGGGCCACGTCGGACGCCTGGCTCGGCGCGGCCAGCAGCCACACTCCGCTGGCGTGCCGCACCAGGAACTGCTCGAACAGGCTCTGGTCCAAACGCGTCACGTGCTCGCACAAATCCGCCAGGGTCCGGACGGGCCGCAGGTCGAACATGGACGCCAGGTCGCCGACTCCCAGCCGCAAGTCGATCAGGCCGCAGTCTCCGTGTTCCTGGGCCAGCACGGCGCTGATGCTCGCGGCCAGCGTGCTGGAGCCGGAGCCGCCGCTGGGCGAAAGCAGCGCCACGACCCGTCCGCCCTTCGGCCCCGTGTCCCGCCGGGCGTGCAGCGAGCGGTAACGCTCCAAGGCGCCGAACAGGTCCCCTTCCGGATTCTGCCGGTCCAGGAATTCGTCCGCCCCCTGCTTCAGCGTCTCCAGGATCAGTCGCGCGTCGGTTGTCGGCCCCACCGCCAGGATGCGCACCTGGGGCAAGGTATTGCGGGTTTCCCGCAAGGCCGGCAGGCCCGCACGCGGTTCGTCGGGCAGGACGAACACAATCAAATCGGGATGCACCAAGCCGCTGCGGTCGGCAATCGAATCCAGCGGCACGACGTGGCCCGCCGGACAGTCCAGACCCTGATCGGCCAGTGCCGCTTGGACGCGCTGGGCCAGGGGGTGATCGCTGCTGGCGATGAGGGCTCTCATGGCTCCGCCTTTCCGGGTTCCGGTTCGTCCGAGCCGCCGCTGACCGAGACGCGGCCGCGGTGGCTGCCCCGCAGGCAGACAATCCATTTCGGCCGCGGCGGCTCCGCAGTCCGGCTGATCTCCGGCACGGTCGCCAGCGGTTCCGGCGGGCGGCGCGGCTCGCCGTCCGGGACGTCCTTGGGCAGCCCCTGCAGATAGCGGATCTGGGTAATCGTCGCCGGTTCCGTGTCCGCCGGTGCGCTGTCATCCGGGTTGCGCAGGGACAGCGTGAGAATGCCCATGTTCTGGCCCAGGTCCAGTTTGGCCGCCTGATCCGGCGTGACCAGCAGGGTGACGGAACTCGATTGTTTCGGATCGACCTTGTTCTCTTCCGGCGACTCCAGGATTTGGTCGACGGCCAGCACCTCGACGGCTTGCAGCAGCGTCGTCGTGCTGCCGCCGCCAGTCCGATCCTCGCCGCGGTTGGTGCCCTTGAGGTTCAGCAGCACGTCGACTTTGTTCCCCGGCAGAATGAAACCGGCGACGTTCGACGCCACGCGGGACGTTTGGATCGTATAGGCCCGCATGCCTTCGGGAATCAGCGCGGCCAACCCCCGGCCCGCGTTGCGGGGCGCCAGCTTCGACTCCAGGACCGGCTCGCCTGGGACCAGTTGACCGATCGCCGCCCGCTCCACCGCGGCCTGGACTTCGGACAGCGCTCCGGGCGGCGCGAGGTCCTTCGGCCACTCCCGCAGGGCGAGGTCCTGGGCGACAACCATCTTTCCGCGCGCGATGTCGGCGGCGGCCACTACCACGGGCACCGTCGCCTCCATCGGCACTCGGCCCTTGGCGTTCCCAGGATTGGCTCGCATGACGCCGATGGCCAGCGAGGCCCCGCACAGCAAAGCCAAGAACACCACTGCGATCGTTCGCGCGCTCATCGCCCCGCCCCTCCCGATTCCAGGTCCTTTCGCGTCCCGCAGCGCCCCCGCCCTAACCCGCCAGGCCCCGGATGGCCACCGCGGTCAAGCCGACGGCAATCATCACGGCAAACGGCATGACGCGGCGGCGGCAATCGGACTGCTGCACCGCCACGTCGACCGGCTCGGACCAGGCCACGTGTTTGCCCAGCGTACACAACTGCAGAATCATCACCTGAAGGTAGGCCACGATCTGTCCCAAGCGCCGCTGGACGGCAAACACAAAGATCGAGTGAACGCCGGCGGCCAGGGCGGCGACCAGAAACACCAGAAACGTCGCGGACGCTCCCAGCCAGGCGCCCACGCCGGCCAGCAGTTTCACGTCCCCGGCGCCCATCACGCCGAGGACATAAAAGACGATCAAGAGCAGACCGCCCAAAGCCATGCCTTGAGCGCTGCTCTGCAAACCGGGCAGACCGCCCAGCAGCAGATGAAACAAGAGTCCTGACGCGCACAAAGGCAACGTCAGCGCATTGGGCACGCGAAAACGCCGAAAGTCGATCACCGCCGCGATGACGACGATCGCCGCAGTCAGCGACCAGGCGATCGTCAGGGTCTGGTTGTTCAGATGGCTCACGGCGTTCTCCTTTTTGTCGCCGCTTCCCTGGCCGCAGCATCGGGGCCGCGGCTAACAGGCCCGCAGCAGACTGCTCAGCATCGTGGCGGCACAGAGCCAAGCCACGATCCAGCCCACAAAGCCGTCCCACATGGTCTCGTCTCCTCGTGCACGGCGCTCGCCAGCCGTGCCCTTCCTGACGCTTTGCAGCACGGCTCGGAGAGCCCTGCAAACAGGAGAAACGCCCCTCGGCAGCCTGCTTTACGTCGGCGCCGTGATCTTGGCGCCGACGCCGGTGAACATCGCGCTGGCTTGGGTCCCGATATACGTGACGGCCAGGATACAGACGACGGCGATCAGCGCCAGCATCAGCCCGTACTCGACCATCGTTGCCCCTTCCTCGCCGCGCACAAACTTCGTGACACACTTCAACATGGCACAACCCTCCTCGAACTGGAAACGGAACTGGAATCACTCGTTGCCTCGGACACGCGTTCCACCTGCGACCGGCTCCGGTTCAGGCGAGTCGCGTGCATGAGATTGATTGGAAATGCACGCGGTACGCCAAACGCGCGCGGCCGCGAGAGAAAAAAGGAAAAAGCCGCCGGGACCCGCCGCGCCAGCGGCCAAACTCCGGCAGTCGTCAACGTTGCCAGCGCGCGGGACGAGGGCGGTCATCACCTGGCAAGGCCGTTTTCCGCCGGCTTTTGATCCGGACTGTAAACCGGCGGTTGAAGGCGGGCGGTGTACGGGGGCGCGAACCAGGAGTTTACGGCACACCCCGACGCCAACCTGACCGATTCGACAAATCGCCGCCCAAGCCGTCGCGCCGTCTGCCGCGGCGCACAACGTGCAAGCGAGCGACGTTACAGCAGGGGGCCGACGGAAGCAGGCATCGCGGAGATTTCAGAAGATGAGCGACGAGTCGCGACAGCGCTGGCTGGTGGTAGCCGCGACGGCGATCGGCGGAGCACTGCTCGCCGCCGCCACGGGCTTGTCCGTGCGTTGGCAGGAAGTGCCGATCCAGGCCGGCGTCTTGGGATGCATCGGCCTGGGCGGAGCGTATTTCCGCGTTCGTGGAAATCGGTGTTTTGCGGAAACCGTCGCGGGTCTGATCCAAATGTTGATCTTTACAATTGGCTTCACTGTGGCGATGTACGCCGTGTGCTCCCTGGGCCGGCCGTTGGTGGATGATCGACTGGCCGCCTGCGACGCGGCGCTGGGCTTCCACCTGCCGGCAGTCCTGGCCTGGGTGCAGCGGCACCCGCAGGCCAGTGCGGTCTTGGAGCTGGCTTACGGTTCGCTGTTGCCCCAAGCCGTGCTTGCGATCGTGGTCCTGGGCCTGACGGGACGGGATCGGCAGCTGCACCGTTTTCTCATGGAGTTCTTCTGTGCCTTGTTGCTCGTCCTGATCGCGTTTGCGTTGTGGCCGGCCGCGGGCCCTTTCGCCCACTATGGTCTGGAACCGTCGGCCGTCCAGCAGCGTTATCTCGAACATCTTCACGGATTTCGCCACGGGGCAAGCACGGTGATTTCGTGGCGTGCCGCGGAGGGGCTGGTTACCTTTCCGTCCTTTCACACCGCCGCGGCGCTGCTGCTGACGTCTGCCTGGCGTGGAAACCGCGGGCTGTTCGTGACCGCCGCACTGTGGAATCTGGCGGTGATCGCCAGCACCATGACCACCGGCTGGCATTACCTGGTGGACGTGCTGGGCGGCGTCGTCTTGGCCGCGCTGTCCGTCGCCGTCAGCCGGGTTTGGGAACGCTGGCGTGAAGGACGGCTGGCCGCCGCCCGGCAAGCCCTGGGGGCCGGGGGCCGCCGGCGATTTTCCGGCGCGGCGACGGAGCAAGCACCGGCGTCCTCCCGTCCTTGGTTCCAGGAGTAGACTCCATGCTTGGCAATCCGCAGACCGCCTGGCTCGGCCCCATGGCTGTCGCCACGATCGCGTTCGTCGTGGTCGCGGCCTTCCGTTCGTCGGACTGGGTCCGGGAGGTGATCAGGCACCTGATCCTGGGGCCCATCCAGGATATTTTGCGGCTGTCGTGGTAGTTCTTGCGAGAGAGCGTCTTCATCGTATCCCATGCCACTTCATGCGGCAGGCAGGTTCGCAATGATGTCCGAATCGGCAGGCGTCTCGCTTGATTGGCACTGGCTGGCGGCGCGGGGTTGGCTCGCAGCCCAGCTAGGTTCGCTCGTTTTCGTGCTGGTCTGTCTGGGGATCAGCGGGCGGATCTTTCTGGACTTGCAGGCCGGCCGGCATGGTCTTGGCACACCCGACTACGCGGGTTTCTACACGGCGGCCATCATCTTGAACGAGCACGAGGCCGGCCGGCTGTACGATCTGGAACTGCAGGACCGCATCCTGCACGCCAGAGTTCCAGGGGTGCGGTCTGACGAGCACTATCCCTTCGCGCATGCGCCTGCCGTCGCCTTCGTGCTTCGCCCGCTGGCCAGACTCCCGTTTGCCTGGTCGTACGCGGTCTGGCTGGCGATTCTGGCCGTCATCACCTGCACGGGCCTGGCGTTGTGCCGCAGTCTGGTGGCGTGGCCGGCTGACAAGACGCGCGGGGCGATGCTGCTGGCCGCGGCCTTTCCTCCCTTGGCAATGGAATGTTGGCTGGCTGGCCAATGGGCGGTGATCGGCCTTTTCTGGTTGGCCGTGTCGTTGCGTTTGGTCCGCGACGGCCGTTGGTTTGCAGGTGGTTTCGCCCTGGCCCTGTGCGCGGTCAAGCCCACACTGTTGATGTTCGTCCTGCCGATGCTGTTCCTGTCCGGCAGGCCGCGTCTGCTTGCCGGCACCGTCGTCGGCGGAGTGGCGCTGGTTGCAATTTGCCTGCTGGCAGTGGGATGGGACGGTGCGCGGGCGTATTGGGACCTCTTGACCGTTTACGGCCGGACGATGTCGGCGGGCGCCCCGAGTTTCAAGACGTTCAAGCACGTGGACCTGCATTCCTTCTTCGTCTTGCTGTCGGGCGGGCCTGGCTGGCTGCCCAAGGCTGCGGTCCTGGCAGCCGCGGCCGGCTTTGTGCCGTGGCTGCTGGCGGCCTGGCGAGTGCCCGCCGGCCAGGGCGGCGACCGGCAGCTCTTGGCCCTGTGTGCCACGCTGACGGGAAACATGGTCTTCAGCGCCTACACGCCGATCTACGACGTCTCGCTGCTCATCCCCAACCTGCTCGTCACCGGAGATGCGCTTGAGCGGCGGCGTCACGGGCCCGGCAATCGGCGCCCGAACTTTGCGTTCCTGCTGCTGGCCGCGCTGGTCGTTGGCTCCGCGTGGGTCACCCAGGTGACGGCCCGGCTGTATGGTCTTCAGCCCTTGACGGTCGTCCTGCTGAGTCTGGCCTGCTGCCAAGTCACTTGGGCTTTGCGCGAACCCCTCTCGGCCGGGACTCCGCGGGCAGCGTGTCGGCTGGCGTCGGCGGTTCGCCCAGTCCAAAGCGGCATGGTGTCGGGGGCGGAGCCAAGCAGCTGATGTCGGCTCTGTGGCAAGTCTTGGCGACGTCTTCGTCGTGTTGTTGGAGTGCATCCAGCAACAGCGTCACCAGCCGCGACAAGTCAGAGGTCGTAGCCGTGCAACCCGAGGCCCCCAACTCCAACAGCCGCAGCTGCAAGTAGGGATCTTCGGTAGCGGTGACGGCGAAGATGGGAAAGCCGGCCTTCCGCTTGTGCAGATGCTGCAGCAGCGAGGTCCCCCAGGCCTCCTCCTCAGCCCCCCGCATGCAAATGATGCTCGCCGTAATCTCGTCGCACTCCCCTTCGGGCTCACCGGCTGCCGCGCCTTGCGCCCGCTGTATTCGCAGGGCCGGCAGGAAACGCGACAATTCAGGAACGATCTCGTCAACGACCGCGGCCGATTGGCCGAAAACGAGAATCCTCCGCTGGCCCATAGCTTCTCCCAGGCAAGAATTTGGACGGGCGTTTGCCGTTGTCAGCGGCCGGTTGAAAAAAGGGGGACTGGCTCCGAGCCGCGCTGGAAAAACTCAAGGAAGAACGCCCACCGCAAGACGCCTGTCCCCCCCCTTTTCCAACACCCTTTTTCAACCCCTTTTTCAAAAGGCTGTGCGGGCGACCTTTGGGAGGGACAGAGCTGGCAGAAGAATGGAGACAGAAGAATGGCGGCAAGAAAATCAGAGTTAGAAATTCCCATCCCCCTGTCCCCATTCTTCTGCCAGCTCTGCGAAGGTGGACTCGCTTGGCGGGCCTCGATTCTTGGAAGGAAGCAAAATCCGTGCCGCCCCATAGCAAGAATCAGTGTATCTTGAATTGGCTGAAAGCTTTAGGACCACAATTCTTGCTCCCGGTGACGCGAGCAGGGCTGCGATTTCCAGCCTTTGCGGTCTCCGCTGGCCGCAAAACACGACACCGATCCGGCACGGACACTGGCTGCTGGCCGGCGTGGGAACCAACGAGTCTTAGGAAGTCCTGCTGCTTGAGGAATCGAGGCAACGGCGCTTGTGCCTTGGCGGCAAGGGCTTTATTCTAGCGCCAGTGTGTTCGATTGCTCCTGAAGGACAGAAATCTAAACCTACATGGTGGTAGGCAACGTCATGCCTGATAGTCGCGATTCCGATCGGGCAACGGCGGGTGACGCCTTTGTCGCTGTCTATCAGGGTGCTCGCCTCCGCGAGATGTACAAGTTGACGCGGGGCGGCGAGATCACCGTAGGACGGGACGAATCGTGCCAGATCATGCTGGCCGACGAGGTCTGTAGCCGCAGGCACGGTGCGTTCGTCTGGAAAGACTCCGCGTGGTGGCTGCACGACCTGGGAAGCCGAAACGGAACGCTGGTCAACGGCCAGAGGCTCAGTCAGCCGCAGGTGCTTCAGGAAGGCGATCTGATCCAGATTGGCAAGACCAAGCTGCGATTCACCTGGGAGCTGATCGAATCCAGCCAGGTCGAGACGCGGGAATCTGCCCGCCCGACGCTTGACTCGCCGCAGGACGAATCAAGCGACGACGAGGGTGGCGGCCCGCTGCCGTTGATCCTCGATCGTCGCAGTCGCGTGGGACTGTTCACGGAAAGCAGCTTGACGTCGGAAGGCTTGTGGGACGCGCGGGTGCGCCGCGGTTTTGCTCGGCTGTATGAACTCAGCGGGCCGATGCTCACCGCCACCAGCGTGGAAGAACTTGCCGGGCTGGTGCTGGATGGCTTGCTTCCCGCCGTTTCCGCCGACGTGGGCGCGGTCCTGCTGTTCCCCGAAGGCACTGCAGACCGCCTCAACCCCGACCGCCTGGTGACGATCGTCTCCCGGTCCCCGCCGGATTTGCCCGCCCCGCAAGCCTCGCGGACGGTGTCGCGGCGAGTGCTGCGCGAGGGCGAAGCGATCCTGGCGATGAACATCGAGCACGATCCGAACCGGGCCAAGCTGGGAACGGTCCGGGAGATGCGGAGCGTGATCTGCGCGCCGATCCGCGGGAGCGGGGAGAATCTGGGCTTGCTGCACGTGTACTGTTCCCGGTCGGGCCAAAGTCTGGACTTCATCTCCCTGGAGATCGTGCTGGCCGTCGCCGATCAGCTGGGGAGGACCTTGGAGAGCCTCCGGCAGAAAGCGTCGCTGCAGGCGGGCCTGCAGGGCGAACGCGAGGTCAGCCGCGCGTTGCGCCGCTTGCTGGAAACGGAGGGAGCCCTGGTGGGCGGCAGTCCGGCGATGAGCGAATTGCGCCACAAGCTGGCGCGCCTGGCGGCGTCGGATGCGACGGTGCTGGTGCGGGGCGAAAGCGGCGTGGGCAAGGAGTTGGCGTGCCGGGAATTGCACTTTCAGAGCAGTCGGAGGAACGGGCCGTTCGTCTGCTTGAACTGCGCGGCGATCCCGGAAACGCTGCTGGAAAGCGAGCTGTTCGGACACGAAAAAGGGGCCTTCACAGGGGCCACGGGCCAGAAGATCGGCAAGTTTGAACTGTCCGACGGAGGCACTTTGTTCTTGGACGAAGTCGGCGAACTGCCTTTGTCCCTGCAAGCGCGATTCCTGAGGGTCCTGGAAGGGCACCCCTTTGAACGCGTCGGCGGGAACACGAGCATCCGTCCCAACACGCGGATCGTGGCGGCGACCAACCGCGACCTGGAAACGGCAGTCGAAGCGGGTCAGTTCCGCCAGGACCTGTTCTATCGCCTGCAGGTGCTGGAAGTGCGCGTGCCGCCGCTCCGCGAGCATGTGGAAGACGTGCCCGAACTGGCCGGCCATTTCCTGACGCGGGCCTGCCAGCGTCTGGGGCGGCCGCCGCTTTGCCTGTCGCCCGAAGCCTTGCGGGCGTTGGCGGAATACTCGTGGCCGGGCAATGTCCGCGAGCTGCGCAGCGTCATGGAACGCGCCGCGATCTTGAGCGACCGGCGGGAGTTGCGGCCCGACGATCTGCAACTCGGTTCCATGTTGGCGCAGGCGGCGGCCGCGGAGGGCCGGGTGCCGCCGCCCTACGAAGCCATTCTGCTGGAGGAAGTGGAACGTCGCCACATCCTGCAGACGTTGCGGGCGACGAACTGGGTGAAGCGTGAGGCGGCCCGCGTCCTGGGCATCAATCGCTCGACGCTGGACCGCAAACTGGAACGCTACGGGCTGGCCGACGAGGCCTCTGCGCCGCCGGAGTGACGGCTTCCGGCGGAACGCCGCGCCCGCACGCCGCGCCGGCCGGTTCAGGACGCGGCGCCGGCGAGTCCAAACTTGCGGAGCTTCTTGTACAACGCGACGCGGCTGATGCCCAGTTCCCGCGCCGTGCGGGTGCGGTTGTTGCCGTGCCGCGTCAAGGCTTGCAGGATCCGCTGCCGCTCGCCGCACTGGCGGGCGGAATCCAGCTGGTTGCGCACGGGGCCGAGCGGCGGGGCAGGGACGTTCTGGCCGGCGTGGGCGGCGGCCCGGAGGATCGTGTCGGGCAGGTCGGCGAGATCCAGGACCGCATGGCGGCAGAGGGTCACGGCCCGCTCGATCGTATTGCGCAGCTCGCGGATGTTGCCCGGCCAGTCGTACGCCTGCATGGCCTCGAGAGCCGGCCAGGAGATTTCGTCGATGGCCCGCGCGGCGCGCTGGGCGTACGTCGTCAGGAAATGCTCGGCCAGCGGCGCGATCGCTTCGCGGCAATCGCGCAACGGCGGCAGACGAAACTCGACGACGTTCAAGCGGAAGAAAAGATCCGCCCGGAACTTGCCTTCGGCGACCAGCCGGTCCAGCGGCTGATTCGTGGCAGCGATCACACGGGCCCGGAACCTGGCCGTGCGGTTGGAGCCCAGCGGCTCGTACACGCGGTCCTCCAGGACGCGCAACAGCTTGGCCTGGCCTTCCAGCGGGACGCAATCGATCTCGTCCAGCAGGATCGTGCCGTCTTCGACGGTCGCAAACCGGCCCACGTGTTCCCGATCCGCGCCCGTAAACGCCCCGCGTACGTGGCCGAACAGCTCGCTGTTCAGCAGGGCCGGCGACAGCCCGCCGCATTGGACTACGCCAAGAGGCCTTTTCCGGCGCGGCGACAGATCGTGAATGGCTTTCGCGACGTGGCTCTTGCCGGTGCCCGTTTCGCCGCTCAGGAGAATCGTCGCTTCCGAGTCGGCCGCGGCCTCGATCTGGGTGTACAACTCGCGCAAGACCCGCGTCACAAACAGAAAGCCCGCAATCTGCCGCCGGGGAGGCTCTGCGAAGCTCGCCGGGTCGGCGGGTGAGCGGGACGGTGCATGGCGGCGGCGGACCGAGAGCACGTCGATCAACGCTGCCAATCGCGACGCGTCGACGGGCCACGACAGGCAGTCCACCGCGCCCAACTCCAGCATTCGCAGTCGCTGATACACATCGGGTTCAGGCGCGATCACGAACACGGGGACGGCCAAGCGTCTGGCGTGGACGGCGCGCAGCAACTCGGCGACCGGAGCCTCGTCCTGCGGGTGTTGCAGGCTCACCAAACCGGCAGCGACGGCTCCCCGCTCCATCTCGGCGAGTGCCTCCGGGCACTCCGCGACCGCCTGGACGCCGATGCCTGGCAACAGGCCAGACAGCGCCGGCTGCATGACGTCCGAGAATTCGGGAGACCGTCCGACCAGGAGGATTCTGAGTTCGCTCATCGACAACTCCCTTCCAGGATGTTTCCGAGATCGCCGTCGCGGACTCCCCTTCCAGCAGTTCGCGCCGTCCCTGGCAAGCGGGCTGTCTTGTGCCGTTTCCTCCGGTCCTGGCCGGGCTGCGGTCATCGCCCGGTGCGGTGTAGCGTAGCGATTGCGCCCCGTTGGCGCAAATCGGCAAGAACCCTGAAGCGGGCAGGGGAAATGACCCGAGAGGCGGCCGGGGAAACACCGGAGATCCCTGGCGGGAGGGGGCGGCCCTCCCGGCGCCGCCGGCAACCGGCGGTCGGCGGCGTGGCCCCAGGGGGCTCAGGTGTCGGCCGACACCAGGCCGCAGCGGATCGCAAACCGCACCAGGCCGGCGATGTCGTGGATGTCCAGTTCTTGCATCAACTGAGCCCGATGGGTCTCCGCCGTCTTCTGGCTGATCTTCAGCTTGCGGGCGATTTCTTTGGTCGTCGCGCCTTCGGCGATCAACTGCAGCACCTCGCGCTGCCGCGGCGTCAAGCGGTCGAGGGGGCGGACCGGGGCGTCCGACCGCCGGATGCAGCCCTCGATCACGTGCCTGGAAACGGCCGAGCAGAGATACGTTTCGCCGCGGGCCACGGCGCGCAGCGCCAATTCCAGTTCGGCGGGGCTGATGTCCTTCAGGAGATATCCGGCCGCGCCGGCCTGCAGCGCCCTCAGGACGTATTCCGCACCGGCGTTCATCGACAGGATGACGACGCGCGCTTCCGGCGCGGCGGCCAGCATCTGGGCCGCTGCGTCCACGCCGTCCAGTTCCGGCATCAGGACGTCCATCAGGACCAGATCGGGCTGCAGTTGTGCCGCCACGCGCAGCGCTTCCCGGCCGTCGCCGGCTTCTCCCACGATTTCAAATCCGGGCAGCTTCTCGATCAAAACGCGCAGTCCCGCGCGCACCAATCCGTGGTCGTCGACGAGCAGCACGCGGGCGGGCCTCATGACCGCCTCCGCGACGGGACGCCCGGGAAGACTGCGGGACCGGAGTCATCCGGCCCCCGTTCCGGTCCGCACGCGACGACCTCGGCCGGTCCGTCGCCCAACGGCAGGCCGACGCGGACCGTGGTGCCCTGGGAGGACGCCGATTCGACGCGGAAGCAGCCTCCGAGCAGGGCCACGCGCAGCCGCGTCGCGGTCAACCCCAGTTTCCGGGACGGGCCCGCGTGCGGGGCCTCCGCTTGCGGGTCGAACCCCACTCCGTCGTCGCGGATCGTCAGCCAGAGCGCCTCGGCGTCCTGCCGCAGTTCGACGTCGACGCGGCGCGCCGAGGCGTGGCGGACGGCGTTGGCCAGGGCTTCCTGGATGATGCGGAAACAGACCGTTTCCAACTCGCCCGGCAAGGGCCCCAGCGAGGCGGAGACGGCCAGATTGACACTCAGGCCGGTGCGCTCCGCCAGGCGATCGAGATAGCCTCGCAGGGCGGCCAGCAGGCCGAAATCGTCCAGCATCGAGGGAGACAGGTCCAGCGACAACTCGCGGACTTGAGCGATGGCTTGATCCGCGATTTCCAGGCACAGATCGAGATCCGAGCGAACCCGTTCCCGGCTCAGGTCCCGAGCCACGTGCAGGCGCATGCAGATGGCCGCCAGCAACTGGCTGATCTCGTCGTGCAGCAACCCCGCCAGGCGGCGGCGTTCCGCCTCCTGGCAGGTGATCAGCAGCCGTGCGTTCGCTTCCCATTCCCGCCGCGGCATCCGCCGTGGCCGCCGACTCCAGATCGAAAACGCGGTCCCGCACAGGGCAGCGGCTCCCAACGCGCGCTGCCCCAGATCGGTGGCGTGCAGGAATTCCGGGGGAGACGGCAGGCCGCCCAGCAGCAGCAAGGCGGCGCAAAGTGCCGTCACGCAAAAGCCACCTCGGATCCGATACCAACGCGCGGCGGCCCAGAGCGGGACAAAATAGACCAGCCAAGCCGCCGTGCCCGACGGCGCGGCCACGTCGATCGCCAGCGCACTGAGGATCAGCCCGGTCAACAAGGCGTGGACCAACATCGGTAGGAGTCAGCCGAGGTGCAGCGGTACAAGAAGGACGAAGCGTCATGGCAACGACGCGGTTCGTATCGTACAAGCTATCAGCGAAGCGGGCAACCCGCTGGCACAGCGGCCGCACGCAGACCGCGTGCGCGACCATCCTTCTTTAGCATGGTGGGGATTTCGTCGGGCCGCTTTTCGAGTTTTAATACCAGCACCCAGATGCGGCCCCGCGCCGCGTTCGATGGCGGAGGCCATGGTCGAAGCCGGTCGTGGCGCTGTGGCTGGCCCCTGCTCCACGCGCCCCTTACCAGCCTGTTGAAAAAGGGGGCTGGCTCCGAGCGGTGTTGGAAAAACCCAGGGAAGAACGATGACTGCGAGGTGCCTGTGCTCTTTTTTCAACAGGCTGCCACCCCACGAAAGCGAGCGATTGCCATGAGTTCTGCGAACCAGAATCCTCCAAACGCGCCGGACATCGTGCTCGTCGAGGACAACCCCTACGACGCCGAGTTGACGTTGCGCGCGTTGCGGAAAGAAGGGTTGGCCAACCAGTTGATCTGGCTGAAAGACGGCGCCGAAATGCTGGAGTTCCTCTTCGGAGCGGGCGGGGTGGCCGCTGCGGCCAACGTCCATCCGAAGGTGATTCTGTTGGACCTGAAGCTGCCCAAGGTGGACGGGCAGGAGGTGCTGCGGCGGATCAAGGGCGACCCGCGGACGCGCATGATTCCCGTGGTGGTGTTGACTTCGTCGCGCGAAGATGCGGACGTCGTCGGCTCCTACGAGGCCGGCGCCAACAGCTATATCGTCAAGCCCGTGGACTTCGAGAAATTCTTCGAGGCGGTGAAGCAGTTGGGGCTGTTTTGGCTGGTAGTGAACGAGCCGCCGGAGGGCCGGTTTCCGGCAGCGGAGAACCGTCCATGAAGACTCCGGCGCGGCATCAGAATACGCCTTTGCTGGGAACCTTGCGGGTCCTGATCGTCGAGGATTCCGAACTCGACACCAGGTTGATGGTCCGCGAACTGGAGCGTTTCGGCTATGCCGTCCAGTGGCAGCGGGTGGACACGGCGGACGGCCTGCAGGCGGCTCTGGACCGGGAGCCGTGGGAGATCGTGCTGGCGGACTTTTCGCTGCCCCGTTTCAGCGGGCTGGAAGCCCTGAACATGGTCCGGGCCCGGCACCCCGACCTGCCCTTCCTGCTGATTTCCGGCACCATCGGCGAGGACACGGCGGTGGCGGCCATGCGCGCCGGGGCCAGCGACTATCTGCTGAAAGACCGTCTCACGCGGCTGGGGCCGGCCGTCCAGCACGGCCTGCGCGAAGCGGCCGAACGGCGGGCCCGGCACACGGCGGAAGACGTGCTGCGGCGACTGTACCACGCCGTCGAGCAGTGCCCGGCGGTCGTCGTCATCACCGATCTGGAAGGCCGTATCGAGTATGCCAATCCCCGGTTCACCGTCGCCAGCGGGTATACGCTGGAGGAAGTCCGCGGCCAGAATCCCCGAATCCTCAAATCCGGCCAGACGCCGCCAGCCGAGTACGCGCGGCTCTGGAAGACCGTCTCGTCGGGCGGCGAGTGGCGCGGCGAGTTCGCCAACCGCACCAAGCACGGCGGACTGTACTGGGAAGCGGCTTCCATCTCGCCGGTCCGCGACGCGACGGGCCGGATCACGCACTACGTGAAAGTGGCGGAGGACATCTCGGAACGCAAGCAGGCGGAGGAATCGCTGCGGAAGCTGGAAGCCCATCTCCGCCAGGCTCAAAAAATGGAAGCCTTGGGCGAGCTGGCAGGCGGCATCGCCCACGACTTCAACAGCTTCCTCGGCGCCGTCATCATCAACGCGCAACTGGCCCAGGCTGCCGCCGCCGCCAATCCGGCGGTCGCCGAACATCTGGACCTCGTGATCGCCGCCGCTCGGCAAGCGGCGGGCCTGGCCCGCCAGATGCTGACGTTCAGCCGCCGCGACCAGCAGCAGCTCTGTCCCCTGCAACTCGGTCCGGTCGTGCAGGAAGCCTTGCGGTTCCTCCAGGCGACGCTGCCGGAAAACGTGGAACTCACGGTCGACCTTCCCGCCACCGGGCGCGCCGTGCTCGCCGACGCGGCCCAGGTCCAGGAGGCTGTGATCAACCTCTGGACGAACGCCTGTCACGCCTGTCGCGGCGCGGGCGGGCGGATTACCGTGTCCTTGGCCGATTTCGACGTGGATGCCGAAGGCTCGGACCCGGTTTCCGGCCTGCCGCCCGGCCGATACGTCCGCGTGACGGTGCGGGACAATGGCTGCGGGATGCCGCCGGAAGTCCAGAACCGGATCTTCGAACCGTTTTTCACCACCAAGTCCGAGGGCCAGGGCACGGGGTTGGGCTTGCCGGTCGTGCGGCGCATCATGGCGGCCCACCAGGGCGTCATCTCGGTGGAAAGCCGTCCGCACGAGGGCACGACGTGTCAGTTGCTGTTTCCGGAGAATCCGCAGGCGGCCGGCGCCGCCGGTCTGGCGGAAGCGCCGGCGTTCGGCCACGGCGAGTGCGTTCTGTTGGTGGACGATCATGCGCTCTGCCGCGACGCCATGCAGGGCCTGCTGGAGAGTCTGGGTTACCGCGTCACGGCCTTGGGCAACCCGCGGGCGGCGCTGGAGACGTTTCGCAGACGGCCCGAGGACTTTGACGTGGTCGTCACGGACTTGTCCATGAAGGAAATGAACGGGGCCGAATTGGCGCGACAGCTGCTGACCGCCCGCCCGTCGATTCCGATCATCCTCAGCAGCGGCTACGAACTGGCGGGCGCGGCGCAAGAAGTCCGCCGCCTTGGAGTCCGCGATGTGCTCACCAAACCGGTGGAACGCAACCGGCTGGCAGCCAGCGTGGCGCGGGCCTTGCTGCCTCGCGAAACAAAGATTTGAACGTCGAGCGGACTGGCCGCGGGAGAAATCGGGATGCTTGTCCAATCGCTGCTTGCGGCGTTGATTCTGGCGGCCTTTGCCGTCGACGCCGGCACCCCGCTGGGCCCGGCGGTTTGGCTGCTGCATTTCGTTCCCCTGGCCTTCTCTCACCTGACGCCGCGGCGCGGGTCGCCCTACGCGCTGGCGACGGCCAGCAGCCTGCTGGTCGCGCTCGCCTGGTGGCTGGCTCCGGCGGGGTACGACGGGGCCGTCGAGGGCTTGAACCGCGGCGTCTTTGCGGGGGTGCTCTGGCTCGCCGCCGCGCGCGTCGTGCGCCGCACAGCCGCGGAGAAGGAGGTCCGGGAATTGAACGAGTCGCTGGAGCGCCGCGTCCACGAGCGCACCGCGCAGCTCGAAACCGCGAACCAGGAATTGGAGGCCTTTACGTACTCGGTCTCGCACGACTTGCGGGCGCCGCTGCGGGCCATCGACGGCTTTGCCCGGATTCTGCAGGAAGACTACGGCCCGCAATTGGGCGAGGAAGGCCGCCGCGTGTCCGAGGTGGTCTGCGCGGAAGCCCGGCGGATGGGCCAGTTGATCGACGACCTGCTGGACTTCTCGCGGTTGGGGCGCCGAGATGTGCATCTGGCGGACACCGACGTGCAGGCGCTTGTCTGCGAAGTGTTCGAGGAATTGCGCGGCGCCGCAGCGGGTCGGGAAGTGGACTTCAGCCTGGGCGATTTGCCGCGGGCTCAGGCCGACGCGGCGCTGCTCTGGCACGTGTGGTTCAACCTGCTGGACAACGCGCTCAAATTCACGCGTCATCGGGGGCGGGCCGAAATCAAAGTCCGCGGGTTTCTGCAGGAGGCGGACTGCGTCTACTGCGTCGAAGACAACGGCGCCGGTTTCGACATGCGATACGCGGACAAGCTGTTCCGGGTGTTCGAACGCCTGCACGCCCCGCACGAATTCGAGGGCACGGGAGTGGGACTGGCTCTGGTCCAACGCATCGTCCGCCGCCACGGCGGCCGGGTGTGGGCCGCCGCCGAGGTGGACCGGGGAGCTCGGTTCTGCTTTACGCTCCCCCGGTGACCGCCGCAGGCACAGAGGGCTTGCGGAATTCGGGGCGGATCGTGCCGTCGTGGTCGATGATCGGCTTGGCGCCGAGCGCCTTGCCCAGCGGCCGGCAGCCGGGACCAATCCCGCCCAAGCCCAGGTCGTCACGCATCTGGTCGGCGATGCCGCGCAGCCGTGCGACCACTTCCGGGTTGGCCGCGGCGACGTCGGCGGTTTCGCTCAGGTCGCGGTCCAGGTGGTACAGTTCGCCCTTGGCCAGATGCAGTTTCCAGGGACCGCTGCGGACGGCTTCCAGGTTCAGGCCGCGGTAATAGTAAAACGCGGCGTGCGGCGATTGGGCGTCCGGTTTGCCAGCCAGCAACGGCCAGAGGTCGCCGCCGTCGATCTTGCGGTCGGCGGGCAATCTGCCTCCCGCCAGCTTGACCAGGGTGGGCAGGATGTCGATCATGCCGGCGACGGCGCCGGTCGAGATGCCGGCAGGAACTTGGCCGGGCCACCAGGCGAGGGTCGGAACGCGGATGCCGCCTTCCCAAGTGCTGCCCTTGAAGCCGCGCAGCGGCGCGTTGACGCCCCGCTGCGTGCCGCCGTTGTCGGACGTGAAAACCACCAGCGTGCTGCGGTCCAACTGCCACTTGCGCAAGGTGTCCAGCACCTGGCCGACGCTCCAGTCCACTTCCTCGACCCAGTCGCCATAGAGGCCGTTGCCCGACTTGCCCTGGAACGCCTTGCCGGGGTAGATCGGGAAGTGGACGGCGGTGTGAGCCAGATACAGGAAGAAGGTCTTGTCCTTGTTCGTCTTGATGAATTGCACCGCTTCGCTGGTGTACCGCTCCACGAAGGTCGTCTGGTCGTCGGCCAGGACGCGTTGGACGACCGTTTCGTTCCGCAGCCACGGCAGCGGCGGCTGGCCCCGGCCCTTGACTTTGCGCTTGGGCAGCGGAGCGCCAAGGTTGCTCTTCACGCCGTCCTCCGCCGGGCCCATGTCGTTGGAATACGGCAGACCGAAGAACGTGTCGAAGCCCTGACGCGTGGGCAGAAACTCCGGCTGATCGCCCAAATGCCACTTGCCGACGATCCCCGTGACGTAGCCCTGTTCTTTCAGTAGTTCGGCCACGGTGACCTCTTGCGGGTCCAAGCCCGCGTCGTTGCCGGGAAACAGCACGTGCGGGATGGGCAAGGCGCGTTTCGGGTAACAGCCTGTCAGCAGAGCCGCCCGCGAGGGCGAACAGACCGGGGCGCCGTAGAAGCAGGTCAGCTTGCAGCCCTCCGCGGCCATGCGATCCAGGTGGGGCGTGCGGTTCAGCGTGGAGCCGTACGGCCCGATGTCCGCATAGCCCAGGTCGTCGATGTTGATCACGATGAAGTTAGGCTTGTCCGCCGCCCGGAGGGCGAGGCTGCCAGGGGCTGCCAGGACCGCGCCCAGCAGTACCGGGAAGAGCGGGACAAGATCAAAACGTGTGGCTGCGGTCATGGGTCGATCCTCGTGGCTGGGGTTGGTCGGCTTCCTGTCGCCGGTCGCGACGCCGGCGCCGCGTTCAGATCCCGCCGCAGCCGTTCCAACTCCGGCCGCAGACGCGGGTGCAACTCCGTCAAAATGACCTGGCGCACCTCCGCCGGCAGACGATCCAGCAACTGGACAAAGGCGGCCAGCTTCTGGTGGGCCAGACTGTGCTCGTCGCGGAGGATATAGACGTTGGCCTGGCCGGACAGCCCGACGGCGCAGAATTGCGGGTCGGCGGTTTCCGCGCCGGCCAAGTGCTCGTAGCAGCGGAGGGCCTGGTCGAGATCGTCGTTCTGCAAGTACAGTTCGGCCAACCGCTGCTGGGCCCGCAGCGCGTAGTACTGATTCTGTTCGTTCGCCTCGGGCGGGAACTCGCGAGCCACGCTTTTCCAAGCCTCTTCCGTGGCGATCTCGGCGGCCAGCAGGTACTGGTCGCGGACCGTCGCCTTGCGTTCGACGGACGGCAGTTCCTGCTCGGAAACGGCCAGCAGCGGCGGCAGTCGGCAGACCCAGGCCAGGAGGCCGCCGAGCAGGAAGGACGCCAGCAGCGACGCCAGCAGCGGGCCTACGCCGCGGCGGCCCGCCACGGCCGCCTCGCGTTGCATCACCGCCGCCAACTGCTCGGTGACTGCCGAGCGGGCTGCCGTATGCGCTGCCAACTCGGACGCCGTCCAGCCGTCGTCGGCCGCGGCCCACGTCTCGTCGAGTCCGGGCACGTTCAGACTCTTCAGATCCTTCAGCAGGTCCACCGCCGTCTGGTAGCGGTCCTCCGAACGCTTGGCCATCAGCTTGTGGACGATCCGGCACAGGCCGCCGGGCAAATCGCGGCGCTGGTCTTCCAGGCGGGGCGAATCCTTGTTCAGGTGCTGCACGGCAATGCTCAGCGGCGAGTCGCCCTCGAAAGGCGGCCGTCCGGCGAGCATCTGGTAACAGGTTACGCCGAAGGAATACAGATCGCTGCGGACGTCGACCGGGCGGCCTTCCAGCTGTTCCGGACTCATGTACAGCGGCGTCCCCATCGTCACGCCCACCTGCGTCAGGTTCGCCGCCTGGCCTTCCCGTTCGACGCGGGCCAGGCCAAAGTCGGCCACTTTGACCTCGCCGCTGCGGGCGAGCATGATGTTTTCCGGCTTGATGTCCCGGTGAATGATCCGCTCTTGCGCCGCCTTGTGCAACGCGGCGGCGACCTGCCGCATGACGCTCACTGCGGCCGGAGCGTCCAGCGTGCCCTGGCGGTCCAACAACTGTTTCAGATTCTGGCCTTCCACGTACTCCTGGACCATGAAGTGGATGCCGGCCAGGCAGCCGACTTCATGGATCTGGACGATGTTGGCGTGGACCAGCGCGGCCGCGGCTTGGGCCTCTTGCTGGAACCGCCGCACGTACGACGGGTCGGCGGCAAGATGGCTCTTGAGGACCTTGAACGCGACTTTGCGCCCCAGCGATTCCTGTTCCGCCAGATAGACGTCGGCCATCCCGCCGCGCCCCAAGCGGCGCAACAGATGGTAGTCCCCCAGACGACGGCCGGTCAGGTCCGCGTCCGAGAAATCCGCCGGCTTGTGAGGCGCGGAATCCGTCATCGTTCCAGGAGAGGCGACCTTGCTCATTTTCCGCGTCACGGGCCGGATTCGAAAAAAGAGCGAGTCCCTCGTTCCTTCCTCGTTTCTTCACCGGGGCGTGTCGAGTTTCGCGGGGGCCAGGTACGCATCAAACACGCGCACGTTTTCCCACGACGATTTGAATTCTTCGATGAACTTCATGTGCCGCGGATGCGAAGCATACTGGTCGTGGGCCGCCTTGTTGGCAAACACCAGGTACAAGGCCACGTCGTAATCGCGGACGTTGACCTCGCGTTTCAGCTCCTCGGCAAGCACGCCCACAGCGAAGTACACCGTCCCTTCATGCCCGGTCAGGAATTTCTGGCAGCCGGCGACCAACGCGTCTCGCCCAGCAGGAGCAGAATCCTTGAGCTTGAAATACACCGCGTGAGCCAGTTGGCGGTCCGCCGCGTGCGTCGCCGCGACGGTGGGAATGAGCAACAGGAGGGCCGTCACGAGCCCTGCGGGCAGTCGTCTCATCGTCTGCATTCCTCCGTAAAGATTTCTCTGGCGTGCGCGATTCGCCCGACGGGATGCAGCCGAAATCGCGGGGCGGGAATCGCGCCAGCAGAGCATCGGAAAGAACGCCACGGCCCGTCGTCTGACCCCGCGGTTCCCATTGTGGCTGCTCTGGCATCGGAACGCAACCGGTTCCACAGGCGAGTCGGCAGCCGGGCTGATGGCGGGTTCCTACGCGAGTTGCTATGATGCTGTTGTGAATTACCTGAACGGGCCCGTGTTTTTCGGCCGTCAGACAACATCTCAGGAATCAAGCCATGCTTCAACTGGGTGTCAACATCGACCATGTCGCGACCTTGCGGCAAGCGCGGAAGACGTATGAGCCGGACCCCGTCTGGGCCGCTGCGCTGGCGGAATTGGGCGGTGCCGATGGGATTACCGTTCATTTGCGGGAAGACCGCCGGCACATCCAGGACCGCGATTTTCGCGTGCTCCGGCAGACGGTCACGGTCAAATTGAACCTGGAATTGGCCTGCAACCAGGAAGTGCTGGACATCGCCTGCGAGGTCCGCCCCGATCAGGCGACGGTCGTTCCGGAACGGCGGGAGGAAGTGACGACCGAGGGCGGACTCGATGCGGTCGGCCAGCGTGAGGCCGTAGCGCGGGCCGTCCGCCAGTTGCAGGCGGCCGGCATCGCCGTGAGCCTGTTCCTGGATCCCGTGATCGAACAGGTCGAACTGGCGGCGGAAGTCGGTGCGGAGGCGGTCGAGCTGCATACGGGGCAATACTCGCTGGCCCGCGGAGCCCAGCAGCAGGAGGAACTAGCCAAGCTGGTTGCGGCCGGGCGCCGCATCCGGGCTTTGGGAATGGCCTTGCACGCGGGCCACGGATTGAACTACCAAAACGTCCGCCCCGTGGCTCAGATCGCGGAACTGCACGAATTGAACATCGGCCACAGCATCATTGCTCGAGCCGTGTTGGTGGGACTGGAACGAGCTGTGCGGGAGATGAAGCAGGCGATTGCGGACGGCGCCCCTTGCCGCTGATCTTCGCGACGTCCGAGGCCCTTGCGATGACCGTTCGAACCAGGCGAATTGTTCGGTTCGCAGGGCGGGCGTTCGGCAGGGGCGAGGCCAGCCAGATGCGCACAACGATCCTGGCGACGTTCCACTAGTCCCGCCAGCGGTAGCGGACGATGCAGTAGAAGGCATTGACGCCGTCCCGCCAGCCGATCTTCTTGCCCTCCTTGTAGCCGCGCCCCTGGTAGCGCACCGGCAACTCCTTGATCCGCACCCCGCGGCGGGCCAGCTTGGCCGTCACCTCTGGCTCGAAACCAAAGCGGTTCTGCCGGATGTCCAGCGATTGCAGCAGCGGCCGCGGAATCATCTTGTAGCAGGTCTCCATGTCCGTCAGCCGCAACCCGGTGAACAGGTTCGACGCCCAGGTCAGCAGGCGATTGCCAAGGCGGTGCAGGAACGAGGGATCCTGGGGTTCCTCGCGCAGATACCGCGAGCCGTACACCACATCGGCTTCGCCCCGCAGGATCGGTCCCAGCAGCGACGGAAGGTCGTTGGGGTCGTATTCCAGATCGGCATCCTGGACGACGACCACGTCGCCGGTCGCGGCGGCAAAACCCGTGCGGAGCGCCGCCCCTTTGCCCTCGTTCTGGGGTTTGCAGATCACGCGCAATTCCGGCCAATCCGCCAACTGGCGCAGGACCGCAAGCGTGTCGTCCGTGCTGTGGTCGTCGACCACGACGATTTCCTTGGGGATCGGCACGGCCCGCACGCGGGCGAGGATTTCGGCCACCGTCTGTTGCTCGTTGTACACCGGCACGACCACGCTCAGCTTGAATCCAGGCGGCCAAGGGCCGGGCGCGGCCGATTCGGACTCGGACGGCGCCGCAACTGGGGCCGATTCGCCAAGCGGCCCTGCGGGCACATCGTCGACACCTCTGGATTCAGCCGTCGCCATCGGGGGTTCCTCACCGGAGTGTGAAGCGGTCAGCGGGGGCCGGGGCCTTCCGCGACGTTCCAAATTATCGAATGTATCGCCTGCCGGGGCGGAGGCGTCAACCCGTCACCGGCCGGACGGCGGCGCCCGAAACGCCCGGCAACGCCCCCAACTTCGGCAGATTCGCAAATCGGCGTCCGGCTACACGATCGGCGGGGAAGATGTTAGCATAGGGCCCCGTTGTCAGCCATCGAACACCGACCGGAATCACCCTGCGCCATGCCGCGAGACTTTCTGAAAGACGTCAAGGACGAGTACGATGTGATCGTGATCGGCAGCGGACTGGGCGGGCTGACCGCCGCCAACGTCTTGGGCCGCAACGGGCATTCGGTGCTGCTGCTGGAACAGCACTACAAACTGGGCGGACTGGCCACCTGGTTCAAGCGGCCGGGCGGCCAGGTTTTCGATATTTCGCTGCACGGCTTCCCCGTCGGCATGATCAAGAGTTGCCGCCGGTACTGGACGGCGGAAATCGCCCAGCGCATCGTCCAGCTCAAACGCATCCGCTTCGACAACCCCATGTTCTCGTTGACGACGAGCTACACGCGGGAGGACTTCACACGGCTGCTGATCGAACGCTTCGGCGTCGAGCCGCAGGCGGTCCAGCAGTTTTTCGACACGGCGCGGGGCATGAACTTTTATGACGACCAGACGACGACGACGCGGCAGTTGTTCGAGCGGTTCTTCCCCGGACGCCGGGACGTGGTGCGGTTGCTGATGGAACCCATCGTCTACGCCAACGGCTCGACGCTGGAAGACCCAGCCCTGACCTACGGCATCGTCTTCTCAAACTTCATGTCCCAGGGCGTGTTCATCTTCGAGGGCGGCACCGACCGCTTGATTCAGTTGATGCACGAGGAACTGGTCCGCAACGGGGTCGACGTGCGGATCCGGTGCGGCGTCGAGCGGATTGTTGTCGAGCGCGGCCGCGTGGCGGGCGTCCAGCTGCGCGGGCGGACCATCAAGTGCCGGGCCGTCGTGTCGAACGCGAATCTGAAATCGACGATCCTGCAAATGGCCGGCCCGGAACATTTCGACCGCCGTTTCCTGGAGGAAGCCCGCGCCGTGCGCCTGAACAACTCCAGCACGCAAGTCTATATGGCGCTGCGCGAAGGCGATTTGATCGAGGAATCCACGGGCGATCTGCTGTTCAGCTCCACCGCCCCCGAATTCCGTTCGGACCTGCTGCTGAGCCCCAACGTTACGAGCCGGACCTTCTCGTTTTACTACCCGCGGACGCGGCCGCACGCCCGGCAGCGCTGCTTTGTGGTGTCCAGCACGAACGCCCGTTACGAGGATTGGGCCGGATTGGCTCCGGCAGAGTACGGCGCGAGCAAACGCGACTTGATCGAAACCACCTTGAACGCGCTGGAGAAATACGTTCCCCGTTGCCGCGAGCGGATCGTCCACGCCGAGGCGGCCACGCCGCTCACGTTCCAGCACTACACCAGGCACGAGGCCGGCGCCAGCTTCGGCACCAAATTCGAGGGGCTGGCCGTCAGCCGCGGCCTGCCGGAACAAGTCGGCGGCTTGTACCATGCCGGCAGCGTGGGCATCATTATGTCGGGCTGGCTGGGCGCGATCAACTACGGCGTGATCGTCGCCAACGACGTCGACAGCCAATTGACCAAAGCGGCGGTGTAGGGAGCGGAGCAAGCGAGACATGAATCAGGATCAGATTCAGGCGGCCATTCCGCATCGGCCGCCGATGCTGCTGGTCGATGAAGTCGTCGAGCGAGACGCAGCGCGGATCGTGTGCCGCAAGACGTTTCGCCCGGACGAGTTCTTTTTTCAGGGGCATTACCCCGGTCGCCCGCTGGTGCCCGGAGTGATCCTGTGCGAGAGCGCGATGCAGGCGGGCGCGGTGCTGCTGGCCGAGTTCGTCCGGGCAGGCGAGGGCGTGCCGGTGGCCACGCGGTTGAACGACGTCAAATTCAAAAAGATGATCCGGCCGGGCGATACGATTCAGATCGAAGTCACGCTGCAGGAACGGCTGGCCGACGCTTTTTTTCTGCAAGCCAAGGTGATGTGCGACGGCAAACTGGCCGTCCGGTTCGAGTTTGCCTGTACGATCGCCACCCTGTCGGCCTGAGACGAAACGATCCGCCGGCCGCGGCCTGCGCGGCACGGCGGCGAGGCCAGCCGGCCGCGACCGTGACGGGCAGGAAGGCCCGGCCCGCGCTGGCTGAACCTGCCCCTGCAGGCCGTCTTAGAGTCCGCTCGGCAACCATTGTTCGATGGCTTGCTTCTTCTCCTCCTCGGTGCCCTTGGCCAACTGGCTGCCCGCGGATTCGCCGATCAGTTTCTGATAGGCCGTCAGAAGATGCGCGTCCGGCAGGAGCCCGCGCGTCTGGTACATGCGGACTTCGCCCAGCACGGGCAACGGGTTATCGTGCGTCTGGCCAATCAAGCCCCGCAAGCGGTTCAGCACGTGTTCGGTCTGCAGCCCTTGGGGCAACGGCCCCAACACCCATTCGGCGTCGATCTTCTTGAACAGGGCCTCCATTTCCCGGTCGACGGGGTCCTGATCCTCCTTGGGGTCAGCACGCTCGAGTTGCACTTTGATGTTGTTCAGCTTCCTGGATTCCCACAATTCCTTGGCCTGCAGCGTGTCGTGCAAACGGATTGTCGTTTCGTTCAGGATGTGTCCGAGTCGCGGATTGGGCGTGACCACGACGTTGAATACGCACAGGGCGTCGACCTTGGCGGCCTGCGCCTTTTCGAGCAGGTCCTTGGACCGGACCACGCCCAGAAACACAATTCCCGTCGAGATGGTGCCGACGTCGCTGGCCCTGCCCGCCGCCTGGCCGGGCGCCGCCGCCCCCTCGAAACCGCCGGGAGGCGCTCCGCCGGGTTCCGCGCCGACGTTCATCTCGCCGCCTGGATGCATCCCCGCGCCAGGCATTCCTGCCGCTGCGCCCGGCGCGGCGATGTTGCCAGACGCTACCAAGACCTTGCCAAAATCGCCCTTGGCAATCCGCTGCTGAAGCTGCTGGAGAACCTTCTGTCCCAGTTCCCCGGTGTGCTGCTGCAGCGAAGCGTTGCCCTGCCCGGCGCCTCCCTCAGCCCCGATGCCCGGCTGCGGCTGTCCGCCAGCCGCCGGCGCGCCGCCCTTGGTCGCGAGGTTCTGGGTGGTGCCAATGGGATACAGGCTGCCCGTGTACCCTCGCGGACCCTTGAATTCATACTCGATGGCGATTCCCCAACGCACGGTCATCGATGGCTTCTTCAACGGGGTAATCCAGCCCATCTTGTCCAGCACCTCTTTCGCCGCCGCGTCGTCGCTGGTCAGGGCGTGTGCAAACAGATACTGCAAACCGTCCTTCTCACGCCCCTGGCCAAAGGCCACTGCGGCTTTGTCCGCAAACGTCAAAGGTTTGGGAGGTTCCTTCTCTTGAGACGCCCCGACGCCCGACTCTGGAGAAGAACCGTCTAACGCAGGCGCTCCCGGTTCGCCCGGCGCCATGCCCGGCGCAGGTTCACCGGGTGCCATGCCCGTGGCCGGTTCGCCCGGCGGCGCTCCCGGCGCAGGTTCGCCTGGCGGGGTTGCCGGTGCCGGTTCGCCGGGAGGCATTCCCGTGGCGGGTTCGCCTGGCGGCGCAGCCGGCGCGGGTTCGCCTGGCGGCATCCCCGGTTCGGCGGCAGGAGGCGCGCTGTCGCCTGCCGGAGACGATTCCGAATCGCCCCCGCCGCAACCGGACAGGGCCGTCAACCAGAGAACGAAAGCAGCGAGAAGAAGGGCGTGTCGCATAGCAGTGACCCGTTTTGAATGACGCTGTCTTCGGAGCGGACGCGCTCGGCGCGCGACGAGTTAAACTCGAAGCCAGCCGGGCACCAGACACCGCTTCCAGCTCTCACGACAGCTGGACAATGGGCTTTGCCCACAAACCTGGAACGGCACACGTCTCGTTTATTATGGCCGCAGCACGTGCGGATGTCGAGTCAGCTGAAGTTCCATCCCGAAAACTTGGCAGGCAGTCGATCACTGACAGCCCCGCAAGCCCGACGGGAACACCTTTGTCGGCTAAGCATCGTCCGAGACCAACGGCGCAGTTTTCTCGTCGCGCGGACTTCAGTCCGCTTGGTCGGAATGAACTCCGCCCTACAAAGTTGTTCGGGGACAGGGTCTTGGACCATGTCCGGCCAATTCCGCTACTCGATCGCCTGGGGCGTCTCCGGCGGCCTGTTCCATTTGACCTGCATTTCCTCGTCCAGGTCGCGGTGCCACTGGTTCAGGAATCCCTGCAGTTCGACTCGTGCCAGGAACCCCATGTCCGCCGTCAAGCCGCCCTCCAGGAATTGTGTCCGGCGCTGCTCTTCCGGAGGCGATTCGGAGTCGACACGGACGACATAGACGATCTTGTGGGGCGTGTCGGCCGCGACACCAACCTGGCCTGCCTTCAGCCCGAAGACCACCTGCATGAAATCTTGGCCAGCGTGCTCCACTCCGTCCACGACGTTCAACATGGGAGCGCCCGAGCCCATGGGCATTGCCCCGCGGGTGAGCCACGTGAACGCCGGCGGCTCCAGGACGTTCTTGGCCAGCGCGGCGTCCAGCGACTCTTTCAGCGGCTTGTCGCCTTGGACCGACTTGGCCAGTTTTTCGGCCTCGGCTTTCGCAAGCTGATACGCCTGCTGGCTCTTCCACGCCGCCACGACTTCGTCGCGAATGTCCTGCAACTCCGGCACGAACGCTTCGGCTTCCTTGGTTTTCCAGTACAGGAATTCCACGTCCACTTCAAACGAACGGATCTGATCCGGCTGGTAGAGTGGCTGCCGGTCGGTGTAGGCGATTTCGGCGAACGATTCGCGGCGGAATTGGCCGCCCGCGAAATTGAAGCGAAACGCCTTGCCCAGTTCGTAATCGGCGATCTGCAATTCGTCCACCAACGGAGTCTCGCCGCCGACCAGACCGTGTTTCTCGCCCAACTGCTTTACGTCCGGCGGGGTCGGTTCCGGGAGGTCCGGCTGGGTTTTCAGGTTTGCCCGCCAAGCCGCATGGGATTGAAAGTACTTGCGGATTTCGTTGCGGGCGTTGTTCAGCGCCGCGGTCACCTTATCCTGGGCCGGAGCGCGCGCCAGATTGCGGCGAATCTCTTGCTCGACCTCCGCCAGCGGCTTGTACTTGGCCGGCGGTTCGTCCTTCTTCTCTTCCGATTTGGCCGCGTCCGACTTGGGCGGCTCCACGGCCGGCGGTGCCGCGGGCGGGGCCTTCGGCGTCTGTTTCGCAACAGGGTCTTTCGCAGCCTTCGCTGCCTCTTGCTTCGGCGCTTCCTTCTCTTTCTTGGTTTCTGCGGGAGCCTCCTGGACGTCCGCCTCGGCGTTGTAGCTCACGAACATCACCTCGGTCCCACGCCGCGAAGCCCGGTTCTCGGACTGCTTCGATTCGCCCGCTTGAACTGGCGCGGCTTTTGAGGCAGGCGGATTGAGCTTCAATTCGGCCTCCTTCGCGGCTTCTGCCGGCTTGGACTTCGCTGCTGCGGGTTTGCCCGACTCAGGCTTGGCTTCTGCCGGTTTCGCTTCTGCCGGTTTCGCGTCGGCCGGTTTCGCGTCGGCCGGTTTCGTGTCGGCCGGTTTCGTGTCGGCCGGTTTCGTGTCGGCCGGTTTCGTGTCGGCCGGTTTCGTGTCGGCCGGTTTCGCGTCGGCCGGTTTCGCGTCGGCCGGTTTCGCGTCGGCCGGTTTGTCGGATTTTGTTTCGGGTTTGGCCTTGGCGGGCTTGGCTTCCGGCTTTTCCGTTGCGGCAGCGGGTTGCTTCGGCGCGGTGCCGCCGGCATCTGGTTCCGGTTTCTCGGCGGGCTTCTTTTCTTCGGCCGGAGGCGATTCGGGCACCTTGAAATCGTTTTTGTTCTTCTCGTAGTACTCCGCGACTTGCTCCTGGGTGAGCGTCGTCATTTCCTGTTGCAGGTATTTCTCGAAATCTGCTTTCAAGTACTGAAACGCGATCTTGCGCCGGCGTTTGAAGCCCGGTTCGGGGAGATCGGGCGAGGCGTACCGGGACTTGCCTTCTTCATACAACGCCGCGACTTCCGCCTCGGTGGGCTGGGCCGTGACTTTGCTCTGGAAGTCTTCCACGGACAGGGGCAGCAGTTCCGCCTTCACCGCTCGGTTCAAGCGGTTGAAGGCATCCCAGGCGAGCGAGGGTGACATGGCAAACAATCCGCTGCCGGCCATTACGCGCATGTGCTGGGCCAGCAACTCCATCCGGAGTTGCTCGAACAGCTGCGCTTGGCCAAACCGGCCGCCCGTCGCATCTTTCAGCAGCACCCCGAACTCGTTGCGGGGAATCACGTCGTCGCTCAGCGTATCCAGAAATTCCAGAATCGCCGCATCGCTGATCCGCACGCCCAAGTCTTCCGCCTTGCGCGCCAGGATCATCGTCTGGACCAAATCCTCTTCGGCGTACGACCGCGGAATGCCCGGATCCACGACCCGGCCGCCGACGACCGTGACGCCCAATCCCTTCGGCTGCCCCTTGGCCTCGAGCGTCTTCTGCACCAGCAGGTCCAGAAAACGGATGGCCAAATTATGCGCCTCCCGCATCGCCCACAAATCGCGGTCATACAGTTTGCCGTGCTTCCAACTGACCACGGTCTGTTCCGGAGCCGCCGCTCCAGAGCCGCCCGGTTGGTTTCGGACAATATAATCCCCCACGACAAACGTGAGCATGATCAACACGCCGAAAACGGCCAGCAACACTTTCTGGTTTCGCCGAAAGAAGGACAGCGGACTGGACATGCTCAGATTTCCTCAAATGCGGGAACGCATCCTGCGGAGGCAGCCACTGGAACCAAACCTGGAATGCCATCGGCGCGCCTGCAGGAGCATTGGGCTTGCAGCAAAAGAGAATCCGTGCTCCATTCATGCAGCCCATCTCGGTCATGCAGCCTGTCGGAAGCGAGGTCGATACGTCAACCTCCCTTGACAGCCCTGCGTAACTGGTGTTA
Source organism: Candidatus Anammoximicrobium sp. (assembly GCA_012515235.1). GTDB lineage: Bacteria > Planctomycetota > Planctomycetia > Pirellulales > Pirellulaceae > Anammoximicrobium. The sequence goes on from JAAYYU010000094.1 coordinate 58,004, forward strand.
ATGGGGTGCCTGCTCTTCGGCACGGATTCCGTCCGACATAAGCCGCAAATTGTAGCGCCGTTTGACGTAAATACAATCCCAAAAGGCATTCTGGACTTTGTTCCGCGGTGGCGAGCAGCCCTTCAGCCGGGCATGGCGACGTCAGAAGCGGGTAAATAGTTAAGCTAGCGAGTCTTTGTAGCTTGAGTGAAAGCTGGTCGAACGAACATGGGAAAAAAAGCGGCCGCCAGTGGGGCGAAATCGTTGGTGATCGTCGAATCGCCTGCCAAAGCGCGGACGATCGGCAAATTCTTGGGCAGCGATTTTGCGGTCGAAGCCAGCATCGGCCACATCCGCGACTTGCCACAGGGCGCCAAAGAAGTGCCTGAAGAGTACAAGCAAGAGGAATGGGCCTATCTGGGAGTGAACGTCGAGCAGGACTTCACGCCCATTTACATCATCCCGTCGGACAAAAAGAAGCACGTCACCAAGCTTCGCGCCGCGCTCAAAGAGGCCAAGGAGCTGTATCTGGCAACGGATGAAGACCGCGAAGGCGAGGCCATCAGCTGGCATCTGTGTGAGGTCCTCAAGCCGCAGGTCCCGGTGCATCGCCTGGTGTTTCACGAGATCACCGAGGAGGCGATCCGGGAAGCTTTCCAGAGCCCTCGGACGATCGACGAAGGGTTGGTCAAAGCCCAGGAAGCCCGCCGCATTCTGGATCGGCTGTACGGTTACGAAGTGTCGCCGTTGCTGTGGCGGAAGATCGGGCCGCGGCTGTCGGCGGGGCGCGTCCAGAGCGTCGCGGTGCGGTTGATCGTCGAGCGCGAGCGGGAGCGGCAGGCGTTCGTCTCGGCCAGTTACTGGGATCTGCTGGCCACGTTCGTCACGCCGGAGGGAGCCGAGTTCGACGCGGCACTAATCTCCGTCGGCGGTCGCCGCCTGCCGGCCGGCAAGGACTTCGACCCCGCGACGGGGCGGCTGAAGGATTCCGGCCTGCTGCTGCTGAATGCCGCACAGGCTGCAGAATTGGCGGAACGATTGCAGACGGCCGAATTTCGGGTCACAAGCCTCGAAGACCGGCCCTACACCAGTCGGCCCTCGCCGCCGTTCACGACCAGCACGATGCAGCAGGAGGCCAACCGCAAGCTGGGCTTCACCGCCCGGAAGACGATGAGTCTGGCCCAGACCCTGTATGAGAACGGCTACATCACCTACATGCGTACCGACTCGACAACGCTGGCCCAGGTTGCCGTGGAGGCGGCCCGCGATCTGGTCCGCTCGCAATACGGTCCGGCGTTTCTGCCGGACGCCCCGCGCGTCTACGCCTCGAAGGTCAAAAACGCCCAGGAGGCGCACGAAGCCATTCGGCCGGCCGGCCACCCGTTCCGCCTGCCGGATTCGGTGCGCGGCGAACTGGACCAGGACCAGTTCCGCTTGTTCGAGATGATCTGGAAGCGGACGATTGCCAGCCAGATGGCGGACGCTCGCGGGCGGCGGATCACCATCGGGCTCGAGGGCGGCGAGGCCCTGTTCCAGGTAAGCGGCAAGACGATCGACTTTCCGGGATTCCTCCGCGCGTACGTCGAAGGTTCCGATGACCCCCAGGCGGAACTGGCGGACAAGGAAACGCTGTTGCCTCAAGTCGAACGCGGCCAGGCGGTGGCCTGTCGCGACTTGGAAAGCAAGAGCCACGCCACTCAGCCGCCGCCGCGGTACAGCGAAGCCGCGCTGACGCAAGCGCTGGAAGACATGGGCATCGGCCGCCCCAGCACGTACGCCTCGATCATCGACACCATCCAGGCCCGCGAGTACGTTTTCAAAAAGGGCAACGCGCTGGTCCCTTCCTGGACAGCCTTCTCCGTCGTGCGGCTGCTGGAACAGCACTTGGGCAGCCTGGTGGATTACGAATTCACGGCCCAAATGGAAGACTACCTGGACGCGATCAGCCGGCGCGAGGTCCAGCACCGAGACTACCTGCGGGAGTTCTTCCTGGGCAACGATCGTCCCGGATTGAAGCAGTTGGTTCAGGAGAAGATCAAGAACGTGGACGCGCGGGAGGTCAGCCGGTTCTCGCTGGGTACCCCGTCCTCCGGCGAGCATCTCGAAGAGATTTTCGTGCGGGTCGGCAAATTCGGCCCGTTTTTGGAGCAGGGCCAGCGCCGCGCCAGCATCCCGCACAACACGCCGCCCGACGAATTGACGCTGGACAGGGCGCTGGAAATGTTGGACCAGGGCCAGCGCGAAGACGAACCCCTGGGGCATTGCCCGGAGACGGGCAAACCCGTCTACGTAAAAACCGGACGTTTCGGGCCCTACGTGCAACTGGGGGCCAGCGACGACAAGGACAAGAAGAATGCCTCGCTGCCCAAGGGCATGGCGACGGAAGAAGTGGATATCGAGACGGCCCTCAAGCTGCTGGCCTTGCCGCGAACGCTGGGCCCGCATCCGGACAGCGGGCAGCCCGTGGTGGCTCATAGCGGCCGCTTCGGGCCGTTCGTGAAATGCGGCGACGAAACCCGCTCGCTGCCCGAGGAAGTCTCGCCGCTGGACGTGACTTTGGAGCAGGCCCTCGCCCTGCTGGCCCAACCCAAGGCTGCCCGCGGCCGCCGAGCCAGCACGCCCAAAGAACCGCTCAAGGTGTTCGAAGCGTCCCCCGTCACGGGCCAGCCGGTGCGTCTGCTCGACGGCCGCTACGGCCCTTACGTCACCGACGGCCAGACCAACGCCTCGCTGCCCAAAGGGGTCGCCGTGGAAAGCGTCACGCTCGACTCGGCCCTGCAACTGTTGGCCGAACGGGCTGCCAAAGGCCCCGCGCCCAAACGCCGCCGCTGAACGTCGCCCGCCCCAGACTCGGCAAACTGGCCGAACACGGCTCGCGCCCCGCTGCTTTGCAGGACTTCGTGAGGCGCTACTTCGGACGCAGGCCGTGGTGACGATGCCCTGGTTGCGAGGCTCTGCCTCGTAACCCACTGCCCGCGAGGCACCGCCTCGCATCCGGTCGGCAGAGTCGAAAAGACAGTGCGTTCCCAGGCAGAGCCTGAGAACGAGGTGCCGCGAGAAGTGCACCGCAGTGGGGCTCGCGCCCCGTTCTGCCCGCGGCGCGTCTTGCACTGGCCGGTCGCATCGGTTATCTCATTAAGAGCCGCCCCCTGGGGGTTCGGCGTGTTCGTTCCTGGATTGAAGTGCCGGTTCCTTGCTCGAAGGAGTTTGTAATGCGGAAGTTGTGTGCGCTGGTCTTGTGTTGGATGGCAGCGGCAGTCCCGGCCCAGGCGGCCGACGCGGGCAACCGGCTGGCTTGGGTCGATGACGCGTGCAACCCCTATTACGTGGGCTTGCACGCGCCCAAGCTCATCACGCCCCAGTGGATTGGACAGGAGGGCGTCGAGGCGGTGATTGTGTTCGCCATCGACGACATGCGGAATACGGCGCCGTACGAAAAATGCCTGCGGCCGATCATCGAACGGCTGAAGAAGATCGACGGCCGCGGCTCCGTCAGCATTATGACCACCCAGGCGGACCCCGCCGATCCGCAACTGGCGAAGTGGGCGGCGGAACAAGTCACCGTGGAGGCCCACACGGCCACGCACCCCTGCCCCTGCCTGCAGGGCGGAGACATCGCCAAGGCCAAGCAGACCTACGACGACGCCATCGATCTGTTGGCCAGGATTCCGGGCGGTCCCCCGATCGCGTTCCGCATGCCCTGTTGCGATTCCATGAACTCGGTCGGCCCGCGGTTCTTCACGGAAATGTTCGGCAAGACCACCCCGTTCGGCCGCTTCCTGCGCGTCGACTCGTCGGTGTTCATGGCCTTTACCGCCGACGATCCGGCCTTGCCGCCATCCCTGACGACGGACCAGGAAGGCCGTCCGCGGTTCACGAAGTATATCCCCCGCGATCGGAACTTCGTCAACTACGTGGAGAACTACCCCTATCCGTTCGTCGTCGACCACCTGTGCTGGGAAATGCCCTCGCCAATCCCCGACGACTGGTTGGGAATCAATCTGCAGGGGAACCACAACCCGGACACGGTCCGCGATATGAAGGCCGTGATCGACGCCACGGCGATCAAACAGGGCACGTTTACGCTGACGTTCCATCCCGACCGCTGGATCCGCAACGACCAGGTCATCGAATTGATCGACCACGCGGTCGGCCGCTACGGCAAGAAGATCATGTTCCTCAACTTCCGCGAGGTCCACCAGCGGCTGACCGCGAACCTGCTGGGCGGCCAGCCGCTGCGGGCCGACGACGGCAGCGACAACGGCGTCCGCGTGCTGGACCTGAACAACGACGGCTACATGGACGTCGTGATCGGCAACGACCGGGTCCGCCAGACTCGCCTTTGGTCGCCGCAAACGCGAACCTGGACGGTCGGCGACTTTCCCGTGCAGATCGTCGCCACCGACGCGGAGGGCAAGCGCACGCTGACGGGCGCCCGCTTCGGCGTGCTGCAGGCCAACGGCCACGCCAGCATCCTGGTGCGGAACGAATCGCTGGCCGGCCTGTGGCACTTCGACGGCCGAGCCTGGACGGCCGTGGCCGACGGACTGAAGGGCCTGGAACTCGACGGTCCGGTGCTGACGGCCAAGGCTGGTCGCGATCAGGGAGTCCGGTTTTGCGATCTCGACCTGGACGGCTGCTGCGAGTTGATCGTCGGCAATCCGCGCCAAAACGGCGCGTTCCGCTGGTCCCAGGACACCCATGCCTGGACCAAATTGCCGTTTGGCCTGCCGCCGCGCACGGCGATCGTCGACCAGGCAGGCCGCGATGCGGGCCTGCGACTGGTCGATCTCGACGGGGACGGGCGCCGCGATGTGATTTTCTCCGACGCCCGACGCTACAGCCTGCACCTGTTCCGTTCGCTCACCGAGGGCTGGTCGCGGAAGATCCAGGACGCGGATCGCATCCCAGGCAACGCGATCCCGATGATCGTCCGGGCCGACGGCACGAACAACGGGGCGTGGTTCCACTACGGGCACATGTACCTGCAGAACGAGGACACCGGCAAGCAACTGCCTAACCACATCGACTTCCGCTCGTACAAGCAGTTGCTGGTCACGACGCCGGATTCTCGCTGACCCAACGACGATCTCGAAAGGCCGGACTGGCTGGTTCGCAACGTTGACGCGCTCGTTGGGAAAATCCGCCTCAGGGACTGCATTCAACTGCTGCCCAGGCGGACACGTGCGTTGGGATGGGCGTACAGCGAGTAGGCCAGCCACGTCGGGTTGTGCGGGGCAGCGTCCCTCACGTGCCGTCGCGCTTGGCGCACTGCCTGGCCGATCGTACCGCCGGGTTGCGTGCGCAGATGGTTGTAGAAGACACGAGCGAACTCGCAGGCCAAAGCATCGTTCACGCTCCACAGCGGCGCGATCACGGCCCCGACGCCGCAGTCCCCGACCAGCACGCTGGCCCAGCCGCCCAATCCGGTAATCGACAACCCGCCCGAGCCGACGCGGCAGGCGTTCAAGAACACCAGCGGCCGGTCGCGTTTCAGATGCGTTTGGGCCGGGCCGACGAGATCGTCCGGCGTGAGCCGCGAACCGTGTTCCAGGTGTCGAGGCGACTTGCCCGGTGCGGCCGGAGCGAAGTTCCCGTGACAGGCGAAGTGCCATAGCTGGATGGGCGTACCGTCACGCAGCAACTCCTCGACCGCCTGCAAGTCCGCCGGCGTCGGCACGTGCGTCTTCAGCCCGACAGACGCAGCCAACGCCTGCAAATCGTCCCGCTCCTGCTGTGCCTCGCTTAACCCGCCGTCCGACGGCACGATGCACGCGAGAGCCTCGACCGCGATCTCCGCCGCGGCGGGACTCGCGGCGGGGCAGACCCAGCGGGCAAAGTCGAATTGCACGCACAGGAAGTCGTGGTTGATCAGTTCCTGTCCCGCTTCATGGTCGTCACCATCAGCAGCGCCGTACTGGCATCGTGTACGCTCCACAGCGTCCCGACCACCGAGGGCACCCCGGCCTGCGTCAAACCGGCTGGCAGCCCGATCGACTCGTCGGGCAAGTTGCGGAAATCGGCAATCGCGGTCTGGCAGGCCGACAGCACGGCCAGGCGGGCGGAGTCCAACGCGGTGAAGCCGGGCGTCAGGATTTCCCGCAGCGTGAACTGCCCGTCGGCCAGCAGCAGCCCGGACTGCAGCGGATCGCCAGCCTGAAACTGTCCGTGGCACGACAAGTGGACGAGATTGGCACCTACCAGCGCGTCGAGCAACGGCTGCCGCCCGGCCTCGTGTTCGTACAGCGTGCGGATGTGCCCGTCCGGCAGTAGGTCGTCGATACTTTCCAATTCCGCCCGGGCGTACGGCAGGCTCGCCGGCCACTGCAGGGCCAGTTCGAGCAATCGCTGGGCCGGTCTTCCCGCCGCCGCATAGATCTGCACGGCCAGCGTGATCAGGAATCGGCCTTGGTGCATCAAATCGTCCACCGGGAAGTCCAGCAATCGGGCCAGCTCGGCCCGGGACTGGGCGACTTCCGCCGTCTCGGGAACGGCCCTCCAGGCCGCACGCAAGGCGTCGCGAAGCTCCGTCAGACGCTCCGCGGCGGGCAATGGATTGCCGACGAGGGTGGCCTGGATGACGATCACGTGCGCGGGCGCCACCAGCACACCCGCTTCACAGGCCCGCTCGTACGCCGTCCGTCCTTCCTCCAGGTCCTCCAGACGACCGGTGCGCGCATAGCGGGAGCGCAGGCCGGTGCCCAGGTTGTTCAGTCGTGAGGGCAGGTCGGGCGCGTCCGGCGGCGTGCGCTGGACCGCCTGCTGCCAGAGGGCCAGGGCGCGGTTCAAGTCCTCCTGACGAGCACGCGCCCAGTAACGGCGCAGGAACACCCCGCCCGCGTCGTTCAAAACCCCGAGTTGGAAACGAGCGTCCGAGGCGGCGAAGCGGGGATGCTCGACAGTCCGTTCCCATGCCGCCGCGGCCACGTCCAGACCGGCCGCGTCACCGCGACTTAGCATCGTTCGAGAAATAACTGTCCAGTGTCTATTGCCGACCATCCCAGCAACGGTGGCCGAGATAACTTCCCGGACTTCGGCCACCACGCTGCTTGCCAGCGTGGAGCCATGTTCCGCACCAGCCGCCCGCCCAGTCCGAGCCGTCGTCCAGCCACTGCGTCCAGCATCTCGAACACCGCTCCACGCTGGCAAGCAGCGTGGTGGCGAAGCAGCCGATTTCGCGGACATCTCTGGTTTTGAACACCGTTCCACGCTGGCGAGCAGCGTGGTGGCCAGGAGGAGGCTGCCCCCGCAAAGTTGCTGCGGACTTCAGCTTGCGAGTCAACGAGTGCTTTGGCTTGCCGCCAGGTTCCGCCGAAACGGGGAAGTTATTTCGGCGTCCGTTGCTAAGTCCGCCGTCGCCCAATCGCGGTAGCTTGCCGGATTTCCAGAATATCGGATCGGGTCTGTCTTCTTCACGGCGTACGCGACCTGTGTCTCGAACGCTGCATCATCACCGCCGCCTTTCTTCGGACCCGCGTTCGGTCCTTGGAATGGGCGGTCTGAAACGGAACCCTGCGCCCGAAGCCTCGACGGCCAACTCCGATCCGGCAAGCGACCGCGGTCTGAAAGCGGCTGAGCAATGCGACGGCACAGACATCCTGCAACCGACTTGGCGGCCCCTCCTTAAGGAAGGAATTCCGGATTGCCATTCTTGACCACAGCCGTCCCAAGCGGTATTTTTTGCGCTGGATGCCGCGAAGTTTGCCGAATGGCTTTTGAATTCCGCGGAGTGGCCCGGAGCGTGACCGTCAGAAGGGTGCTTTCATGGCAGCAACGAAGTCAGAATTTCGCGACGGGGTGATAGTCGTCAGATTCGTGGACACGGAGTTGTCCGACGAGGTTCGGATCCGCGACATTGGAGCGGAGCTGATCGAGTTGGGCAGCCAGCCGAACGTCAGGCAGATGCTGCTGAACTTCGAAGGCGTGACGTTCATGTCGTCGGCGATGCTCGGCCAACTGGCGATTCTCACCAAGCGGTGCCTTTCGCATCAGGTCGGCCTGAAGATGTGCAACGTGGACGCAACGATGCGCGAAGTGCTGCGGATCGTCCGGCTGGATACCCTGGCGGATATCCTCGGCGATGAAAAAGAGGCCTTGAAGGCGTTCCGCCGCGAACGCGCGCACAAGGACAGCGCCGCGGACGCCGGTTCCGAGTCGGACACGGCCGACGCGTATCGGGCCGCGGCCAGCAAGGGCGACGCCGAAGCACAGTTCCGGTTGGCCCGCTGCTACGAAAACGGTCGGGGCGTGGTGCATGATTTTGCCGAGGCTCGCAAGTGGTACGAGAAATCCGCCCGCCAAGGCTGCGCCGACGCCCAACACGCCCTGGCCACCTGCTACGCCTATGGGATGCAGGTTCCGCAGAACTACGACGAAGCCATCAAGTGGTATCGCAAGGCAGCCGAGCAGGGCCATGCGGATTCGGAATACGCGATGGGCATGAACTACGCCTACGGCATCGGCGTGAAAGCCGATTTGGCACAAGCCAAGAAGTGGTATCGCAAGGCGGCCGACCAGGGCCACGTCAAGGCCAAGGAAGCGCTGGAGCAACTGGACTCCGATACGCCGTGAGCAACCGAAGCGCCCACGCTCGCCGCCGCTCGTCCCCAGTCACGACAGTCCCCAGTCACCACAGTCCCCGCTCCGCCACAGTCCCCGGTCGCCCAAGCTCAACTCCGCCACCGCTGCAGGCCGCCGCTTTCGCGTCCCCACGCCGGGCTCAACGGTGACCTCTGGCTCAGCTTTCGCGTTTCATTTCGCGTCCGTCTTGCGCCGATCCCGGAATCGCCGATCCCAGAATTTGGGCGTGGATGTCCAGCCCGACCAGTTCGTTCCAGGCGTCCAGCAATTGCCGCAGCACCGGACCGGGCCGCCCGTCGCCGATTTCGACGCCGTTGATCCGCGTCACGGGCATCAGACAGTACGGGGTGCTGGCCAGGAAGGCCTCGTCGGCGTTCATCACCGAGTAGACCTGCACGTCGCGCTCGACAAACGGAATGCCCAGCTTGGCCGCCAACTCGATCACCGTGGCGCGGCTGATCCCTGGCAGCGTGTTTCGCAGGCTGGGCGAGACGATCGTGCCGCGTTCGACCATCAGGAAGTTCGCGCCGCTTGTCTCCGTCACATTGCCGTCCAGGTCCAGCAACAGGGCGATGGCGTTGGGGTCGGCCAACTGGGCTTCCTTGTCCGCCAGGTAGTAGTGCATGCGGCTGCGGTATTTCATCTTCGGGTCGTAACACTGCGGCGGCACGTGCCGGATGGAGGGAGTGACCACGTGCGCACCGCAGCGGATGCGTTCGGCCCACAGGGGGAACGGCAGCGGGAAGGTATGCACGCAGACGGTGGGCGTTGTGCGGACGTTCTGTGCGGCCGAACCGGCGTACACGGGATACTCGCCGGGGGTAACGAAGTGAATCAGGCCCAGTTCACCGCCTGCCTCCAGCCAGGCCGCATTGTGGCTCGCCAGTTCCTGCGAAACGGCCGCCAGATCCTGCCTGGTCATGCCGATGTCGAGGCGGACGTAGCGCAACGAACGGAACAGCCGGTCCAGATGGTCGTCCAACCGGAACAGCCGGCGATGGAACGTGCGCGTCATCTCGGTGACCGTAGCTCCGAGCACGACGCCGGCGTCGTAGATGGCCAGGTGCGCCTGCGAGGCGGGCTTCATCTGGCCGCTGAGGTACACGAGCGGTTCGTTCATGTCCGCACCTGGCCTTCCCCGAAGACCACGTATTTGTAGGTGGTCAGTTCCTTCAAGCCACAGGGGCCGCGGGCGTGGAAGCGGTCGGTGCTGATGCCGATCTCCGCGCCCAAGCCGAATTCGCCGCCGTCGTTGAAGCGCGTGCTGGCGTTGACCATCACGGCCGAGCTGTCCACGCACCGGGTGAACTTGCGGGCTGCGGCCAGATCCCCGGTGACGACGGCGTCCGTGTGGTGTGAACCGTACTGGTTGATGTGCGCGATCGCCTGGTCCAACGACTCGACCACCTTGACCGAGATGACCGGCCCCAGGTACTCGGCGTAGTAATCCTCTTCCGTGGCCGGTTTGGCGCCGGCGACCAGCGTGCAGGTTGCTTCGTCGCCGCGGAGTTCGACGCCGCGCTGTTGCAGGGCCGCTCCGATGCGCGGCAGGAATTCCTGGGCCGCCTTGCGGTGCACCAACAGCGACTCGCAAGCGTTGCACACGCCCATCCGCTGGCACTTGGCGTTGACCGTCAGCGTTTCCGCCATGTCCAAATCGGCCGAGGCATCGACGTACACGTGGCAGTTTCCGGTGAAGTGCTTGATCACCGGCATCTTGGCCTCGGCCGCCACGCGGCGGATCAGGCTTTCTCCGCCGCGGGGGATCGCCACGTCGATGTACTCCGGCAGCGACAGGAAATGCCCCACGGCGTCGCGGTCGGCCGTGGCCACCAACTGGACCGCCTCCGCCGGCAAGCCATGCCTCGCGGCGGCCTCGGTCAGCAGTTCCACGATGACTCGGCTGGAGTGGGCGGCTTCCTTGCCGCCGCGGAGGATGACGGCGTTGCCGCTCTTGACGCAGATCGCCGCCGCGTCGGCGGTCACGTTGGGTCGCGACTCGTAGATGAAGAAGACCACTCCCAAGGGCACGCGGACCTTGCTGACTTCCAAGCCGTTGGGCCGCAGGCACGACTCGATGATCTCCCCCACGGGGTCGCGGAGCATGGCGATTTCTTCCAGCGCCGCGGCGATGCCCTCGATGCGCGCGGACGTCAACCGCAAGCGGTCGACCTGGGCGTCGCTCAGGCCAAAGCCGGGCGCGGCCGCCAGATCTTGGGCGTTGGCCGCCAGGATCTGCGCGCTGCGCTCGCGGAGCAGGCGGGCCGACGAGGTGAGCCACTGGTCTTTCTGGGCTCCGCTGGCCAGAGCCAATCGCCCGGCCGCCGTCTTGGCAGCTTGCGCCACACCCAGACAGTAGGCTTGCAAGTCGGATTGCTGAATCGTGGACATGGGGGGGAATCCGGGATTTCAGAGGTTGGATTCTGGACTGGAACCTCTCCGTCTTTCGCAGGGGAGGCAACGTTCGAGAGAGTATGGGGCAAAAGCCGACCGGCGTCAATGTCGCCGGGCCGGAGTGTGCCCTACGAATCGGGACCGATCCGGGATAGAATGCCTGCGCGTAAACTTCTACGCCGCGGCGGGTGTCCTGCCAGCGACAATCGCCCCGCAGTCTCAGGCCGATGGAAAACGAACTCATGATCGCCATCATCGACTATCAAATGGGCAACTTGCGAAGCGTGCAAAAGGGCTTCGAGAAAGTCGGCCACGAGGCCGTGATCACGTGCGATCCTCGGCAGATCGCCCACGCCGACAAGATCGTGTTGCCGGGCGTCGGCGCGTTTCGGGACGCGATCGCTGAACTGCGGCATCGTGACTTGATCGGTCCCATCGCCGACGCGGTGGCCAGCGGCAAGCCGTTCCTGGGGATCTGCCTGGGACTGCAACTGCTGTTCGACGTGAGCTACGAAGGCGGCGAGCACCAGGGCCTGGGAATCGTCCACGGCCAGGTGGTCCGGTTCGAGGTGCCGGCCGAGTACAAAGTCCCGCACATGGGCTGGAACCAGGCCCGGATTCGCAGGCCGGCGCCGATCCTGGCCGGCATCGAGGACGGCACGCATTTCTACTACGTCCATTCGTACTACGTCCTGCCGGACGATCCGGACGTGGTGGCCGTCGAAACGGAATACCATCGCCCGTTCTGCGCCATGATCTGGCGCGACAACGTCTGCGCAACTCAATTCCACCCGGAAAAGAGTCAGCGTCACGGCTTGCGGATGCTGAAGAACTTTGCGGAACTGGACGCCGCTGGCCTTTCGGGCCGGGGATGTTGAGCCCACAGCCGGACGGCCTTTGGTCGGGCCATCCCGGTTCGCCGGCTTGTCTCTCGAACGGCGTTTACGACTCGATCCAGCCGCCGCCGAGGACGCGGGCGCCGTCGTAGCACACGACCGCCTGGCCGGGGGCCACGCCGTACCGCGGCTCGTCAAAACGGACGGACAGCCGGTCTCCGGGGAGAATTTCCGCCGTGGCCAGAGCGGCCTGCGCGTTGTAGCGGATCTTGGCTTGGCAGCGGAACTCGCCCGCCGGCGGATCGGCCAGCCAATTCGTGCGCTCGGCGGTCAATTCCCGGCGAGCCAAATCGTCGTGGCTGCCGATCACGACGCGCCTCGTGTCCGGCTCGATGCGAACCACAAAGGCTCGCTGGCCCAGCGCGATGCCCAGCCCGCGGCGCTGGCCGATCGTGAATCGCTCGATCCCGGCGTGCCGGCCCAACACGCGGCCGTCGACGCCGACGAAGTCTCCGCTGGTGTCGATCGCGGCGTCGCGATGCTCGCGCACGAACCGGTCATGCTCGCCCGGCGGGACAAAGCAGATCTCCTGGCTGTCGGGCTTGTCCGCGACGGGCAAACCGAGTCGGTCGGCAAATTCGCGGATCTGCGGCTTCTCGTACTGGCCGATCGGCAGCAGCATCCGCCGCAGCATCTGCCGCTGGATACCGAACAAAGCGTACGACTGGTCCTTGGCTGCGTCCACGCCGCGGTGCAATTCCGGAAGGTCGGAACCAGCAGCGGGCAGCACGCGGGCGTAATGCCCCGTGGCCAGGAATTCCGCGTGGACGCTGTCGGCAAAGCCGAACAACCGGCCGAATTTCAGCCGGGCGTTGCACATCGCACAGGGGTTCGGAGTGCGGCCCGCCGTGTACTCGGTCACGAAATAGTCGATAATCTGCGAGAATTCCGCCCGCAGGTCGAGGACTTCAAAGGGAATCTGGAGACGCTCGGCCACGCGGCCCACGTCTTGCGTGTCGTCGGCGCTGCTCCACCGCGGGCCGCTGGCCGAGGCGGGCTCCGCGGTCGCCGACAAAGGCGTGCAAGCGGGACCGGACTCCGCACGCTCAGCGGCCGGGGGTGGAATGCCGCGCCGCATGAATACGCCGATCACCTCATGCCCCTGCTGCAGCAACAAGTGGGCGGCTACGCTGCTATCGACGCCGCCCGACATGGCCAAGACGACTCGTGACATGGATCTCCGGCATGGTGGACTGAGGACGACCGATTTGGAATCTCGCGCTGTTTCCGGTCCAACTTGCGGCCAGTGGGCAAGCCGTTGACCGAAAACGCCGCCCGTCCCGTCGGGCCTTTCCGCGTGCGGGCAGTTTAGGCCGATCCGGTCACCCTGGCAACCGGCGCCACGGTTCTCCGGCGGGCGGGGGACGGCGGGCGGGGCAACGGGACGACGGCAATGCCCCTTTTCACGGCGCGGCGTTTGGCGATAAGATACACGCTGACGCGGATTTGTGCCGCGCGGCGGAGATGTCCGCAGTTTGCAGCCTTTTGCTGTCTGAAGTTCTGAGGAACGCATGGAAACGCAAATGTTCGATCGAGCCAAGTCGATTCAAGAGCGACTCGTACAGCTTCGAGACAGTCTTTGACTACGACAACCGCAAGAAACAGGTTTCCGAGATCGAGACCCGCATGGCCGGGCCGGGCTTCTGGGATAACCAGGAGCGGGCGCAGGAAACGGTCGGTCAGTTGAAGTCGCTGAAGTCGGTGCTGGAGCCCTTGGCGGAATTGATCGCCGCGGCGGGAGATCTGGAAGCGCTGCTGGAGCTGGCGGAAGAGGACGAGTCGGCCGCCGGCGAGGTGCTGGCGGAAGTCGAGCGGCTGGAGCAACGGCTGGAGGAGTTGGAGTTGCGGGCGCTGCTGAACGGTCCCCATGACGAGCGTGGGGCCATCCTCAGCATCAACGCCCGCGACGGCGGCACGGACGCGGCCGACTGGGCCGAGATGCTGTTGCGGATGTACATCCAGTGGGCTCAGAAAAACGACTACACCGTGGCGCTGCTTGACCGCAACGACAACGAGGAAGCCGGGATCAGCAATGCGACGATCGCCATTCGGGGCCCCATGGCCTACGGGTACTTGAAAGGCGAGACGGGGATGCACCGTTTGGTTCGCATCAGCCCCTTTAACGCGGAAGGCAAGCGGCAGACGAGTTTCGCGGCGATCGATGTGTCCCCGGAGGTGTCCGAGGACATCGGCATCGACATCGCGGAGAAGGACGTGCGCGAAGACGTCTTTCGGGCCAGCGGCGCCGGCGGCCAGCACGTGAACAAGACGAGCAGCGCCATCCGGCTGACACACCTCCCGACGGGCATCGTCGTCCAGTGCCAGAATGAGCGCAGCCAGCACAAGAACCGGGCGACCGCCTGGAAGATGCTGCGGGCCCGGCTGGCTCGCGTCGAAGAAGAGAAACGCGAGGCGGAGCAGGCCGAAAAGTATCAGAAGCAGGCCCGCGTCGGGTTCGGATCGCAGATCCGCAACTATTTCCTGCATCCCGATCAACGGGTCAAGGATGCGCGGACCGGCTATCTGGTCGGCAACTTCAACAGCGTCTTGGACGGCAACCTGCAGCCCTTTCTCGACTCGTATTTGCGTTGGCGGGTCCAGCAAGACGCTGCGCCGGCAAAGGTGGCGGACCGTGAGTCCAACTGACGCTGCGGCGCGAATCCTGGAGGTGGTCGGCCGCGACGGGCGCGGGTTGCGCGTCACGTTCCTGTGGGACGAGGACCGGTTCGGGCACGAGATCGCCTATCTGGAGGGGCGCGAGGCAACCGTCTGCCTGAGGGCCGACTTGGGCCGCGGCCAGGATCCCTGGCCCGCCAGCCCGGCGCTGCAGCAGTTGAGTCTGGAGGAACTCCAACCGGGACGGCCCGGCGCGCTGCTGGTGGGGATGGCCGGCCAGAGTCATTGGTCGCAAAGCGTCGAAGTGGACGCGGCCACGACGAGCGTGACGTTCGACGCCGCCTGCCGAGTGCAGGGCCCGCCGCGGTGGCTGGGCAGCCGTTATCGCGCGATTCCCGACGCCGGCGTCGAGGCGGCGCCGGACGGCGGCTTGACGCTGCCGGGCCGAGTGGCCTTGAACGTCGAGCCGGCGGCAGACGGGCCTCCGGCCCGGATCGAAACGGCCGGCCTCTGCGTAGCGATCGCTCCCGATTGGCGTACGCTGAGCCTTCCGGCCACCGTACGATGGAAATATCGAATCTCCGTCCGTGCCGCCGCGGCGCTGCCGAGCGGCGCGGCGGTCTGATCCTACGGGAACGTCTGGCCGATCCTCATCCAGGACGACATGCCATGCCCCTTGCCCCGGACATCGTGGATCACGACGCCGCACTGGCCTTTCTCTTCGGGCGGATCGATTACGAACGGTCCGATCGCCTGCCGGACCGGCTGCGCGGGCTGAAGCTGGACCGCATGCGGGAGTTGGCTTCGCGGCTGGGAGATCCTCACGAGCGATTCCCCATCGTCCACGTGGCCGGAACCAAGGGCAAGGGCTCCACGGCGGCGATGATCGCCGCCGTGTTGAGCGCGGCTGGATACCGCACGGGCTTGTACATCTCGCCCCACGTGACTTGCGTCGAAGAGCGTCTGCAGATCGACGGCCGGCTGTGCAGCCAGCAGGAATTCGTCGAGTTGATCCGCCGGATTCGGCCCGCCGTGGACGCGATGGACGTCGCCTGTCACACGCGCGGCGACGACGGTCAGGGGCCGACCTACTTCGAAATCACAACGGCCGCCGCCCTGCTTCATTTCGCCTCCCATCAGGTCGATGCGGCGGTCCTCGAAGTCGGCTTGGGCGGCCGTCTGGATTCCACCAACATCTGCTGCCCCGAAGTCTCGGTGATCACCAGCATCAGCTTCGATCACATGCGGCAGTTGGGCAACACGCTGGCCTCCATCGCTGCCGAAAAGGCGGGGATTGTCAAGCCGGGAGTGCCGGTGGTGACCGGCGTTACCGAAGCCGAACCGCTGGGCGTGATCCAACAGACGGCCACCCGTAACGGCTGTGCGTGTTACGTCGCCGGCACGCATTTCTCGCATCGCTACGGCGGGTCGCATTTGCCGCTGTGCGATCCGGCGTCGCATTCTCCCTGGCCGCACGGCTGGTCTGCATTCGACTACTGGGAAGAAGCCGCGGAGGGCCGACGTGAATTGAGCGGCCTGCGAATCGGGCTGATCGGCCGGCACCAGGCCGCCAACGGAGCCGTGGCCTTGGCTACGCTGGGCCGGCTGCGCGAGCAGGGTTGGCAAGTGGACGAGGTCGCCGTCCGGAGCGGTCTGGCCCAGGTGGAAGTGCCGGCCCGCGCCGAGGTCGTCCAGCAGCGGCCGACGGTGATCATCGACTCCGCTCACAACGCCGCCTCGATGCAGGCGTTGATCGAGGTCATCCGGGAGACGTATCCCCGAAACGGCCGGCGCCGCCGGATTCTGGTCTTCGCCGCCAGCCAGGACAAGGATGTGGCCGCCATGCTGGCGCCTTTGCTGGGGGAATTCGACGTGGCGATCCTGACACGGTTTCGGAACAACCCGCGCGCGGCCGACCCGGACAAGCTGCGGGCGACCGCCGAGCAACTGCTGGCCGGCGACAGCGCGCCGGCCTGTCAAGTGCTGACCCGCGGCGACTCGCTCCGCGCTTGGGACCTGGCCCGCGCGACGGCTTCTGAGGACGATCTGATCTGCGTGGCGGGATCCTTCTTTCTGGCCTCCGAACTCCGCCGCTTGACCCAGCTGCATTAAGGCTGTTTCACGTCGTAGCACCACAGCGTGTCGTGGTAGCGGAGGTACAGCCGGCCGTCGAGCAGCACCGGGTGCGCCCAAGCGTCGCGGACTCGCCTCGTCACCAGCCGGAAGCGAGCGGCGACCTGCAGGCCGTTCGCGTCGGGGGTCAGCATCCCCGCCATGCCCGTCTCGTCGAAGACATACAGCCGGCCATCCGCGAAGACGGCCGCCCCAGTCGTAAACGCCGGCTGTTCGCACCTGGTCTGGCCGGTCGCCCAATCGACGCCCAGCCACCGCTTGTTGCGCCGATAGCCTGCGGCATACAACGTGTCGCCGACCAGCACGCCGCTGCCGGTCACCGTGTCCAAGGGCGAATGCCACACCTGTTCGGCGCCGATCCGGTCCCCCGCGGCCCGCAGCCCGTACGCCCGCCCGTCCTCGGCGTACGGCGTGACGTAGTACACGCGTCCGCCGCCGTAGATCGGGGTGGACACGTTCGTGCCGTAGACGTTCTTCAGCGGCACGCTCCACAGCAGTTGTCCGCGATCCGCGTCGAGGCCGAAGCCGTGTCCCGACGAACAGCCGGCGATCAGCCGGTGCCCCGCGTAGCGAAACAAGATGGGCGAAGCGTGGGAGGTGCGGTCGCCCTCCAGCGGCCCGCTGGTCCACACCGTCTGCCCCGTCTGTTTGTCGAGCGCCGCCGCCAGCGTCTGGGGGCCGCCCGGCGTGACAATCACACGCGGGCCGTCGATCAACAGGCACTCGCTGACGGCCCACGTGATGTTCTGGGCGTCGAACCGCTCCAGCACGTCCACGGCCCACACCTGGCGTCCGTCGGCGGCGTCCAAACAGGCCAGACGGCCATGCGCGTTCAAATGGTACAGCCGGCCTTGGGAGTAGGCACAGCTGGCGCGGGCGCCGGGAAAGGACGCCTGCCAGGCTGCCCCGTTCCGGGCTTGCCACAACCGCCGGCCGTCGAGGTCCAAGGCGAACACGACCAGGTCGTCGCCCACGTCTCCCGTCACGTACAACCGCTCCTTCACGATGATCGGCGACGACCAGCCTTGGCCAAGCCCGTCGGCCTTCCACAGCAGCCGAGGACCGTCTTCGGGCCAAGTCGACAGCAGCCCCGTTTCGCCGGAGATCCCGTCGCGCCGGGGACCTCGCCACTGCGGCCAATCGGGTTCGGGTGAAGCGATCAAACCGTCCGCCGCCGCGCTCGGGCCGGCTTCCAGCCCGGAACCGTCCGCCGCAAACGACGGCCCGCTGTTGCCCGTCGTCGAGCCGGCAAGAATGCCCAGGAGCAACAGCAGGGACACGAGACCCGAGGCTGGATGGCGGCGCTGGCAGTGCTGCATCTCGATATTCCTCTTAGTGGTTCGCGGGGACGAATCCTGGGACTGAACGCGGCCTTGCGGCCTGAGTCGTCGCACGGCCTGAACGCGAAGCGCGCGAGTTGGCAGGAGTTTACAGCCCGCCCGGCCGGTTCACAACCTGCCCCCCCGGCCACAAGCTGCGAACAGAAACGGGAAGGCCCCCCAGGCAGCCCGCAACCGGAACGAAAGCAGAACGGATTCTCTTTCTCACCAGCCGCCGGCCGGGCGTCCGCCCAGGAACTGCCCGTGGATTCCTCGAACGACGCCGGATCGTTTCTTGCCCGTCGCCGCGCGTTTCGTTAAGCTGATGCGAATTGCTCGTTCCAACCGATTTTCCCCCGCCGGAGAAGGCCATGTTCGACTTCTGCAAAGGCTTGTTGATTGGCGTCCTGATTCTCGCGACTGCTCCTGCCGGGCCCGCCTGCGACGGCATCGTCGTGGGCCGTCTGGCCTCCGCCGACGGCTCGGTCCTGCTGGGCCACAACGAGGAGAACGCGTTGGATCGAGTGCTTGAGTTCCGCAAGATCCCGCGACTGCGGTCGAAGGCGGATGTCAAGGTGGACCTTCATCGCGGCGGCCGGCTCGAAGCCGTGCCCGAAACCGGGGCCTTCTTGTGGAGCGAGAATCCGGGCCTCGAATTCAGCGACGGATACCTGAACGAATGGGGCGTGGCCATCGCCAGCATCCAGTGCATGACGCGCGAAGACAGCTACGACGCGCTGGTCGCCCGCGGCGAAATCCGCGACGGCGGAATCGCCTACATGCTCCGCCGACTCGTCGCCCAGCGGGCCCGCTCGGCCCGCGAGGGCATGGAGCTGATGGGGCAACTGGTCGAACGTTTCGGCTACGCGCATTCGGGCCGGACCTACGCGGTGGCCGATCCGCGAGAGGCTTGGATCGTCGAGGTCGTCGCGGGCCGGCGGTGGGTGGCCCAGCGCGTGCCCGACGACGCGGTCGTGATCCTGCCCGCCCGGCACATCATCGGCGAGATCGACCTGGCCGACCGGGCCAACTTCCGCGCCTCGCCCGACCTGATCAGCTACGCCACGCAGCGCGGCTGGTACGATCCGGCCGGCGGCCGGCCGTTCAGCTTCCGCCTGGCCTACCAGACCCCGGAACGGACGAAGCCCGACGGGCGCCAGTTCCGCGGCCAGGAACTCGTTACCGGCAAACCGGGCCAATGGCCGCCGGAACAACCGTTGGCGTTCGCCGTCCGCCCGCGCCAGCGACTGTCCGTGGCCGACGTCGCTGCGGTGCTGCGCGATCCGGGCGGAGTGGCCGCCATGTTCGGCAAGACGACCCAGGAAGCGGCCGTGTTCCAACTGCGGCCCGGCTTGCCGAGCGAGATCGGCTGCGTCTACTGGCGCACGACGGGCCGGCCCGACATCAGCGTTTTGACGCCCTGGCACGTCGCCGTCACGGAAACGCCCGAAAGCTACGGCCGCCGCGGCGACCCGGCAGAACTGCTCTCGTTGCAGCACCACTTCCAGCCGGCAAGCGACATCTTCCAGCCCGATGATGCGCGGGCCTGGTGGAAGTTCAAACGCCTGGCTCAAGTCGTGGACCAGTCCTACGCCGAACGAATCACCGCCGTCCAGGCAATCTGGTCGGCGATGGAGCGTCGTCTGATGCAGGAGCAAGCCCAGATCGAAGCCGAGGCCTTGAAACTCTGGCCCACCGACCCCGCCGCCGCGCGCGCCCTGCTGACCCGCTTCTGCAGCCAGCGCGCGCTGGAAGCCTGCGCCGAGGCCGACCGCCTGGCAGAGTAGAAAAAGGGGGCGAGACTCATTTGTGCGAAGCACTCGGAGCGCCGGTTCCCGGGAAATGGGTCCTGACCTTTTTTTCTGATCCCTTTTCCTTTTTCTGCAGCCACACGTGCTCGTCCGGCGCTTCCACGACGCTGCGGTACAGATCGGGCAATTCATCGGTCCTGTACACCGCGCTGATCGCGCCCGGCGTCGTCGCGAAGCGAAATCCACTCGGATGCCCGATCGCGATGACTTCCGCCCCCACCGGCCGCGGGCTTTCGCTGCACAGGGTCGCGACCTTCGTTTCCGTGGGCGGGTTGTCCAGTTGCAGAATCACCAGGTCGGCATCCGCGTCCCAGGCGCGGACGCCCCTTACGGCGAGGCGCTTCCCGTCGGCAAAGGTTGGCTGCGGACACGGAAGGTCGCGACCGGGCGACACCTGCAGCCGGCAATCTGGAGTCGCTCCCGGCCAAGCTGGCTGAGGCCAGCCGTGAAGCCGGCAATTTTGACGCTTGGCGTCGCCAACTCCGCCCCCGTCTCCTGGGCGAACTTCCCCGCCGTCTCCTTCGCGAGCAGGATTTCATTGACCACCGCCTCGAAACTTGCGTCCATTACGGCCACTCTCCCGCCACGAGGGCTGCCTAAACGCGCGACGCCCCTGGACACTTGCCGTGCCAACCGACTTTCGGAACAATAGTGCTTGCCAACGTGCTGCGATGTTCTCGTTTCGCGGGCTCGGAAACCTGGCTACCCCTTCACCACCCCGATGGGCCGCAGGCGGGCGACCTTGGACGCCAGATTCGCTCGGTGGACGACGTCGACGACCAGGTTGACATCTTTGTACGCGGCCGGTTGTTCTTCGGCCAGGCCGCGCCAACTGCGGGCGCGGGCGATCACGCCCTGGGCGGCCAGCTCCTGATCGATCCGGCGGCCCTGTGCATGTTGGATTGCCGCCGTGCGGCTCATGCGGCGTCCCGCTCCGTGACAGCACGTGCCGAAGGTCTGTTCCATGCTGCCCGCTTGCCCGACCAGCACCCAGCTGGCCCGGCCCATGTCGCCGGGGATGATCACGGGCTGGCCGATCTGTTTGTAGGCCGAAGGTGTTTCCGGATGATCCGCGGGAAAGGCCCGCGTCGCACCCTTGCGATGGACCCAGACCTGACGGTCCCGCCCGCCGATCGTGTGACGCTCGAACTTGGCGATGTTGTGGGCGACGTCGTACACCAGGTTCATCCGCAGTTGTTGCCAGCTGCGTCCGAACACGGCGGCCAGCGACTCCCGCGCCTGCCACATCAGCAACTGACGGTTGCACCAGGCAAAGTTCGCCGCCGCGCACATGGCCCCCAGGTACTGCTGGCCCTCGCGGCTGTCGAGCGGAGCGCATGCCAGCTGGCGGTCGGGCAAGTGGATGCCGTATTTCTCCGGCACGCCGCGGAGTTTCTTCAGCGAGTCGTCGCAGACCTGGTAGCCCAACCCGCGCGAGCCGGAGTGGATCATCACGCAGAGCATGTCTTTTTCCAGGCCCATGACGTGGGCCGCCCGGTCGTCAAAGATCGCCTCGACGACCTGCACTTCCACAAAGTGGTTGCCCGAACCCAGGGTTCCGCACTGGTCCGCGCCGCGTTCCAGCGCCCGCGGGCTGACGTACTGCGGCTCGGCGTCCCGCAGACAGCCGCCCGCCTCGGTATGTTCCACGTCGCCCTCGGTCGCCAGGTCCCGATCCCGCAGGTAGCCCACGCCGTCGGTCATCAGCTTGCGGAGTTCTTTCGGGCTGTAGCGATACTTGCCTCCGCGGCCCGTGCCGGCGGGGATCTGGGAAAACAGCAGGTCCATCAGTTGCTGCAAGTGCGGTTTCACATCCTGATAGAACAGGTCTGTCCGCATCAGCCGCACGCCGCAGTTGATGTCGTAACCCACGCCCCCCGGCGAGATCACACCGCCTTCGGCCGGATCCGTCGCACAGACGCCGCCGATCGGAAAGCCGTAGCCCCAGTGGATATCGGGCATCGCCAGGCTGGCGTGCTGGATGCCCGGCAGAAAGGCCACGTTGGCAACCTGCTCCGGCGCCTGGTCGGCTTTGATCTCCTCGATCATTTTCTCGCTGGCGAAGATCAACCCATCGACGCGCATGCCCGGCTTGTAGCCCTGGGGAATCCGCCAACAGCATTCGTTGACTTGCTCCAGCGGCCCCCGATACACGCCTTCCGCCATGATCCAACTCCCGCCCCGTTGTTGCAGAACCACTTGTGCTGACACACAGTCAGCTTGCCGGGTTCATTCTGATCTTGTCGCCGGACAGGGACAAGGGCTTCGCACTCACGGCGCGTGCCCGTGGGATCGCGCGACGGAGTTGGCGACGGCGGGCGCGTTACGGCTTGGGTTTCGCCTGCGTGCTTACGCCCGTGGTGGCCGGGGAGTCCTTGTACATCATCCGCACGCCGTCGTCGGAAAGCAGCTTGCCGGTGGCCTTGTCCCAGATCCGCGTGCGGACCTTTAAGCGGTGCTTTTCCGCATGGCAATCGGTGCATGTCTTGTCGGTCTTCTTGGCCGCGGCAAAGACCTCGTCGTGATCGCCGCTGGCCACCAGATCTTCCTTTTTGTGGCATTTGGCCAGGCACGACGCGGCGATCTTCTCTTTCGGGAACATGATCTCCGGGGGCGTCAAGCCGTCCTCGTCGCCGCTGTGTTGCACAGACATTCCGTGGCAGGTCTCACAGCCGACACCAGCACGCTGGTGCGTCTTGCTCAGTTCTTCCTGTTCATAGGGCGCGTGGCAGACGTAGCAGTAGGAGTTGTCCGCCGGTTCAGACGCCGGTTGGCAGTGCGGTTTGTCCGCCGCAGGAGCCGCGTCGGCGGACGCGGCAGGCTGCTCGGCTGGCGTGGCCGACGCGTCGTGCAGCCAGAGCAGCAGTAGGAATCCGCCGCCGACGCCGGCGACAAGCAGGAAACACCGATTGGACGACAGACGCGGACATCGAGCCATGACAAACGGCCTTTACGGGATAAAAAAGGAGGCGGGCCGACGGTGGCGTCTTAGCATCGTTCGAAAATCACTGTCCAGTGTTTATTGCTGATCATCCCACGGAGAGTGATGGCTACTCTGACGAGGCGACAGTTCTTTCTCGAACGATGCTTACACGTATTCCCACTGCTTCAGCCACTGATAGTCGGGGGGCAATCGCGCCCACATTTCTTGGCCCAGACGCTGCCGTTCGGCTCGCTCGTCGCCGTCCAATTCGCGGCGTTCCCGGACCGCGCTCACGGCGTTGTCCACCTGATGCGCGGTGATCAAGCCGGGAATCGGCGCGGTGACCGCCGGGTTGCCCAAGATAGAGCGGATGGCCAAGCGGGCTCGCTGGTCGTCTTCTTCGACGTGCGGACCGACTGGCGAACCGTCGCCGTGGAAGATCGAGTTGTTGGCAAACGGCTTGATGCCCAACATGCCCACGTCGTGCTTGAGCAGCGCGTCGAGCAAGCTGTCCTGCGGCAGGGCTTTGGTGTCCGCCGTGTACGGCGTACACAGCATTTGCATCACGTCCGGGTAGGTTTCGATCAGCATCTTGGCCCACCTGCGATCGTGGGTGGAGAAGCCCGTGAAGCGGCAAAGTCCCTTCTTTCGCGCGGTGGCAAGGGCCTCGACCATCGCATCGACATCCGCCTGGCTGTGCAAGCCGCCGCGTTCGTAAGCCATCAGCCGCCAGATGTCCGCATACTCCAGCTGGCAGCGTCTCAGCCCCGCCTCGAACAACTCGACCAACCGCTTGGCGTTGCAGTTCTCCCGCACGCGCAATTCGCTGGCCGGGTGCGAGTACGCCAGGTAGAACTTGTCGCGCCGGTCCTTCAGGACACTGCAGTACATCTCTGGCTCCGCATCACCCGCGAAGTCGATGCAGTTGATGCCGACTTCGACACAACGGTTGACTACCTCAGCGCGATTCTTCCGCAAGGCCTCCATGTCCATGGAACTCTTGGAACCGCGATACGGGTCCATGACGCCCTGGAGCTTGATCACCTTGTCGACCCGTTTCCAGTGACCGCCCAAGCACACGGCGGACACCCACAGGCCGGTCTTGCCCAAGCGGCGATATTCCATCTGGGGATTGTAGTTGCGGGTGTTCTTGACCTCCGCGGGGACGTCCGAGGCTCCGGCAGCCACGATCCGCCGAGGCGCCGCAGTCGCAGAGATGCCCGCGGCCACCCCCGCCGCGATGACCGCCGTATCTCGCACGAAAATCCGCCGTGTGATCCGCCGCTTGCTCATGTACCGTCTCCCAGAAGGTGCCCAGGGTTTTGCGATTCGGAACCGGAGTAACTTCTGTGATAGTCGTTGCGTCCTGTGCCGTCAAGCTTATCATGAGGCCATGGACCAATTCGGGATCTGTGCCAAGTACTGGCAGCCGGGCAAGGCCAAAACGCGTTTGGGAGCGACGGTCGGGCACGCGGCGGCCAGCGGGCTGTCCAAACGATTTCTGGACACGCTGCTGCGGCGGTTTCGGGGCGTCGCGCAACGTCGCGTGCTGGCCTATACGCCGCCGGAACGGCGGGCGGAATTTGCAGCGCTGGCGGCGGGGGCCTGGTCCCTGGAGGCCCAGGCTGGTGAGGATTTGGGCCAACGGATGCAGCACTATTTTGCCGCAGCCTTCCGCAACGGCGTTCGACGCGTGGTGCTGATCGGCTCCGACACCCCGACGCTGCCGCTGGAGTACGTCAACAAGGCTTTCGATCTCTTGAAAACATATCCGGTCGTCCTGGGCCCAGCTGACGACGGCGGGTATTATCTGGTGGGCACAGCAGGCCAGGTGCCGCCGATCTTCACCGACGTCGCTTGGAGCACCCCGCTGGTCTGGAGTCAGACACAGTCGCGACTGCAGGCCGCCGGGGTTCGATGCGGCGTGCTGCCCGCCTGGTATGACGTTGACGATTTGGCGGCGTTGCGGAGAATGGATCAGGAACTCGCCGCGCAGCCGGTGCTCGACGCGGCTTTAGGTGCATTGCGAAAGGACATCGCACGGGTCCTGGACGGCCACCATGCATGACGATCAACACGAACACGAACCGGCGGCTGCCGAGGTCGAGCCCCGCCACGATTTTGGATTCCGGCGGGCGGCTGCCAAGGTGCGCGAGTTTCCTCAGACCCCTGGCGTCTACCTCATGAAAGACGCCGCCGGCCGCGTGATCTACGTCGGCAAAGCCAAGAACTTGCGCTCGCGGGCCGGCAGTTACTTCTCCAAGACGGCCGCCGAGGAACTGCGCACGGCGTATTGGATTTCCGAGATCTGCGACATCGACTACGTGGAATGCGAAAGCGAAGTGGACGCCCTGCTGATGGAGGCGCGGTTGATCAAGGACGTCCAGCCGAAGTACAACAAGGAGCTGAAGGACGACAAGACGTTCCCGTACCTGATGATCACCACCCGCGAAGACTTTCCGCGGGTCGAGGTGACGCGCGAGCCGCGGGATCGCGGCGTCAAGCTGTACGGTCCCTTTGCCTCGGCGGGCGCCCTGCGCGGGGCGGTCCAGACGCTGCAGAAGATTTTCAAGTTCCGCACGTGCAGCTTGGACATCGACGAAAACGACGAACGCTGGCGATGGTTCCGACCATGCCTGCTGGCGAGCATTCACCAGTGTACCGCGCCCTGCAATCTGCGGATCGGAAAAGAAGAGTACCGGCGGGACATCAAGCGGCTGCAGATGTTTCTGGACGGCCACAAGGAGCGACTGCTGGCTCAGCTGCGCACGGAGATGCAGGAAGCGGCCCAGGCGCGGCAGTTCGAGAAGGCCGCAGCGCTGCGCGACGAAATCCGCATGCTCCAGACGCTGGATGACCGCGGCGAGTTGGATACGCACGCCCAGCCGGAGGTCTTTTACGTGGACCCGAAAAAAGGCCTGGCCGGGCTGCGCAAAGTGCTGAATCTGACGCAGGACCCCCGCACGATCGAAGGCGTAGACATCGCGCATCTGGGCGGCGACCAGACGGTCGCCAGCCTGGTGCAGTTCATCGACGGGCTGCCCTTCAAACCCGGCTATCGCCGCTACCGCATCCGCCAGGTGACGGGCATCGACGACTTCCGCAGCATCCACGAGGTCGTCTCGCGGCGCTTCCGGCGACTGCACGACCAGGACGAACTCTTTCCCGACATCCTCCTGATCGACGGCGGCAAAGGCCAGTTGAACGCCGCCCTGGCCGCCTTCCGGGAACAGCAACTTGAGCCGCCCACACTGCTGTCGCTGGCCAAACGCGAAGAAGAGATTTATCTGCCCGGCGCCGAAGAACCGCTGCGGCTCAGTCGCCACGCCTTCGCCCTGCGATTGCTGCAGTACGTGCGGGACGAAGCCCACCGCTTTGCCCAGCACTACCATCACATCCTGCGGAAGAAATCGACGCTGGGCGATTAACCGGGGTCTGGGGTCCCGCCCGGTCGGTCTCTGAATGGCCGAGCCATCGACAGCCGGCTCATCGCCCTCGCTGTCAAGTGATCTGCGGCGTGGCGTCCAACTCCGAAGCCGCCGGCTGAGGTTCGGCTGGCGGCGGCACGAACTTGGGAGCGTCCGGCAGCGTGGTGTCTGCTTCCGCAGGCGGCGACTGGGGTTCGCCCGGCGGCGGCTCGAACTTGGGAGCCGAGGCCGCTTCGTATTCGTCGTACTCCGACGAAGTGTTCGAAGGCGTGTAGCTGGACGAGTTGTAGCTGGTCGTCGAGTAGATGTCGGACAGGTTCATCTGCGACTGGATGTCGGTCAAGCCGCGTCGGAACTCCGTATAGCTCTTGCCGAACGACTTGGCGACTTCCGGCAACCGCTTGCCAAACAGCAAGACGGCGATGATGCCGACGACAATCAGCTCTGGCATGCCAAGACCAAACATGGATGACTCCCCCTCGGTATGAGCCAGCGGAACGGCGCGGCGATCCTGAGGAAATGGCAAGCGCATCCCGAGCACGTTTCTCTAACCGTACTCGGATGCCTCTGAACGCCAAGGCAAGCCGCGTCCCGCCAAGATGGACGAACCGACTTTACTCAGGCAGCGACTTCGCCGCCGACTCGTTGGGGGTGGTGGCCTTCGTCGCCTCCTCGATGTCTTCGGTGATCCCTTCAGCGCCTTTCTTGAACTCTCGGGCGCTGGCACCAAGACTCCGCATCACGCTGGGCAACCGATTGCCAAATAGAATCAGCATGATTGCCAAACAAATCATCAACTCCCAAATGCCGGGCATCCAAGCAAACAGTACGGTACTCATAGCGTCGCTCTCGCATTGGTAAGGACACAGAAACCAATCGCTGACAAGCGGCGAAAGCGGGTCAATCGCCCGGAGGGGCATTGCCGGAACCGACTTGCGCGGTCTGGCACCCTGGGTTTGGGTGCCGCAACTGGTGCCCTGTCTGGCATGGCTTGCTGGACAGGGCGGAATTCACTCTGCCCCAAAGGCAGACCAAAGTCCGCCCTTCGTCCCTCAATCCACGGTCGCCAGAGCACTAGACTTATTCTATTGAAGTGTCAGGGGCTGTCAAATGGGCATCGGCCGGTAATTTCGTGTTGATTCTGGAAAGGTGTGTCTACGGCCCCAGCAATTCGATCGCTGCCGCAACGGCCCGGCGGACGGAGTACAGACGTTCCGGGTCCGGCAGAATGCGGGTCGAATAGTAGCCGCCGTCGTTCGGGATCTGGACCAGTTCTTGGGCGTCGTTCAACGCCCGTTCGGCGGCATCCGTCGGCTTGCCCGCTCTTCGGCCAGCCTCCATCCGGCTCTTCAACAGGAACAGATGCTCGTAATCTTCGACGCCCTCCCGAGCTTGCTCCAGGCGGATCGAACTGACCGGACCCGCGTGCCCGATGGGCTGGCCGGGATACAGCAGAAATCCGTCGCCGTTGGGGTAGCGAACCCAATACGATTCGCCCGGCTCGCTGCTCTGATTGATGAACGAATGCCAACCGAAGCGGTACGGATCGTACGTGTGCCAGGACACGCCCCAGAACTCGTAGGCTTCCGCACCGTACTTGAAACAGTAATGCGGCAACAGCCGCTCGACTGCACAGTACGGCGTGTCGGTACACATTTGGCCATCGGTCGTGAACCAAACGCGGTCGCCGGCCGCCCGCAACTCGGCCATCTTTTCCGACGGTACGCAGCCGTAGTGGCCGATGCCCCAGATGTCCAAGTACCGGTCCCAATCCGGCACGTGCTTCCAAGTGCTGCAGTAGATTGGGATTTCCGGATCGACCTCGTGAATCATGTCGCACAGCGCTTTCATCTGCTGCCGAATGTGCTCGTGGTGATCGAACGGCTCGTCCGAAATGTACAACACGATGCGGCGATGCCAGCCCTTTTCCTGCAGGTGTTCCCAGTACAGTCGCAGCAATTCCTGGTAGATCCGTTTGTACTCCGGGCGCAGGCGCCTGCGATCGGCAGCGGCAAACGGCGGTTCGCCTTCGTACGGACGCTCGCCAAAAACCGTTTTGGGCGGATGGCCCCAGCCGAACAGGTAGAGGTTCCAAGGCGTGTAGGCGAAGGGGAACTTCAATTCGTCGAAGTACACCTTTGCCGCGCGGTCGAAATCCGTAAAGTCCGCCGTGATCTTGCCGTTCTCGCGGCGAAACACAGGCGCCGGCCGGATCGTGTCGGGACACAGTCGCCGGGATGCCAGAAAGCGGATGATCTCCGGATACATCGCATCCAGCGGTTGGCCCCAGATGCCTCGATCCGGCCCGAAACGCACGTCGTAAATCGCGGCCACATGATTCTCGTCCGGCAGCGTGAAATCCCAAACGTGAATCCGAACGGGAACGGATGCGAGCGTCTGGCCGGAGGACAACAATCGCACGCGACCTTGATAGTCGCCCGCCGGCGCCTCCTTCGGCACGCTGACGGTGACCCAAATCGGCTGCGTCAAATTGGCCTGGAGATCCACGGTCTGACGCGGCAGCAGCGGATCGGGCCACAGACCGGCCCAGCCGTCCCCGCGGCCCGCATTGGCCGGGACCTTACGGTGCCAGGCCGGGGCCTTGGTTTGATAGTAGCTGCTCGGATGGTCGATCGGCACGTAGCCGACGACCTCGATGCGGACATCTTTCAGAACGCGGCCCTGAGGCCCGACCGGCGGATCGACCGCGATCTGCACGCCGCTCAAGGCACGCGGACTCCGCACTGCCAACTGCAGCGACTCCTGTTCATTCCGGGCCGCGAAGATCTCCGCGGTGACAGGTTGTTGGGCCTGTTTGGATTGCTGCCGAGCCTGGTCGCAAGGCAAATCGTCCTGAAACACCTTGACCACGGCCGGCACTTGCCAGACCGCCAGCCCGCCGTCGGGCGCGGCGTGTTGCGACTCCAGTCCCACGCACTGGCCGGGCACCACGTCGAACAACGTCACGCCGTCGTGCCAGACGGTGCCGGTGCAGTCCATTGTCAAGTGCAGTTGCAGCGTTGTGGTGTCCTCGGGCATGGACAACATGCCGGAGATCAGCGTCCAATCGGCACTGCCCGTGAGCCCCGGCCCGACGCTGGCGTAGCCGCCCTGCTGCGACAGTTGGCCGGCGGCCGTGCGGCGATGCGCGTGCAACCGCACTTCGCCGCCGCGCACGCTCTGACACTTGACCCACGCCGACAGCAAATACGTCCGGCCCGGCTGGACGGGCACGTCCTGGCGCCAGCCGCGCCAACTCCTGGCGGCCTCGTCCGGCACGTGCATCTTGGCGCATCGGCTGTCCCCAGGTCCCCGTCGCGAATCATCGAAGCCGAAGGTGACTGCTTGGGACTGCGACGCGCCGCTGGCGGTCCAAGCGTCCGGGAGCCCTTCGCCCGCTTCGAAACTCGGATTGCGGACGAGATTGACCGCCGAATCGACCAGTGGCGTCCCCTCTCGAACCGCTGCGGAAGCCGCGGGGGCGGCAGCCGAAAAATACAAGTAAAACGTGCTGGACGAACGCGGAGGCAGTTGGGCGGCAAACAGGAGCTGATCCCCCAACCGCTGATGCGGAACCAGCCGGCCTTCGTGCGTCAGGACCAGCGAAGCCGGATGCAAACGGCCTCGCATCCGGGCTTGCAGCCGCCCCAGTTCCAACGCCACGGCAGTCCGTTCGTGGGTCTCGTCGCCCAGGTTCAACGCCCCGATGGCCGCGCGATAGGGCAACGACGGTTCCTTTGCCCCCGCCGCCTTGTACCAACTCGCCTCCGTTCCCAACTCGCGGATCGAAACCGTTTCGACGGACAAGACCTCGGTCCGCACCGCACCAGGCACCAGACATTCCAGCGACACATTGTCGAACCAGGCCGTGCCCGTGCCGCGGAGCACGGTGCCCAAACTCAACCGGTCCGCCTCGACCGGCGCCGTGAACTCCAGGACGACTTGTTTCCAGTCAAACGTGCCGTCGCCAGCGGGCAGCATGGGAGCGGTCAGCATCGGTTGCTGTTCGTTTCCTGCGTGCAAGTACCATCCACAGGAGCCGCGCACGTCCTGCGCCTTGACCCAAGCCTGCACCCGGTACTTCGCGCCGCCGACGATCGCGATGTCTCCCTGCCGAGTCGCAATCCACGTCGGCTCGGCGCCGGCGGCCACGATTGTTTTCAGACAGCGGCGTCCCGACTGCGGATGCTCCTCGCTCCAGGACGCCCGATGCTGGTCGTCCGCCTCGTCATGCCGCCAGCCGGCCGGCGCATCGCCGTCGCCCAGTTCCACGTCGCCGTTGGTCAAGCCGACGCGTGCGGACAGGAAATCCGGCAACCGCCCCGCTCGCCGATTGTCAAAATACACGTAATACAAGGCGGCCGTCTGCGGCGGACACTCGACGGGGATCACCAGGATACTGCCGTCGGGAATCGGCCCTTGTTCGACAGTCGCCCCGCCGGCGTCCCGCAGCCCGAACAGCATTTCGATCCCGCGCGCATCGCACACGCGCAGCGATTGGGCCTGCTGGCCCGCCAAGGGGATCTGCCCCGCAGCCGATCCAGCCGCCAGGGACACCGGGAAGCCGGCCAGTTCAGCCGATCCGTCGTTGGTCACCTTGACGGCCACCCGCTTCTGCCACCAACCCATCCCGTCCAGGGACAGCGGATGATGCCAGGGCGCCGCGGGGGCAACGGCCGCAGAACTCACAAACAGGCACACGGCCACAATCCCAAAACACAATCGCACCATTACGAGGTTCCCCCTCTGTCAAGTCCCGTCTGTTTTCGATTGCCGCTGGCAGGCTACGTCGCCTTACACGGCAGCGGTTCAAATGGTAATCTATGGTACCCTTCGCAGGCAAACCGTAGGACCCAAGGGAGCCGATTCTCATGAAGAACTACATCCGCGGGAAAGTCGTGGTCATCACGGGCGGGACGTCCGGGTTCGGGCTGTCTGCCGCCGAATTGTTGCTGGAGCAAGGCGCCAAGGTCGTCATTACGGGACGCAACCTGGAGCGTCTGCAGGCGGCCGAAAAACAGTTGGCCCACGACAGCTTGCTGGCCGTGCGCGCCGACGCGGTCAGCACGGCCGATTGGAAGGAGACCATCCGGCAGACGCTGGACCGCTTTGGGCGGATCGACGTGCTGGTGAACAATCACGGCGCCGGCGTCAAGATCGCGGACGTCGAGCAGATGAGCGACGAGGACCTTCAGACCGTCATCGACGTCAACCTCACGTCGGTAATGAAGGGCTGCCGCGAAGTCATTCCGGTGATGAAGTTGCAGGGCAGCGGCCACATCATCAACGTCTCCAGCGGCTGTGCGTACCACAGCTGGCCCAAGTGGGCGGTCTATACGGCGGCCAAGGAAGGCATGGTCGGCTTCACCCGCTGTCTGCACCTGGAAATGTCCGAGTGGGGCGGCAAGGCCACTTCGTTCATCCCCGGTGCGGCGCGGACTGGGTTCTGCGAGGCGGCCGGCATCGACGACAGCTGGCTGGAAGGCTTCCCCGGCGCCGAGGATTTCGCCCGCACGCTGGTGCATTGCATCGACGTCCCCGACAACTCGTTCATCGAGGAAGTCAATATCTGGGGAACCAAGCAAGTCAAGCAAATGGTGGTGCCGTTCTAAGATCCGGCACGTGAGACTGAATTCGCCGCGGGGGACGGGGAAAGGCCGGCCCGCCGCTACGTTTTTGGGACCTTTGTGGAACACAGCCATGAGCACCGATGCCGCCCAGTCCGAACAGCAAGCGTGGTATCACGGAATCGACCTCTTTTCGCGGCTCACCGGGCCGATCGCCCAGCTGACGCGCGTGCAGCAGTCGCTGTTGTTCGCCGAGCTTTCACAAATTGCCTACATGCCGCCGGAGCCGGCACTGCGCTGCGTCCAGCAGATCGGTTTTCTGGACTCGTTCTATTTCGACCACGACGGGGCCCAAGCCTACCAGTTTCGGACGACCACGGACTGCGTGATTGTGTGCCGGGGCACGGAGCCGAACGAGTGGAACGACGTCAAGGCCGACGCCAACGCCGTGGCCGCGTTGGCCGAGACGGTCGGCAAGGTCCACAGCGGTTTCAAACGCGAGGTGGACGACCTTTGGCCGCACATCGAACAGGTGCTGGCGAGCAACCAATTGCCCCTCTGGTTCGCCGGCCATTCGTTGGGCGGCGCCATGGCGACGATCTGTGCCGGCCGCTGTAAGATCTCCAATATCTCCTCCAGCCCGGAGGGGCTTTTTACCTATGGCAGTCCGCGAGTCGGCAATCGGGCGTATGTGAACTACTACCGGCTGGTCCATTTCCGCTGGGTGAACAACAACGATATCGTCACCCGAGTGCCGCCGGCGTGGATGGGCTACCGGCACGCCGGGCGCGAGATGTACATCGACTCGCACGGCCGCGTGCGCGACGTGGAAGGTTGGCGGCGCGTCATCGACCGCCTGCGGGGGTTCGCCCGGGGTCTGCACCGCCTGAAGATCGATCACTTCTCCGACCATTCGATCGAAGACTATATCGCGCACATTCACGCGGCCGTCGAAAAACAGCAACAGGCGATGACCCAAAACGCACCGCCCTCGCGCCGCGGCCGCAGCGCGGGAAGGTAAGGCCGGCGAAGCGAGGATCAGCAAGAAGGACGCTTGGTCCGCCTTGAACTGCGCCGCCAGACGCCGCAGGCCAGCTTCATCCTCGCCAGTCAATGTGTCCCCGCCGCTGTCTGTTTTCGCCAGGCTGCTAAGCGCCCCAGTTCTGAGCCACATCGAGGGCGATTTCGTCCAGCGTCCGATCGAAATCCAGAGCATCCTCGAACCGCAGGCAAGTTGCCTGGCCCGGTCCGGCACCGAGCGCCGCTCCTGGACCGCGCCGGAGGCGGGCCGGCTCGTCGGCCTGAACCGGCGCGTCCGGACCGCCGCGCGAGGTCCACGCGTGGCCCGACAGGCGGCCGGCGCGGCGAGCCGTTGCCAGCTGCTGGGATGTTTCGGCGGGCGTCCCTCCGGTCAACTCGGCCGCAGCGGGCAAGGCCCAGTTTGAGGCGGCTTCGTACACGCCCGCCCACTCGCCTTCGCCACCGGCCGGGCCGTTGAGGAAGTTGATGATGTTCAGCACATCGAGGGCTTCCAGGCGATTGTCCCAGTTGGTGTCGCGGTACGGCGGCAGCATGTCGCCGGCCGCGGGGACCGGAGGCAACTCCTGAGGTCCGGAGAGGTTCAGCAGATTGATCAGAACCAGCGGGTCGGCAGCCGTGACGGAGCCGCTGGCGTTCACGTCGAAGCGATTCAGCGGATTGGTCCAAGCCGTCGGCGACAGACCGGCGCCGCCCGGTCCAAAGGCAATGCGGGAGGGCGTCGGATCGCCGTCGCCCCGCTGGCCGTCCGCCAGGTGCAACTCGATCCGGTCCGTCAGAACCTTGGCGCCCGTCACTCCGTCGAACAGGAACGGGTACCAATGCGGCGCGGTGTGGTCCGGCGTGGAACCGTAACCGTAATAGGTGTTGATAACCGTCCCCGGCTCGGCATACACGGTGAGCGTGGCGGCTGCTCCCGCAGCCACGCCGCCAGCGTCCAAACGGAAGAAACCGAGCGGGAAGCCGACGTTGGACGGGCTCGTGTCCGGCGCGGGATTTGCCACGGCGGTCACGTTGGTCAAGGTCACTTGGGGCGCGGCAGCCATCGTCACGTACGGACCGTCGGCCGAGCTGCGCAGGGAAGCGACGTGGGGCTGCAAACGATCGGCGATCCCGTCCTGGTTGCCGTCGCCGCCGTAGGGCGCGCCATCCTCTTCAAAATCCCGCACGCCGTCGCCGTCGCTGTCTTCGCGGATGACGGTCACCTGGATCGTCCCGTATTCGATGTTCTCCGCCGGAATCGGGCCGTCGATGCCGTACAGCGTCACCTGGCCGGCCGGCGAGAGATCGGCGGGTTCGGCGGCGATCGAAAACTGGCCACTGGCCGTCGCCGTCAGCGCGACCTGCAGCAGTAGCGCTTCCGCCGCTGCCGGCGCCGTGGCCGTCGCGACAGCGCCGGCTTCGTCCAACAGGCCCGCGGAGGCCGTACTGCCCGTGCGGACGTTCGGGAAATCGGCGCCGAATTGGATCGGTCCGGTGGCGGCCAGGCCGGCCTGGTCATAGATCACGTCCAGATAAGCGGAGAAGACGCCCGTGCCCGCCGGACGGAGATCAGCCGCATAGACGTTCAGGACGAACGTTTCGCCTAGGCTCACCGTCGAAACCGCTTCGCCTTGAGCGTTGACTGCCTCCACCCGCAGACGCACCAGCGGCTCGTCGCCCAGCGGCGGGACCGGCTGCGGCAGTTCCAACCTGGGCTCGGACAGCAAACGCGATCCGTTCGCATTCAGGTCCGCCAGCACCCTCTTGCCGTCAAAGTCAGACGACAGGCCGTCGCCGTTGAAGTCCAAAAAGGGCGGCGCCACGTCGGGCGGCACGGGCGGATCGGGCAAGATTCGGATGCCGTGAGTGGCAAAATCGTTGAAGGATAACAGGGCATCGATGGGCGACGCGTACCCGTCGCCGTTGACGTCCACCGGATGGAACGGATTCTGCCAGTCGAAGAACACCTGCAACTCGACAGCCGTCTCGTCCGATTCGGTGGTGCCGTCGAACGCCCGGTAGGTAAAAGCATCCGGCCCGCCGTAGTCCGTGGCCGGCGTATAGTCGAAGGAGCCGTCAGCCCGCAGGGTCAAGGTCCCGTGCAGCGGCGACTGGACCAGCCGAGCCGTGAGCGGATCGTCGTCGGCGTCCCGATCGTTGGCCAACACGCCGTCGGCCGCCGCGACGCTCAGCGCCTGGTTGCGGAACACGCTGTAGCTATCGGCCGCGGCGACGGGGTCATCGTTGACGGCCGCAACCGTCAGGGTGACCGTCGCCAGATTCGAGTTGAAGAAGCCGTCGTTGGCCCGATAGGAGAATCGATCGGTGCCAAAGAAGTCGGGATCAGGCGTATAGACGAAGGAACCTGCCGGCGAGAATTGCAGGGCGCCATGAGCGGGCGGATCGACCAGCACCGCGGTCAGCGGATCGTGTTCCTCGTCGTCGTCGTTGGCCAGCACGCCCTCGCCAACCGTCGCGGTCAACTCGCCGTCCTCCACAACCTCGTACTGATCGTCCGCGGCAACCGGCGGTCCCTTGATCTGCAGCGTCGTCCCCAGGTACTCGACGTTGACAGCCCCGTCCAGCGGTCCGTCTAGGCCGAAGAGCAAGAACTGTCCGGCGGGCAGATTGTCGGCGCCGTCCGCGGTGAACACCGCTTCGCCCCGGCCCAGAGCCGACATCGGGGCCCGCCACAACCGGTGCTCCTGGCCGTCCGGCAGACTGGTGATGCGTCCCGCGCCGGCTTGTTCGATCGAACCGGCCGTCGAGGTCTGCCCGGCAACGAAATGAGGAAATTCCGCGCCGGCGGCAACCGCTCCGGTCACCGAAACCAGGCTGGTCGGATAGCCGACGTCGACGTACGCCGCCGCAACGCCCCAGGGATCGAGCCGCCGATCGCTCACCCAGGCTTCCAGGTAGAACGTTTGGCCGGCGTTGACGGACGCAATCGGCGCCCCTGCGGCGTCTGTCGTCTGCAACGTCACGCGGGCCAGATTTCCGGGTCCCGGCGAATCCGGCGTTTGGGGCAGGACCAGGCGGGGCGGCGGCACCGGGCGAGTGCCGCCGACGTCGAGGTCCGCAGCCGCCAAATCGGCGTCCGCCTGGGTCGCCGAACCGTCGCCGTCGTAGTCCACAAACGGCGGCGGTTCGTACTGTGCCGGCAACGGACCGGCGCCGTGGTGCAGCAGGAAGTTGGCGATCAGCACGGCGTCCAGCGGCGACAGGTAGCCGTCGGCGTTTACGTCGGCCGGATGCGCCGGATTGGTCGGCCGCAGTCGCACGTCGATCACCACGCGGACCGTATCCGAAAAGAATTCACCGTCCCACGCCTTGTACGAAAACGCGTCCTGGCCGTAGTACAGGGCGTCGGGGACGTACGTCAAGGACCCGTCGTCGAGCAACGTCAGTTCGCCGTTGAGCGGCGGTTCGGTCAGCACGGCGGTGAGCTCGGTTCCCTCGAAATCGACGTCGTTGGCCAGGACGCCCTCGGCCCGGTTGACCGTCAACGACTGTCCCAGAGGCGTGTCGTACTGGTCGCCCTGAGCGCTGGGCGGGTCGTTCACCGGCCGGACGGCGACGGTTTGCGTCAGGGCGCCCGTGTCGTTGCCCCCGTCCCCGTCAGTCAGCGAAACCTGGACGCGGCGGTCGGTGGCCGTGGGGTTTTCGGAGACGTTCTCGTAAGCGATCGATCGCAGCACCGCCTGAACCGCCGCCTTGGTGGCCTCCACGCTGGTGAAGTGGACCGTCAAGACCCAGCCGTCGATCGTATAGTTGCCGATCAGTCGCAGGACGCCGCCATCGTAGATCACGGTGTCGCCAGCCAGGCTAATCCCGTTTCCCTCCTGGATCAGCAACCGATCGTTGGGCGTCCCGCCGGCAACGATCGTCGCTACCAGTCGGCCGTCGGCAAAGTCGGCGGAATCGGGATCGACGACTGTCCCGCCGGGGAGAATCGCCGTGGGCGGATCGTTTTCCGTGTACGTCACCGGATCGTCGGCACCGCCGAGGGTTGGCGGGTCGTTCACTTCTTTGATTGTCAGCGTAGCGACGTCGGTAGCGACGCTGAACGCGGTGTCTGTGCCGTTGACGGTGACGTCCGCGATGCCGCCGGACAGGCCCTGCGACGCATCCCAGGCGTGATAGGCCATCGTCGCCGTTTCGGGCGTTCCGCCCGCCGGCGCATAGCGGATCGTCGCGGTGCGGCTCAACAGCAGCGCCGAAGTCGCACTTAGCGCCGGAAACTCGACGAAGGTGGTGCCGTTCAAGGCGTACGACCAGACGCCCTGTCCCGTCACGCCGAAAACGGCGATTCCGCCGGTCACGGCGTTGTGGTCGAGGTCCGTGATCCCTCCGACGAACTCAGGCAAGGCAACCTCGAAGGGCGTCACGACGTCGGTCGTGCCGATCGCGGGCGACTGGGGCGCGAGCACCGGCGCATCGTTGACGTCCGTGACTTCGATCCAGCCGGAATCGGTCGCCCCACTGTAGGCGCTCGAACCGCCTGACACGCTGGCGTCCACGCGGTACCCGACCGAGGCCCCGTCTGTCGCATCCCAAGCGCGATAGGTGACGGTGGCGACTTCTCCGTTCCGATCGTCGGGAGTGTAACGCAGCCGGCTGTCGGGCCCCAGCACCAGGGCCTGGCCGGCAGTCACCGGCAACAGCGGCTGATACGCGCCGCCGGCCGCCGAATACTCCCACAGCCCTGCCCCGGAAGCCGAGACGACCACAATCCCTTGCAGTTGGCCGCTGCCGTCCGGATCGGACACTCCCGTGACGAAGCTGCCCACGGTGACATCCAACGGCGTGTGTTCGTCCGTCGTTCCCAGCTGCGGGTTGCCCGGGATCAGCACCGGAGCGTCGTTGAAATCCAACAGGGTGATGGCCAGCGCGTCGGTCACCAGTTTCTGGTCAACGTCTTGGCTGAAGGCGCCGTAGGCCAGTTCCTCCGGCGGATTGTCGTCGCTGCACAAGCCGGTCTCCGGGTCGGGCAAACCTCCCGCCGTGCAGCTCAGATAGGTGACCGGCGTCCTGGTCCCCGCCGTGCCCAGCGTCTGGTCCCAAGCGGCGTAGGTGAACGTCGCGGTTCCGCCGCTGCCGCCAAACGGCGTGAATCGGATGTCCGCCCAACTGGGCAACAGCAAGGCGTCAGTCTGGCTGACCGTGCCGATGTCCACAAACCCCACGCCGTCCTGGGAGAACGACCACACGCCGGGACCCGTCAGCCCGGTCACGGCGATGCCGCCCAGCGGATCGTGAACGTCGGGGTCGCTGACCGCCGTCGTGCCCGCTCCGCCGTTGATGAGCGCCGTCAGCGGGAACCCCAGCACGGCGTCTTCGTCCGACTCCAGCGTCGAGGCCGCCGGAGTCAGTTCCGGGGGATCGTTGCGGGGGGCGACGGTCAGAGTGACCGAGCCTTCGCGCAGCTTGCCGTCCGCGTCGCTGACGACGTAGGTGAAGCCGTCCACGCCGGAAAAGCCCGGCTCCGGGACGTAGCAGAAGGAACCGTCGGGTTTCACTCCGTCCAGCGTCGTATCCGCCAGATTGCAATCCAACACGCCGTGCGCCGGCGGCGTGGACGAAACGACCGTCAGCGGGCCGTTGACGGTGGCCACAGGGGCCTGCACCCAAGCCACGAACTTCATGTCGCTGCTCTCGTCCGGCGCCTGCAAAATGGACGAGGACCGGGTCAACAGATCGAACAGCACGACGTCCCCGTCTCCCGTGGCGGTCGAACTGCTCTGGTTGATATTGGCGATCAACAGCGTGCGGCCGTCTTCACTCAGGTCGATGTCGCTGAAATCGGCTTCGGCATCCGGCAGCGGAACCCCCGGCTCGGCGTACACGCGGTACTGATCGACCAGCGCGCCGTTCGCGTTGTAGCGGTACACGTAGGGATTGGACAAGCTGCGGACACCGTAGATATCGCCGTTGGCGGCAACCGTGATCGCCCGCAGGTCCGCCGGCAAATTGAGGATCTGCCGGACGGGCGTCATGGTCAGCGGATCGTAGACGCGAATGAACCGGGAACTCACAGCGCCGCCCGGTCCCAAGGCGTACAACGAGCCGTCCGGGCTGACGGTCAAGTCGATCAAGTTGCCGCCGTCGACAAACCGGCGCGACGTGCCGGTCTCGAGGTCAAAGCGGATGATGCCCGCATCGCTCTGCGGGTCCTCGGCGGACATCAGCTGATCCGTGGCGAAGACGAAATTCCGCCAGGCCGCCAGGCCGCCGCCCGTCTTCTCTTCCGCCGTATTCCAATTGGCAAACGTCGTCTGCGTCAGCGTTTCCGTGACCGGATCGTAGGTCGACAACCGCGGTTGGGACGTCCCGTTGTACACCTGGATGTTGCCCTGGCGGTCCACGACCAGGTCGCGCACGTCGGCCGAGTCGCCGGTGAAGCTGGGCAACTCGATGCTCCGGACCAAGACGCCGCTCCGCGTGTACTCCTGCAGCAACGAAAACGGGTTGCTGCCCGTCGGCGAATGAGCCACCAGAAAGTTGCCGGGGGTCAACACGGGGAAGATGTCGGGCCGGCCGTCGTTGACCAGCACTCCGGAAGCGGCGGGCACGGTCAACGGCAGAAGGTCATCCTCCGTCGTGGCGTAGCGGTCGTCGAAAACGAAGTAGTTGCCGTTGCCCTGCACCGCGAGTTGGACGACCCCCTGAGCCGTGCCGCCCATCCCGTCGCTGATCGTATAGGTGAACGTCTCTACGCCCACGAAAGCGGGGTCCTGGGCGGGCGCGTAGCTCAGCTGCGACGTCCCGACCACCGTCACCGAACCGCCTTGTGTCGGAGTCCCGACGGCGGTGATGGACAGCACGCCCAGCGCGGACACGTTGTCGTTGGCCAGTACGTCCAAAATGTTTTCCGAACTGCCCTGTTGGACGGTGAAGCGGTCCGGACGCGCTTTGGGCAGCGGCCGGTCCGGCGACACGAAGGCGGCGAAGTTCATGCCGTCCGAAGCGCTCGCCTGGAAGCTGACCAGACTGGTGAAGTCCCGGTCCGTCACCAGGATCTGCCCGTCGCTGGCAGCTGCCAGCAGGCGTCCGTCCGCGTCCAGGTCGAGGTCGCACAAGGGGCCGATCGTCCCCACCTTCAACGGCGAGCCGACGGGCACGGCGTCCTTGGTATAGCGGTAGATCTCCGGGCCGGCTGCGAACAGATCGCCGTTGGCGTCGACCGCGAGCGCCCGGTGGCTGCCGGGCAAGGTCACCGTCTTCAGCAGGTCCATCGTCACCGGGTTGTACTGGCGGACGACGGTTCCTCCCTGCAAGATCAACTGATCCAGGTGCATGCGGTGCGTGGCCGCGCCCGGCGTCGGATCGGCGATCCGCAGATTGAGCGTGCCGAGGTTGCCCCCGGAGATGAACTCGGTCAGATCGCGGGGCAGCGCAAAGACGTACGTCTGCTCGCCCGCAGCGGCCGGAAAGTCTTGCAGGGCGCCGGTCACACGCTGCCAACGGCCAGAGCGGGCGTTGAGAATCTCCAGCGTGACGTTGTGCTCCGGCACGCCTTCGTACCAGCCCCGGACGACCGCCGTCAAAGGAATGTTGGGAACGCTGTCGAACCTCGTGATGATCTCGAACCCGTGGTACGCCGAATAGGGCCGCAGACTGAGTTCGTCGCCGTCATCCTCAGCCAGGCTCGCCAGATCGCCGCTCACGCCGGCCGCCAGCGTCATGAAGCTCGTCACCGCTGCCGACCACTCCCGCGCCGGGGCCAGCGTGTACAACAGCCCGTCCAGGCCGACGTTCAAATCGACGAGGTCGCCGTGCTGGCTGTGAAACCGCTCGAACGTCTCCGTCGCCAGGTTGTAGCGCACGATGCCGCGTTCGGCCAGCGTGTCATTCTGCGTCTTCATGTCCGTCGCATAGACGTAGTTCCGATACGACGCAAGGCCGCCTCCAGTCGGCAGATCGGCCGAACTCCAGCCGGCAAACTGGACCTGCTCCGGCACAAAACCCCCGGCTTGGGAATCGAAAGCTGTCAGCCGGGGCGCCAAGGTCCCGTTGAAGATCTGGACGTTTCCCAAGGCGTCGGTCACCAGGTCGCGAGCGCCGCCCGGTTCGAACGTCGGCAGGTCGTACTCCTGGACCAACTCGCCGAACGGCGTGTATTCGAACAGCTTCGCGGCTTCGCCCGTCTCAGGCGAATTGGCGACCAGGATATTGCCGGGTTGCAAGACGCCGTAGTCGATCCCGCTGCCCGCCGGAACCTCGCCCGCCGGGTCCTGGACAAAAGCCGCGAACGACAAGAAGTTTTCTGCCACGCTGCCGGGCAACAGGAAGGAGGTCCGATTGGCGAAATCCGTGTCCAGCAGCGTGACCCGCACGTCGGTCGTGACAACCAGCCGCTGATCGCGACTGATCGCGATATCCAAACCGTTCACCGCCGGTTCGCCCTTGACGAATTCCCCGTCCGCCGTGTATTGCTTCAGCCCCGTGTCCGTGACCGCGTACAGATTTCCGTCTTCGTCTACGGCGATCGACTGCAGACGCTGATCCACGTTCACAGCGCGGACCAACGACATCGTCTCCGGGTTGTGCACCAGGACCGTGGTGTTGTTGACCGTCGCGTTCAAGGTGTACAGCAGCCCGTCCAATCCCACGGTCAGGTCCGTCGGCACCCCAAAGCCGCCGGAAAACCGCTGGAAGCTGAGGTCGCGCGCGTCGAACCGAATGACGCCGTCCGCCGTGCCGCCATCCGCCAGGTGCTCGTTGGCGAAGACATAGTTCCCGAAAGCCGCGATATCTCCCCACGGGTCAAACGTCCGCCCCATGTCCCACTCGGGAACCAACGTGTCGGCGAAGGTCGCCGTGATGGGATTGAACGTGGTCAACCGCACGTCGTCGTAGCCGTTGAAGATCTGTACCTGCCCCAGACCGTCCAGGACAAGGTCCTTGGCAATCAGCCGGCTGGCGTCGGTCGTGCCGGGGATGACCAGCGCCTGGACCATTTGCCCATCGGGCGTGTATTCCAGGAGCAGGTCGTTGTCCACAAAACTGCTGCGGGTGATCAACAGGTTGCCTGGCGTCAAGGGAGTGAACAGTCGCTGTTGGGCGAAGTCGATCCCGACGATCTCTTGCGTGGCGTTGCGAAGGTTGACCGTGTGCTTGCCGATCCCGCCCGGAAACGTCTGTTGCCAGCCCGCTTGCGGGACCCGACGCAAGGTGTAGAAGCCGGGAGCCAAGTCGCCTAGTTGGTACTCGCCGTTGGCGTCCGTCAGGACGGTCGGCTCGCCCTCGTCGTACTGCTCGTTGTTGTTCGTATCGATGTAGATCTGCCAGTCCGGCAGTCCCGGCTCGTACGTCTCCAACGCCCCGTCGCCGTCCAAGTCGTACACCACCTGGCCGGCAATCGAAGCCAGGACGCGGCGCAACTCCAGCGTCTCGAAGCCCAGCTGCCTTCGTCGCTGACGACGCCTTCCAGAGCGGAGACGTTTTCTCTGTTTCTTGCCACACAACGGAACAGGGAACACAGATGCTGGCATACGCGCATACCTCGATAACAGATGAGCCGCGATTCCACGCGGTCACCAAGAGCAGTCTAGGCGCAACTCCCGAGATGGACCAATCTTCCAGTATACTAATGCAGTTTGCAAATGCCGTCAAAAAGTTGGCTGGGAACGCAAGAAACTGGCCAGTTGCATCAATCGTTCCCGATGTCGGGACTGAGCCGACTCTAGGACGATCCGCAAGGCGTTGGAGTTCCCTCTCCAGAACGCGCAAACCCAAGCCTACCTAATGCGTAGGACAGGTTCCTTGACCTGTCCAACCCAGCTGAACGCCGTTTGACGAGAAACCGCAGGTCCGGGGTGCTGCAGCAGCCGTTTTTGCGTTTCCCGGCACGAGGTGCTGCATCCGGCTGGTGGGCCGGTCTGCCGTGTCGGTCAAGGCAGAATCGTGACGTCGGCCCGGACTGCTCCGCAAAACTGTTGGAATCCGTTCCCCAAGTC
This sequence comes from Candidatus Anammoximicrobium sp., assembly GCA_012515235.1. Lineage (GTDB taxonomy): Bacteria > Planctomycetota > Planctomycetia > Pirellulales > Pirellulaceae > Anammoximicrobium. The sequence goes on from JAAYYU010000094.1 coordinate 100,629, forward strand.
GTCGGCCCAGCGCCGCAACTCCACCGCCGAGACAGCCTCGGCCGACGCGTACACACAGGCCAACAGATGGCGGTCCTCCTCGGTGACCTTGGCCCGCATCGAGTCCTTGACGGGAGTCCCCACCGGCTCGGAGTCCTCACGCTGGCCGGCGCACAGGCACAACAGGCCTGCGACGTCCAGTTCTTGACCGGCCCGATTAAAGATGTATCTCTCGCCAGCCGCGCCGATCCGCAAGGAAATCGACGTTCCGATTCGGTCGAGCGACACCAGCGAGATGGGTAAACCCGCTTGCAGAGAGACAAGGTTGATCAAGTCGACCGCATTGCAGATGGGCGGCAAGACGCCCTGTTCCGCGACGGTCCTCAGCAGGTACTCCTGGGCCGGCTTGTTTCGGCCCGCAGGCCGAAAACCTCCGCTGCGCAACAGGTTACGGATGGCTGCTCGCCGCGTCTGGCCACCCGCCGCGCCCTGCTCTACCACCGTTCTGGCGACCTGATCGCAGCGCTGCCGCAAGTCGTCCGAAGCGGCGGCAATCTGAGCCCCAGACACCTCGACCAAGGCGACCGTCAGACCGGGCAGGAAGCATTCTAACGAGACGTCAACCATCAGTCACACCCTTGATTTTGCCGAAATGTCCGCGTCAAGACGGGTCAGCGAGCGCCGCGTCGAGTTGTTCCAGCAGCCGTTCGAGTTCCCGTCGCGTTTCCTGATCCAGGTCCCAGGCGTACGGCTTGCGACGGACTTCGCAGGCAAACAAACCGCGTTTGTTCAGAATGTACTTCTCGACCGCCAGAAAGCCGTCAAAGCCAGCCTGCAATTGGAGACTGACCAACGCGCAGATGGGCAAGTACAGCCGGTAAATAGCCCGCTCGTCGCGACGCTCCAGGGCCCTCCACAGCGCGACAATACCCGGCAGAAACTCCATGCCGGGCATCGTGCCGACGATTCCCCGGCGATAGCAGTCCACCAGGGCAAGACCGCCGGAACCATCGAAGATTCGCGCCCGGCCGCCACTGGCCTCCCGCAGCGCCGTCAGTCGCGGTCCCGTCGGATTCGCTTCCGGCTTGAATAAGATTTTCTCCGCACCAAACCGGTCGAGCAACTGGACGAAGACGTCCAACGAAATCGGACGGCCCACATAGCCCGAACTGTCTTGGACAACCAGCGGCAGATCGACGGCTTCCGCCAGCGTGCCAAAGTACTCCAGCAGTTGCCCGTCCGGCAGGGCGGTCGAGACGGGCGGAATGGCCATGACGGCGTCGCAACCCGCCGCCTGGGCCGCGCGCGCATACTCCAACGCCTGCTTCGTGCTCTCCGCCCCCACCCCGGCGATGAACACTCCGCGCCCCGCGTTGATCTCGGCGATGGCCGTCGTCAACTCCAGTCGCTCGCCAAAGGTCAACCGCAGCAGTTCGGAGACCATCCCGGTACACAAGCCTTCCGCCCCAACCTCCAGCGCCCAATCGATCTCCCGCCTCAGACTTGCGACGTCGATCGAATCGTCGGCCCGCAACGGGGTGTGGACCACTGGGAGAACTCCGGTGAGGGGTCTAGGCATGGCTGGGGCCTCCTGGGGGCGGGCCAATCAAGGGCAGATGGGACGCAAGGGTGGGCCGGACGGGGCCGCTGAGACGAAAGAGACAAATGCCGTCCATCCGCCCAGCTCTTCAGCTCTTCAACTTTTCAACTTTTCAACTTTTCGACCCTTCGACTCTTCGACTTTTTAACTTCTCCCCCTCACCAGTCCCCCACGCTTCCGTCGGGGTAAAACACACGCTGCAGCAGTTCCTGCTCGAACGGGTGCTTCCGCACTTCGTCTTCGTTGATCGAGATGCCCAAGCCGGGACGCGTGTTGGGACGCACGATGCGTCCCTTGGGCTCGACGCGAAACCCCTCGTCCACAACGTCGCCTCGCCAGGGCACATCCTGGTGGACGGTTTCGCAGATGATATAGTTGGGTTGCGAAAAGCCGAACTCCAGCGAGGCCGCCGTGCTGACGGGACCTTGCGGGTTGTGCGGCGCCAGGGCGATCCGGTGGGCGTCGGCCAAGGCGGCGATGCGGCGAGCCGCGGTCAGGCCGCCGCAGTGGGTGATGTCCAGCTGGCAGATCTCGCACCCACGTTGGGCGAACAGTTGCCGAAAGTAGGACAACTCGGTGATCCGTTCTCCGGTAGCGACGGGCGTCGTGATCGCCTGGTTGATCATCGCCAGCCCTTCGATGCTCTCCGGCCAGCACGGCTCCTCGAAAAAGTACAGTCCGTACGGATCCAGTGCCTGACCGAATTTCAGTCCCATCGCCGGCGAGGGCCGCGCATGACAGTCCACCATGATGTCGATGCCGTCGCCCGCGGCTTCACGCATCGACTGGACCGCCGCCTCGGCCAACCGGATCGGGCGCAAGCCCTCGATGGGCATGGTTGGCGGCACGGCCATCGCCTTGAACGCGGTAAAGCCGTCTTCGACCGCTTGCCGGGCCAAATCGCCGAATCTGCGGGCGTCTTCCACGGACGTCTCGTAGAAATCCTCCATCCGGCCTCCGCCCAGATGGCAATACGTGCGGACGTAGTCCCGGACAGGGCCGCCCCACAGCTGCGAACAGGGCATCCCCGCGAGCTTGCCGGCGATATCCCACAGTGCCAGATCGATTCCCGCGATGGCCGTCGCCCGCACGATCCCGTGCCCATGCCAGAAGTGCTGGCGGTACATCATCTGCCACAAATGCTCGATCCGGCGGGGATCCTCGCCGACGACCAGTTCGGCCAGATCCTGCACCGCGCCCACCACCGCCCGCGTGTGCCACTCCAGCGTCGCCTCGCCCCAACCGAACAGCCCCGGCTGGTCCGTGAGCACCTTGACAAACACCCAGTTCCGCATCCGGGCGTGACAAACGAGCGTCTCGATCTGCGTGATTTTCATGGGTTTCCAGTTTGATCGTGGGCCTTGCCATCGAACGCAGCCGGCCGGGGAACGCTCAGGGCGAGGAACGGGAGCCCCCGGCCTCCAACGGCACGCCGCCCGCCGCGTGCCTCAGCAGACGTGCGACGCCCGTGTTGTCCACATAGGGGCCACGGACCGGATCATCACCGGTCACCAGGCGAGAGAGGAGCGAACTGCGTGCGCCTTGGGCATAGACCGGCAGCAGACTGTTGGAGTGCGTCTTGGAATTGAACCGCATTTCCGGGATGCGATTGGGCCCTTGATCGACAATCGGTTGGAACGGGATCTTGTCGGATTGGGGACCCCAAATCAGACCTGTTTCATGGTCGGAGGTCACAACCAGCAGCGTCTCGTTCCAGCTGCTGTTCGCTTCGACCCAGGCCGCAACCGCTTCGACGGCAGCCACGAAATCGACCTGCTCTTGAATCATCCGCCGGGCATGGTTGCTGTGCGCCGCCCAGTCCACGGCCCCGCCCTCGACCAGGAGAAACAGGCCCTTCGGATTATCGTCCAGAACGTTCAACGCTCCGCGGACCATGGTCGTCAGGCTGGGTACGTTGGCGTTCCGCGGCGTGTCCGCGCCGGGCTCCTCGGTCTTTGCCGCGCGGCGCGCCTGCTGCAGCGTGGTCGCCGCCTGGGCGGTCCCCACCACCCGGCGCGGCGCGGGACCCGACGCGAGAGCCTCGAACTCGGCCTTGGTGGAGACGGGCCGGAAGCCCTGGTACGTGCCGCCCGCAGTGGCCCGCGCCGCCTCGATCGCTTTCCAGGTCTTGGGACCGCCGACGTACTTGTATTCCTTGCTCTTCTTGACGGGGACGCCGTTATTGTCGTAGTCCGGATTGCCGCAACCCATGATGACGTCCATCGCGCCGCCGGAGAGCATCGCGTTGGCGATCTCCACATAGTTGTCCCGGTCCGCGTTGTGGGCGTTGCTCAAGCCCGCGGGGGTCGCGTGGGACCACTGGACCGACGTGACGACTCCCGTCGATTTGCCCGCGGCCTTGGCCGCTTCCGACATCGTGGGCTGCAGCGGTTGTTTCTGATCGCTCCAGTTGATGGCGTTGTTATACGTCTTCGTCCCCGTGGACAAGGCCGTGGCCGCAGCCGCTGAATCGGTATAGGTTTCCGACAGCCAAGCATACCCCTTCTGGCGATCCCAGGCCTTCACGGGGTCGTAAATCACGTTCTTGTCCTGCACGCCGGAACCGGTCGGCGCGACCGAGGTGTTCAGCGGATACGTGCTGCAGGCATACTTGACCCAGCCGGGACCGTCGTAGATCTGCGTGCTCTTCCCGGCGCCCGCGTCCCACCGTCCCTGGTACATGCTCGCGGCGTCCCAGGTGTTGTAGCCACATCCGTCCGAGATCATCAGAATGACGTTCTTGACCGCGGCCGGGGCGTCTTCCGCCCCCGCCACTACGGATGCGGGAATCAGGCCCAGCAGGCACAACACGCTGCCAGCCAGACGGCACTTGAGTGAGTTGGAATTCGAGCCAGAAATCGGTCGCATGATTGGGCTTCCCATTGAGATTTGGGCCAGGAATCAGCACCACCCGCCGCAGGGCGGCTGCAGAGATTCCGGCAGGCGTCAAGAAAGAATATCAAGCGTCCGAGCGGTCGTCAAAGGGCGCGGAGCCGATTGTGCGGAGCCGATTGTGATGTTGAACGGCGCGGCACGAGCCGACGGCTTGGAACGTCACCCGGCGACTGGCGCCGTTCCGCTCGCAACTCGCAATTCGGGCCTTGCCGCCGCGCTGGGAAGAGATTCCGGGTCTCAGCTCGAAACCAAGAAACGAAAACGGGCAGCCGGCGCGGCGAACCGCTCCAGTTGCCCTTCGTTGTTGGAAAACCTTGCCGCACGCGCCTGGCCGTCCCGCGTCGGTCACTCGGCGGCTGGCTTACGCGGTTCGAGCGGCGGCTTCGGCCCATTTGCGGATGCGCAGTTTCGGAATCTGGTGAAAGACACCGGACGGACACTCAGAACTGAGGCTCGTCCTTCAGGCCCAAGAGTTCGGATACTCGGCGATTGACGATCTCCGGTTGGGCCTTCTTGCGTTTGTCGATCGAGTCGCGGAGCCGCTTCAGTTCTTCTTCCAGCCGTTTCAGTTCCAGCAATCGCCGCTCTTGGCGCGCCTCGAAATGCTCCACGACGGTCTTCTCCAATTGCTGTTGAATCGCCTCCTGCTGATCCTTGGGCGCTTGCCGATGCTGGACGGCCAACTCCTGACTCCGCCTGTTCAGGTCATAGTCGGCTTGCAGCAACTTCCACATTTCCGGATCGTTCCGTTCCAGCGAGTGCCAGTCGGCGTGAGGCCAGCGGGGCGGTTGACCGAGCATTCCCGGTTGGCTGAACATGCCTCCTTGACCGGGCATGGGTGGCTGACCAAACACCCCCGGCTGGCCGGGCATCCCCGGCTGGCCGGGCATCGCTCCTTGGCCGGGCATCCCCGGTTGGCCGAACATCCCCGGTTGGCCCGGCATCGGGGGCTGGCCAAACGTGCCCGCTTGGCCGGCCACCAGAGGCCCGCCCATGCCGCCGTGCGGCCCGCCGGGTCGGAACGTGTCGGGTTTTCCAGGCCGGTCGAAGGGGCCCTTGCCCGGACCGCCTTCACGAGGCGTCTGGCCGGGGCGGTCGAAGTTCCGCGGACCGCGATCCTTGGGCATCGTCTGCGGCGGGAACGGTCGGAAGTCGTCGCCCACCGCGTCGTGCGAGTCCGGCTTGGCGGGCGGGGTCGCATCCTGGGCGGCAGCCCAACCGATGGCCAACAGACATGCTAGAAAGCTCAAGATCCCCACAGAAGCCGCCTTTCGCCGCGTCATCGTCTCGTCTCCTGTCTGCAACCAGTTTGAATTACAACGTACCATCTTCGATGTCCTTTTGGATTTGGTCCAATCCGCGTTCGATCGCGCCGAGGCCGCCCGTTTGGGCATACCAGTCTTGTTGAACCCAGGCCGCGGCCTGGGCGACGGCCGTGATTTCGTCGTCCAGCGGATCGTCCCAGGTCAATCCGTCGGCGACCGATGATCGGGCGTCGGCGTTCGTTGTTTTGGCGACGGCTTCCGGCGCAACGGCGAGAGGTTCTGCCAGCGGGCGACCGTCTTGCGCCAGTCTGGGCGCACTGGGCGCCATGATGTCCGATCGTTCCAGCAAGCGATACGCCAGCGTCAGCCCGGCGGCGATCAACAGCGAAGCGGCTAGGGCCGCCGCCACAGCGAACCACCGCCGCTGCGCCGCTGGCCGCAGTGTCACCTGCCAACGATCCAACGGCTGGTCCGGCGCGACCTGGGCGTCCTCCAGCAGTTTGCTCAGGGCCAGCCAGCCCTCGCGCAACGACGACGTCTCGGCGTCCAGGTCGTCCGACATCTGGTTGCCGGGGGCCGTGGCCCGCTCCAACAGTTCCTGGAGTCTTCTGGTTTCTTCGTTCATCGCATGTCCTCCGCGAGTCGTTTCCGCAGCACCTCCAACCCGCGACGGCAGTGACTCAAGGCCGTATTCAAAGGGCAACCGAGCGTCTGGGCGATCTGTTCGAAGGTCAGTTGGCCGTAATACCGCAGCAATAAAACTCGTTGTTGAATCGGCGTCAGTTGGGCTAGCGCGGCGTGCAGTTGCCGGGTGGCTTCGGATTGCACCGCCGTCTGGACGGGATCTCCGCTGTCGCTCCAGGGCTCCTTGTCCCGCCAGCCCTCGTGGCTCAGGGTCTCTTCCGGCTTCCTTCGCCGGATGCGATCACAGGCCAAACGATCCGCGATCCGCAGCAGATAACTCCGGGCGTGGCCCTGCTCCTGATAGCGGTGGCGGCCCTGCCACGCGCGGCAGAAAACCTCCTGGGCCAAATCGTCCGCGTCGTCGGGGCGCCGCAAGATGGCTAGCAAATAGCCCCGCACTGCGGGCCCGTGGTTGCGGACCCATTCCGCCATGCGTTCCGCCTCTGCCGATTCTCGACCGCTGGTTGTCATCGCTACCAGAATAAACGCGCCGGCGCAGTCTTTATTGCGTGGGAGGCGAAAAAAGGCAAAAAAGGCGTGGTCTTCCAGGGCTGCCGACTCAGTCCGACGGCAGGCGGCGGCGGGATTTGACTTCGGAGCGGGCTTTCTTGTCGTCCAGTCGACGCTGCTTCGCGCCGCGGCTGGGACGGGTCGGCTTGCGCCGTTTCGGCGGCTGAGCCACCTGGCGCAACATGCCGCTGAGTTTCTCCAGACAGTCTGCGACGTTTCGCTCTTGATCCCGATATCGCTGGCTCTGCAGCACCAACTCGCCCTGTTTGTTGATCTGCGTGTGGAACGCGGCGACAAAGCGGTCGCGGACGTCGTCGGGCAGCCCGGCCGAACTCGCGATCGGCCAGTGCACCGTGGCTTTGGAATTCACCTTGTTGACGTTCTGGCCGCCGGGTCCGCTGCTGCGGGCAAACGTAAAACGCAATTCCGCCAGAGCGATGCGGATGCGCGGCGTCACTTCCAAAATCGTCGGTTGGGCGGGGGCCACGAAGGGCTCCTTCGTCACTTGCTGCGGTGCGGCCAGGGGGCGAGGAAAAAAAGGAATGGGCCATCACCCCTCGAACGGCTTTCGCCGTGCGACCGGTGACAGCCCGTCCTCTCGCACAGAGCGTGACGGATTCCGGTGATTTTCGCAAGCCGTCTTACGGCATCGTTTGGTCCATCATGAACACGCCGTTGTCGGCCACGCGGAACAGCGGTCGATAGTAGCGGTCGCCTCGGCCCCAACGACGGCCGGGATACCAAACCAGGTTGATGCCGACGTTCCACGATTCTTGAACGTAATCGGCGTCGGCGTTGGCGCCGTCGCCTTCGCTGGGAATCAGATACGCGAAATTGGCCTCCAACGCCCACGTGTCGCCCAACGGCAGCCGGGCATCGGCGCCGAGCAGTCCGTCGCTTTGGCCTGAAAAGCCGGCGAACAGCCGGGCGTCGCCGTCGTGGCAGCCACCGAAACTGTAGCGGTAGAAGAAGGCGTACAGGTCCGTCGTCTCCCAATCCGCAACTTGCGCATTCGCGGCGGGCTCCTCCGAGTTCTTGGTGCCGAACGCACCCCAGAACCCGACTTCGTGGGTGCTGTCGATCACCCAACTCAATTCGCTGCGAAGATTCACCAGATCGACGTCCCGGTACCAACCATCCGACAGCCAATCGACCACCACGCCGCCCTGCAGGCCCACGTCCACTCGGCGGAACAGGCCCGCGGTGACGAACGCTTGCCGCCGCGTGTCGTCCGAGGCCGCGGAGCCAGACAGGTTGCTCTGCGTCGCGCGAAAGCCGATCTGGCCGCCGAGGCAGCTGAACAGAGGAATCGGCATCCCCCAGTTCAAGCCTTCGTTGAACCCAAAGCTGGCACCGTCTGCATCCCAGTTCGCGGGGCCTGTGAAACCTTGGACACCGGCGAACAATTCCAGATTGCCGGCCGGGAACAGGACGCCGCAAGGGACGAGACAGCTGGAGCACATGCCGCACTCGCCGTCCTCACAACAAACGCCGTCCTCGCAGTAGGCGTCGCCGAATTCTTCCGCCGTCACCTCCATGGGCACCACCTCTTCCACGGAGGTCTTCGTGGAGGTCTTCATGGATGCCCTGTGCGACGCGACGGGAGCTTGCGCGACCCGAGTCGGCGTCTGGCGCACCTTGCTCGGCGCCTCGCCCAGGATCAGTTTTCCGCTGACGGGGTCCTCGTAATACACGCCCCCCTCAACGACATCCTCCACGGTGACCGTTTTCGCGCCCGGACCGGCCAGGCGACGGGCCATTCGCGAGGCAACGTCCGGTGAATTCTGGAGCACCGATTTCGGCACGCTCGTCACCGGCTTGGCAGGCGGACTCTGGGTTGATTTCAACTGCCCTTCCGCCGCCGCGGCCGTGACGGCGATCAACCCCGCCAAAGCAATCGCTTGCAGCATGCGAACACAGAATCTCATGACGATATCCTCACGTCGCTTGAGAGTGCGCCCCCCGCACCGAAGCCGTTCCGTCCGTGCCGTGTGTATCGGAAGTTCTGTGATTAGAACTTTCGTTAAAATCAAAATAATCGGCAGAACCTGCGCAGCTTGCCCAGTTTCCTGATGTGCGGCCAGTCCGCCAATCGCTCGCCAAGTCTGCAAAGCGGGCAGGTTCTGGCACGGGAAGGGCCGCCGATGGCGATGGGCCGCAGGAGTTTCGGCGCCGCGGTCAGGCTTACGCAATTCACGTTTGGTCGATCGTGGCGCCAGCCATCGGGTACGACCTGGCGCGAGCAGAATTGAATTCTGTCAGCCTCACCCCGACTTGAGCAGGACGACTTCCGTCGAGTCGGCGTCGTAGACCACGCGAAATTGGATCTTCATGCCCTCGCCAAGCCCCTTCAGCAAGTCGTCGATCTTCTTCATGTTCTGCACAAGGGCTTCCGAGTTTCTGCCTTCCAGTTCAAAAACGGGCAGACGCTGCTCGGCCTGCTTCGCGTCTTTGGCCGCGCTCTTGGCGTACTGCTGGAGACCCTGGATCTGCTGCTTGATCGCCTCGTTTTGCGCTTGTGCCTGCTTGAGTTGATTCTCAAACATCCGTCGCACGAACCTGTCGGGCTTGGGCGCCTCCTGCGAGAGCTTGATTTGAGGTGACGCGGTCAATTGGAAGTCGTTGCCGAGCGAGGCGTCGATCTTCAAAGACAGCATCCCGCCGCCATCCTCGATCTTGACCGACACCGTTGTCTTTTTGGCAGGCACCGGTTCCGCCGGATCGACCGTGCATTTGGCGCCTTGCACGCCCGTGATCACGAACCGTACGGCTTCGGGATCGGGGCACATCTTGATGGGCCAGTCCTTCTTGCTGCTCGGCTTGCCGAAGTCCACGACCATCGGATCCACCGGCGTCGCCTCGCGGAAGGTAACCGCTTTCGATTCACCCGCACACGACAGGCTCAACGCACAGTTGCACAAGTACGGGGCCGCGTCCTGCGACTTGGCGTTCGCCGTCCACTTGAAGATCAGGCGCGACTTGTCGTTGAGTTGCAGCGAGGCGATGATCGTCTCGGTGCCTCCCGCGTCGCGGACCGAGATCTCCCATTCCTTGTCCGCCAAGCCTTCGTTGGCGTTCTTCATGATCAACTGCTCCGTGCCACGGCGCGCCTTTTCGCCGCCGCGGAGCTTGACGAAGCACAATTCGTCGGCGGGAACATAGACGGGCCCCAAGTCCAACGGATTGGTATCGGAGACGTCCGGAAGCATGGCGAGCGCCTTCAAGTCGGCAAACGGCTTCTTGCCCGCGGGCGGCGCGGGCGGCTTCTTGTCGGACTCTTTCTTTGCAGCTTCCTTGTCGGCCGTCTTCTTGCCAGCCGGTTCCTTGTCCGTTGCCTTCTCGTCAGCCGCCGGCTCCTTGTCCGCCGGTTTGGTGTCCGCCGGTTTGGTGTCCGCCGGTTTGGTGTCCGCCGGTTCGTTGGCCGGCGTTTCGGTCTTGGCTGCGTCCGGTTTAGCCGTTTGCGTTGCGGATTCGGAGGCCGCTGGCTCTTTGCCGCCCTCCGCGGCCGGAGCCGCGGGAGCGTCCGCGGGTTTCGCGGTTGTCGGAGCGGCAGCGTCGGTCTTGGCGTCGGTCTTGGCGTCGGGGGCGGCCGGTTCAATCTTCGCCTCCGGTTTGGGTTCGGGAGACGCGGCCGGCGCGACCTCGACCACGGGATCGGACACGACGGGATCGGCCGGTTCCGAGGCCTCCGGCTGTACCTCCGCTGCCGGTTCGGCAGGTTTCGCCTCGCCCTCCTGGGGAGCCTGCGTGGCTTGCTCGGCGGACGGCTTGGCATCGCCTGCGTCGGCCACCTCGGCGGAGTCACCGCCGGAGAACACCAGCCAGGCGACAACGACCAGCGCCACCACCAGCAGCAGACCGCCGCCGACGGCGCCGCCGATGAGCATGGCTGGAGACAGCGCGCGTTTGGCTGATCCTGCGGGGGCCGCGCCGACATCGCCCTCGGCAGCTTCGCCACCCTCGGCGGGTTCCGCCGCTTCGGACTTCGCGGCCTGATCCGCGGCCGCAGGCTTGGCGGGCTTGCCGGCCGGCGCCGCTCCGGCCTTCTTGCGTCGCTTGCCCCTGGTGATCTTGAAATCGGCGGGCACCCCGAGTGCAGCGGGGGCTGCGGCGTCCAGTTCCGGAATCTTGATCTCCGTTTTCGACTCTGCCGATGTCGCAGGAGCGGCCTTGTCCTTGGCTTCGGCCGCGTCGCTGGCGCACCGGGCAGGCGTGGGTTCTGCCGGTTTAGCTTTGGGTTTCAACTTGGGCGGCCGGGCTTCCGAGGCGGCGGGAGTTTCCGCCGTCGGCTGGGTCGAAGGCTTGCCGCTGTCCTTCTGCCGCGGCTTCGCGGCAGCGGTATCTGCCGGTTGATCGGCGCCGGCGGGAGCGACAGCGCCGGCGGCGGCCGAGGCGTCGGCAGACGAATCGGCGGAGGCGGCAGGCGCCGCGGCCGCCGGGCCGCCACCGGCCTCCTGGAGCACGACGTAACACATTTCGTCCGGGCCGTCCGGGCGATGCACTTCCAGGACTTTGCGCTTCGAAGCCGCCGCCGCCCGCTCCGCATCGGCGACGAATTCGTCCACGGCCTCGGGACGCTCCGCCGCGTGACTCCGCGACAGCGACCGCAACTCGACCAACTGGCCCGTTTCGGCATGTTGTGCCCGGAACGCTCGGACCGCGCCATCGCCGGCCAAAGCGTCCCGCAGCCGGTACGGTCCGATGGTCAACCCGGAACGGCCGTTGAGCAACTGCAACGCCTGCCATTTCGTGAGTTGGCCCTCCGTCAACAATTTGCGGGCGACGGCCTTGGGGTCGCTTTCTCCACTCCATTGCTGGCGGGCAGCCTGAAACTGCTCCGCGGAAAGCAGGGCACTCTTTTCCAACAGCTTGAAGAAGTCGGCAACGCTCGTAACAGCCATAGGAACACCCAACGTGGAACGGATCAGCCAGGGAGCGGGACCCGCGGGTCCAACCAAGGCAAGTTTGCCACTTGCCTCCCGTTTTTTTGATTTTCGCACCGCGACTTGGCCGTGGCAAGCAGGCGGACCGGTGCTTTCTTAGGAATTGCCCCGCCGTTAGATTACACTACACAGAGCCGAACGATCATCGCGGGACGGCCCCGCCCTGATTGCTTTGGTTGGACCGGTTGTCCGATCCGCCGCCCCACTGGCCCCCAGACCAAGGATCGAACGTGTACGAGTTTCTAGCCGTTGGACCGGGGATCAAGCAGACTTGGCGCCGGCGGTTGCCGTCGCGCGAAGCGATCCGCCTCGGACGGGCGCCGAAAGACGGCTGGGCGGTGCCCTGGGACATGCGGATCTCGCGGGAACATGCGGATTTGGTTCTGGAGGACGGCCGGCTGCGGGTGCGACGCCTGGCCACTGCCCGCAATTCGATCTATCTCCGCGGCGAAGCCGTGAAGGAATTCACCGTCGGTCCCGGCGAGGAGTTCCGCATCGGCCAGACCGTCTTTCGCCTGGACGAGGTGCCGTCGGAGCAAGCCGCCGTTGCGCGTCCGCCTCAACCGCCGGTTGCCGACGCGGAGGCTTCCTGGGCTGATTTCTCGGGCCGCTCGGAACGCGAACGGCTGCAGGCAGTGCTGGCCCGTCTGCAGGAAGAAGAAACGCGTTTGGAGCAGCCGCCAGAGGACGAGCGGTCCCCCGGCGGAACTCCGGCGACTGCCCAGGCCCGTGAGTTGGACGGCTGTGCGTTCGAGGTCTACGAAATTGTGGAGCGGATTCATCGCAGCCCCACGGGCCAGGTGCTAAAGGCTCGTCACCGTTACCTGGATCGCTGGGTTGCCATCCAGATTTTGTCCTCGTTGGCCACTTCCCAAGAGGCGATCGCGCGGTTCCGTCGCCAAGCCGTGCTGACAGCGGCTTTCGATCACGCCAGCATTCCACGCACCTACGAAGCCGGGCAAATCGACGGCTTGCACTACCGGATCATGGAGTACGTCGACGGGCGCACGTTAGCCAGTCTGGCGGTGCGCCGGAAGTTGAGCGTCCCGGCCGCGGTCGGCTACGTCCTGCAAGCCGCGCGGGCGCTGGCCCACGCGCACCAGCATCGCGTCGTGCATCGCGACGTTCACCCGGCGCACCTCTTGCTAAGCCGGACGGGCGCTGTCAAGCTCATCGGTTGGGGCCGGGCGTGGTCTCCCGGACCGAGCGAACTGGACCAGTACAAAGGAGCGGGCCAGGTTTTGGGTACGCCCGGATTCATGGCTCCCGAACAACGGACGGGCGGCTGCCCGGCCGATCCCAGGATGGACGTGTATGGCTTGGGGTGTACGCTGTACGCGCTGCTGGCCAATCAAGCCCTGCTGCCGCCGGACTGGCGGAGCGGCGAAACGTCCACGCCAGACGGCGGCCTGGCCCCGCCGATCCGGGATGTGCGGCCGGACGCGCCGGAAAGCCTGGAGACGGTGTACCAGCAGATGCTCGCTCACTCGCCCGATCAGCGTTGGCCGTCGATGGCTGCGGTGATCGAGGCGTTGGAACTGACCTTGTAGCAAGCCGCAGAGGTCGGAATCCCGCCTTCCGGATTCCAGACTTGGCAGCTGAGATTTCGGAATTTTGGGCGCGGCGCAAGCCCCCGGCCCGCGGATTCGACGAGGGAGCGGCGACACACTCATGTTGGAACCTACCGCCAGCGCTGGTCCGCACGAGGTAACGTGGCGGCAAATCGAAGGGCTTGTGGATGCCGTCCAGGCGTTGATCGAAACGGGCGTCGAAGAGCCTCGGTTCTATGCCACGTTGCTCGAACACGCGGTTCGCGCCGGGGCGGCCGCGGGCGGCGCCGTCTGGGCGGCGGACACGGACACGTTTCCAACGCTCTGTGCCTCCGGCCCCAGCGAAACACCCTGGTCGGCGGGAGGCGAGTCGGCACACCGGCACGCGAGATTCCTGCAACAGGTGCGGGCGTCGGGCCAGGCGCAGACCGCACCGCCGGGGGCGGCTGACGCTCAGGGGCCCGTCAATGCCTCCGCGTTTCTGTTGTTGGCCTGTCCCGTCGCGCTGGAAGGGCGAGTGATTCGGATCGTCGAAATCGCCGCCCGGCCCGGCAGCTCGCCCGAGGCGGCCCGCACCTACTTGGAAGTCCTCGCCACGCTGTGCGCTCTGGCCGCCGATTTCCATCGCCGCGCCCGGCTGAAGGAATGCCAGCAACGGGAAACGCAGTGGAGCCGTTTTGAGCAGTTCTGCGAGCAACTGCAGGGCCGCCTGGACCTGCGGAGCGTTGCCTGTGCGGTGGCCAACGAGGCCCGCCGGCTCGTAGGCTGCGACCGCGTGTCCGTCGCCGCCCCCCGGCACGGCACCCTGCGCGTGCAGGCCGTCAGCGGGCTGGATGCGTTCGATCCTCGCTCCGCGCCGATCCGCCAGTTGGAACAGCTGGTTCAGCGGGCCGCCGTGCTGGGAGAACCGCTGTTCTACGGCGTCGCCGGCCAGTCGGCGCCGGCCGAACTGGAAACCACGATCGACCACTACGTCGATCAATCGCACGTCCGAGCGCTTGTCGTCCTGCCGCTGGCCGAGACCGATCAAGACGGACCCGTCCGGACGGCTCCGGTCGGCGCGGTGGTGCTGGAGTCGTTTGCCGCCGGTCCCGGCCAGCTGGCCGATCGGACCACGCTGGCGAGCCTGGCCCGCCAGACGAGACTCGCGCTGGCGCGAGCCGCACGCTATGAACGCATTCCGGCCGTGCGCGTGTGGGAGCGACTGGGACGCTGGCGTTCGGCAAGCGGGTGGAGTCGCCTGGCGCTGTGGTCGCTGCCGGCGGCCGCCTGCCTCGCGGCGTTGATCTTCGTTCCCGCCGAATTCCGCGTCACCTGCCGAGGCCAATTGAAGCCGCAGCGCGAAAGCCGGATCTTCGCCCCGCGCGACGGCCGCGTCGAGCAGTTGCACGCCGACCACGGCGAAACGGTCGCCGCCGGGCAAGTGCTGGCGACGATCCAGAGCAGCGACTTGGACTTTGAACGGACCCGGCTGCTGGGCGAGATCCAGACGACCACCGAACAGCTGGAAGCCCTCCGCACCTCGCGACTGGGCGCCAAACCGCTCACCGCTCAGCAGCGCGACGAGGTCGCCCGGCAGACGGCGGAAGAAGAACGCTTGAAGAAGCTGGTCGCCAGCCTGCAAGCCCAGAAGCAAATCCTGGACAGCGAGAGCGAGGCGTTGCAGGTCCGCAGTCCGATTGCCGGGCAGGTCCTGACGTGGAATCTGGCAGAAAGCCTTCGGCAACGTCCCGTCAGACGCGGACAACAACTAATGACCGTGGCCGACACCGGCGGCCCGTGGGTGCTGGAGATCGAGGTCCCGGATCAAGACGCCGGCGAGGTCCTGGACGCGCGCCGAGAACTCGGCCCCGACCTGCCCGTGACGTTCCTGCTGGCTACGGAGCCCAGCCGGGTTTATCAGGGCCGGGTGCAACGGGTAGCCCAAATCTGTGAGCCGGATGACCGCCAACAACTGTCCGTCACGGCCGTGGTGTCCGTCGACGCGGCAGCGATCACCCAGCGGCGGGCCGGCGCCGGCGTCGTCGCCCGCATCGAGTGCGGCCGCCGCCCGTTGGGCTACGTCTGGCTGCACGATCTGATCCAGGCCGTGCGCGCCTGGTTGTTTGTTTGAACCGCCTGCGGACAACAAGGGGACCGGCTCCGAGCTGCATCGGCGAAACGCAAGAGAGAGTGACCCCCGCGAAATGCCTGTCCATTTTTTCAACACCCTGCTCAGGCGATCAACCCCAAGCTTGCGCCGGGATCGGGCACTGGTCCCTATTCTCTGGCGACACAGGTGGCCAGGGCCAGGTCGCCGGTGACGTTCAGAACAGTGCGGCACATGTCCAGGATGCGGTCGATGCCCAGGATGATGGCGATCGACTCGCCCGGCACGCCGACGCTTTGCAGGACCAGCACGACCATCGGAATCGATCCACCGGGGATGCCGGCCGTCCCGACGCCCGCGATCACCGCCATCAAGACCACCATCACCTGCTGGCCCAACGTCAGATCCACGCCGAACACCTGGGCCAGGAATAGGACCACAACGCCCTCGTACAGCGCTGTGCCGTTCTGGTTCCCCGTCGCCCCGACGGTCAGCACGAACCGGGAGACGGCGGGCGGCAGGCCCAACTGCTCTTCGGCGACGCGGAGCGAAACCGGCAGCGTGGCATTCGAACTGGACGTGCCAAAGGCCATCAGCATGACCTCGCTGATCCGGCGAAAGAACTCGCCCGGACTGCGCCGGCCGACGACGATCAACAGCAACGGATAGACGACCAGCAGCTGCAACGCGAAGCCGAGCACCGTCGTGCCGACAAACCAGGCCAGCGTCACCAGCAATTCGCCGCCCAAGCGCGAGGTCATGGCAAACACCAGGCAGGCGACGCCCAGCGGAGCCAGCCGCATGGCCCAATCGAGGATCTTCATCGACGCGGCAAAGAGTCCCTCCAGCACTTTGACGGCGGCTTGCCCCGTTTCTCCGACCTGGGCCAGAGCCGCGCCGATGGTCAGGGCAAAGAACATGACCGCCAGGATGCCGTTTCCTTTGGAACTGCCGTCTAACGCTCCGACCATTTCTTGGAGCGGGTTTTCCGGGATGATGTCCAGCAAGGTGTCCTTCAGCGACTTGGCCGACTTGGACTTGGCAATCGTCTCCGCCACACCCTGCCCGTACTGCGCCGCCAGGGCCTCCCGTTTGGCCTGCCCCAACCGATGGCCGGGCTGAAACGTGTTGACCAGCGTGACGCCGATCAACACCGCCGTGCTGGATAAGATCACCGTATAGAACAGCGTGCGCAGCCCGATGCGCCCCAAGCGGCGGAGGTCGCCCAATTCAACCACGGCCAAGGCCAGCGCCGAGACCACCAGCGGCAGGACGACCATCAGCACCAGCCGCAGGAAGATCCGCCCCACGGGATCGGCGACCTGCAGGGCAAACCAGTCCAGCCGGTCGTCGACCCCGTTGGCGTCCCGATCCAGCGCATCGACGGTGTCCGCCTGGTGCGGCCGGGCAAAATAGGTGTGGGCGGCGATGCCCAGAATCGCGCCCAACAACAAGCCGATTAGGATTTTCCAGTGCAAGGCCACGCGGCGGCGCGGCCCGGCGGGCGGAACCGGTTCCAAACCGGAAGACGTAACTGCAGGCATGGCATGAGTCCTTCCATCGTCGTGATGCCGGAAACACAGACGCGCGGCGCCGACGCTACGGCCGGACGACGATCTCCAGCCGGGCGGTGGCCGTCTCGCCGCGGCGGTTGGTGCGGGAGACTTGGGCCAGGTAATGCCCGGCGTTCAGGTACGTGTGCTGGGTGACGGCGTAGCCATCGGGCGCCAGGGCCTGGGCGTTCCCGTCCGATTGCACGCAAACCGGCGGCGAGCCGTCGCCAAAATTCCATTCCTCCTGGCCCTCGTCCGGAGCCACGCTGAACGAGCGGACCTTGAAGGTCAGTTCATCGCCGGCCTTGATGTCGCAGGTGGGCCAATACGCAGCGTGAATCGACGGCGGTTTCTGGTCGGGCGCCTCAGAATCCTGGACGCGGACGACGGCAAAGTCGTAGTCGAGGTTGCCGTCCTTGTCCACGACCTTCAGGATCTCGCTGTACGACCCCGGCTTGTCATAACGCCGCTTGGCGGTCGGCCCGCGAGCCGTCTTGCCGTCGCTGAACGTCCAGGTATGGCTCGCGATGTGGTCCGGACCGTGACGGCTCCAGGAACGGGAACCGTCCAGCGTGACGGCCTCGCCCACCGCGGCCAACTGATGCGGCCGGGCAACGGCCTGGAGCACTTCCAGCGGATGCGCGTCGTGATACGCCTCGAACAACAGGGCATAGCCTTCCAAAATCCCCCACCGCCCGCTGGGCTGCGGGGCGACAATGTCGAAGTGCAGGTGCGACCAGCCGCCGCTGGCGCCTTGCTTGCCGAGCACTCCGATCTTCTGGCCCATGTTGACTTTCGCGCCGAGCCCCGCAGACGGATCGATGGAATCGAGATGGCTGTAGCGGTAGTACCAGCCGCGGGCGTCGCGCAGGTAGAGTACGTCGCCCCGCGGCTTGACCAGGTCCGGATACGTGCCCGGCTGGAGCAACTCGCCGGCCGCCGAAACCACCTGGCCGTCGGTCGCCGCCAGCACGTCGACCATCCGCTCGGCGCCGCCCAGATCCAGCCCCCAGTGATAGTAGATCGGCTTCTTCTTGACGTCCTCGCCGTCGCCGATCTGGTTGGCCATCAGCGTGTGGCTGGCAAACCAACGCTGGTTGACCGGGTAGGAGAACGTTCCGGGCGTGATCAGCGGATAGCCGGCCGGCCACAGCCGCAACCGGGCGTCGGCGTCCAGGCCCCAGTAATCGATGTTCTGGTTGTACCCGCGGGTGATCGGACAGTCGATCTGCACGTCGCCCGCGGTGACGGGCAGATGGTAGGTGGCGGAGCCGAGCGTGACCGGACGCCCGTTGACCTCGACGGTGACCCGCGCCAGGCGGAGGGCGTTCCGCAGGCTGTCGCGTTGCTCTTGCACTTCAAGCAGCTTGACGGTTGCCGTCTGGCCGTTGACCAGTTGGACCGTGGCTTCCTGGCCGACGTTCAAATCCACGGCGGCCGGCTGCGATTCGATGGGCCGGCGAGCCAGTTCCAGGATTTTACCCACAACCCGGTCTTCGACGTCGGCCGCGAAGGGGCCGGGCAGCGAGCCCCATTTCGAGGCCCCGCCAGCCTCGTAACCGCCCTCCCGGAGCACGCGGGCCGAGGGCAGGTAAGTGAACACGTCGTTCGAATAGCCCGCCACCCAGACGCTCGGCCCCGCCAGTTCGCGCTTCAGACGCAACGCGTAATCCACCACCGTCTCGCCGCCGATCGCGACCAGCGTTAGATCGCGGCCGAACCGGACCACTTGCACCGGGCAAGCATACGTCGCTCGAATCTTGCCGGTCTCCTGCAATTCCTTCAGCAACCGCTGCGCGTGCCCCGCATCTGGCGTCTTGTTGCTGGCCGCCGTCTTCTCCAACTCCTCGCGCGGCGGAACCGGCGCGAAAGCGAGCGATACGTCCTCAAAGGCCAGGCAAAGCGGACCGCGGAGGGGCTTGGGCGGAGTCTGCAGCGCGGCCTCGACGGCCAGCGCCAGCGAACGGCCGTGGTACTTGGCGTGCTCCTCCTTGCCGCGCGGATACGGATTCTGGTCGCCGCCGCACCCGATCATAAACAGGGCTGTCACGCCGGGATGCTCTTCTTCCAGGTACTGCTGGGCATAGCCGGCATAGTCGCCGCGAATCAGGTAATCGCCCATCGTCGTGTTGTGACAGGCGTAGCCAAACAGGACGGCCACCAGCTTTCCCTGCAAATCGGCAACCCGCAGCACGGGCACTTCGTGGTCCACCGGGCCGTCGAAATACGGCGCGTTGTTATAGCCCTTCCGCGTCGGGCGGCGGCGGTTCATGGCAAACCCGGCGCGGCCCCGCTGGAAATCCAGCCGGGCCGGCGTCAGACGCGCCAGGGCGTCGCCCACGAGTGCAACCAGTTTTTGTTGCAGCGCGGCGACGTAACGTTCCGCGGCGGGAGCGTGCGGGACCTTGGCCTCGTCATCGGCCAGCCGCGACGCGCGCAGCTCCGGACCGCAATGGGTGTGCGAGCAGTTCATCAGCAGCGAAGGAGGCTTCAACGCGTGCTTCTCCTGCACGGCGGCTTCGAGCCAATCGCGGAGCGTGCGAGGCACACTGATCAGGTCCAGCGTGACGATCACCAGCCGCGTCCCCACAGGGTCTTCGATCGCCAGCGCTTTGGCGAACAAGTCCGCCGCCACGCCCTCCGACGGCTTCTTGCGGCTGGCGTAGCCAGCCATCCAGAGCGGCTCTTCCGGCGTGATCTTCACCGCCGCCACGCCCGCCTTCCAGGCAGTCGGCGCCAGCGGAGCCGGCGGTTGGGCCGCCGGCGGTTGGGCCGCCGGCGCCGGGGCGGCTGGCGGTTGGGCCGCCGCGGAAGCGATCAGCGCGCCAACCCACCCGGCCGTCACCAAGGCGATGCAAAGTCGTTTCATGATGGTTAACCCCCAGTCGAATTCCATGGTCCTCCGGGCCGCACGATTTCAGGTCTAGCGGTCTCGGCAAGCCCTGTCAAGCGACCTAGTGCGTCGTCAAGTCCGGCCTTTGGGTTGTAGCGAGCGAGCGGAACGGCGCTCGCCGCCGGATGCAAAAAGAGTCTCGGCTCCCAACTGCGTGGGAGCACCTCCAAAGAACAACGCTTAACTCGACGTGCCTGTCCTGCTTTCCCGCGTCTTTTCTCGCGTCTTTTCCGGCGTCGCAAACGGGCCGCTTCGGGATCGCAACGCAGCGAATTCGTCGGAGCCGGTCTTGCTTTCACCCGCCTGATAGTCCAGAACATCGGCTGGATGACGCCGTCTGGGGACCATCCGGACACGAGTCTTGCCGATCAGGTCCGCGGCAACTGGCAGGCCCTAAAGCGGCTGCGCCCGGAGCACCCCTCCGCGGTCAACTGGGGCCCGGCGCGGCCGCAGACGCCGCGACGGCTCGGCCTGCACCCGGACTTCCGGAACCCGAAACGGAGACGGCGGCCGAAGCCGAAGGCCGACAAGCCCGAACACGATCGCGACTGAATCGCGGCAGCACGCGGGACTGCCCAAGGAGAACACGATGAAACGCCTGGCACGCTGGGGGCTGGCGATCCTACTGCTGGCCGTGACGACAAATGCCCTGTCGCTGCGGATACGGGCGGCAGAACCCGTCGCCGCAGGTCCTTCGCCTTCTGGAGAAACGGCGGAAAAAGCCTCGCGGTGGAATGTGCTGCTGCTGCTGTCCGACGACCAGCGGCCGGATACGATCGGCGCGCTGGGCAACCCGCGGATCGAGACGCCGAACCTGGACGACCTGGTCCGCCGCGGAACGGTCTTCACCCGCGCGACCTGCGGGAATCCGCTGTGCGTGACCAGCCGGGCGGAGTTGCTGTCCGGCCTGAACTGCTTCCGCAACGGAATGCTGACGGCCAAACGTCTGCGGACCGATGTCACGGTGTGGCCGGAAGTCATGCGGCGGGCCGGTTATCACACGTGGTACGTGGGCAAGTGGCACACCAGCGGGCGGCCTTCGACTCGAGGCTACGAGGAAGTGGACGGCCTGTTCGCCAGCGGCAAGGCGCCCGCCCAACCGCAACGGGACCGCCACGGCCAGCCGGTGACGGGCTACGTGGGCTGGCAGTTCCAGACCGATGACGGACGGCGGATGCCCGAAAAAGGCGTCGGCTTGACGGCC
The DNA here is from genome assembly GCA_012515235.1 of Candidatus Anammoximicrobium sp. Taxonomy (GTDB): domain Bacteria; phylum Planctomycetota; class Planctomycetia; order Pirellulales; family Pirellulaceae; genus Anammoximicrobium. The sequence goes on from JAAYYU010000094.1 coordinate 121,794, forward strand.
CAGATCAGTGCCGAATTCGCCGACGCCGCGATCCGCTTCCTCCGCCGCCGCGTCGACCAGCCGTTCTTTCTGCACGTGAATTTCACCGCGCCGCACGATCCGCTCTTCCTCCCGCCCGGTTTCGAACGACGCTACACGGCCGATCAACTGCCGCTGCCGCCGAATTTCCTGCCGCAGCATCCGTTCGACCACGGCAATCTCCGCGGGCGCGACGAACTGCTGTGGCCCTTCCCCCGCACGCCCGCCGACGTCCGCGACGAACTGGCGACCTACTATGCCGTTATCTCGCACATGGACCAGCAGATCGGCCGCATCCTGGAAACGCTTCGCGAGACGGGATTGTCGGACAAGACCCTGGTGATTTTTGCCAGCGACCAGGGCCTGGCCATCGGCAGCCACGGATTGCGCGGCAAGCAGAATATGTACGAGCACACGATCAACACGCCGCTGGTCGTGTGCGGGCCGGGCATTCCGGCAGACCAGCGGCGCGAGGCCTCGTGCTACCTGCGAGACCTGTTCCCCACGGTTTGCCAGTTGACGGGCATCGAGCCGCCGGCCGTGGACGGCCGAAGCCTGGTTCCCGTGCTGCGCGGCCAGCAAGACCAAGTGTACCCGTTCATCGTCGGCTACTTCGCCGATTCGCAACGCATGATCCGCCGCGGGCGCTGGAAGCTGGTCTGGTACCCGCAGGCGGAGCGGGAGCAGTTGTTCGATCTGGAGCGCGATCCCTACGAAATCGACGACCTGTCCGAACGGCCCGAGCAGCAAGCGACGCGCGCCGAATTGCGCAGTCAACTGAAACGCTGGCTGCGCGAACAGGGCGATCCGCTGTTTGCCGAAGCGGCGAAGACGTAGCGACGGCGGCCGAAATAACTTCCCGAATTTCGGCCACCACGCTGCTCGCCAGCGTGAAGCCCTGTTCAAAACCAGCCGCCGGCCCGCCCCACGCTCTTTTCGGCCACCACGCTGCTCGCCAGCGTGAAGCCCTGTTCAAAACCAGCCGCCGGCCCGCCCCACGCTCTCTTCGGCCACCACGCTGCTCGCCAGCGTGGAGCCATGTTCAGAACCAGCCGCCTGCCCGCCCCACTGCGTCCAGCATCTTGAACACCGCTCCACGCTGGCGAGCAGCGTGGTGGCGAGGCAACCGATTTCTTCGCAAACCCCTCTGGTCGTGAACACCGCTCCACGCTGGCGAGCAGCGTGGTGGCGAGGCAACCGATTTCTTCGCAAACCTCTCTGGTCTTGAACAC
>JAAYYU010000012.1 GCA_012515235.1 Candidatus Anammoximicrobium sp.
GGACCTCCTTTTCCACTTCGTCGATCTTCGGCTCGGATTTCAGGAAGTCTTCCAGACCGTGGTAGAAGAACCCGTTCGGTGCGATGAGGCTGGAGACCTGGTCGGGCGGGAGGATCGGCCGCATGGGGGTTGTTGCCATGAGGGTGACGTGGATGCCGGGGGCCAGTTTCGGATGGGCCTTGCAGCGCGTGATGGCATCGTCGAAGTAGAGCGCGGGGGCCATCAGGCTGGCGGACGTGACGATCCCTTCGGTATGGGCCTTGATGAATCCCAGGTTCACGTCCAACGAATGGCCCATGTCGTCGCCCCGAACCAGAAGCTCGATGGGCCGTTCGGCGTTCTCGGCCGCGGCAGCGCAAGACACGATCCCCACGAGGATCAACAAAGCCGACGAGCATTGAGACTTCATCGCTGACTCACTCCTTTGTTTTCTAGCTGGTGATGAAATTGGTGCAGTCCGCCGGGTTCCCGATTTCTTTCCAACGTGCCAAGACGGCGATTGTCCACGCTCGGCAAAGAAACTCTTGCCGGCAGTCAAACGATCGCCATCAGACTTTCAGAAATACCTTCTTCTTGTACAGAAAATACAGAAACAGCCACTTTGCGGTCAGAATGCAGATTGCGGTGAATACAACCTTGAAGGATCCCAGATGGCCAATGAATCCACGCACGAAGAAGTCCACGATCTTGTTGAAGTCGATCAGCAGCGGCGCCAGGTAGATTGTAATGGCGTTGACCCCGACCACGACGAAGGGAAACGCCCAGCGCCGGTATCCTTGCACATCGATGAGCCCGTAGAACAGGCCGAGCAGCATGGCGCTTATGCCGATGGTCAGCATCGCGTAAGAACTTGACCACAACCGAAAGATAATCGGGAAGGACAGGCTCCACAGCAGACCGACGGCGATACAAGCAACTCCGGCCGCAAGCAGGCCACACGCCTTTCTCTCCGGCGCGTGCCGCGATCGCAGCCAGTGTCCGGCGAGCGCCCCGGCCAGGCACACGGCAATCGACGACATCTGCTGCAAAAGGCCGTCCTCGTCGAAGCATTCGCCCTTGTAGAATTTCCCCGGAAGGAATCGCTGATCAAGGTAGGTGTGCAGGTTCCCTTCCGGTGTGATGACGCCGGCGCCATGGCCCGGCACGGGCACCAGCGTCATCAGCAGCCAATAGCCGACGAGCAGGGAACCCGCAATGGCTGTCTGCTTCCAGACGCTGGTATTCAGCACGATCAGGGCCGCGAACAGATAGGCAACGGCGATTCTCTGCAGAACGCCGGTGTAATGCATATTGGAAAAATCGAATCCCAACAGTCCATTCTGAACCAGTCCCAGGAAGAACAGCAGAAGCGAACGCCGGAGGATGTGCATGTGGAGCCTGGTGCGGCTGTATCCTTCCGCCAGCCTCTTGCTCAGGGCGAACGGAATGCTCGCTCCTCCCGCGAATATGAAGAGGGGGAAGACCAGATCCAATAGGTGGAATCCCTGCCATGGCGTGTGGCGCATCTGCCCTGCCAAGACCTGGATAACGCTGTTGTCGTAGGTCTTGCCGAGCGCCACGATGACGCCTGAGATGCCCACCAGTAACAACATGTCCAGCCCGCGCAGAGCATCCAGCGACTGGAGTCGTGTGGCGATTGCAGGCTGATCGTTGCCTTGGGCCATGTCCATCACCGGCTCATTTGGACAACTGCGGGGAGGCGGGGTTACCAAAGATCGTTATCGTTGATCAGCGCTCCAAGAGCAAAGGAAATCATCAAGTCGATGGTCGGAGCGGCCGTCATGCAACCGTCTGTCTAAGCAGCGCTAGGGCGGCCGCAGTCATCTCGCGCGCCGCGACAGGCTGGTACGGCGGCCGGTCGCCGATCTTCGGCACGACCAGGGCCGAGTACTCGCCCTGACGGTAAGCCTGGGGATCAGGCAAGTATCCGATCGAGCCATCGGCAAAACCGACCACCAGCGTATCCTGCAGCGGCGAATCCCGGCGGATAGCCAGCCCGTAGTAGCTGTAGAGTTCGGCCGGATGGAGCAACATGCCCACCGGCCCAAGCTGGATCGCGGTGAGCGTGATGGGCAAGTGCTTGACGCTCCGATCACGCTGTTGGTTGCCGCGATACCAGTCGGCCGCGAACCCGGCATCGACCCAACGCCCTGATTGGCACTTGCTCGGATCGCGGCGATACTCGTCGACCCATTGGGCGAAAAGGTCCATGTCGAACGGCACGTTAAACCGCGTGCTGCGCGTACGCAGGCAGTCGACGCGCCGCGGACTGGCCGAGGCAATCGCCTTTTTCAGGGCGGGAGTGATGGCGGCCACGGTCTGTCGAATCTCGCCGCGCCAATCGGAGCCGTCGCCCGGGTTTACGTCGCCGACGTGCCCTTGGAGGAACGAGGGACGCTGGCCCGACTCTCGGTGGATCTGCCGGGCAACCTCGCCCGGCCAATCCGGCCCGGCTTGCTCGTCGGCGTAGCACACGGCGTGGGCCGAGAAGTGATACCACACGAGGTCCGGCTTCTTGCCCGCCCGGTGGAACACCATGGCGTGAAGCAGGGTGTCGAGCCAGCGCTCGGCGTCGGTCGACAGGGGCCCGAACTCGGCGCCGGTACGGGCGACGCCCTTCTTCACGGTGCGGTTGTGACTGCCCCCCTCTGCATGGCACTTGCCCAACGACAGTTCGGCCGGCGCCAGGTCCGCCTGAGCCGCGACGATCGCTTCCACGGTGCGTTTCTCGACAGCGGCCACGAACTCGGGGGTCACCGCGCCCCATTGCCGAACATACTTGAAGGTCGGCATACTGTGGTCGTGTGTGGCTGCCACGTGGATGTTCTCGGCCGGAATTCCCGTGCGTTGGGCGGCCGCGCGTTGGATCCTTCCCGTCATCTCTTCGGTCACGCTCAGCGTGTCCAGCGAGCAGATGGCCACTTGCATTGGGCCAAAAGTCAGCACCAGCGCCCGAGCCTCGCACGGTTGACGAATTCCTTTGATTCGCCGCTCTTGCCCTGGCGGTTTGTGAAATCCTCCGAGCTCAATGTCCAGCGGTGGCGTAATGTCGGCCGCGCCCTCGCCGGCCCGCAGTCCGCCACTGCCCGCTGCCCGACTTGATCCGGCTCCGAGCAGAACCGCTCCCCCCATCATTCCCGCGAGAAACTGTCGCCGGCGCATTGCGCACCTCCCTCAAACAGCGGATCGATTACCAGTATGCGATCACTTCACGTCGCGAACCTCCGCCACCATTTCCAGCAACGTATCGAGCAGCTTTTCCGAGGCGTGCGGCTCGAAAGCGCAGGAGCCGAGCCACGTCTCGTAGCCGCCCCATTCGCAGTGCTGGGCGGTCGGAATGTAGCCAAAGCCGCCGTGGGCCCATTCGACCAGGACCGCCGGCTGCATCGCCGTTCGCTGGCGGAACTCCAGACCGATCTCGCAGAACGGCTCGCCGGGCATCGTGCCGATGCACACTGGCCCGATGCGCAGTACTTGCAGCGGCACCAAGACCTGCGTCTCACCCTCGGCCATGTCCCTGACCCGCTGCGCATAGCTCCACGATAGGTCGACCTGATCGGGCTTGGGTCCCGGCTTCGTCAACCGCTCCTTGGACCAGGCGATTTGTTCGGCCGTCGGCAGGGGGCGCGAGATGGTCCGCTCTCGGAAGCGGGCCGCTAGGGTCACGTGGTCCTGATACTCGGCCGTGGCGAGTGCCGCCTGCACTTTGGCGGCCAAGTCGTGGGCTACGAAGCGAATCTGCTCGTAGGGCTTCTTGGCCGGTCGCGGGTGCAGGAAGTTCACATTGTTGATGTCGCCGCTGGAGGCGTTGGCCATCAGGACCACCAGCGGCGGATCTTGCTCGTGGCCGCCGAGCAGCCGTTCGAGCCGGTCGCAGTACACGCCGTAGTAGTCGGCCGAGATGTCGCCCTTGGGCACGCCGCCCACATAGTGCAACGAATAGGTCGAGTAGACGGCGATCGGCCGCCCGTCCGGCTCGCGCAGGGCCAGGATCGTCACCGTCGGATCAGTCGGACCGGCAGGCTTGATGAGGTCCGGGCTGCCTCCGCTCGGGTTGGTCTGCACCTGGTCGGTGCCGCCGAAAGGGTTGGGCCTCGCCCCGCCCGGCTTCACAAACCAGCGCCGGTTGAACACGTGCTCCGGCGCCTCCGTGGTGAGGCACGCCAACTGGGCTGGGCGCAGCCGGTTCGCTGCCGAGCGCACGCCGTCGACGATCCGCTGCACGACAAAGGCGCGGTAGTTCTCGTACTCCGGCTCTGCGGGGGCGGGCGCCTTGCCACCGACGCTGCTGGCTGAATGGGTGTGCACGGCGGAGATCAGCACGTTGGCCGACGGAATCCCGACCTGCTTTTCGATCAGGCTTCGCGTCTCGGCGCACATGTCCACGTCGGTGCCCAGCAGGTCGAGGACCACCAAGGCGAGCTTTGTCTTGCCGTCGTCGAGCACGAGGCACCGCGCGTGCAGTTCATCGTGTACGTTGGTCGACAGGGGGGCGATGAAATTGCCGACGATCGGCCGCCCCAACGGCGGCGTAATCACGCTGGTGGCCGCGCCGGCCCGGAATCCGGGCGCCGGCTTGGCCGCGCACAGCGTCGTAGCAGTCAAGGAACATGCAACGAGGACGAGCAGCGACGGTTTCATGGCGAGAATGTCCTGAAGTCTGTAGCCGTTCAAGGTGTGGCGTTGGATGGGGCGGACGAGGCTATTCTGCAGCGGTCGAGCGCACCTCGGCCGCCATTTCCAGCAGGGCGTCGAGCATCTTCTCCGATGCCTTCGGCTCCAAGCGGTTGGTGCAAAGCCAGGTCTCGTAACCGCCCAACTCGTGCTGCTTCGGCGTAGGCAGGTAGTCGAAATAACCGTGCGCCAGGGAGACCAGGAAGGCCGGCTGCACGGGACTCCGCTGGCGGAATTCGAGGCCGATCTCGCAGAAGATCTCGTTGGGCAAGCTACCGATGCACACGTCGCCAATGCGCAGGACTTGCAGCGGCGTCGGGACGGATGCCGCACCGCGGGCCAACTCCTCGAATCGCTGGGCATAAACGTAGGGAATGTCGGCCTTGCCCGGCTTGGGCGCCGGCTTGGCCAGCATTTCCTTGGCCCACGCCATCTGCTCGGCGCTCGGCCGGCGTGTGGCGATCAGCGGCTCGCGGTAGCTTGCGGCAAGGGTCGGCCGGTCAGAGTACTGAACCTTAGCCAGGGCCGCCTGGACCTTCGCGGCTAAGTCGTCGGCCACGAACCGCATCTGCTCGTAAGGTTTCTTGGGCGGCCGGGGCTGGAGGAAATTGATGTTGTTCACGTCGCCACTGGTGCCGTTGGCCATCATGGCCACCATCGGCGGATCCTGTTGATCGCCCTGCAGCAGACGCTCCAGACGCTGGCAGTACATGCCGTAGTAGTCGGCCGAAATGTCACCGTGTCCCACGCCGCCCACGTAGTGCAGCGAATAGCAGGAGTACACGGCGATCGGCCGGCCATCGGGCTCGCGCACGGCGAGGATCGACACCAACGGATCGGTCGGCCCGGCCGGCTTCACCAAGTCCGGGCTGCCCGCCGCTGGATTCATCTTCACCTGGTCGATGCCCCCGAAGGGATTGGGCGGCATGGTGCCTGGCTTGAGGAACCAGCGGCGGTTGAACACGTGCTCCGGCGCTTCGGCGGTGGTGAACCCGACTTGCGCCGGGCGCAGCCGGTTCGCGGCGCATTTGACTCCGTCGGCGATCCGCCGGGCGACGAATGCCTGGTACTTGTCTATCTGGTACTCGTCGACCTTCTGCGGGAACTCGAAGTGGTTCTTGCCCAGCGCGCTGGCCGCCGAATGGTTGTGGATGGCCGAGATCAACACGTTCGTCGCCGGGATGCCTGTCTCCTGCTCGATGAACTTGCGCGCCTCGTGGCTCACGATGTAATGGAAGCCCAGCAAATCGACGACCACCAGGGCCAGCTTCGTCTTCCCATCGTCGAGCACCAGGCACCGCGCGTGCAGCTCGTCGTGGACGTTTGTGGCCGGAAAGGGCAGGAAACCGCCGATGATCGCCGATCCCAACGCCGGCGTGATGTTGCTGGTGGCCGCACCGGCGCGAAACGTGGACGCGGGCGGGTCTGCAGCCAGGAGTGTGGTGCTCAGGAAACAGGCAACGATGCCAAGAAGACAGCGTCTCATAAGGTGGGCTCCCAAAACAGGTCAACGGAAGGAAGTCGCTGGCAGGTCCTTCAAGATACTGCATCGCCTTACGCAATGCCACCGCGGATGGTATTCTTGCCAAAAAATCAGGGGAAAGGACTTGTCATGCACCAACAGACGACGCTCTTGTTCGGCCTCCTGCTGGCCGGTTTGCCGTTTCTCGGTTCGCGCACTGCCGCGACTGCGCAGGATTCAAAACTCGAGCGGTTGAAGTACAACCATCCCGGCCTGGTCGTCGATCTGGGGGCCGGGCTGTGGGCGTGGCCGCTGCCGATGGACGTTAACGGCGACGGGCGGATGGACATGGTCATCAACGAGGAAGATGTGCCCTACAACGGCGTTTATGTCTACGAGCACCCGGGCTCGAAGGAGAAGATGCCGGTCTTCAAGCCGGGCCGCAGGCTCAGCGACGGCATGATCAACGCCCAGGTGAGCTTCGTGGACGGAAAACCGCGTGTGTTGACGCCGGGCAAGGAATACCCGGACTTTGCCCACTCCGGGCTGGCCCGGCCGGTCGCGCTGCCGCTGGCCGCGAACGTGCATCCCAACAAAGTCCGCGGAAACATGTGGCGGTACGTCGACTTCGACGGCGACGGCCTGACGGATCTCGTCATCGGCATCGACGACTGGACGGACTACGGAGAGCCCTGGACCGGGTACAACGCCTACGACCTGAGCGGAAAATGGCTGCGTGGTCCGCTACGCGGCCAAGTGTACGTCGCCCGAAATCTGGGTACGAACCAACGGCCGCGGTATGCCACGCCGTACCGCCTGACCGTTGTCGGCGGCGCCCCCCTGGAAACCTACGGCTGGCCGTCGCCCTGCGTTGCCGACTGGGACGGCGACGGCGATTTCGACATCGTGTGCGGTAATTTCCTGAACCGCTTCACCTACTTCCAGAACGTCGGAACCCGCGCCGCACCGCAATACGCGCGCGGAGTGGGCCTCCGCACCGAGGACGGCGCGGCGCTGGAAATGGACATGCAGATGATCACGCCCGTGGCCGTCGATTGGGACGGCGACGGCCATGGGGACCTGATCTGCGGCGAAGAGAATGGCCGGATCGCCCTGATCGAGAACACCGGCCGGCTGAAGGACGGGATGCCGTTGTTCCAGAAGCCGGCCTATTTCCGGCAGGAGGCCGACGAGCTGAAGTGCGGGGCGCTGGCGACGCCGTTCGCCGTCGACTGGGACGGCGATGGCGACGGGGACATCCTCTGCGGCAACTCGGCCGGCTATATCGTGTTCTTCGAGAACCTCAGCGGTCCCGGCGTGGAACGCCCCAAGTGGGCGGCTCCGGTGTCTCTCCAGGCCGCCGGCCAGACGATTCGCATTCAGGCCGGCGAGAACGGTTCCATCCAGGGTCCCGGGGAAGCCTGCTTCGGCTACACCGTCCTGACGGTCGCCGACTGGGACGGCGACGGACTGCTCGACCTGGTCGCCAATTCGATCCTGGGGAAAGTCGTCTGGTACAGGAACATCGGCATCGCCCGGCAGCCAAAACTGGCCGCCGCGCAGGCCGTCGAGGTCGAATGGGACGGCCCGCCGCCCGCGCTGGCCTGGGGGTGGATGCGTCCTGAGGGAAAACAGCTCCTCACGCAGTGGCGAACCACGCCGCTGGCTTGCGACTGGAACCAGGATGGTCTCACCGACCTGATCATGCTCGACCAGGAAGGCTATCTGGCCCTGTTCCCCAGGGCCAAGATCGGGGGCACGTTGAAGTTGCTGCCGCCCCAGCGCGTGTTCTGCAGCGCGGATGGAAAACCGCTGCAACTCAACGCCAAGCAGGCCGGCGCAAGCGGTCGCCGAAAACTGTGCGTTGTTGATTTCGACGGCGACGGCAAGCTGGACTTTCTCCTCAATAGTTCCAACGCGACTTGGCTGCGCCAAACCGAACACCGCGACGGCAAGTGGTATTTCGAGGATCGCGGACCGCTCGATCCGCGGCGACTCGCGGGACACACGACCTGTCCGACCGCGGTCGATTTCGACAACAATGGCATACCGGACGTCGTGATCGGCGCCGAAGACGGGCATTTCTACTACCTGCGCAACCCGCGCGCCAAGCAGTAGCAACGCTCACGAAAGAACTTCCCTCCGTGTCCTCTGTGGCTCCGCGCTCTTGTTCTCCGAAGAGGATTCGAAAACACAGGGGCACAGAGGCCTGGGAGGGTGCCAACCGTACAGTGGCAAGTAAAGGCGATCTCCGTTTCCGACAGGGTGATCGGATTCTCGTGAGCGCGACGTTGCCCGGACTCCGCCTTCCAACCGGTCGTCAGGTGCGCGTCAACGGCCTTCGTTGCCATGCCTGGCAATCCACTGCCGGGCGTAGTCTACGGCAGCGAGGCCCTTGTTGCAGAGCGGCGTGCAGTGGAAGATCAAACCTTCGATCCGGCCTTCCTTGTACAGGCGATGGGCGTAGTCCAGCTGCCTGGCCATGAAATCCTTGCTCAGTTCTTTCTTGCCGCCCAAGTCCCACATGTAGATGCCCAGCAATGTCGGCTTGTCTGGCACCAATGACCGGTACTTCTGAAAGTTCGCCTCGATGCGTTGAATGTCGCTGCCGCTCCAAATCCAGAGCGAGACAACATCAACGTACTGCATGACCGGCTTGATCGACGCGCTCAATTGGTGGGTGTACAAGACGACGGCCAGGTCGAGACGGCGTTTGTAGGCGACCGTTTCTTCGTGGAGCTTTTTCATCTCATTCAGGGAGAGTGAGGCCGGGGCAGGCTGGACCTCGCCGCTCTTTTCGACCTTGGGCGCGCCGCCGATGTGGAAGAAGTCATCGAGATAGTAGCCTATGAGGTTGGGCATGACATCCCGCAGCTTGAACACGTATTCTTTGAGCGCGTAGTAGGACTGGTTGGAGCCGCCGGACAGGTTCCAGGCGACCCGTTTGACGTCCTTGAACTGCTTGCGGTATTCTTCATCGAGAGTCCCGCCGCGAATGACGCAGACGTTGGGGATTCCCATCGACTTGATACCTTCCGCCATACTCATCGGCGCACTGAGGGGGATGTTGTAGACGCCCTTCGGCCCGTCATACACGCCGGGGTCATGGCCCCACATCCACAGGCGGTCCCGCAAGTTGTTTTCGTAAGCGGGGTACGTGGCTTCCGCAGCGTTCGACTGTGAATCCGTCGACGACAAGATGCTCCATCCGGCCAGCGCCGAGATCTGCTTTACGAAATCGCGTCGTTCCAAAGCTGTGTTCCTTCTCGAATCGTATTGTTGCGTGACGAGCGGACGCGGGGCGGACCTTTGTCGTGCGTCATGAGGCGGGGCTGCTTGAGGGGGTGAGTGGGCCGAGGGCTGTTTGACGTCACACCTGCCGAGCCAGCATACTGGATGTCTGGGCCTTGCGTCAACTTCAAGGGCAGCGATTTGGTGGTTGTGATAGGTGATAAGATCCCCTGGATGTTGCAGTCCCGCGCCGCGTGGTACACTGCCGGCTGTGGCCGGGCGAGTCGGGGCGGCGAACCTGATTGCAGGTCCCGCAGGTGCCCACATGATTCTCCCGCATCGGGAAAACGAAGTGCAGCGAAGGCTGACCCGTGGAGCAGATCGGCCTTTTGCGTTACGCCATCGAGACACTCGCACAACCGCAACCATGAACTCGCTCACCACTACAACCATGAAACACTTTATCGCTCTTGTCGTGTTGATTGGCCTCTCGTTGACGGCTTTCGCCGAAGACGTCCGACTGCAGCCGCTCAAGGACCTGAACGGTTATTTCCCCTTCACCCCGCCGAGATCTTTGCCCGAGTGGGAGCAGCGGAGGGAGTACGTGCGGCGGCAGATTCTGGTGGCGGCGGGGCTCTGGCCGATGCCGGCCAAGACGCCGCTCAACGCGGTCATCCACGGCAGAATCGACTGCGACGGGTACACGGTCGAAAAGGTGTATTTCGAGAGCGCACCCGGTTTCTTCGTCACGGGCAACCTGTACCGCCCGAAGAAGATCCAGGGCCGCGTGCCGGGTGTGATGTTCGCGCACGGCCACCGGGAAAGCGCCCGCCTGTACCTGACGCCGGACGACACGCTGCGCAAGAGCATCGCCGACGGCGCGGAGCGTTTCGAGCGGGCTGGGCGCAGCACCTACCAGTCCCAGTGCCGCCAGCTCGCCCGCATGGGCTGCGTGGTGTGGCAGTGGGACATGCTCGGCGACTCGGATGCGATTCAGTTATCGCGGCAACTCGTGCATGGCTTCGCCAAACAGCGAGCGGAGATGAACACGACGGAGAATTGGGGCTTGTACAGCCCGCAGGCCGAGACGCATTGCCAGAACATCATGGGCTTGCAGACGCTCAATGCCGTGCGCGGCCTTGATTTCCTGCTCACCCTGTCCGAGGTGGACCCGCAGCGTACGGCCGTCACCGGCGGCAGCGGCGGCGGTACGCAGTCGATGATCCTGGCCGCGATTGACGACCGCATCCAGCTCTCCTTTCCCGTCGTCATGGTCAGCACGTCGATGCAGGGCGGCTGCACTTGCGAAAACGCCAGCCTGCTGCGGGTAAACACGGGCAATGTCGAGTTCGCCGCGCTGTTCGCGCCGAAACCGCAGGGCATGAACAGCGCGGACGATTGGACCAAGGAGATGGCCACCAAGGGCTTCCCCGAATTGCAGCAGCTCTATGCGCTGTACGGTAAGAAGGACAACGTCTACCTGAAGCGAGGCGAGCACTTCCCGCACAACTACAACGCGGTCACGCGTTCCGCCTTTTACACCTTCCTGAACAAGCATTTCAAGCTCGGCTTGCCGGCGCCCGTGATCGAGACGGATTTCGCTCCGCTGCCGCCTGAGCAGCTCACCGTCTGGGACGACCAGCACCCCGCGCCCAAGCCGGGCGACCCGGATTTCGAACGCAAGCTGCTGCGCTGGTTCATCGAGGACGCCGAACAGCAGCTCCGCGCCGCCGCGTCCACCCGCGAAGGGCTGCGCAAGCTCATCGGCGGCGGCGTCGAAGTGGTCATCGGCCGTGCGCTGGCCCATGCCGGCGAGGTGCAGTGGAACGTCGAAAACCGCCAAGACCGCGGCGACTATGTCGAGATAGCCGGAACACTGGTCAACCGGACGTATGCCGAGGAAGTGAAACTCGCTTGGCTGTGCCCCAAGCGGAGCGACGGCCGCGCCGTGGTGTGGCTGGATAGCAACGGCAAGTCCGCGCTACGCAACGCCGACGGCAGCGTCAAACCCGCCGTGATGAAGCTCGTTCAGGGCGGCGCGATGGTCATCGGCGCCGATCTGCTCTTCCAGGGTGGGGAACCGGTGACACAGACTCGCGTGGTGGAGAATCCTCGCGAGTTCGCCGGCTACACGTTCGGCTACAACCACGCGTTATTTGCCCAGCGGACGCACGACGTATTGTCGATCGTGAGCCTGCTGCGCCAGGCGAAGCCAGATTCGCGGCCGAGCGTCAAGACGGTCGCCGTCGCCGGCTGGGGTGATGCCGGCCCGATTGCCGTCGCGGCGCGGGCCGTCGCCGCTGAAGCCATCGACCGGGCCGCCGTGGACACCGGCGGCTTCCGCTTCGGCAAGTTGCTCGACTACCGCCACCCCATGTTCCTCCCCGGCGGCGCGAAGTATCTCGACCTGCCCGGCATGATCGCCCTGGCCGCTCCCCAGTCCCTCTGGCTTGCCGGCGAGGGCAAAGAGCCCGAGATTGTGGTCGCGGCCTATCGCGGCGCCCCCAAGGCCGACGCACTGGCCACGTACACCGGCGACGGCGCGGACAAGGAGGCGTCGGCCGTCCAGTGGCTGCTCAAATAGGGCAAAGCTGGACTTATCCGGCTGCGCCGGAACCCGAAACCCTAATCTTCCACATAATCTTTCACTTAATCTCTTCCTCCTGCCTCGGAGCCGGGGGTTAGGTGAGAGATTAGGTGAAAGACTAGGCCAACTTGGAAAGTAGAGAAGACATGAATGCAGAAGCTGCTTTGTCTGTGATGGCCCTTGTAGGGATGATGGCATTGGCTTCGACCGCGACGGGCGGCGAAGGCCCCGACTCCGGTGTGCTCGGCCGCTGGAGCTTCGACGAAGGCCGGGGGGTTTACTCAGCCAATGCAGTCGATCCCAC
>JAAYYU010000095.1 GCA_012515235.1 Candidatus Anammoximicrobium sp.
AGGCCACCACGCTGCTCGTCAGCGTGGAGCCATGTTCAGAACCAGACGCCGTCCCGCCCCGCGCCCGCGCAGGCCACCACGCTGCTCGTCAGCGTGGAGCCATGTTCAGAACCAGACGCCGTCCCGCCCCGCGCCCGCGCAGGCCACCACGCTGCTCGTCAGCGTGGAGCCATGTTCAAAACCAGCCCTCGCCCCGCCCCGCGCCCGCGCAGGCCACCACGCTGCTCGTCAGCGTGGAGCCATGTTCAGAACCAGCCCTCGTCCCGCCCCGCGATTGCCGGGCTTTTTTGACGCGGTGGGGTCCCTTTCGGCGCAGCGCCGCGTTACGATACGCGACGTGGCCATCGTACTTGAGCAACTTTCGTGAGAAGGGGGAGTAAAACCATGTGGCGATCCTGGATGACGCGTGCGGCGGGCATTGGGTTGGCGCTGATGGCCGGTGTTCTTGTGGCGACTGGCCCGCGGGGCGCGCGGGGTGCGGAACCGGTCCCTGCGGGCGTGGCCAAGGTGGACATCACGCCGGAGACGCCCGTGCGGATGTACGGCTACGCGGCGCGGAAGACGGAATCGGAAGGCATCGCCGGGCGACTGAAGGCGTCCGCGTTGGCGATCGGCGGCAACGACGGCGACGGCCCCGCGGTGCTGCTGGCTGTGGATTGCGGTTCCGTGCCCAGCGACCTCGCGGCCGAAGTGCTCCGCCGCGTCCAGGCCGCCGTGCCGCTGAAGCCGGAACGGTTCATGCTGTGTAATTCCCATAACCATTCCGGGCCCAATTTGAAGGGCCTGAAGCAATTCACGGGCGAGGAATTGGAGCACATGACCCGCTACGCAGCCCAGTTGACCGAACGGCTGGAACAGGTCGTGCTGCAGGCTTTGAAACAGCGTGCGCCGGCCCAGTTGGCCGTGACCACAGGCCAGGTCGATTTCGCCGCCAATCGCCGCGTGCTGAAGGACGGCAAGTGGGCCGGCTTCGGGGCTGTGCCCGAAGCGCCCGTCGATCACCGTCTGCCCGTGCTCCGCGTCACCGGCGTCCAGGGCAAGCTGCTGGCCGTCGTGGTCAACTACGCCTGTCACAATACGACGCTGCGCGGCAACTTCAAGCAGATCCACGGCGACTGGGCGGGATGCGCCCAGGAGTACATCGAGGCCGATCATCCCGGAGCGGTGTGCCTGATTTCCGTCGGCTGCGGCGCCGATTCCGATCCGTGCCCGCACAGCACGGTCGAACTGTGCCAGCAGCACGGGCGGAAGATGGCCGACGAAGTGAAACGGCTGGTGGCCGGACCCTGGCGGCTGATTTCCGGTTCGATCACCGCCCGGACGGCGACACAGGAAATCCCCTACGCCCCGCCTCCGTCGCTGGACGAACTGCGCGAAACGGCAAAGAAATCGTACGCTGCCCAGCGGCTCTTGACGCGGCTGGAAAGCGGCGAAAAACTCCCCGCCTCGGTCCCGTACCCCGTGACCACCTGGACCTTCGGCGACGACCTGGCAATGGTCTTCCTGTCCCACGAAGTCGTGGTCGATTACGCCCTGCGGCTGAAACGGGAACTCGACCCCGGCCGGTTGTGGGTCAACGCTTACAGCAACGACGTGTCCATCTACATCGCCAGCAAGCGTCTGCTGGGCGAAGGCGGCTACGAAGTCAACAACTCGCTGGACACGCTGGTCACCTACGGCCACCCCGAACGCCTCCAGCCGCCGCTGGAAGACCGAATCGTGGAACAGGTGAAATCACTGCTGCCCGCCACGTTCCACACCCCGGAGCACGGCAGGCCTTAGCCCACGGGCAGGGTCTACCCCCCCCCGTCTTTCCGCCGCCAGGTTTTCTGCCGTCCGCAATCAACGCGGGACGGTTACCGTACGGGGGTCAGGCTTACAGAATTCAATTTTGGCCGAGCAGGGTCTCACCCGATGGCTGACGCCACGATCGGCCAAAATTGAATTCTGTAAGCCTGACCCCATTTCGCTGCCCCGTTTCCCGAACTGCCCTAGCGGACCATGCCCGCTGCCATCAGGACGATCAGTGCCACGCCCATCGCAATCCGGTACCAGGCGAAGGGCACGAACGTATGGCCCTGGACAAACCGCAGCAGCCAGATCACGGCAAGCCAGGCGGTGAGCGTGGCCGCGGCGAACGCGGTCATCGCTTGGGGCGTAAGCAACTCCGCAGTCTGGCCCGCGCCGATCGCTTCGTGAATCTGCAGCGCCCCCGCAGCGAACATGGTCGGGATGCCAACAAGAAAGGCGAACCGGACCGCCGCCGGGCGGGACAAGCCCAGCCACAGGGCGGCGATCACCGCAGCGCCCGAGCGCGACGTCCCCGGAAACACGGCCGCCAGCATCTGGCCCGCGGCCACCGCGACGACGACGGGCCAAGTGACCGTCTCGCCCAACTCCCGTCCCTGCGTCCGCCTTTCGACCCAGAAGATCACCCCCGCGCCCGCCAGCGTCGCGACGGCGATCGGCAGGACCGTCTCGGGCAACTCCATTCCCAGTTTCTTGGCGACGAACCCGGCCATGGCCGTCAGGAAGAAACTGGCCGCCAGTTTGACCAGTTCGTCCCGCAGTCCGGGATCCCGGAACCCTGTCAGCAACGCGACAACCCGCCGCCAGAACACCAAGGTAACCGCCACAATCGGCCCCACCTGGATCAGCACATTGAAGGCGTCGCTCTGGTGGACTCCCAGCAAGTGTTGGGCAATCAGCAAATGCCCCGTAGAAGAAACCGGCAGAAACTCCGTGATCCCCTCAACCACGCCCAGAATAATTGCTGTCCAAAATGAATCCATCGCGCCCTCAAACCCTCCGTTCGCACCGCCCGCCTTCCCCGCGTGCCGAGCCAAGGTAGGATGCCGACGGCCTGCCGTCAAGGAACTCGCGGCACAGACGCGCCGATTTTCGTCTGAGTTTGTAGGGTGGGTCAGAGCGGACCAACGGCAAGTCAGCCCGCACCGCTGCGTTGGTAGTTCGTAGGGTGGGTCAGAGCGGACCAACGGCAAAACGGCCCGCACCGCGTCGGACCCGGCCATCACCGCCGAGCCGGCATCGCTGATCACGTAGCGGCGGCCCACCGGAACAGCGTCTCCATCCCGCGGGTGCCGCATTCAACCGACGACGCCGCGATCCGTGTTGCGATGCGGCCGGGTTGCCCGTGGTGGCCGTCTCCCGGTGGGCCGCCGCTGCTTTGGGGTG
>JAAYYU010000096.1 GCA_012515235.1 Candidatus Anammoximicrobium sp.
AATCCGAAAAAAATCACCGCCCGCCCAGGAAACGCGGTGAACAACGATGCCTTTGCGGGTAAGTCATTCTCGGGACGCTTCCTAACCCCTTGGCAGACAAGCCGGTTGCGAACAGCGCATTCGGCTCTAAGTGCCGGACTTGCGGTTGATCCTTCGGTTGGCACCGAGTAGAATGCGAGAGCGGGGGCGTGTTCTAGCTGATCCAAGGCGGTTCGCGGCGTCGGATCTCTGGTCCAGTGGCACGCGGGGAGCCGCACGGCACTTCTTGTCCGGGTTTTCGTCTTATCGTTGCAGGAGTGGGGTCTGCCGCGGGGCCTTTGGGCAGAGGTAGTGGACTTTTGTTGAAACCAGGCGGATTTGTAGGTCCGCAATCCGAACGCAACTGCGGAGTTGTCTGAACGCCGGTCATGTCTAGCGAAGTGCTCGATCATCCTGCAACGAAATCGGCCGCCGATCGGGACCCGGTGCTCGAACCGGAAGACCCCGTTGACGGCGTCGAGATCGTTCGCGACGACGCCCCTGGCAAGACGGATTTGCGCGTCGTTCCTGCCGGGCCTGGGAGCGACCTCGAGTCCGGCGACGCCGTGTTGGAGGACGGCAAGACGGTCATTTCCAAGCGCGCCTCCCGGACAGGCGGCTCGTCCTCCCATGCGCAGCTTCCTGGGGACGGCGCGACGGCGTCACGGGCGGATTTGGGAAACGCCTTGGAAGGCATCTGTCTGGGCCACTTTCGCCTGGAGGAATTCGTCGGCGGGGGCGGGATGGGCTCGGTGTTCCGCGGCACCGACATGAGGCTGGGGCGGACGGTTGCCGTCAAGGTGCTGTCGCGGGACCGCACGGATCCGGAGACCTTGCGGCGGTTTCAGAACGAGGCCCAGAGCGCCGCGCGGCTGGACCACGACAACATCGCCCGCGTGTACTACGTGGGCGAGGATCAGGGTTTGCACTTCATTGTCTTCGAGTTCATCGAAGGCGTGAACCTTCGCGATCTGGTGGAGCAGGAAGGCCCTTTGTCGCTGGGCGACGCGGTCAGCTACCTGCTGCAAGTGGCCGAGGCTTTGGAGCACGCTTCGCAGCGCCACGTCGTCCACCGGGACATCAAGCCGTCGAACGTCCTGGTGACCGCCGAAAAGCGGGCCAAGTTGGTGGACATGGGGCTGGCTCGGCTGCGTTTGGAAACGGACCGGGACGATCTGACGGCCAGCGGCGTGACGCTCGGAACCTTCGATTACATCTCGCCGGAACAGGCGCGGGATCCGCGGATTGCGGACGTCCGCAGCGACCTGTACTCGCTGGGCTGTACGTTCTACTTCATGCTCACCGGCCAACCGCCGTTTCCTGAGGGGACGCTGCTGCAGAAGTTGTTGAGTCACAGCAGCGAGCATCCGACGGATCCGCGACTGGTCCGGCCGGATCTGGACGATCAGGTCGTGACGATCCTCGACACGCTGTTGGCCAAGCAGCCGAGAGACCGCTATCAGCAGCCCAGCGAGTTGATCGGTGAATTATTGCTCGTCGCGGACCGTCTGCACTTGCCCGGTTTGAACTCCGGCGGAGCGGTCTGGCTGGGCCGAAGGCGATCCTGGTGGGGCAAACTCGAACGTACGTTGCCCTGGCTGGTGCCCTTCGTCCTGCTGGCCGCATCCGCGTTCGCCATCGACCACTTCTGGTCCGACTCGAGCGCGGATCGTGCGTTGGAAACGCCGGGAACAAAAGCCGTTCAAGAGCCGTCGGCCCACCAGGCGAGAGGCTCGCTCCCGCGCAGGCCGGCGAAGAAACCGGCTGCCACGCCCGCCGACTCCGCGCCGTCGCGGACGAAGCCGAAGTCCCACGCCGAGTCTGCGAAGTCGTCCGTCGAGGCGGTCGGCGCGCCGCGTGCCGCGGGTCCGCAACGTGCGGACGCCCGGTCCGGCCAAAGTCCGGCGGAAGCCTCGGCCCAGGCAGTCCCGCCGGCCGAGAAACCGTCCGCGCCGGCGCCCGCTGGGCCGGGTTCGGCGGGCGGAACAAAATCCGCTCCTCCGCCAGCCAGTCCGCCGCCGAAAGCCAAGCAGGCTGGCGCACCGGCCAGTGCGGTCGCGGCGCGATCGGCATCGGGGACGCTGCCGACACTCTCGCCGCCCGGCGCCGCGCCAGATACGCCGGCTGTTCCGGCCGTCGAACGCTTGCTCGTCGGGCTCGAAAACGGCCCGGCGCCTCCCGGCGCCAAACGCGTCCGGTCCCTGGAAACCGCCTGCCGCGAAGCCGACTTGCTGGGGGCGAAGGTCATCGAATTGCACTTCGACGGCCCGCGTGAAGCGAGTTCCCTGGAGATCACCAGCCCGCAGTTGACCATCCGCAGCGGCGCCGGTTTCCAGCCCACGGTCGTGTTCCGTCCCGGCTATCAGGATCTGGCTCTGGATCGCCGCATGATCCGGGTGGACGGCGGCCGTCTGGAATGGCAGGGCGTCCAAGTGAGGATGGAATTGCCCGGCGCTCCCGCGGACAGTTGGACGCTGTTCTCGCTGCGTGCCTGCGACTCCCTGGACCTGCAGGACACCGTGCTCACGATCGCCGTCGCCGGCTCGAAGGACGCGCCGCTGCAGGACCGCGTGACGCTGGTCGAGATCGCGGAGACGCCGCCGGCCTCGCCCGCCGGAGCCGAGACCGACGACGCGGCTCCGCGGGTCATTCCGCCTTACATCGGTTTGTCCCACTGCGTGGTCCGCGGCCGGGGCACGTTGATCCACTGCGAGAAGGCGACCCCGCTGCGCATCGTCTGCCGGCAATCCTGGCTGGCGATGTCGGACTGGCTGTTGGACGTCGGCGGGACGGAGACCAAGCCCGCGCAGCTCGACGCCCGCATCGACGTCGCCTTGAAGAACGTCACCGCGGTGCTGGGGCAAGGCTTGTGCCGGTTGAGCAGCGACGCGCTGGCGCCGTTCCAGTTGGACCTGGTGACCGACTGCAAGAACAGCATCCTGTACCTCACCGGCGCCAACGCCGCACTGATCGAACGTCGCGGCATCGGCGATTTGGCGGAACTGGAAAAACACCTCTACATCCGCGGCCGCGACAACTTCTATCCCGGCTCGGACATTCTGCTGCGGCTAAACCCTAACGGCGATCCGCAGCAGTTCGTGGACTGCGGTTTTGCCGACCGCAGTGAAAGCTGGTATCAAGAGGAGAGTCCGCGCTTTACCCTGCTGTGGAGATCGGCTCCGGCGCCGGAACGGCCGCTGGACCAGCACGCGCCCGCCGATTACTTGCTGGACGAAAGCGAAGAGAATCCGGCGTTGCTGGACGGGGGAGAGACCCGAGCCGGCGTCGATGCGGCGCTGCTGCCGGCCCTCGATGAGGTTGACGCGGGGCCGTAGGCGCCGCGGCGGCGACCGGGCGTCGAAGCAGCGACCGGGCGTCCGGCATCGATCCGGCGCCGTGCTGCGGCGGCCGCGCTGCGGGCGTCTTCCACCGCTTGCCAAGCGGTGGACCAGGGGGTAGGTTTGAGGCCGATTCGATCCCGCGTCCAGGCCCATTACGAAGGGGAGTGCGAAGCATGGCAACGAACTTGGAAGCCAGTCTCGTGGCATTGGAGTACTCGCGGCATTTCGTCCAGGCGTTGTTGGACACGATTCCGGAAGACCAGTTGTGCCATCAGCCGTTTCCCGGCGCGAACCACGCCCTGTGGATCATGGGCCATGTCGCCAGCGTGGATGCGTTCCTGGGGCAGGCCTGCGGAGGTCCGCAGGACCCGCAACTCGAGTCCTGGCAACCGACGTTCTTCATGAAGTCGGAGCCCAGCCCCAATCCCGGCGACTACCCGCCCGCGGACGAGGTCCGGGCCTGGTTTCAGAGCACGCGTCAAGCCGTCCTCGATTGGTTCCGTTCGCAGGACGAACAGCAACTTGGCACGCCCTTGCCGGAAGGCCTGCGAGAGATTGCCCCGGATCGGCTCAGCCTGATTGCGCGGCTGGCGATTCACGAGGCCGGCCACGGCGGCCAGCTGACGATGATCCGCAAGAGCCTGGGCCTGCCGCCGGTCTTCGCCTGACCGATCGCCGACCCGCGCAGGGCAGTCGCTCGGCCGTCGTCGTTCGCTCACGTCGGCGCGTGTCCCGGTACGACGGCGTGCCCGCGACGCGTCCTCGCCCCCGCGCGCCGGCCGGCGAGCACGCGCACGAGGCCCGTTCCGCGAAGTGCGTGCGAGCTGCCGGCGTTCCGGGCTGTCGCATCGTTTTGGCGGCGGGCCGGGGCGCGGACCGGCATCCGCCTCCCATCCGTTCCAATCCGGAACTTCCTTTCTCGTTCGCGGGGATTGCCTCCCGCCGAAGATCCATTCCATCAATTCTGGGGAACCAGCGGACGATCCTACCGCCAGGGCGTTTCCGTTGCGGGATCAGAATGCGTCTGCAGGACAGGGACGCGAAGCGGCCGCCGTGCTCCGACCTAGGCCGCGCCGCTTTTCTCCCCGCGGGGCCAGACTTCGGGGGTTGGAGGAACCCGGTGTGCTCCATTTCAAACCAAACCGCGCAGGGATGGGCCGTGCGTTGAGGTGCCTGGGCGAAGGCATTCTGGCGTTGCTGGTCTGCCTGAGCGCCGGCGCTCAGGAGTCCTATCGCTATGCGCTCGGCACGTCGGGCCTGAAAGCGGCGACGGTGCCGCCCGCGGGCAACTACTGGCTGTTCTATAACTTCATCTACTCCGCGGATCAGCTGTTGGACGGCGCGGGGAATCCTCAGCAGGCTCCCGGAAGCGGCGAGCCGGTCGATTTCGACCTGTATGCCTACGCCAACGCACACCGGTTTGTGTTCGTGACGGGACACCAGATTCTCGGCGCCGATTACAGCTGGAATTTCGCCGTTCCGTTCGTCGGCACGGACTTGAAGATTACCAACTATGGCGTGGCCGACAGTTCGTTTGCCCTGGGCGACATCTACGTCGAGCCCTTCGTGATCGAATGGCATTTGCCCCAGATCGATTTCGGGGTGGGATACGGATTGATCGCCCCCAGCGGCCCGCGGCGCGCCGATCGCCCCTCCTTGCCCGGCAAGGAGTACTGGACGCACTATCCCATGTACGGCGTGACGTACTACTTCGACGAAGAACGGACGTGGACCGCCGCCATGCTGGGACGCTACGAGGCCAATACCGGGTTGCAGGGACGAGACTACCGGCCCGGCGATCACTTCAATTTTGAATGGGGGATTGCCAAGTCCATCCGGACGTTGGACGTGGGCGTCTCCGGCTACTGCGATTGGCAGGTGACCTCCGACTCCGGGACCGATCCCGCCAATACGGGCGTGCGGGACCGCTCGTTTGCGATCGGCCCCGAGGTCCACTATTTCTTTGCCAAGCGGAAGTTCGGCCTCCACGTCAGGGCCTGGTGGGAATTCGGCGCGCGGGACCGGTCGCAAGGCGAGATCATCACCGTGACGTTCGTCAAGCCGTTGTAGGCGGCGGGCCGTCCCGCGCCGGCTACGGTCGCTTCTTGGCCGCCTTGCGCGGCTTCGCATAATCCGGCCAGACGATCCGTTTGCCTTCGGCGCCGGTGAATTTCCAGGCCGGCCACGGGGGCGACTCGGCGCGGACTTCGCGGTACTTGGCCTCCAGCATCGTCTTCAGCTCGGCCAGCTTTTCCGGTTCCGCAGCGGCCAGGTCGGTCGTCTCGCCGATGTCGCGGCCGAGGTGGTACAGCGAGAACGTGGCGAGTCCGGCTTGCTTGAAATCCTGTTCGTCCTGTTCGGTGAGATCGTTGCCGCGGCGCGGATCGGGCCTGTCGAGCGTCGCGAGGATCTTCCAGTCGCCCACGCGCATCGCGACCTTCGGGGCGCCCGTGGCCCGATTGAAGTGCCAGTACAGCGGCGTGCTGCGGTTGATCGGCCGGCCCGACAGCACCGGCAGCAGACTGGCTCCGTCGAGCGCGCGGTCGCGCGGCGGCTCGATCCCGGCGAGTTCGCAGGCCGTGGGCAGAAAGTCCACGCCGCACACAGGTTCGTCGCTTACGGTGCCCGGCTTGATCTTGCCCGGCCATTGCAGGATGCCCGGCACGCGGATGCCGCCTTCGTACAACGCGCCCTTTTTGTCGCGAAGCGGCCCGGCCGATCCGTGCGGATGGTAGGCCGTGATGGCGGGCCCGTTGTCGCTGGTAAAGAAGATCAGCGTCCGGGCGCGCTGTCCCTGTTCGTCCAGCGCCCGCACCAGCCTGCCGAAGGCGTCGTCCATCTGGGTGATGTTGCCGTGATGCGCGCTGTAACTAGGATCGTCAGACGGGTACAGTTGCGTGTACTTCCGATCGGACGCGATCGGCTCGTGCGGCTCGTGAAAGCAGACGTACAGGAAGAACGGTTTCGCTTGGTCGCGGCCGCCGGTCAACCAGCGGATCGCCTCGTCGACGACCAGGTGGGCTGCGTAGCCTTCGAGCCGGCCCACCGGCTGGCCGTTGCGCACAAAGTTGTCCGGGTTGCGATGGTTCGGCAAGGCGTTGTTTTGCGTCGAGAACCAGTGGTCGAAGCCGTGGTCGCCCGGTTGCGGCTGCGTTGGCAAGTTGAACTCGCCGTTGAGGTGCCACTTGCCGCTGTGACAGGTGGCGTATCCGGCGCGTTTCAGCAGCGTTGCCACGGTGATTTCGCTCCGCCGCACGTGGACCGGCGAATCCTGCGGGATCCAGTTGCGGACTCCGACGCGGGTCGGCGTGCGGCCGGTCATCAGCGCCGTGCGCGACGGTGAACAGTTGGCGTGGCCCGCATAGCAACTGGTCAGCCGCAGCCCTTCCGCGGCGAACTGGTCCAGGTTCGGCGTCCGCACGTCCGCGGCGCCGTAGCAGCCCAAGTCGCCGTAGCCCAGGTCGTCGGCCAGGACCATGACGATGTTGGGAGGCGGGGCCTCCGCCGCCTCGGCGGCCTGCATCGCGGCCCACGGAGCCGGCAAGAGAGCGGCAAGAAGGAAGCAGTTGGCTGTCATGGCAGTGGTCCTCTTGGTGATCCGCAGGAACAGGAAGTGGTGCTCCGTGCCCGCCGGCGGGCACGGCCCGCAGCGGCAACCGGCCGAGGGGCGCGATTCCGACCTGCCGGGCAACTGAAAATCATACCCGGCGCCAAGCAGGATGAAAACAGAACAGACGGTGAAAACGTGTCGGCACCTTTGCGAACCGTGCCGCCTCCGTTATGTTTAACGTTGCACGATCTATCCGGCCGAGTACAGCCGGATAGATCGCAATTCGTTATGTGAAGGGTTTTTTGA
The DNA here is from genome assembly GCA_012515235.1 of Candidatus Anammoximicrobium sp. Taxonomy (GTDB): domain Bacteria; phylum Planctomycetota; class Planctomycetia; order Pirellulales; family Pirellulaceae; genus Anammoximicrobium. Next base: position 7,216 of record JAAYYU010000096.1, read on the forward strand.
GGGACTTTCAGGAGCTTGTCCTGTGGCAAAACAGGATTCTCAGACGCCTGCGAACGACGATCCGGCACCGACTTTTGAGGCATCGCTGGCCAAACTCGAACGCTCGGTCCGTCAATTGGAAGAAGGCAAGCTGGGATTGAGCGAATCCCTGCAGTGTTACGAGGAAGGCGTCAAGCAGTTGAAGCAGTGTTATCGCGACTTGGAGTCGGCCGAGCGGAAGATCGAGCTGCTGGCGGGCGTCGACGCCGAGGGCAAGCCGGTGACGGAGCCGTTTGACGAGCGGGAAATGACGCTGGACGAGAAGGCGGCCTCGCGCAGCAAGCGGCGGTCGCGTCCCGCGAATCGGGCCTTGTCGGCAGACGAAGAATCGGAGCCGCTGGGCGGGCTGTTTTAGCGTCTGGGCCTGCCTGCTGTATGCGCGTCTTCGCCGCAGGGTGCGAGGTGCCTGTTTTCTTTTTCAACAGGCTGCGAAGTGTATGGCGGAACTGTCGTCCCGGTTGTTTCTGGAGTACGCTGCAGCGGTGCGCCCGGAGGTGGACGCTGCGCTGGATCTCGCTTCCCAGTACGACGCAGACTGCCCGGTGGTTTTGCGCGAGGCGATCCGGCACAGCTTGCTGGCGCCCGGCAAGCGGCTGCGGCCGTTGCTGGTGTTGATGTCCGCCGAGGCCTGTGGCTGTCCCAGGGAGGGCGCGATGCCGGCCGCTTGCGCGGTCGAGATGGTTCACACCTACTCGCTGATCCACGACGACCTGCCGGCGATGGATGACGACGATTGGCGACGGGGGCGGCCAAGTTGCCATGCGAGGTTTGGCGAAGCGATGGCGATTCTGGCGGGTGACGCGTTGCTGGCCCAAGCCTTCGAGGTGCTCAGCGGCGGGATTCGCTCTCCGGATGTCGCGGCCGCCTGCTGTCTGGAGTTGGCCCGTGCCGCCGGCGCATCGGCGTTGGTGGGCGGGCAGGTGGACGATCTGCAGAGTCCTTTTCCGGGCAACGCGGGGGCACCGCCCCGGTCCCCCGGCGACGGCCGCCCGGAGCCCCGCGAACCGGCTGGATTGGTCCTGCAAGCGCAGCTGGAACGCATCCACCGCCGCAAAACGGGGGCCATGTTTCGCGTTTCCTTGCGTTTGGGCGGGATTGTCGCCAGGACTGCGCCGCCCCGACTTGCCGCCTTGGACGCATTTGGCCAGAAATTGGGCTTGGCTTTTCAGATCGTCGATGACTTACTAGATATTAAGGGCGACCCGACGGCGCTGGGCAAGAGCGTGGGCAAAGACCGGGAGCAGCGCAAGTTGACTTTTCCGGCCTTGTTGGGCGTGGAAGGAAGCCGGCGGCGAGCTGAGGCCATGATCCGCGAAGCCCAACAGCAGTTGCTCGTCTTTGGCGCCCAGGCGGGGTGCCTGGAGTCGCTCGCCAGTTATGTGCTGGAAAGGAACCGTTGATTCGAAATGCACCGATGGCTGTCCCAAATCCACGAACCGCAGGCGCTGCAGGCGATGTCCGTTCGCGAGCTGACGGAGTTGGCGCAAGAAGTCCGCGACGCGCTGTGCAACCTGGTGTCGGAACGCAGCGCCCATTTCGCCTCGAACTTGGGCGTGGTCGAACTGTGCTTGGCGTTGCACAGCGTCTTTGATTTCCGCCAGGACCGGCTGATTTGGGACACCGGCCACCAGATCTATCCGCACAAGCTGGTCACGGGCCGGTATCCGGAATTTGCCACGATTCGCACGCGCGGCGGGTTGATGGGGTATCCCAACCCGGCGGAGAGTCCCTACGATCTGCTGATGACTGGGCACGCGGGCTGCAGCCTCTCGACGGCCTTGGGCTTGAAGACGGGCGACGATCTGTTGGGCCGGACCGACCGCCGCGTCGTGGCCGTGATCGGCGACGGCGCGTTTTCGTCCGGGATCGTGTTCGAGGCTATGAACAACGCCGGCGAACTGGAGAAGAACCTGCTGGTCATCTTGAACGACAACAAGATGTCGATTTGTCCGCGGGTCGGCGGGATGGCGCACTACCTGGACCGGCTGCGGACGAATCCGATCTATACGGGCTTCAAATCGGAGATCCTCAAGGTCCTGAATCGTGTCCCGCTGTTTGGCGACCCGACGGAGCGGTTCTTGGCCCAGATGAAGGAAGCGGTCAAGGCCGGACTGCACGGCGGGATGCTGTTCGAGGACTTGGGCTTTCGCTACTTGGGCCCGGTCGACGGACACGATCTGAGCCTGCTCCGCAAGTATCTGAAGATGGTCCAGACGCTGCCCGGACCGATCCTGCTGCACGTCCTGACCGAGAAAGGGCACGGCTATCAGCCGGCTGCCCAGGATCCGACCTACTTCCACACTCCGCCGGCCTTGAAAAACGTTGCCGGCGAGTCGGGCCTGAACGGAAAGCAGGGACCGGCCTACACGGAAATTGCCCGCGATGCGATCCGCGCGCAGATGGTGCGAGACTCGCGCGTGACCGTCTTGACGGCGGCCATGTGTCAGGGAAACAAGCTGGGCCCGATCCGCGACGAGTTTCCCGACCGGTTTTTCGACACGGGCATCTGTGAATCGCACGCGGTGGCCTTTGCGGCAGGGCAAGCCAAGGTTGGGATTCGTCCGATCGTCGACATTTACAGCACCTTCCTGCAACGCAGCTTCGACCAGATTTTCCAGGAAATAGCCCTGCAAAACCTGCCGGTGTTGCTCATGCTGGACCGCGCGGGCCTGGTCGGACCGGACGGGCCGACGCATCACGGTGCGTTCGATCTGGCGTATCTGCGGATTTTCCCCAACCTGGTCGTGACGGCGCCCGGCGATGCCTATGACCTGCAAGCTGTCCTCGACTTTGCGCTCTGCCACGACGCCCCCTGTTCGATTCGCTATCCGAAGGCGGCGGCGGAAACGCTGCCGGGCCGGCGGGCGCCGGTCGAATTGGGAAAAGCAGAGATCTTCAGCTGGGGCTGCGACGGCGCGATCCTGTGCTGTGGGGCGCTGCTGAGCGAGTGCCTGCGAGCCGCCAGTTGCTTGCAGGCCCGCGGACTGAACGTCGGTGTGGTCAATGCCCGGTTCGTCAAGCCGCTGGATGTGGACGTCGTCCAGCGGGCGTTGCGAGAATGCGCCTTCGTCGTGACGGTCGAAGAAGGCTGTCTGACGGGCGGCTACGGGAGCGCGGTCCTGGAGGCCGCGAGTGACGCCGGCTGGGACGTGCGGCGTTTCCGCCGCCTGGGATTGCCCGACCGGTTCGTCGAGCACGGGGAGCGCCGGGAACTGCTCGCCGACCTGGGACTGGACGCCCAGGGAATCACGCGGGCTTGCTTGGCATTGGCCGACAAGGCGGATATGCTGGACGTTCGAGCGGATGCGGGGCGGGCGGCGACGAGCCAACCGGCTTGCGCTCCGTAGTGACTTCGTAGGTTGGGACTCTGTCCCGGCCAGGTCGCGTCGCCGACCCGGCTTGCTTTGGTTGCGGACGCCAGTCCGCGTTAGGTTGCTCCTATGACCAGCCCCCAGGGGACTTTCCCGTCATGGATTCAGGAGGGACGCGTGCGGCCTCGAGTTTTGCTGTTGGGCAGCGGCGAAAGGCCGCACGTGCTCAGCGAGGCAGACAGACTGCGTCCCTTCATCGAGCAGCACGCTGAGGTCGTCTTGACCGATTTTCGCTTCCGCGAGGACTTGGCATCCGTCTGCGCCGATTTGGCGATTGTCTTTGGCGGAGACGGTTCGATCTTGCGTGCGGCCAAGCAGATGGGCACCAAGCAGATTCCGGTGCTGGGTGTAAATCTGGGGCGGCTGGGGTTTCTGGCAAACGTGTCGCCAGAGGAGTTTCTGCAGTGTTTGCCGGGCGTATGCGCAGGGAACTGCACCGTGCTCGACCATCTCATGCTGCGATGCTCGATCGTGCGCGGCGGGCAGACGACGGACAGCCAGTTGGGACTGAACGAAGTGGCGATTCTCGGCGGGCCGCCCTACGCGATGTTGTCCGTCGAACTTTACGTTGACTCAGATCTCGTAACCACTTATAGTTGCGATGGCTTGATCATCAGCACGCCCGTGGGTTCGACGGCTCACAGCCTTTCCGCTGGCGGACCGATCCTGCGGAAAAACCTGCAGGCGTTTGTGATTTCGCCCATCAGCCCGCACACGCTGACGATGCGTCCCGTGGTCGATACGGCGGATCGCATCTACGAAATTGTCGTGAGTCAGCCGCACGACACCACGACGGTCGTCCTGGACGGCGTGCCGCTGTGCCGCCTGACGGCCCTGGACCGCGTTCGCGTCGAGCGGGCGGAACCGACGTTCAAGATGATCGAGATTCCGGAGCGTCATTACTATCGCACACTGCGGGAGAAACTCGGCTGGAGCGGCGATGTCCGCAGCCACGCGGCGAAGTAGCCGTCGGGCAGACTTTCCGCCTGGGATGTTCACTTCAGGAAGCGGCGGCCGGTGGGAGACCTGGCCGACACGGGCTTCCTCAGCAGCAAGGAGGCAGACTCATGAGAATCGCGATTGGACTCTGCACACTGGCCGCCCTGATGCTTCTTGCCAGCCCCTTTCCGGCCGGCGCCGCCGGGGCGGGCGCGGAACCGCAGAAACCGGCGGTGGCCGCCGGCGAGGGCTCGGCCGCGTACCAGTTGCGTTACCAGTTCACGCCGGGCGAGGTCTTCCGCTGTAAGGTGACCCATTTGACGACGGTCGATACCAAGATCCGCGGCGTGTCGGAAACCGTCCAGACGCGCAGCGTCTCGACCAAGGCCTGGAAGATCACCGGCGTCGACCCTCAGGGCAATACGACCTTTGCCTACACGGTGGAAGACGCCAGCATGTGGCAGCAGCATTCCGGCCGGCCGGAGGTCCGCTATGACAGCGTCAAGGACAAGACTCCGCCGCCGGGATACGAACACGTGGCCGATTCGCTCGGCCAGCCGATGGCGACGATCACCATTTCTCCCCACGGGGAAATCATCCGCCGCGAGCGTGCCCGCCCGCAGTTCAATCCCGGTATCGGCGAGTTGACCATCCCCCTGCCCGCTCAGGCCGTCAAGCCTGGCGAACGTTGGACGAAGGAAGGCGAATTGCCCGTCCGACTGCCTGCCGGTACCGTCAAGCGGATTAAGCTGCGTCATGTGTACCAGTTAAAGAAGGTCCAGACCGGCGTAGCGACGATCGAGGCCCGGACGGAAATCCTCACCCCGGTCGACGATCCGGCCGTGCAATCCCAGCTGGTCCAGCGGGTCAAACGCGGCGAAGTCAAGTTCGACGTCGATGCGGGCCGCGTGCTCCAGCAGCAGATGGACATCGACGAAACGGTGATCGGCTTCAGCGGTCCCGACAGCATGATGAAATACCTGGCCCGCCTGACCGAGGAGATGGTCCAGCAGGAGAACGTAGCGCGGCGTACGGAGCCCGCCCCGCAGTAGGCCCCTGAGAAGAAGTCCGGTGTCCTTCGGCGAACGGTGCGGCATCAGCCCGATGGTCTGGGAACTGCCTCCAAGGCCAACACCGGGCTCGCGCCCGCCGCCAGCGTCAGGGTGGAGTGCAACGTGGAAACAGGCCGCATGAACGAAGCCGACCGCGCGTCCCCGTCGCCGACCTGGGCAGACCGCTGCCGCTGGCTGATCGCCACCTGCGGCGGCGTGGGCTACTGTCCCATCCTGCCCGGCAGTTGCGGAGCGCTGTGGGGCGTGGCCATCTACGTCGCGCTGGCAGTTTGGACCTCCGAGCCGTGGCAAACGATCGGCATCGCGATCAGTTTGATCCTGGCTTGCGTGGCGACCTTCCGCCTGTCGCCGTGGGCCGAACGGTTCTTTCAGGAAGAGGACTCCGGCAAGTTCGTCACGGACGAAGTGGTGGGCTTTTTGACCACGGTGCTCCTGTTTCGCACGCCCAGCATCCTGGTCACTGTCCTCTGGGCATTTCCCGTGACGCGGATCCTGGACATGATCAAGCCCCCGCCCGCGCGGCGATTGGAGCACTTGCCCGCCGGCTGGGGCGTGTTGGCGGACGACATTCTGGATTCTCTGTACGCCGCCGGATTGCTCCACGTGCTGCGGCTGCTGCAGCCGGATTGGTTTGCCCCGTAGGATGGCTCTCCGAGCCGTCCTGGACGGATTCGGAGCCTTGTCCTACGTGAGAAACCACTACACGGGGCACTCCATGTTTACGCGAGCCGCGCGTAGACCGCTGTGGGAAACGTCCGCTACGGCCGAACGAAGGGCTTGCTCCAGCGAAGTTGCTTCGCGCGCAAATCGGAGCAGCGCCCGCCCGTCCCGACTGACCGGAGTCGCATCATCGCACCCGGCCTCGAACAACGCCTCGGCTTGTTCGTCGCTCAGTTCAGTGACGTTCGCTAGGACGAGTGTCAAGTCGTAAGTTTCCCTCGAGTCACCTTCGCGTTGCTACGGCAGCGCTCACAGCGCCGTCACCGCCGACCTGGTGTCGGCGGAAGGATCCCTGACGGCTACTCGCCCCCCCCAAAAACTCTCTGCCGCCGCGCACCGCCGCCTCCGGCGGCGGTGCGGCGGCAGAGAGGGGACAGGGCCATTAGGCGTCGTGGCTGGTAGCTTTCAGGCGTGGCTCCACCGACGCAAGGTCGGTAGCGGCCGGAGACCGGCATCCGGCAAACAACCGCTCATCTCGGCAGCTCGATATGTCAAAAGTTCTGAACTTCTTGCTGCCCCAGATCAATCGTTTTCACCGTAGCAACTGGCGCGATTCCAACTCGCGAGAGGTCTTTAATCGCCGGTTGGAGCTTACCCAATCCAGGCTCAGCGTCAAGGGAAGCGCGGAGGACGAGTGCCAGGGTCAGTACGATCCTGCCGGGGCCGGAAAGCTGGGGCAACGGCACGCGTTTCTGCTTTGGTGGGCACCCGTGTGGATGGGATTCTCTGGGCAGCCCCGGGGCGGTATCATTGGGATGCCGGCGGCACCGTGTATTCAAAAACGGCCTGTGATCTGACCGGGGTCGTGCGGTGCTTGGACCGACATCGGCTCGCTCGGGCCAGACAACCGGAGTGATTCCATGACTCATCCGTTGTTACCTGTAGAAATCGTGTTGGCCCCGGACTGGTGGCACCGGCACGCGGGGATTTGCTTCGACCCGGATTTCTTTTTCCATCCGGCGCGGCGGATGGAGGACGAGCGGAAGATGGAACGGGTGCTGAGCGAGCGCTGGGGGCGGTGCGGCCTGAGCGCGGACGCCGACACGGACGTTCCGCTGGTGGGAGCGACGCATCTGGCCGCGGGCTACCTGCTGTCGGAAATGATGGGCTGCCGCGTCGAGTACCTGGAGTCGGCGCCGCCGCAGGTCATCCCCGCCGGTCTGGACCGGCCGCAAACCGATCCGAAGGCGGCCTTCCACAGCGACGCGTTCCGCCGTTTTCAGACAATGCGCGAGCAACTGCGCAGCCGCTACGGCCGCTTGGCTGGCGACGTCAACTGGAACGGCGTGCTGAATCTGGCCCTCGATCTGCGCGGGCAGGACCTGTACCTGGACTTCATCGACCAGCCGGAGCAAGTCGCGGCCTTCTTCCGGGATATCGCGGCGGTCATCGACCGCTTCACGGACAGCATCCAGCGGGAGACCGGCACGAGCAGCATTTCGGTGAACCGCACGGTCCGGTTCTTCGAGCGGCCGGTGTATTTGCACTCGGAGTGTTCCCTGACGATGATCTCCGTGGAGGACTACGAGCGTTTTCTGCTGCCCTTCGATCTGGCTTGGAGTGCCCGCCACGAGATGTTCGGCATTCACTACTGCGGCCGCGATCCGCACCGGTATGCCCAGGCGTTCGCCAAGATTCCCAACCTGCGGTTCCTGGATGCGGGCTGGGGCGGCGATCTCCGCGTACTCCGCCGTCATTTGCCGGACACGTTTCTCAACATCCGCCTCGGGCCGGTGGACCTCGTCCAGATGACACCGGACGAAATCCGCGCCGTCGTCCATCGCCTGGTAGCCGACGCGGGCGGCCCGGCCAACGCGGGCCTGTGCTGCATCAATTTGGATGCCACCGTGCGGGACGAGCAAATTGCGGCTATCTTTGAAGCGGCGGAGGAAATCCGGCGGGCCTATCGGGAAGGGAATCTTGCTGTGCCGCTGGCGGACGAAACGAGCTGAAGGTGACAAAAACCACAGAGGACTGCAACCATGAACACCCTCCACCTCACACGGCGCGCTTGGCTCAAGACGGCGGCTGCCGTCGGCGCGGGGATGCCGTTTTCCTTTCGGCCCCTGTCTGCCCTGGGAGCCGACACAGGCGGGCAAAACGCCGGTCTGGATTCATGTCCGGGACGCAAAGCCCCGGAACTGATTGTCGATGTGGATGTGAATGACGAAGTCTGGCTTCGCGACCACAAAATGACGGCGGCCGACGTCGAAACCCTCATGGCGCAGTTGAAACAGCACGGGTGCCAGACGCTCCTGGTCCGGTGCGGCTGTTTGGGACTTCTGCCCTATCGCACGGAGCTCTCGTATCCGATGGGCTTCGACGCGGACGATGCCCGCGCCAAAGCGGGACCCTTTCTGGGAGACTTGGAATCCTACATCCGCCAGCGGACCGTCTGGAACCAGCGTTATGCCGAAGTGATCCGCGATTTCAATCCGCCGGCGGTGTTCATCCGCGCGGGACACGAGCAGGGCATCCGCGTGCTCGCCTGGCTCGACCTGTTCGACGATGGTTTCCCCGGTTTCCGCTCCAAGTTTTTGGACGAGCATCCCCACTGCCAATGGGTCGGCAAGGACGGCAAGACTTTTTTCCAAGGGTTGATGGACTACGCCTGGCCGGAGGCGCGGGCGTTCCGCGTGACGCAGGCACGCGAACTGCTCGACCTCGGCGCCGACGGCATCCATTGTTCGACCAGCGCTCACGGCCGCCACTTGCCCCACCCTCACGAGCAGGACTTCTACGGCTACAGCCGGCCGGTCGTGGAGGCGTTCCAGGCAAAATACGGAGTGGATCTCCGTTCGGTAGGCGACTTTGACCGGGCGGCCTGGCACGATCTGAAGGGCGAAGCCATGTTGCAACTGTACCGCGAGCTGGCAGCCCTCTGCCACGGCCGCGGCAAGCCGCTTTGGATCGGCCTGCAACTGGGATGCTATACGCAGTTTTCCGCCGATCCCCATTTCGGCGACAACGTTGTGGTCCGCTACAGCAACCATTGGCGGCGGTTAGTGGATGAGCGCGTGGCCGACGCTTTTGTTCTGGGCGATTACGAAATCGTGTCCAGCCCGAACCATGCGTACTGGAAGGCGAAACCCGACATCCAGCGCCAAGCCGGAGAAGACCTCTATGCTTGGGCGGCACGCGAGTATCAGGCCCACTGCCGGGGAAAGACCCGGTTGTACCTGTTTTCCGAATGGCTGCCCGGCGCGCCGGCGACGCTCAAGACGCGGATGGATTTCTGGGCCGACGTCACGCGCCGGCACGGCTTCGACGGCATCGACGTGCATGAGGCCTGGAATTTTGAAGCCCATCCGGACAACATGGCCATCCTCGGCTTGATGGCCCAGCGGCTGCAAGGCGACATGGCGTCGCCCTGACCGGACACCTCGCCCGAAATCTCGACAGGAGGACCGTCATGTGCGATTGGATCGTTGACCGCCTGACTCGGACTTTTCGCCGCCGAACCGGCTGCAGGAGTTGCTTTGCCGCCGTGGCGGGGACGCTGCTGGTTGCCGGCTTGCTTTCCCACGCCGGGACCGCCGCGGCGGAACTCCGGGCGGGGGTCGCCAAGGTGGAGATCACGGACCGGGACGCGGCACCCGTCAATGACCCGTTGTACGCCAAAGCGTTGGTGCTGAAGGACGACGCCACGACTGTGGTCTTGATCACCGTGGACGCCGTCGCCATCGGCGGAATCGGCAGGATCAAGGACGACTTCCTGCCGAACGTGCGGGCGGCACTGCAGCAGGAACTGAACATTCCGCCCGCCAGCGTCGTGGTCAACGCCAGCCATTGCCACGGCGTCGTGTGCGCGGACGTCGCACAACGGACCGTCCAGGCGGTGAAGGAGGCGCACCGGACGCTGGAGCCGGTGAAAGTTGGTGCCGGCGCCGGGCACGAGAACCGAATCATGGAGAACCGCCGGCTGAAGCTGAAGGACGGCAGCGAAGCCGACGTGCGGCACGCGTACGCCCTGCCGCCCGACGAGCACGTCGCCGGCATCGGCCCCACCGACCCGGAGATCGGCCTGTTGCGAATCGACCGCAAGAACGGCCAGCCGCTGGCGGTTGTGTACAACTTTGCCTGTCATCCCATCCAGGGCGTTCCCAGTCGCGGCAACACGGCCGACATTCCCGGCTTTGCCTCCAAAGTGATCGAGGAGAATCTCGGCGACGGCGTCCTGGCCCTGTTCGTGCAAGGCTGCGCCGGAGACGTCAATCCGGTGCAGTACAAGGACGTCCACAATCCGCGCGACGCGGAGCCGTTGGGAAACCTGCTGGGATTGAGCGCCTTGCGGGCGTTGAGGAAGATCGGGACCCAAAAAGATGGCCCGTTGAAAATCGTCAACGAAAGGCTCGCCTTGCCGCGGGCGGCGGACACCGAACCGCGAATTGCGGCGCTGCAAGCCGAACAGACGAAGCTGCTGCAGTCCTTGCGCGGAACGAGCCTGAACCTGAAGACCTTTCTGCCCTTGTACGTCCAGTACAGACTGTCCGACGAGTTCCCGTCCTATTACTCCCACCGCTACCTGCACGACCAGATGCTGGGCAGGGAGGATCTGGCGAAGCTCGACGCCGAAAACCGCGCGAACCTGGAAGCCTATCTTCGCAACATCCACGTCATGGAGCAACTGACGCGCGTCCAGGCGAACCTGAGTCTGCTGCGGATGCACCAGGCGCAAAACGCGGCGGCCGGCCAGGACACGCTGGACGCCGAAGTGGTGGGCCTGCGGATCGGCGACTTTGTGCTGGTGACGTTTCCGGGAGAGCTGTCCGTCCAGATCGGACTGAACGTCAAACAGTCCGCTCCCGCCGAATTCACGTTTGTCGCCGGCTGCACCAACGGCTATATCTACTACACGCCCACGGCGGAACAGCGGAACAACACCGGCCACGCGCAGGAAGACTGTGACTGTCTGGTCGCGCCGGAGTGGCAGAAGTTGTTCGAGGAAAGCGTCGGCAACCTGCTGAAGAGACTGTAAGAGAATCCCACCCGCCGGGGCTGGCACTACTGGATTGGAAAAGCGCGGTTCTGCCGTGGCAACAGCGGCCGAAACAACTTCCCGAATTTCCGCCACCACGCTGCTCGCCAGCGTGGAGCCGTGTTCAGAACCAGCCGTCTGCCCGCCCCACGCCCTTTCGGGCCACCACGCTGCTCGCCAGCGTGGAGCCGTGTTCAGAACCAGCCGCCTGCCCGCCCCACGCCCTTTCGGGCCACCACGCTGCTCGCCAGCGTGGAGCCATGTTCACAACCAGCCGTCTGCCCGCCACGCCCTTTCGGGCCACCACGCTGCTCGCCAGCGTGGAGCCGTGTTCACAACCAGCCGTCTGCCCGCCCCACGCCCTTTCGGGCCACCGCGCTGCTCGCCAGCGTGGAGCCATGTTCAAAACCAGCCGCCTGCCCGCCACACCCTTTCGGGCCACCACGCTGCTCGCCAGCGTGGAGCCGTGTTCAAAACCAGCCGCCTGCCCGCCCCACGCCCTTTCGGGCCACCACGCTGCTCGCCAGCGTGGAGCCATGTTCA
>JAAYYU010000097.1 GCA_012515235.1 Candidatus Anammoximicrobium sp.
CGGTTTTGGGCGTCGGCGCTGAAGCGGCGGCAAGGCGTCGCACAGAACCGGTAGGTTCTTGTGCATAAACGACTTTGGTCACCAGAAAGGCGGAGGTATTACTTGACGGGGCGCCTAATCGCAGAGGGACGCAGGAACCGCGGCTGAATTGAGGAGAGCTTGCCTTGGGCAGCAAGTGGGAGGGAGAAATCGGAAATCTCGCCACCCTAAAGACCGTTTTCCAGGGTGATCCAGTCAGGAGCGTACGGGCCGATCCGAGCTACCGATTCGCCGGGCTGAATCGTTCAGCGGTGGAAGGGGCTTGACTCAATCGCCCCCGGCATCATGGGGCGTCTGGAACGTGTAGCGTCCGGAGTCGACCCGATAAACGGCTGCCCGGTTTTCCCTTCGCAGAAACCGCACGCCCTGGGCCTGCTCGGCCGGCCCGCCGCTTTCGCGGATCGCCGTCCGATCCTGGGTGGGGACGTAAACCGTGGCCGTCGAGCCTGCCGGGACATCCACGGTCAGGCGGAATTGTCCGTCTTCGATTTGCCATCCGCTGGCGACGGTACCGCGGAGCGAACGGTACGAGGCCCGTGCAAACGTCAAATCGCCCACGACCGCCGGACGGACAAAGACATGTTGAAATCCCGGCGAAGCCGGATCGGCGCGGATTCCGGCCAGCCCTTCCACGAACCAAGCCCCGACCGAAAGGAACGAGGTATGGTTCTGCGATTCGTCGCCGTTCCAGCGTTCCCAGATGGTGGTCGCGCCCTGATCGAGCATATAGCCCCAACTGGGATACGTCCTGCGGCTGACCAGCGGGTAGACCAGATCGCTGCGGTTGGCTTGCGTCAGGAATTTCAACAGGAAGTACGTACCCAAGACGCCGGAGTCGATGTGTTCTTTCTGAGTCACCAGGATTTCCTGCTGGAGGCTGGCCAGGACCTTGTCCCGCAACTGGTCCGGCACGGTTTCGGTCAGCAGGGCGAGCGCCGGGTAGGGCTGTTCGCCCGTGACGTAGGTCGCCTTGGTGGCGTCGAAGCAGGCTGCATGCGCGGCCCGATTGATTCGCTGGGCCTGCTCCCGGTACGCGGCCGCGTCGTCCGTCTTTCCCAACACGTCGGCCACGCGGGCAGTTAATTGCGTGACGTAGGACCAGTAACACGTGTTGAAGAAGATCCGCAACGGTTCGGGCGTAAAGGTCCATCGGGGAGCCACGTTCCGGCCCGGCGCGACCCAGTCGGCCAGGAAATCCCACTCGCCGCCGAACGGCTGGAGGATATGGTCCCGACTCTTGCTGGCCAGCCAGCGGAGATAGCCCTGCATCATCGGGTAGTTGTCTTCCAGAATCCGCTTGTCGCCGTACTGGACGTAGCACTGCCAGGGCAGCGTCACGACGATCCCGCCCCAGGCCGGCCCGCCGCCGCCGATGTACGTCGGCGCGGTGTGCGGCACCTCGCCGGATTGCGGGTCCTGCACGTCGCGCCAGTCGGCCAGCCATTTTGTGAACAGCGGTCCCTGATCGAAACTGTACAGGGCCGTGTCGACGGCGACCTGGCCTTCCGCGCCGTAGCCGAGTCGCTCGCGGTGCGGGCAGTCGACCACGTAGCCGCCCAGGCTCAAGCAGCGGTACGTCCACAGGACCGTCTCGTAGATCCGGTTGAGCAGTTCGTGGGAGCACTCGAACCGGCCGACCCGCCCGTAGTCGCTGTGGATCGCATGGCCGCGCACCCGGTTCAGGTCGGGCGGCTGTTTCAATCCGCTCACCGTCACCCAGCGAAAGGCATGGTAGTTGAACCGGCTGCAGAAGACGTTGCGGCCGTCGCTGCGCGGCACGTACTGGTCGAATTGGCGAAACGTCTGCACGCCAGGCTTGTCGACCGGGCGCTCGCTGTAGTCCAGTTGCACGGTTTGGCCGCGCGGAGCGTCCAGCGGGATCTCCAGCCAGCCGGTATAGTTGCGGCCCATATCGATCACGTACACGCCCGGCGACAATTCCCGGACGGAGACGGGGCGGATCGTTTCGACGCGCCGATCCGGCTGGACCATTTGAGCCGCAAGGCGACCGACCGGCGGATCGAATGCGGCAGTCGGCGCCCAGGCGGTGTCGTCCAAGTCGGCCGAGTTCCAGCCGGGCAGTTCCAACGTCGCGTCGTACCGCTCGCCGCCGAAATCGTTGAATCGCCAGTTTCCCAGATAGGAGATTGGCGTAGGATGCGACTTCCAAGTCGGATCAGTGGCCACGCGCACGGTCTGTCCGCCAGCCAGAGTGACTTCGATTTGCGCCTGGGCCATGGCCCCGTACGGCAACTCGTACGGTTTGTGTGCGGCCCAGCCGCGCCCCAGCCAGAGTGCCACGCAGTTGCGGCCCGGAACCAGCAACGGGCCAATGTCGTAAGTCAGATACAGCGCCCGATGCCGGTAATCGCAGACTGCCGGGCTGAGCACCGCGTCACCGACTTTGCGGCCGTTGACGTACAGCTCGTGGTATCCCAGCGTGGCGACGTAGGCTTCCGCATGGTCGAGCGGGCCGTCGAGCGTGAAGGTCTTGCGGAGCCAAAGCGATGACGGCGATTGGCTCGGCTTGGACCTGTCGCCGCCGGCCGCGATCCACTGACCGGACCAGTCTTCCGGTTTGAGCAAGCCCATCGACCAGTAGGCAGATTCGCTCCAGGCCTGCTCGCGGCCGTCTTTGTCCCACCATTTCACTTTCCAGAAGCATCGCATCCGCGAGCCCAGCGCCCGGCCGGCGTACTCGATCAGCGTGGTTTGGCCGGATTCGACCTTGCCGGAATCCCACACGCTGCCCGTGTCTCGATTCAACTCGTCCAAGCTGTCGGCGACGAGAATGCGGTAGGCCGTCTGCCGCTGTCCGCGCCGGTCGCAGGGCACGATCCAACTGAGCCGCGGCCGGACGACGTCGATTCCGAGAGGGTTGACGAGGTATTCGCACGTCAGGTCGGTGGCGGCCAATTCGGCCTGCGCCGCCCCAGCAGGCAGCCCGCCCAGCGTACACAGCAGAAGCCCGATGACAGGTCGCATTGGTTCAACTCCTCAAGCGGACCCGGACTCGTAACGCCGTTGAGTCTACTCTCACACGCCGCGGTTTCAAGGCGGTGGACGGGGGCGGCTGTGGACGGGGCCAGAGCCGCGCGGGACGGGGACCGTGGGAGCCGGTGGCTTGAGCGGGGCGAGGCGGGGGGGCTTGTCGAAGCGTTGGCGGGCAACGCCACGGCCGGCGGTGGCCTCTTAGCACCTAACGGGAAACTGCCACGGAGAGTCGCTGTCTACGATGGCACGGTCGCGCGAAATGGGGTCAGGCTTACAGAATTCAGTTTTGGCCGAGTTTGGTGCCAGCCACGTCGTACGACTCTGCCCGGCCAAAACTGAATTCTGTAAGCCTGACCCCAGCACCGAAACCGTGACTTCATCAACGACGCGGCAAAAGTGTCGAACTCCCGTTTGGTGCTAGCGCACCGCGACCTGGGTTCGAGCGAGTTGCCGGGCCCGGCCCGTCGTGACTACAATGACGCCCGGCACTTACTGAGGTCGAAACAGATGGATCGATGAGGCAAACCCATGAATCCAACCGTCCCCTTCGTTGCGGCGCGCGCCCTGTTGAAGCACGGAGCGTGGGGTCTGTGGCTGATGATCGCTGGCGGAGCGGTATGCCTGGACGCTGAAGAACTCCGCTTGATCGAGCAAGAGCAGCGGATCCCGCCGGGGCAAACGGCGGCCTTTGATTTCGGCACGGTCCCGCAGCGCGACACGACGGTCCTGTTGCGCGTCACCGCGCGGCTGCACCTGGCGGCGCCTGCCGGATCGATGTACTTCTTGCGCATGGAATTGAACGGGCGTGAGATTCAGCCGGCGCGGAGTCGGCGGGTGATCCGCCTGGTGAATCGCCCCGTGGAGTCCCCGGTAGCGGCGAACCTGCCGGCGCCGTGGTTTGGGAATCATGCCTGGCGTCTGCTGTACTCGCCCAATTTCGACTACCGGCCGAGTTACTGCCCGGACGATCCCTACACGTTTGTGCTGGACGTCACCGACCTGGTGAACCCGGCGGCGGAGAACCGTTTAGCGATCACCAACACGGCTGATAAGCTGCGCAAATCCTGGACCGCGCCCGACGGCGAACTGGTGCTCCGCGAGTTGTCCGTCACCGTGCGGTCCGGCGCGAGCCCGACGATGACCGCGAAAGCGGCGCTGACGCCGGTGATCAACACGGGCCAGCCGGCGGCCGGTCCGGCGCGGTACGAAGGCCGCCTGGCGCCCGGCGGCGGGCTGGCCGTCACGGTCGGCTCGTGCCAGTGGGAGTTTTCCAGCGCTTTCTCGTATCCCCACGCGGGCTTCAATCGGTTGCTCGCCGGGAGCGACGCAGATCGGACGGGCCCGTCGAGTTGGACGCAACGGATCGTTTCGCCGACGCGGCTGGAAGCCGCAGGCCCTCATTATCGCTTGACGCGGACCGTTCGTTTCGGCCCGGTCAAGATCGAGGTGGCGGACGAGTTGACGAACCTCGATCCGCAAGCCCCGCTGGGATTGGTGGTCCGGCACGAGGTGAGCCTGGCGGCGCTGGCCGATCCGGCGGTGCGGCTGGCGGGAAATCCAGATCCGGCGGTAAGCGACTATTACTCGCCGGCCAATCCGAGCGTCCACGTGCGCCTGGCGGACCAGGGGTTGGGAATGCTGGCCGAGGACGATGTGTTTCGGAATCAGGCCCGCTTGTTCTGCGGAGCCGAGCCGCCCGTGGCCGGTCTGCGGACCGAGATGCTCCGGCTGGGGCCAGGCGAGTCGCAAACGTTGCGCTGGTCGATCTGGCCGGTGGCAGGGCCGGACTACTTCGATTTTGTCAACCTCGTGCGCGCCGATTGGGGTGCGAACTTCACGGTCCCTGGTGCGTGGACCTTTTTTCACCCCGACTCGATTCTCAATCAAACCCCGGAACAGATCCGGGAGAAATTCCAGCGATTGGGGATTCGCTTTGCCTGCTACTGCGGCGGCTGGGTGGATCACAAGCACGACCGCAAGCGGATCGGCTTCGGGACCGGCGTGCTGGACGATTACTGGGCCGATTTCCGCAGCCGGCTCCGTCAAGCCGCCGTTCGGATCCGCGAGGCTTGCCCGGAGGTGAAAGTGCTCGTCTACTACGACACACAGCGCGACACCTCCGAGACGGGCCACGAGCGATTCCGCGACAGTTGGCTTGTCGGTCCGACGGGCCAGCCGTTGTCGACCGAGTGGGGCGGCGTCTACAGTCTGACGTGGAGCATGGTCGCCACGCTGGAGAATTCCTTCGGCGGCGTCATGCTGCAAGCCGTGGAACGCTACCGCGGCGAGATCGGCGCCGACGGACTGTACTGGGACGAAATGGAAGGCGTGGCCTACGGCACGCCGCTGGTGACGTACAACATGGCCGACGGGCACTCGTGCCTGATCGATCCGAAAACGTACGCCATCCAGCGCGAGATCGGCATCACGACGCTGCTGGGCGAAGGGCATCGGCTGGCCGTGATCGAGCGGGCCCGCCGCAACGGCGGCGCGGTGATGGGCAACGGCCCGGCCTGTACGCGGGCGATGCTGGCCACGGGCGTGCCGCGGATGGTCGAGATCCAGCACAACGATTCCTGGTGCTACGAAGGGAACCTTGGCACGCCGCTGGGCTACATGTCCAGCCGGATGGATTTCGGCAACGTGGTCCGGGCGCTCCAGATGGCTTGCCTGCCGGTAGGCACGCGTTACGACTATCCTCACGAAATCTCCCGCTACCTGTTCCCGTTTACGCCGCTCGAGCTGCACGCGGGCTATCTGCTGGGCCGCGAGCGGATCATCACGCTGCACTCGGGCAGCTACGGCTGGCCGGACGGGCCTTGTCGCGTGGCCGTGCGGCATTTCGACCGCGACGGCAAGCTTACGAAGACCGAAGTCTCAGCGGACCGCACGGCGCAAACGGCGGTGCAAGTCGGCTCGGGCGAGGCGGTGGTGATCGAGCGTTTGCCGGCCGAGCCGTGATTCCCGCTCGTCGCCGGCGGCCCCCGAGCCCGAATGCCTCAGCGCCGCGCGGCCGCGACCCGCACGTTGTCCGAGGGGCCTGCCTCGCGCACCTTCTCCAGCAGTGCGGCTTTGGTGTAGAAGCCCATCAGCACGATCGGCTGCGCTCCGCCAGCGGGGAAGATCGCGACGACGGGAACTTGCTTGCTGCCCAGCGACTCGAGTTTGCGGCCGATCTCGGCGTCGCCGTCGGTCCAGTCGGCCTGCAAGGTCACCACGCCGTTGGCCCGCAACAGATCGCGGACCTCCTGCGTGTTCAGCACGGTCGCTTCCAGCGTCTTGCAGGTCAGGCACCAGTCGGCGGTGAAGTCGACCAGCACGGTGCGGTTGTCGCCGATCAAACGTTCCAAGCGGCGTTCGCTGTAGGGCAGCCAGCGAATGGTGGTTGTGTGCTGCGTGATTTCGGACGAGTTCAAAATATCGTCCCCGCCGGAATGCAACGCGGCCTGCTGTTGAATGTACTTGTCCAAGCGATGTTCCATGATGCCGCGCAGCCCGTACACCTCGTTGCCGCCGATCGTGGTCTGGTTGGTAAACGCCAGCAGCGCGGACAACCCGATGACGGCGATTCCTCCCAGCCAGCCGCGCAGCCGCGCCGGGAATTCGGCGGTGATGGGGATCCGTCCAATCCACCAGCACGCGGCGCCCACGCCCAGCAGCAAGGCGACTGCAGGCAACACGTTGGCCCAGGCGGTGAAGCTGAGCAGGTAGATCACGGTTCCCAGCAGGACCAGTCCCATCAACCGCTCGAACGTCTCCATCCAGGCGCCGGGGCGGGGCAGCAGTCGCAGTAATTGCGGAAAGACGCCGATCATCAGGTAGGGGCTTGCCATGCCCAGACCGACCATGGCAAAGATCATATATACCACGCTGGCCGGCTTGCCCTGACAGTAACCCAGGGCGATGGCCACTCCCGGACCGCTGCACGGCGTCGCCAGGATGGTGGTGATGATGCCTTTGGCGAACGCGCCCGCGGGGCCTTCTTTTTCCGTTAGTTCCGTGGCCCGGTCACTGACCGCAAAGCCGGGAATGGGCATTTGCCAGACCCCCAGGAAACTCAAGCCCATGGCGAACACGACGGCGGCCAGCGTAATCGTCAGAACTTCGCTGCTGAACTGCTCGCCCCAGCCCACGTTCCAGACCACCAGCAACGTCGCCAAGACGAGAAACACCGAAATCAGTCCCAACGCGTACCACACGTTCAGCGCCAGCACCTGGGCGCGGCTCTCGCCAGCTTGCTGCACGAACGCCATCACCTTCAAGCCGATCACCGGGAGCACGCAGGGCATGATGTTCAGAATCAGGCCACCCAGGAAGGCCCACAGCAGCACCTGGTGGAGCGGCGTTTGGCTGTTCAAGCTCGCCGGGGGCGATGGCGGGGGCGACGGCGGGGCAGCGCCCGCGATGGGCGGCTCAGGGGCCGGCCCGGCAGGCGCCGCGATTGCTGGCGGCGCCGAGTCCGCAGGCGGTGGCGGTGCTTCGGAACCGGCAGCCGCCAGTTGTGCCGCCTCGGCGTAGCGGTCCGCCGTGAAGGCCAGCGGCACGGGGCCGCTGTCGGCCGCTTGGCCCACCGTCACGCGGGCCGTGAATCTTGCCGCCAGCGGACGGTCGCAACTGGTGTCGGTGCAAGTCTGGTACCCCACGATTCCCGCCAGCGTGTGTTCGCCCGCGGTCGCGTCGGCCGGCACCGTGAATTCAACGGTCCACGTGACGGCCTTCTCGTGGTAACGGACCGGCGGTTGGTCGCCGTCAGGCAACGTGACGATCGGATCCTGCGAGGCCAGAACGGGCCCCCGCGGCCAGGCAGCAGGCTCCGTCACCACGATCAACGTGGGCTTGGCCACCGCTTGAGGATCGCGCGGCGCGTAAGCGTACACATGCCAAGTCGGATCGAGCGAGGCCGTGATCGCCAGCTGGAACTTTCCCCCCGGCGGGGTCGTGGCCGGCGTCACCTGCCCCTGCAGGGCCAGACGCGATCGCTCGGCACGGAACACTCCGGTCGGCGATTCAGCGACCGGGGCAGACGATTCCGCGGCGGGAGCACCCAGTTTCGCTTCCGGTGCCGGCGCCGCCAACTCACCCTCGAAGCCGCTGAAAACGACCTCGATCTTCTTGCCGAATAGGGGCTTGCACCCAACCTCGTCATTGCAGATTTGACCGTCGAACTGGAGTTCCAGCTTCAGCTTTTCCGGATTCACACCGGCACTCAACTCGACAGGCGCGGACCAGGTCACCTCGCCATAGTGCTCGCGCAGCGGCGTGTCGAAGTACTCGACCTTCCGGACCTGGGGCTCCTTGTCGGGGCGAAACTCGCCGCTCAGGCGGATCTGGTCCGTCGTCGGCAACGTGATCTTTGCAGGCCCCGGACCGCCTTCCTGGTCCGTCGCATAGATGTGCCAGGAGGGGGCAAGCACCGTCCGAACCTGAATCACGCCCGTACGCTGGCCGCGATTCACCCGCAGGCTTCCGGCGAACTTGACTTCGCCATCGCCTTCAACAGCACCGCCCACAAAGTCCGCCATGCCGGGCAATTTATCCAGATCGCCGAGTATGGACGGCGGAGCCGGTTGACGGCCGCCACCAACCGCCGGAGACTGGGGGGCCTGGCCCGCCAACCACGAGGCCGGGAACATCGTCGCAAGGCTTGCAAAGAGAACGAACCACCATCTGCGAGTACGTGCTATCATCATCCGCTGATTTCCTGTCGCATCACGAGGCATCCATCTGAAGGCATGGTATCGGAGGGAGCGTTGCGAGGTCAATGCGTTGCCCACTTGCCAAACCTGCCGCCGGTAGGTCTAACCTTCTTAATAGACCCGTCACGTCGCCGGGCGTGACATCGGGTCGCCAAAGTTGCCCACAGACAGCTAGCAGGGAACGACATTTCCTATGACTCATTCTCCCGCTGCCCGCAAACGAGTGGTGGTTGTCGGGGGCGGAATTTCCGGTTTAGCAGCCGCTCACCGTCTCCAAGAACTTGCACCGGATATCGAGGTGCTCTTATTTGAAGCCGCGCCGCGTCTCGGCGGTGTGTTGGAGACCGTACGGCAAGACGGTTTCCTGATCGAACGCGGCGCGGACAATTTTATCACCAACGTGCCGTGGGGCATTGATTTGTGCCGTCGCTTGGGACTGGGCGACCAGTTGCTCCAGAACAACCACCAGCACCGGCACGCGTTTGTCGTGCGCCGAGGCCGGCTGCACCGCATCCCCGAGGGGTTCATGATCATGGCCCCCAGCCGCATTTGGCCGATCGTGACCACGCCGATCTTCAGTCCCTGGGGCAAGCTGAGGATGGTTTGGGAGTACTTCGTGCCTCCCTGCAAAGAAGAAGGGGACGAGAGTCTTGCTTCGTTTGTGAGGCGGCGATTTGGGCGGGAAACGTACGAGCGGCTGGTCCAACCGCTGATCGGCGGCATCTACACCGGGGACCCGGCAAAACTGAGTGTGCGGGCGACCATGCCCCGGTTCCAGGACATGGAACGTAATCACGGCAGCCTGATCCGCGCCATCTGGAAACAGGCGGCCAAGCAGCGTTCCCAGCTGCAGAGCGGCAGCGGGGCGCGTTACAGCATGTTCGTGACGCTGCGGGACGGCATTTCCAGCCTGATCGACGCGCTGGCCGGCAGGCTGCCGCGCGGCAGCGTGCATCTCGGCACGCCCGTGACCCGCCTGGCTCGCGACCCCAGTGGCGGCTGGACGGTGTCCGTCGGCGGGGCAGAAGCCCAATCGCTGCCTTGCGACGCGGTCCTTTTGGCCCCCAAGGCCACGGCCGCGGCCAGTCTGGTCGCGGATTTGCACCCGCCCTTCGCCCGGACACTGTCCGCGATTCCGCACGCCAGCTGCTGCATCGTCTCGCTGGGCTACCGCCGCGATCACGTCTCGCACGCGCTGGACGGATTCGGCTTTGTCGTGCCGCACACGGAGCACCGGAGGATCCTGTCGGGCAGCTTCTCCAGCGTCAAGTATGCGGGACGAGCGCCGGAGGGTCAGACCCTCGTCCGTGCGTTCATCGGCGGAGAAATGCAGCCGGAACTGACGGCCCTGCCCGAGGACGAACTGATCGCCCTCGCCCGCGACGAACTGGGGCAACTGCTGGGCATCTCCGGCGAGCCGACGCTGGTGCTGGTAAGCCGCTATGAACGGGCCATGCCGCAGTACTACGTTGGACACGGCGAGCGCGTCGAACAGATCGAGGCCGGCCTGAAGGAACTGCCGGGCCTGTTCTTCACCGGCAACGCCTTCGGCGGCGTCGGCATCCCCATGTGCATCCACAAGAGCGAGCTGGTCGCCGAGCAGGCGATCTCCCAGCTGCGAGGGGACGGCGGAGGCTCGTGATTTCCTTCTCCGCCGGGGCGGAAATTCCCAGGGAGCGGCGTTGGACCTGGACCAGCCGCCGCGCGACTTCGGTGTCGGGCAACCGGCCCCCAGCGCCGGTTCCTTCTTGGTCCACACTCGTCCGCCGTTCGGCCGCAACTCTTCAGCCCGAGATCGCCGTTTGGATGGTCTGCAACTCCGCCATCGGCTCCCGATTCAGGCACTCCAGTTTGTCAGCCCGACGATACCAGTAGCGGCTGTTGTCGAGGTCGCCCTCGATCTTGTGCAAGACGGCGTGAATCCAGGCCGCGGTAGGGTCGGCGTCGTACTGCTGCACAATTCGATGGGCCTGGTCCCACTGATTCCCCAGGGCCAACTCAATCGCTTTCAGCAAATCACGGGTCATCTCAGCTCCGATGTCGGCATTCATCGCCGACCGCCTGCGCTGTCTTCCCTTGGCGGGGCCGATCCGGTTGGAGGTCAAGGGACCGTGGGCGGTCGATCGTGTTGGGAATAGAACTTGGTGATATCGAGGCCGTCCTTCGATTCCTCTTCCAGCAGTTTGATCCGCATTTCAAACCGCTCCAGGCGGCGGAGGATGACGGGGATTTGTTCGCGGGTTTCGTCCGGGCGTTTGAGGCGCGGGGCGAAGGGATAACCCAGGTGCCGCTGCAGGGCGGCGAACAGGTACGTTGGATCCTTCTGGCGATTGGCCCAGGCGATCTTGCCTTCCTTCTCGCCGAACAGCAGCGGCTTCTCCGGCGTTGGGGGCGTTTCGCCGGGACGCGTCCGGCGGCGGAGGTACTCGGCGCTGCGGACGTAGATCATGTCGGCGAAATCCACGATGCCGATCTGCCGGCGGACTGTTTGAATCCACTCCCGCCAATCGTCGTTGTACATCGGATCGGCGGACATGGCGTCCAAACCGCGGTCATAGCGCAGGCGGTTGCGGCTGAGCGTTTCAAACTGGTACATGAACAGGCCTTGCGGCGTCGGCTGCTGTGCCAGGTACGCGGCTTCGTGCCGCAGGATCTCGATGGCCACGCGCGAATCAAAACGGCTGCGGTCGTCTTCCGCCGCCGCGATGATATAGGTCTGATACGCTGTGAAGTAGTGTGGCAAGCGGCGCATGGCGGACGACATCACGCCGCGGTGCCGCAATTCGGCCAGCATGAAATCGACGGCCATCGGCAGCTTGGTCGTCGCCAGCAATTCGTGGCGGATCTGTTCCAGGAGTTCCTGCAGGGGGTAGTTTTCGGGCAACCGCTCGCTCAACATGCGGAACAAGTAGGCTTGTTCGACGTACTCTTCGCGTTCGAGCATTGCGCCGTCCATGCTGCAAGAGGGACCTAGCGGAAATCCGACGGGACCCTATAATAGCCGTTGGTCTTCTATCTTGACAGCCTACCAACCATGATCCAGGGCCCTCCCCCGTGAGCGACTTGTTTTCCAGTGTCCCGGCCGCCGTCGATGCGATCGCGCGCGGCGCCGTGGTGATCGTCGTCGATGCGGAAGATCGCGAGAACGAAGGCGACTTTATCTGCGCTGCGGAAAAGGCGACGCCGGAGACGGTGAACTTCATCCTCCGCGGACGCGGGCAGTTTTGCGTGCCGGTGTTGCCGGACGTCTGCGAACGGCTTGAGCTGTCACCGGTCGTCACGACCAATACCTCCCCGCTGACGACGGGGTTCATGACGCCCATCGATCATCGCACGACCAAGACCGGCATCACGGCCCGCGAGCGGGCTCAGACGGTCTGTGCCATGGTGGACCCCAACAGCCGGGCCGCCGACTTTGTGCGCCCCGGACACGTGCATCCCTTGCTGGCGAAAGAAGGCGGCGTTCTGCGCCGCGCCGGGCATACCGAGGCCACCGTCGACCTGGCCCGGATGGCGGGCCTGACGCCGGCCGGCGTGCTGTGCGAAATCCTCGACGACTCCGGCGAACGCGCCTCGCGGGACCGATTGTGGGAAGTGGCCCGCGAGAACCGGCTGGAGATCATCTCGATCGAGCAACTGATCGCGCACCGCCGCGTCACGGAGAAGCTGGTGAGCCGCTGCGCCGAAGCCAATTTGCCGACGCAATTCGGTCACTTTCACGTCATCGTGTACGACATCAAGTACGAACGGCAGCAATCCGTCGTGCTGTTGATGGGGCAGCCGGAGCGGCTGGCGGCGCCGCTGGTGCGAATCCACTCCAGCTGTTTTACGGGCGACCTGCTGTGCTCGCTGCGCTGCGACTGCGGCGAGCAACTCCACATGGCGCTGGACATGATCAGCCGGGAAGGGGCCGGCGTGCTCGTCTATCTGCCGCAGGAGGGGCGCGGCATCGGCTTGACCGACAAGATCAAAGCGTACGCCCTCCAGGAACAGGGGCTGGACACCGTCGAAGCCAATCTGGCTTTGGGCTACCAGGCCGACATGCGGGACTATGGCGTCGGTCTGCAAATCCTCAAAGACCTGGGCCTGAGCAAGGTCCGCCTGCTGACCAACAATCCCAAGAAGACGGACGCGTTCATTTACGGCGGGTTTGACATCGAGGTCGTGGATCAAGTCCCCATCCTGCCGCCGGCCAACGAATACAACGCCCACTACCTGGCGACCAAGCGGGACAAGCTGGGGCATCACCTGCCGCACGATCTGTGACGCGGGCTGCGGCAGGCTTCGCTGCCGACAGGCCGGCGGCGAAGTCTGCGCCAATGGGCGGACTGCTGCGGAAGGGATCGCCGAACCGGAGCGCCTTCCGCTGACGCCGGGGATCTTACGGCATGCCGGGCGGATAGCCCATCATCGCCTCAGGGCCTCCGCCAGGCCCCATCATCCCCGGAGCCCCCACCGTGCTGGACGGCTTGTCCTCGATGAACAGCAGCCTGCGATACTCCTCGGCGTCGTCCACCTCGTGGCAGGCGACCAGTCGCCCATCGGCGTCCACCACCAGGTACTCGCCGGGCACGGGCAGCGGCGTTTCCTCCTTGGTGTCTTTGTCCACGTCCACCATCAGCGGCTCGCCTCCGCGCAGATCGGCGACAAACGCGTCCGTGGAGAAGGCGTATTTTTCCAACCGTTTGATCTGCAGGGTGAGCGGGTGCAAGACGTCGACATCTTGCTCGAAGTCCAAGAACGCGCCCCGCAGGACTTCGCGTTCCGCGGGAATCTCCGTGGCCCGGCGCTGATCCCAAATCACGCTCACCACCTTGCCCTTTGGCTCCTCGTATTCCACGCTGGGACCGTTGGGCGGGATCTTGATGAAGCGCGCCGCGGTCGCGCCGCCACCCACAAAATTCTCGCTGCTGACCACGGTGACCGGTTCGCTCGGTTCGCTCCACTCGGTATACAGCCAGTACGTGCGGCGCGGTTGTTTGTCGGGATTCCTCCGGACAAAGTCTTCGTCGCCGGCGGTCACTTTCGCCAAACGCTCGACGACGGCCTGGTCGAGAATCCGGGGATTGGGTTCCGCCGCCTTGTTCTGAGGCCGGTTGGGATCTTCCAACATCACGCGAACCCGATAGCGATAGGTCTTGCCGGGCTCGGCGTTCAAGTCAAAGAAGCGGATCATCTTGTACTTGACTGCCGGCTGCATCATACCGGGCATCCCCGGCATCCCATAGCCGCCCGGCGCGCCGCCAGGATAGCCCGCGCCGCCGTACATGTCCATTCCGGGACTCATGCCGTATTCAGCGCCATACATCGGGACCCCGCCAGCGGAACCTGCTTCCATTCCTCCGTACTCCATCCCTGGCATCCCTGGCATCCCTGGCATGCCCGGCATCCCCGGCATTCCGGGCATCATGCCCGCGGCGCCGGCTCCGGCAAGCGGGAGTTGGGGTACGCCCTCACTGAAATCGGTCATCGGCTTCGGTTCGCCTTCGGCCCCCTCCTTCTTGCCCTCCTTGCTGCCCTCCTTGGCTTGTTCGCCGGCACCGGGCTGGTTCATTGCGAGATTCGTGGGCAGTTGTTTTTTGGGGACTTTGCTGTGTAAGGCCAGCGAGTCATAGGGTTGCAAAAGCACCGGCGGAATGGGCATGGTGAGGATCCCGGGCAAGAGATATGCATCGTCCGCAACCTCGGCCGGAAATCCCGCAAACCCCATGGCTGCCTTCATCGCGAAGAGACGGTCGCTGACGGGCTTCCACTGAAGTTCCGCATTGGGGTCGTCCGAGACCTCTGCCCGTTCGGCAAAGAACCACAGGTACTTGGGAATATCGTGCATGGGGCTGTAACCGGTCGCGTTGGCCAGAGCCCGTTCGTATTCTTCCCACTGCTTTTCAAACGGCACCAGGGCTTTGACGGCGACCATCGCAAACGACTTGGCAGCGACGCCGGGCGTGGCCGTCACGGTTCCGGCCATCGGCGCGGCCATCCCGCCGCCCGCCGCCCGGAACCCTTTGCTCAGGTAATGGCTGATGTAGAACTGGCCCAGTTGTCGCGTGGCTCCCGGCATACCCATGCCGTAGCCCGGCATCATGCCGGCCGGATCGCCCATGGCCGCCATTTCGCCTTCGGGTCCGGGATAGCCGGGCATCATGCCGCCGTACATGTCTGCCGGATCGCCGTACATGCCTTCGGAGCCGGCCGGCATCCGCTGTCTCCTCCTGGGTTTCGGCTTCGGTTTGGCTTTTTCTTTCGGCTTTTCCAAAGCGTCTTTGGCATCCAACCAGGTGTCGTCCAGGGTCCTGGTTCTCATCATGATTGCGAAGACGCCCGCCTGCGCCTCGACCTGTTCGGGCTGGTAAATCGTGGGATCTTGCCGTTTCTGCTGGCGCCGGAACAACTCCTTGATCCACGGGCTTCCGGTATAGGGCTGCGGATCGACGGCTGTGCCGGCGATCATGGCCTGGGCGGGGTAGTTATCCACCTGTCGCTGGCGTTCCGGGCCGAGGACCACCCAGGCATTGGCGTCTTGCAAATTCTTCAGCGCGCCGCCGGCGCTGCCCTTCAGACTGCCGGGCGTCTGGCCTTCGTCGACGGTCTCCAGCGTGGCGCTGGAGTAAACAAAGACCGCCACGAGCAAGAGCACCATGGCAAAAATGGCCTTCTCGGCATGTTGGATGATAAACCCCTTCAGGCCACCCTTGCCGAAGTTAATCTTGAGCTTCATCGTTTTCTCTCCAAACCTCGAAGGCTCCTTGTCCCGGCCCCGGCGGACGCCCGGCCGCGGCGAGCCCGCGTACCAGCGGCGGCTCAACTGAACCGCCCAGCTCCGACCCGCGCCCCTCGACTAGCTCGATGGCGGCGGGGCTGCCGGAGGCGAGGTCCCGGTGAGCCCCGGTTGCTGTTCCAGACCCAGTTTCTTTTCATCCACAGGATTGTAAATGTAGATGATTCCGTAGATTTCCACCGGCACGTCGTGAGCCGAAGTGGAAGCGACCATGGTACGATCTTTCAGTCGCTGTTCCTGACCCGGCGTGCCCATTCCCATCCCGTAATCCGGCGAGGGATAAGCGCCACCTTCCATGCCGGGCGGCACGTAACCCATACCCATACCCATGCCCATATCCATGCCGGGGGCAGCCTCCATGCCGGGCATTGGACCCGCCATGCCCGGCGGCATGCCACCCATTTCGGCGCCGCCCATCGCGCCGTACCCGCCGCCTCCCATATTCATCATGTCGTAGCCCCCGCCCCCGGCCGCGTCCTTGGCGCGGTTGATCCGCACCTGGCGGACTTCGACCGGCAGGAACGCGTTTCCGAACTGGGCGAGCAATCGAGGCAGCTTGCGTTCGTCCACCACCAGACGCATCCGGACCGGCATGCGTTTGGCGACCACGAGAAAAGCGTCTGGCGTCGTCTCCGCCCGCAGAGCGGACCGCAGAGTTTCTGCTTTCAGTGCCTGGTACTGATTGTCGACGTAGCGGCCTTCGGCCGGGTCAAAGGAGACGGCTCCCATGCCTCCCATGCCTCCCATCCCCATCCCGGGCATGCCGACATCGCCCATGGGACCGCCCGGCGCCATCATTCCTTCGGGGCCTGCACCGGCGGGCATCCCGGCCGGTTCAGCCGGCATCCCGCCTGCGTCGGCTCCCGGCGGACCGGCGCCGCCATACATGTCGCCACCCGGCATGCCCTCCATGCCCGGCATCATGCCTCCGCCCATTCCGCCTCCGCCCAGCCGCACGACTTGCCCGGCCCGCGGCGGCGCGTGGCGGCCGATGAGGATGCCCTCGATGGTCTTGACCACGGCTTCGTGCCGGGATTCGGCCTTGTCGTTGGTTTGACGAATGATGTACATCAGCGCCGTCAGCACCCACAAATCTTCTTGAGCGTACAGGATTTGCAGGGTATTGGGCAGGCTTTCGGTCTGCTTGGACCAGTCAAAATGCGTCTGCACCAGTCGGGCCTGGTCCTGTGGATCCCAGAGCACGATGGGCGGTTTCTGCTGGGCCAGCTTCTGCATTTCTTCTGGCGTCAGAGGGGACGTGCCGCCCATCATGCCCGGCATGCCGGTGCCCGTCCGGCTGACTTGCCACCTGGTTCCGACGACGTCCGCCAACCGCGGCAACAGGTTGCCGACGTACTCGGAGTAGCGGCGCCGGAAGTCGATCTTCAACTCCTGGTTGGGCGGCGTGGGGAAGTCCACCTTGGCCTCGATGGGCTTCAACGGCCGAACGGCGGCCACGAAATCCTCGCGCAGATCCATCGGCCAACGCAGAATCATGTCCTGCCGCGCGTACTGATACTTCCACGCCTCCAGCACCAGGTTCAGCGTGTTGTTCAACAGTCTGTCCATCTCCTGGTGCGACTTCTCGTTTGGCGGATCCTGTTTCTTCTGCAAGCCCGAGACGGTTGTGTACTTGGCCTTGATATCGCTCTGGTTCTTTTCGAACTCTTTGTGCAGCGATTGCCGCGCCATGTACCACGTGCCCATGCTGCCGGCGAGGATCAAGCCGCAGCCGATCCAGAACACATGTTTCATCGCGGCTCGTGCAAACGCTTTCACCTGGTCCATAACGCTAACCTCCCATGTTGGCGGCTGCCACCTTGTTCCCAGGGACCGCCGCCGGTGGCTGCTCTGGTTGATCCGGTTGTTCCGGCTGCTCCGACGGCTGCTGTTGCTCCTGCTGTTGCTGCATCTGCGCTTCTGCCCTCGCACGCAGCCGTTCGTTCAGCAACTTTTCCTGCCAGCAGAACTGGAGCACGAACGTGTACTTGGGCGCGATGTAGAAGGGAGGCTCTTTCGGCTCCTCTTTTTCTTTCTTGCTTTTGTCCGGCTTGGCACCGCTGCCGGGCAGACCGCCCGCCGGCGCTCCCATGCCCGCCGGCGCCCCCATGCCGGGCGGGGACATTCCCATGCCCGGCATCATTTCCATTCCAGGCATTCCCTCCGCGGCCCCCGGGTACATCCCGGACCCCGGCGTGGGGCCTTCGTAGAAGGGATTCGGAATGCGGTTGTTGTGCTCGATGGGCGGATCGACCGCCAGTACGGCGAAATCGACTCCCAACTCCTTCATCGTGAAGCGAGTAGGCGGCTGGCCGGGACCCGTCGGCAACTCTACGGTCTGTTCGCGAAGACTCTTGAGGAAGGTATCGCGCACGTGAGTGCCGCCCCACGTGGTGATGTCAGCGTTGTAGAAATGGTGGCCTTTGATTTCGATGACCCAACCGGGCCCCTCCGGCCCGGTGACTTCGGTGGAACCTTCCGCCCCGGCTTCGGCGGTCGCGTCGGCTGCCGGGGCCGGCGCCTCCGCAGGCACTCCCGCGGCCGCTGGCTCTGCCGGAGCGGCGGCTGCGGCTGCCGCGGCATCAGGCGCTCCAGGCGCGGGCGATCCGGGCGCGGGCGCAGCAACTCCGGGCGCAGCAACTCCGGGCGCAGCGGCTCCGGGCGCAGCGGCTCCGGGTGCGGGTGCTCCGGGCGCGGCGGCTCCGGGTGCAGCGGCTCCGGGTGCGGGTGCTCCGGGCGCGGCGGCGGGGATTGGCGTTCCCTTCAGGCGAGCGAACTCTTCCATGTACTTCCGCTTGATCGGCTCGGTGAACCACGCCTTCAAATCGGTGAAATACTGGGATTCGATGTACTCAATGTGAATGTCCTTGCGCTGCGTAATGGGCACCGCCTTCGGGTCGGGGACTTGGCCCGGAGCCAGCGCCGGGTCACGCGGCAGGGCGTCGTTGATGGCCTTCAGCAGCTCCATCCACAAGATCCGCCGATCGGAGTTGCCGGAGAGTTCCTTGCCCAGCGCGACCAACTCTTCCAAGCGACTGACTCGCGAAGCATCCTCCTGTTCGTTCTTGCTGAACTGCGACGAGACGCTGTCCACCTCCTTCATCGCGGCTTCCCAGGTCACGCCGTCCTGTTCGCGTTGCGGATGGACCTTGTACCAGGCGTTGTATTCGAAGAAGAAATTGATGGCAAAGGCCAGCATCAGTCCGGCGGCAGTGGCCAAGGCCCAAGGCTTTTTGGCCCGGATGATGCGTTCCGTCAGCATTTCCTTGGGCAGCAGGTTCGTGTCGAACTTGGCCTGTCCCAGGCCTTGCAGGCACAAGCCGTAGCAGACGGCAAAGGCGTGCATATTGTCCTTGAACACCGGCGACGACAACACGGACTGGCCTGCCACGCGCGACGCCCATCGCTCGTGGTCGACGTTCACCAGTTCGTAGCCCAGGTTCTTTGCCAGGTATTGCTGGAGGCCGGGCAGTTTGACCGCGTTGCCCAGCATAATGAGCCCGCCGATCTGGGCTTTGCGGTCGATGTTTTGGAAGAATCCGACGGACCGCTGGACCTCGGTCAACAGGTCGTTAAACACGGGCCGCATGGCCTGAATGACCGACTTGGCATCCTCGGCCTCCCGCACGTTCCGTTTCAAGTGCTCCGCCTTGGCGAACGTCAGTTTCAGTTCTTTGGTCAACTGCTTGGTGAAGTGATTGCCCCCGATGGGCATGTTTCGCTGCCAGATCCGGAAGCCGTTGGTGACGACCAGGTCCGTGGTATCGGTGCCCATGCTGATGATGACGAACGACTCGGGCGGGTTGTCGGCGTCGTAGATGTCCGCCTGCAGCGAGTCGGTCATCAGGCTGTGGGCCACGAAGTTGTAGGTGCAGATCGGGCCGAGCTGCACGATGTGGATTTCGATGTCGGCCTGGCGGAAGGGTTCCAGGCACTCGTACACCTGCTCGCGCTTCATGGCCACCAGACCGACCTCGGCTTCCATCAAGAATCCGTCGACCTCGTTGGCCCCGCCCATCAGCTGGTAATCCCAGATCACTTCCTCCAGCGGAAACGGGATGGCTTGCCGCGCCTCGAAGCGGACGATGTCGGGAAGCTTCTTCATATCCACCGGCGGCGGCTCGAAGAACCGCACCAAGCCGCTTTGTCCCGGCACCGAGATCACGACCTTGTCGCCGCGGACGTTGTTCCGTTGCAGGAACTGGCTGATCGCCTCCTGCACCAGTTCCTTCGGATTCGCATCGGGCTGGCTGAGGATTTTCGGGTGTTCGATGTAATCAAAGGCCGTGGCAACCAGGACTTGGTTCTGGTCGTCGTACTCGCAGCGCAAGGCCTTGAGCGCACAATGGCCGATGTCGATACCCCATACGCCGTTGCTGGCCGCCATAATCGGTTCCTAACGCAAGGGACAGGAAAAGGACGACGCGTTTCCTATCGCTCGTCACCCCATCCAGCCTCTTGAGAAGAGAGGATTTATCCGTGCCCAAAAAGCGGGACTTGCCGTAAGCCGCCCTCTGGTTTCAGTTTAACGACGCTGGACGAAGGGTGTCAAGAATTCCTTCGCCGCCTTCGGACAACGAACATCGCGGGCCTGACTCGCGTGCCGACCACCGTCCGTGGCCGCCCTTGGGTGCCCTCGACCAACGGCCCTTGACAGGCTATCGTGGTGAGGACATCCGCTTCGGGCACCCTCCAATTTTATGCCACAAAATCATGAATTACCAGCAACTTATCGTGCTCTTGCCCTGCCAAAGCCTGGAAGACTTCCCGACACACCACGAGGGTGCCGAAGCCACGGGCCTGCTGGCCGCCTGGACGGCCCTGTGGCACCCCGCCCTGATCGCCTGCGCCGCCAAAATACCCAGCTGGTATCGCGCGGATTCTCCGCCGGAGGACGTAACGGATAAGCTAGTTGTAGTGCCTGGCGCGAGCAAGTCGCAAGTCCCCACGGGGTATCTGCAGCGAGTCGAATCCGAATCGGCGTGCCTGATCCAGGACCACTTGGACCGGGAGCAGATGATCCGATCGGCGTTGCAGCCGTTGGACGCGCCGGTCCCACCCGAGGCCCAGAACCTGGCCCCGGACTTCCTGGCGCTGGGCTATTGCTACCTGCAGGTCGAGTTGCTGACGCGCAAGCTTCGCTATTCCAGCAATCTGGACGAAGTCCACTTCCAGAACCAGGCGGTAGCCGCCGCTACGGCCGCGATGGAAGGCAACTTGGAGGTGGCCCGGCAGCGGTTGGCCGCGTCGTTCGACATCCTGGCCGCGGAACGCGATCACTACTATCCGGGAGAAGCCTATCTGCTGGATTTGACGATGCTGACGCCCACGACGCTGGGCGAGTCCTTGCGGAGCCAACTGGCGCAGGCCAGCACGTGCAATCTGCTGCTGTCAGGCGAACTGTTGAAGCAGATGGCAGCTCGCGAACCGCGCACGCTGGAGGCGCTGCAAGCCGCGCTGCAGTCGGGACGGGTGGGACTGGTCGGCGGCGAGTGCGGCGAACGCAATCTGACGCTGCTGTCTTGCGAGACGCTGCTGAACCAGTTTCGGCAAGGGCTGGCCGAGCACCAAACCCGCTTGGGGTGCCGCCCCAAAGTCTACGGCCGCCGCCGCTTCGGACTGACTCCCTTTCTGCCCCAGATCTTGACCAAGTTGGGATTCGAGGCCGCGCTGCACGTGTCCCTGGAGGAGGGCACCGTCCCGGAAGGCTCCCAAGTCAAAGTCCGCTGGGAAGGCTGCGACGGCACCCCCCTCACCGCGCTGGCGCGGCAGCCGTTGGACGCGGCCAAACCGCAGACGTTCCTGGCCTTGGGCGTCAAGTTGGGCGAGTCGATGGACATGGACCACATCGCCACGGTCTGTTTCGCCCACTGGCCGGGTACGCCCAGCCCCTGGTACGAAGACCTGCGGCGAATCGCAAGTTACTGCTCGGCACTCGGCCGATTTATCGCGATGGATGAATACTTCCGGACGACGGATTATCCCGTGCACCAAGATCGCTTCGGGTACGACCAGTACCGCTCGCCGTACCTGAGACAGGCGGTCGCCCGGAATCAGCCGGATCCGATTTCCGCCGTGGTCCGCTACTGGCGCCGCCGCGGGGAAGCCGAGGCGACCCAAACGCTGGCCACCCTGGCCTCGCTGGTGACGGGAAGGGACCTTGGCGCCGAGTCCCGCCAGACCGCTGCCGCCGAGTGCCGGCCAGAGGAACGGCTGAGGGACATTGACGTCGGCGAAGACAGCGAGGCGGCGGAAACGGACGCCGCGGGCGAGCTGGCGCTGCAGGGGGCCTTGCACTCGTTCGCCGCAGCCTTGCCGCGCGCGGCCGCTGCCACGGACGTCGGCTTGCTGGTGGCCAATCCGCATTCGTTCGTCCGTCGCGTGGGGCTCGAAGTTGACGCCCTGCAGGGCCTGCCGGAAGTCGCGCGGCCGGTTTACTCGGCATCCGCCTGGGCCGGAAAGGCACAGGTCGTGGTCGACGTTCCGCCCCTGGGGTTCGCCTGGATTGCCGCGAGCCCCGCCGCGGGCAAGTCGAACAAGGCCGCCCCCACGCTGGCGGACGAATGCCTGCTGAGAAACGAGTTTTTCGAGGTGAAGATCGATCCGGCCTCGGGCGGATTGCGGGCGATTCACGAGTACAACGCTCGCCAGAATCGGCTCTCCCAGCAACTGGTCTTCCGGAGCGACGAGGACCGCGGCTCGATCTACAGCGAGGAGATGGGCGAGGGAATGCCCGGCAGTCTTACTTCGACGATGATTGCTGATGCCATCCAGACGGTGGTCTCGACCGAGACCCTGGGCGAGATCGTGGCCCGCGGACGACTGACGGATCAGTACGGCCGGAAACTGGCCGACTTCCGTCAGACCTACCGGCTGTGGCGAGGCAGCCGCGTTCTGCTCCTGGACATCGAATTGGAACCTCATGAAGAATGCTCCGGCGATCCGTGGACCTGCTATTATGCGGCCCGGTTTGCGTGGGCCAGTGAAGTCGCCGACCTGTATCGCAGCGCCAACCTGACGCGGCAACCGGCCCGGGCCAAACGGTTTGAATCGCCCTTGTACGTCGAGATCGACGACGCCGGGATCCATACGGCCATCCTCACCGGCGGCCTGCCCTTTCATCGCCGCCACGAGCGGCGCATGCTGGATACTCTGCTGGTCGTCGCAGGAGAACGCTGCCAGCGGTTTCAACTGGGCATCGGCGTCGAAGTGAAGAATCCGCTGCACGAGTCGCTCGCACTGATCGCACCGGCCCCGTCGCTCGTGCAGACGGCCGCCGCGCCGGCACCGAGCACTTCCGGCTGGCTGTTCCACCTGGACGTGCGCAACGTGACGGCGACCCATGCGGAGCCGTGGTTCGAGGGCGGAGTGAACGTGGGATTCCGCGTCCGGCTGCTGGAGACCCAGGGCCGCCAGACCAACGCCGGCCTGCAGTGCTTCCGCGCCGTCCGCTCGGCCTGCAAGCGGAACTTCCAAGGGGACCAGATCACCGAATGCCTGATCGAGAAGGAAGCGATTCGCGTGCAGTTGTCCGCACACGAATGGGCTCAGGTTGAGGCTCGCTGGTGAGTTCCCGAACGGTGCTCAGCGCTTCGGCGGACTCGCCTCGCGGACCACCGCCCCATGCTCGTCGCTGAGGATCAGCAGCGAGAACTTCTGGGCGAAGTCGAGTTCATTGGTGCTCAGCGACGCGTACTCGAAGCGGCCGCGCAGATCGGTGTAGCCGTCCTTGAAGAACCGCACGCTGCCGTCCTGCATCCGGGCGTAGACCTTGACGTACACCTTGGGCAGCGGTTGGTTCGTGCCGCTGTGCGTCACTCGCACCTGGCCGTAATTCTCGATCACTTGCACGGCCAGCGAGTTCGAGTAGTAGGCCTGCGATTTCGTCTGGCTGCCGCCGGTGATCTCGACCAGCACGTTGCGGTTCAGCAGTTCCTTGGGCAACTCGAACGTGTGGACGGTCTGACCCTTGGGCAACTCGACCGCCTGCGTGGCGTTAGGCCGGATGTGCGAGAACTGGCCGGAGTACTGCTGGACGAACGGGTTGCGGCTGAACAGCAACTCGATGTCCATCAAGTAGTAGTGGACGCGGATCGCCGCCAGGTTCTGGTAGTTGATCTTGACCGCCTTGGCCTCGACCTGGAAATCGAAGCTCGGCTCGGTCGCCGCCAACTGCGTCTGCTGCTGGCCGCGGTCCTCGGCGTCGACCACCTGGGCCCCAGCGCCGGTGATTTCCGCCACTTGCGCGGTGACGGCTGCGAACGCTTCCCGCCAACGGTCCACCGGGTAGTCGGCGTACTTGGCCGCGATCGTTTTGGCCTGCTCCGGCTTTTCCCGTGACATGGCCAGGTAAGCGGCAAAGTAATCGTGCTGCAGACGCGTCGCCAGGTTCGCCGGATTGACGCGGGCGAACAGGTCCGCCGCTTCCTGCACGCGATCCTGCAACAGCAAGTAGTAGACGACCGCCATCATCTCGGCGTCGTCCAACTGCCGGCGGTAGCTCAGGACGCGCAGCAGCCGGTGGTATTGGGCGTGGAAGCGGTCGTTCAGTATCTGCCGCCGCTGGCCCAACTGGTGCGCGCGGGCGTTCACCAGCGGTTTGTAGTCCAGGTGTTCATAGCTCTTCCGCAGCACAGGATCGATCCTCAGCAGCGGGCTGGCCAGGTACGCCCCGCACTGGTTGACGAAGTCGTCGGCGTGCTGCAGGAATTCGGCGATCGCCGCCGGCTCGTTGTGTTTGACGGCGTACGACCACAGCGTCTGGTCGTACAGGTGCCGGCGAGCCAGCAGCGGGATCGCCTGGTCGAAGAACGCCTTGTCCTGCATCCGGAACGCGATGCGGTCCAGCTTGACGCGGTGCAGGTTCTGCTGCTGCAGGTAGCGCAGCACGTCTTCGCTGGTGCCTTGCTGCGAGACGTAATCCCACGACTCGGTGTCGACGCGGCTGAGCTTGTCCACTACGTTCAGCGTGAACGGCGCGGCCTGGGCCAGCAGGCGTTCGTTCTTGGCCACGTGGACCGGATAGTGCGGATACTTACCGGCCGCCGGGAAGTAGAAGTGGTACTCCAGCGTTTGCGTGGCGTAGGGCTGCAGGTCGATGTGGACGCTGCGCGTGGATTGGCCGTTCAGGACCGGGATCGCGCCCGTGGGGACCTGCAGCAGCACGTCCAGTTTCTGGGGCGACGAAGTCGGGTTGGTCACCACGATCTGACAGCCGTAGACGACGCCCACCAGGAACTCTTCGGTGACGAACTTGTCCAGCTTCTCGTTGTTCTCGAACCGGTAGCGGTCGCTGTGCCGGAAGAAGTTCTGGCTGACCAGAATCGGTGCGGCGTCCTTCAGCGGCTCCGTTTCCTTGATCTCTTCGTGGAAGGCGATCAGCGGCGAGCCGGCCGTAAACGTCATTTCGGCCTGGTTGAATTTCGTGGCGTGCTCCGAAGCCTTAAACGGCAGGTCCAACACGGCCAGGGCGAACATCATCTCCGGGAAGTTGCGCGAGGCTTCGGCCAGGTGGACCGAGCGGAACGCGCCGCCCTGCGCCGGGTCATGAGCGGCATAATCGCGCCAGAAGGCGTTCACCGTGACCAAGTCCGCGTTCTGCCGGTCGATCGTCAGGTGATAGTAGTTGTTCTCGGCCCATTCCTGGGTCTTGTCGACCTGTTGGTACAGCTGGCGGACCGATTTCCGCAACTCGGCGTCCCGGGCGAAGAACAAGGCGGCCTCGTCTGGCTTCCCATCGGCGGACTTGCGCTTCAGTATCCTCATCCTCCGGTCGGCTCCGGCCTGTTCGGCCTTGTCACGAGCTGCGGCTCGCGTCTCGGCCATTTCCCGCATGGCCAGAGCCGGGGCGGCCGCTTCCGCCGCGGCGGACGGTGCCGGCGGAGGTTCGGCAGCGGCGGGGCGGCCGGACCTAGCCGGCGCGGCGCCGCGTGCGACCAGGGCACCCAAGTTTTCCAGTTGCTTCACTTCGACCCTTGCAACCACCTTCTTGGCCGCTTCGATGCCGAGCTTGTCGCCGGTCTCCAAGGCACTGCCCTTGACGGCCGTGTCGAACAGGAAATTGGCCCGCTCGACGTCCGGCGGGATCAAGGCGAACCGATCCTGCACGTCGCGGATCATGTGCGGCCGGTCGTCGGCCAGCCGTTGCGACAGCAGGATTCGCTCGACGACGTTCAGCTGGGCATATTGCCAGGGCTGGACGTACGCGCTCAGCTCGTCGCCCAGCAGCCAGCGGTCGATGAACTGCTTGTCCTTCTTGTTCTTCAGATACGGGAAGACCGCCGTCTGGAAGAACTCCGGGTCCTTCTTGTACAGGAAAAAGTTCAACTCGTGGCAAGCGTACTTCGAGTACTTCTCCCGTTTCTCTTCCGGCTTGAGATCCGGCCAGTTCAGCACAAAGGAGAACTCGGCCAAGGTGGCGTTGTTGCTGAGCGTGGCGTACAGCGTGTAGACGCAGGCCAGGCTGTCGTAGGTCTCGAACTGCGAGCTGGCAATGTCGGCCAACACCAGCGGCTGCTTGGCGTCTACCGCCGTGATCTGCTTGCGTTGCGCGAAGTGCTTGGCCGGATCCAGCCCGCGGGCCAGCCGCAGGTCCTTGAACTTGACGGGCACTTCCGGCAGCGAGATCGAGCGGCAAACCGTGTCGCGTGGATCGACGGCCACGATGTGCAAGTGCTGGTGCGAGCCCAGGTCCTTGCGGTCGATGGTGATCAGACCCTGCTCGTCGGGGACCACGTTCAGCAGCAAGACCGACGCTTCGTCCAGGAAGTCCAAGTTGGCGAAGTCACCGCGTCCGGCGGCCGCGCGGCCGTCCCGTCCGCCGCCGCCTTTGCTCCGAGCCGCGCTCTCGGCCTCGGCCGCAAAATCTTCGCCAGCCTTCGCCTCCTGCTTGGCCGTTTCCGTGCCGCGGACCGCCCACGGGTTCAGCAGCAGGCTGGGCCGCTCCAACATGTTGCCGGGCAACTTCTTGGCGTACTTACGGTCGATGATATAGCGATACTCGTCGCCCAGATTGCGTCCCGCCGCGTAGAGCGAGTCCAATTTGTCGAGTTCGCGCCACACGGGTTCGGCGTCCCCGACCTTGGCCAAGTTGCCGTAGGGGGCAAAGGCCGGGCAGTACCGCGTGCCGAACACGTGGACCCGCGCGACTTTGGAGGCGTTGCTCAGGCGGATGGCCAGCGCCTCGGCGGTGGCCTCCACGCGGCTGATCTGCAGCGGGCTGGCGTCGCGGATCTCCAGCTGCCGATCGCGCCCCAGCACGTGCCCGTCGGCGACTTCGCCGGCCGTCACGCGCAGGCGAATGTGCTGGTTCGACTTCTTCAGCCACAGGTCGTACTCGCCAGCCGTCAAGCCTGTCATGCGGAGCAACCCGGCGTCCATCGTCAGCGCGTCAAAGCGGTCGGCCAGGAACCCTTCGCCGCGGAGTTCCAGCAGCGACAGTTCGTCCCGCTGCGGCTGCTGGGCCGAGCCCATGTACGGCAGCACGATCGGTTCGCCCGTGCGGCCGTGGACGGTCTGGTAGTAGGTGTGCTCGTCGCGCTCCAGCGGCCACGTGTGCGCCGTGCCTTCGGGTCCGGTGGCCGTGACGGACACGATATCGGCCAGCGTCCCCAGCACAACCCGGCCCTGCGCGTCGCTCTGCAGCGTCACCTGGACGGGATCCTTGAAATCGCGGTGCTGCAGCGCGAACTGCACCGGGCGGTCCGCCCGCGGCTCGCCCGTCTTGCCCAGCAATTCGACGGCGTATTGCCCGTCAAATCGCGCCAGGTGCAGATCTTCGACCTTTTCCGTGCGGTCGATCTCGTTCAGGGAGAAGGAATCGCCAACCGCCAGGTCGATCTTCTTGTTTTGGCTGAGGTTCTGAACTTTCGCCTGCAGCCGGAAGTCGAGTTTGGCCAGCCGCTGCGGCACCTGGAACTCGAACGTCGATTCGCGGTCTTCGAACAGCTTGAAGTCCGGCACTTCTTTCGCGGTCGCCACGCCGTCCAGGTCGGTCGACGTAATCACCAGCCGCACGTCCTCCAGCACGGAGAGCGTCACCGGCATCCCGTTCAGGTACAGCTGCGGCCGGATCACGACCTGGGCCTTGTTGCGGGCCAGCAGCGACTCGCGGTCCACGTGGATACCGGCAGCCAGCGCGTAGTTTTCCGACTGGTGGACGAACTCGTCCAGCGAACAGAAATCGCCGTTGGCCAGCACGATCTTTTGCGCCGCAGGCGCGTTGGAGAACGGCACGACGATCTGGCCCTTGTCGTTCGGCGCGTACTCGCGTCCGGCCAGCCACAGCGTGGCCGCGGGCAGCTTGCGGTTCTGTTCGTCCATCACGGTGAAGCTGTGCCCCGCAACCGTCGTCCGCTCCAGGTGCCGCAGACGCCCCTTGCGGATCACGGCCCGGCTGCTCTTGCCGCTGCCGATGAAGTCCACGACGTAGACGCCGGGCTTGTTCAACTCCGGAAACTCGAAGTGCCGCCGCACTCGCCGCAGCGGCGGTTCGGCGTAGGCGTGCGTCGTTTCCCGGTTGGCCACCAGGCCGTCCAGATTAATGTCGGTGTTCACCTCGCGCAGGTTCTCGCGGTAGT
This sequence comes from Candidatus Anammoximicrobium sp., assembly GCA_012515235.1. Taxonomy (GTDB): domain Bacteria; phylum Planctomycetota; class Planctomycetia; order Pirellulales; family Pirellulaceae; genus Anammoximicrobium. The sequence goes on from JAAYYU010000097.1 coordinate 28,086, forward strand.
AGTTCCGCGTATTGATCTCGAACACCTTGACGATCAGCGTGCCGACGTTCTTCACGTACAGGTCCAAGCTGACCGGCGCGTCGGCGGCGAACAGGGGAGCGTTGTGGAAGGCAAAATCCAGGTCCACGCGCTCCTTCAACGCCTGGTACTCGGCGGGCGGCAGCAGCGAGTACCACTGCTCGCCTTCGCCCAGTCCGTTGACGATCTTCGTCTCCGCGAACTGGCGTTTCAGGTAGGTGTCGAGCACATACGGCTCGTAGGCTTTGTAGTCCGGCGCCTCGATAAAGAAGTGCTGCAGGTAGCTGCGGACCAGCGGCTCGTCGTCGCCCACCGGCGGCAGCCGCGTTGCGTTGGCGTAGTCCGCTCCCAGGTTGGCGGCGTAACGGCGGTTGTCCTGCCGGTCGAGGAACTCCGGCCGGATGTAGGCCACCTGCCGCGGCAGTTGGAGGTAAGTCAGGAACCGGTCCTGGTCGTAAGTGCCTTGCGAACGGTCGTGCGCCAACCGGTGATACACGACGTGAGCCTTCAGCGAGTTGTGCACCGAAGCCAACCGCTGGGCGAAAGCCCACAACCGGTCGAGATACGCGCCATAGGCATCGGCGTCGTGCTGCCAATTGACATCCGCGTCCGGCTGCAGCCGGCTGAGGTATACGTTGACAAACTCGCTTTGGTTCAGCAGGTCCGGCTTCAGCTTCAGACACTCGTCCAACTGGGCCAAGAGCAGCAGCTTGTGGATGGCCAGCGACCCGAAGCCGCCGCTGTTGGGGAAAGTCAAATCGTCCACGACCAGCTTCGGCAGATTGGGATAGTCCGGCCGCTGCAGCCGCTGGAGCAGATGCCGGCGGAGTTCCGGTTTGAGTTCCACGGCCACCAGCCAATCCAGGGCCGGATCGGTGAATCCCTGCAGGTTCTGGTATTGGCGCATCGCCCGTTCGGTCAGCGTCTGGCGGCTGATCAGCTTCTGATCCAGCGCGGTCGGCAGATCCGGCTTCGCATCCAGCCGTTCCCGCTGGTGGTGGAACTGCAGGTTCAGCTGTTGGCGGAGGTAGTCCAGCGACTTCGTCGGATTGGCGGCGTAGGTCAGCAAGGCTTGGCGATTCAGGATCTCGCGCACCCGCGGCGTGTAGTTGTGCCGCTTGATCCAGTCCTGCAGCAACTGCTCGACTTGGGCGTACTGTTCCGTGTTCTGGAAGTGCAGGCAGTGATAGAAGTAGTAATCCTCGGTGCCAGGGATCAATTGCTTTAGCGGCACCGCCCGATCGGGGGCCAGGGCGAAATCTTCCGCATAATCGATCTCGCCGGCCACCGCCGCCGTGCCCGAAGGCAACGCCAAAAAGACCAGGCACAAGCCAACCAGAGTCTTATTCCAACCGTTCATGGGGCAACACCTTATCGCCAGAAGCCGGACAACGACGAGCCCAGGGACCTGTTGAAAAAGGGGGACAGGCACCTCGCGGGGGTCGTTTTTCCTTGGTTTTCTCCGGCGCAGCTCGGAGCCAGTCCCCCTTTTTCAACAGGCTGCCAGGGACCAACACACAATCATAGGACGAATAGCCCGTGTCGCCAGTTTCTTGGAAAACTGGCCGGCTTCTTTCCGAGATCCAGGAGTCACTGAATGGAAACGGCGTCCGCCGCAGGTCTGCCGGCCGAACTGGAACCGGAAGCCCGCGTCTTTGGGTTCACTCTGTCGGCAGGCAGAAATAGAGGTCTTTCTCGCCGCGCGCCGGGTCGTTGCCGCCGATCGTGTGGCGGTCGAACGTGGGGTAGCGGAGGTCGTGAATCCGTTTGCCCAAGTACTCCAGCCACACGGGGCCGACGCTGAACTGGTCTTTGCCGGTCCCTTGTTCGGCCGCGCGAATCGTGACCTGGTTAAGCTTCCCCAGCCGCTTTGCAGGGACCTTGAATTCCAGCGTTGTCTCCTTGGGCGTGTCGGCGGGGATCACCCCCAGCGGCTCGCCGCCCAGCAGGATCACATCCGGGGCGTCGATCGCCCGCACCTGCATTTTGAGCGTCGCAGGGGCGTCTGCTCGATACGGGTCCACGCGGCCGTTGACCACCAGGTAACGCATCTCGCAGGCGGTGGTCTGGCCGCCCAGTTGCGACACGACCTTCAGAACCCGGTCGCCGTCGAACGCCTGCCGGGTATCGAGCGTTCCTTTCCAGGTCGACCACAGTCTCTCGCGCGCGGCTGTCCGCACCGGCACGCGGCTCCCCGCAAACGACGCCGACATCTCGACCGGCCGCCCGAAATCCACGAGTACCACCTCGAACTCGGTCGCGCCCGTTTGGACCGACGAAGCGGGCGGGGCGGAGACGTACAGCGGGTAGGCGCCCTCGCGGTTGGTGTAGGCCGTCTTCAGCGCGCCGTCCTGGATCTGCACCAGCCGGAACCCCTGGGGCGTGCCGTCGGGATTCGGCCCGCTCCACCAGGCCCCGGACAAAGCGCCGGTGTGATAGACGGGGAACCCGGCCAACTGCGTGGTGAAGGTGCGGTGCAAGTGCCCGCAGAACGCGCCCAGCACCTGGCGGTCCCGCAAGATCTTTTCCAGTTCGGCGGCGTCCCGCAAGGCGGGCAGCGATTGGTGGCAGAACACAATCAGCGGCTTGTCCAGCGGCTGGAACTGCAAGTCCGCCGCGAGCCACGCCAATTGGTCTGCTCCCAGTTTCTCCTGGTAGGGCAAGGACGTTCCATCCAGGGCCAGGAAGTGAATCCCGCCCCAGTCCCACGAGTAATACATCGGCCCGAACAGTTTCCGGTACAGGCCCTTGCCGTACAACGGGTGCGTCTTGTCGGCGTCCGGGACGTTGAACGCCACGTGCTCGTGGTTGCCCGGCACGTTGAACAAGGGCTGCTGGAAGGCGGCCGCGGCGCCCAAATAGCGGTCAAACTGCGCCGGCGCTTTCTCCGGCGGCACCACGTCCACGCCGCCCACCAAATCGCCCGTGTTCACGACGAAGGCAATCGGAATGGGCAGCTTGCCGACGCCCTCGGCGAACCGCTTCAGCAGATCTTCCCGGCCGATGTGGGTATCCGTGATCTGCAGGAACGTAAAGTCGGCGCTCTGCGGCCGCGACACCAGGCCGAAATCTGCGCGGCCCGCGCCGCCGACCGCGCGCCAGAACGACCCGCAGACCGCGTGGTCGCGCGGCACGCTGACCCAGACCAGCGAGGCCGAGTCCGCCGTTTCCAGCCGGTACTGGCCCGCGGCGTCCGTCGCCGCCACGCGCCGGCCGTCGCTGACCAGCACGCGTTCTACGCCCGGCTCGCCGGCATCGGCTTGCCGGTTGCCGTTCGTGTCGAGGTACACTCGGCCCTCGACCACCGCCGCCGGCGCGACAGCCGGACAGCACACGGACAGCCAGGCCAGCGCGGTCACGAAAATCACTCGCCGGTACATGACGTGATCCTCCCTTGTTTGGATTCCGGGCGGCGAGCAACGCTCCGCCGGACGCGCCGCCCGCCGCCTCGATCCGCGATCCATCCAACCCGTTTCAGGGACGGTTGTCGGCGTCCTCGGTCCGCACAGGCGGAGCGTGTACCACGAAGGCCCTGATCCCCAGGGCGCCGCCCTCCGCGTTCAGTGTCAGCGTGTGGGCCTGGTTGGCACAGCCTTGCACCAGCAACGTGCGAGTTCCGGCAGGCTGGGCCTCGTATCGGCGGGTGAACAGCGGGTAGGACCGCCAGGTCACCTGGAACCCCTCGGGCAGCGTGGCCTTCCTGTACATCAGCGTCCAGGCGACGCGCCAATCGGCGGGTTCAAGGACGGCCCGCTGCGAGCGCGAGACGAATCGCTCCGTGCTCCAGCCTTCGCCGTCTTCGCCGGTGACGCTGCCCTGCACGCGGAAGTGGATCTTCTTGCCGTCCGGCGTCGAATCGGGCAGGCAAGTCAGCGTCCAATCCTCCTCGACCAAAGGCTGCTCGAAGGCGACGTGGTTGACGGCCGGCATCCAGATCCCCGCCGGGCCGACACTGGGCCGCGTGATCGCCCACAGTTCTTTCCGGCCGTCCAGCGACTGGCCGTCCAGCAGGACCGTCGCCTTGACGCCCGCTGCGCCCGTGCCGTCGGAAATTGCCAGCACGCGGTTGCCCGTGAAACGCAGCGTCAGGCTGCCATCGGCGCCGCGGGTCACGTCCGACGAATCGGCCGCGACGGTCGCGATCGTGCCGGCGGCCGTAGGGTTGTCGCCCCGTTCCGGCACGCGCACCAATTCCTCGCCGATCAGCCGGGCATACAGTTCACACCCCTGCGGATTGAGGTGGACGCTGTCCGAAAGCAGATCCTTGACCGCCAGGCCGTGGTCCGCCAGATACCTGCGCCATTTCTCGCGCAGGTCGATCAACAGGCAGTGATACTTGGGCGCGACGGCGCGGATTTGGACCGCCCGCGCGTCGTGCGTCGTGTTGATCTCGTCGGGCTTGTCGGGCGAGACGATATTCAGGTGACTCGTCCAGATCACGATCTCCGCCGAGGTGCGCTGGCGGACGCGTTTTACGATCTCCTCGTACTTGTCCATCGGCCCATACACGTGAAAGAACAGCAGATCGGGATACCACGGGTACAGGTCGTGATCGGCCGTGCGGATCAGGACGCTGGATTCGTAGCCGCCGATCGCCGCGTTGCGGAACTCGAACCGGGCGGTGGGATAGCGCTGTTCCAGTTGCTTCTGCAGGATCTTTGTCCACGCCTGCGCCGTGATCGACTGGCCGTAGAACAGCACCCGCACATGCGCGGGATCCTGGGCCGTGGAGGCCTCCAGCGCGGTCATCGTGCGTTGGATGTATGCCGCCGAGGGGTTCTGTTCCGCTGCGGCGGGCGCGGCGCTGACGGCGGTCAGCACGGACACGAGGAAGGCGTTCATGGTCATTCCTTTCGCGGTCAGGGTTGGCCGGGTGTCATTCGAGTTTGCCGAGTTGCAGCGTCCCCGCTTCGTCCAGTCGCCAGTTTTCGGCGAGCGTGCCTTCCCAGCAGTGCCACTCGCCGAACTCGCTGCAGAAAGCGCCCATATTGAAGGCGGATTTCCGTCCCGGTTGGGGCTCCAGTCCCAGGGCGGCGAAGGGGATGGCCCATTCGCCGCGCCAGCCCCGCAAGGTGTCGCCCGCCCCCTTGGTCAACTGGGCCGCAAAACGGACCTCCTGGCCCAGTCGTGCGGCCGCCTCCGCGGGCGCGCCGGCGTCGGTGGCGCTCTGCACCGCGCCGCCCGCATAGCCGCGGACGACAAACGTGGCCGGCTTGCCGTCCGGCGTCTGACCGGCGATGCAGATCTCCACGCCGTCGTCCGTGCCCCAGGCCGATCCCGTGCTCAGCCTGGCCGGCGCGAACATCGTCACGTTGGCGGCCACGTACAAACACCGCTCGTCGTAGGCGAACTTGGCCAGCACCGGCGCTCCGCCGACGGCGTGCCGGGAGGGTTCGCGATCCAGCGTGGAGAGCTTTCCCGGCCATTCCGCCGGCGTGATCTCCCCGTCCAGCACGGGCGCCGCGGCGACGCGCACGGCTTCGGCCGGCCACGTCTTGCGGCCCGGCGCGGGGACGGGCGGCAGGGCGTCGCCGATCGTGAACGGCTGCGGAACGGCATCCTTGCCCAGCCCGTTCTGGAAGATGACGTTGTCCTTCCAGAGCCTGACCGCGTTTGGCGAACGCACGTTCAGTTTGCCGGGGACGAACAGCGTATTGCGTTCGAACGTACACCCGACAGAACGCTGGAACGACACGGTCATGTCCTGGTCGGCGATGAACACGTTGTCGCGGATCGTGATGTTGCGGGTGATGTGGTTGTGCGTCGGCAGCGGCACGCCCTGGGCCACGTTGCGTTCGACGATGCAGTCGCGTGCGCCTTCGTCCAGGTAGTAGGCCGACGCGCCAAAGCCTTGGCCGATCTGTACCACGTCGCGCACCAGGTTGCCCCGCAAGATGCAGTTGCTCAGGTTGCCATAAATCGCGGCGCCGTCGTGCAGTTCGCGCATCACGCGGTAGATCAGGTTCTGTTCGATCAGGTGATCTTTGCCGCCGCCGATGATGCCGGAGTAGGGCGCGTCGTGGATCTCGTTTCGCCACAGGTGCATCTTCCGGCCGTAGAACATCGTGGCGGCGGCGCTGGGGTAGTACACGCCGAGGTGATGGATGTGGTTTTCCGCGACCGTCAGGCCGTTGCCGTTGTTGATTCTGACCCCGCAGGCGCCCGCGTGGTGGACGCGGCAGCGGGCGATCCGGCAGTCGTTCAGATTGTCTCCGCGGACGGCCAGGCCGCCAACGTTGCAGATTTCCAGATCTTCCAGCACGCACTGGCGGGCGTCTGCCATGCTCACCGCGCCGTCGAACGCGCCCGCGCCGAAACTGGCCGGCTTAAGCGGCGCGGTGGTCGCCTGGATGGTTAAGCCGCGGATCGCGATCGCCTCCGCCGGCTTCTGCGGACTGCCGGCAATCCGAATCACGCGTTCGGCCGTCGGGGCGATGATCCTGGTTTGGGCGAGGTCCTCGTCCGGCAGCGGCCAGTAGACCAGGCGGCCCGCCGTCCGGTCCAGATACCACTGGCCCGGCCGCGTCAGGCCCTCGCGCGTGTTCAGGATCACATACTTCCTGCGGTTCAGCGCGCCGGGCGGCCAAGCGGGTTCCGAGGCCAGGATCAGCCTCTGCCGCTGCGTGTCGTTGCGGGCCACGCCCACCAGCGACTCGGACCACATGTGATACAGCCGCACCTCGGCGTTGCGCACGTCGAGCGTCGCGGGAATGTCCTGGGGATCGTACGGCATGGTCGTCAGCTCTTCGCGCGTCGGTTTCCGCTCCCAGTGCCCCGCCACGGCCGGCAGCAGCGGCAGGTTCCAGGTTCCCCGGTTCTCGAACGCATCGGCTCCGGGATAACAGGCTCGTGCGGCCAACCGCCCGTTGACAACCAGCGCCCGGAAATCCCACGTCCCTTCCTTGACTCCCGGCAAATCGGCGCACCAGAACCGCTCGCCGTCGCGCCGCCATCCGCTCACCCGTTGGCCGCCGAACAGTGTCGCCGAGCCCGGCGACTCGGCCTCGATGGTCAAGCCGTTGTCACGCGCGTCCAAGTCCAGCGGAGTTGCCAGGAAATACTCACCCGCCGTCACCGCGATGCGATGCGGCCCTGCGCCCGCGCGCCGGGCCGCGTCGCGGGCGGCCGCCAGCGTGGCCACCGGCTGCTCGGCCGTTCCCGGATTCCCGTCGTGTCCGCCGGGAGCGACGACGATCGTCGCGGCGGGCGACACCCCGCCCGTCGCCAGCACCGCCAGCCAGACCGCGACCTTCAGCGGTCGCGGCCATGTCCGGGTCCGGCGCTCCTTCAACGGGAATCCGCGCACAAGCCGGGCATCCATCGCGCTCTCCTTGATTGGCGAACCCGCAACCGCACGTCAGATCTTCCACGGGGCCCGCATGGGCCGATCCAGCAGGGCGTTGGCTTCCGCGTCGTTGGGGAAGGTCTCCTGGGCCGGATCCCAGCGCAATTTGCGCCCCAGCTTGATGGCGATCTGCTGCAAGTGGCAGATGGCATCGGAGTGGAAGGCGACGTCGATGGGCGCCGCAGGTTGCGTGCGGCCCAGGACGGCGTCCATAAAGTTGGCGTGGTGGTTGTTGCTCTCGAACAGATGAATCTCGTCGGGACCGATCGTCGCCTTCAGCAGCGACGCGGGATTCGCGTCGATCTTGCTGCGGTCCACGTGGACCCAGCCTTCGCTGCCCAGGAACAAGACCCCTTGGCCGTAGCCGCCAACCTGCAACGGATGCTTCTTGGCAGTGCCAGTGTCCATGTGCACCAGCGTTACGCCGTTGGCGTAGCGGTTCTCGACCTGCCACTTGGTGGCCGCATCGGTCAGCATGTCTTGCGGGAACGTCCCGCTGCCTTCGACCTCGACCGGACAGCTCAGGTCCGTGCCGTTGCCCCACTGGGCAATGTCCAGATGATGGACGCCCCAGTTGCCGATCATGCCCATGCAGTAGTCGGAGATGGAGTACCACACGCTGTAGCCTTCCTTCTGGGTCCACGGCCGGCACCGCTGGTAGCAGTAGGGCGCTTCGGCCGCCGGGCCGAGCCACAGGTCATAGTCCAGTTCGGGAGGCACGGGTTCGGTGGGCTGCTTCGGACACGTCCAGCTGCCGGGGACTCCGACCAGGATCGTCTGCAGCTTGCCGATCTTGCCGTTGCGCACCAGTTCACAGGCGAAGCGGAACCGGCCGCCGGACCGTTGCTGCGTCCCGAACTGGAAGATCACTCCGCTGCCCTTGACGGCCTTGCGCACCGCCTGCGCGGCGCGCAAGCTCCAGCCCATCGGCTTTTCGCAGTACATGTGCTTGCGGCGGCGCGCCGCTTCGAGGGCCATCAGCGGGTGCCAGTGGTCGGGCGCTGTGATTTGCACGGCGTCGATGTCGTCGCGGGCCATCAATTCGCGAAAGTCCCGGTAGGCCGCGCAGTCCTTGTTGTCGTAGTATTCATCGTTCGACTGCTTGCCCTCCATCAGCCGGGTCTTGTGGACGTCGCACACGGCCACGACTTGAACTTCCGGATTTCCGCGGAAGGTGCGCATGTTGCCCTTGCCTTGGATGCCCAGTCCGATCACGCCCAGAACGACGCGATTGGACGGGGCCGCAGCGCCTGCCAAGCCCAGCGCCGAAGAGGGAACGATCGCGGGCAGACCGAGGACGCTGGCCGCGGCGGCGGACCGGCGCAGGAATTGTCGACGACTGACGGAAGGCGACTGGGAGGGACGCTGCGTGGACATCGGATGTCTCCTTGGCAGGAAAGGGGGAAAGGGAGGAGTTCCAGCAAAGCTCAATCAACAATCTAAACAGACTGCCGCGCACGTCAATGCCCGGCAAACCTGAAACGACGCCGTGCGGCTCGAAAGGAAGCAGGGCATTCTCTCCCGCGCGTCGCTTGTCCGGCCGTGACCGGTGCGATAGGTTGATGCGTCGCCGCGTACCGATTTCATCCGCTCCTGGTTGGGTTCTGACATGGCCAGGCGACCGAGCGCCTCCGTAGTCCTGTTTGCCGCGACGGTGTTTCTGAGCGCGGGGCTGGTGTTTCAACTCCAGCCCTTGATCGCCAAGTACGTCCTGCCGTGGTTTGGCGGCACGCCGGCAGTCTGGACCGTATGCCTGCTGTTTTTTCAGGTCGGGCTGTTCTTCGGCTACGCCTACGCCATGCTTACGACGCAGTGCCTGTCGGCAGGTTGGCAGGCGGCCGTGCATGCGGGACTCCTCGTGGCGGCCCTGGCGGTGTTGCCGATCACGCCGGACGCCCGTTGGAAGCCGGAGGCGGGCGGCGATCCCACCTGGCGGATCCTCCAGCTGTTGGTCGTCTCCGTCGGCTTGCCCTATTTTTTGCTCTCGGCCACCGGGCCGCTGTTACAGGCCTGGTTTGCCCTCGTGCGGCCGCAGCTGTCCCCCTATCCGTTGTACGCGCTGTCGAATCTGGGATCGCTGCTGGGCTTGATCTCTTATCCGTTTCTCGTCGAACCGGCGTTTGGCGCCGACCAGCAGACGCGCGTGTGGTCGTGGTGTTTTCTGGCCTTCGTCGTCGGCTGCAGCGCGTGTGGAGCGGTTGTCTGGCGGGCACGGGCGGAGATCCGGAGCCGGCGGGCGGCGCAAGCGGCAGGCGGCGCGGCGGGCGGCGCGGCGCTTGGGGCGGCGCGGCCGCGGGGCGGCCAATTGGCGTTCTGGTTCTGTCTGGCGATGGTCCCGTCCGTCCTGTTGCTGGCCTCGACGAACCTGGTCTGTACGGACGTAGCCGTCGTGCCCTTTCTGTGGGTTCTGCCGCTGATCCTGTACCTGCTGTCGTTCATCTTCTGCTTCCACGACCTCCGCTGGTGCCCGCGCGGATTCTGGGCGATCGCTTGGGCGGTGACCGTGGCGGCCACCGTGCATCTGCTGCACCGGGGGATCGGCGTGGGGAGCAGCCATTCCATTCCCGTCCAAGTCGCGGTCCTGTTCGGCTTGCTGTTCTGTTGCGCGATGTTGTGTCACGGCGAATTGGCCCGTTCCAAGCCCGACCCCGCCCACTTGACCACGTTTTACCTGACGATCGCGGCGGGCGGCGCGGCGGGCGGCATTTTTGTCGGCCTCGTCGCGCCCCGCGTGTTCCCCGTCAACATCGAAGTCTCGATCGCCATGCTGGCCTGCACGCTACTCGTGTTGATCGCGTTCTTCCAAGATCCGGCCAGCCGGTTGCGGCGGGGACGGCCCCGCTGGGCCTGGAGTTGCCTGCTGCTGGCCGTCACGGCTCTGGCGGCGGCACAGGCCGGCCTGTTCCAGCGTTCTTTGGTCGGGGTCCAAGAAGTCCATCGGAACTTCTTCGGCGTTCTGCAGGTCAGGATCGAGCCGGCGGCGGCCCCGGAGAACGGATTCGTCTGTCAGCTGATTCACGGCCGGACGATGCACGGAATGCAACTGACCGATGCGGACAAACGTAGCTGGCCGACTGCCTACTACGGCCCGCAGTCGGGCATCGGCCTGCTGCTGGGAGCCGATCGCCCGGCGCATCCCCGGCGTGTCGGTGTAGTGGGCTTGGGAGTCGGCACTTTGGCCGCGTACGCACAGCCTGGCGACCACTTCTGTTTCTACGAGATCAATCCGGACGTGATCGAACTGGCGCGGCGTTTCTTCGAGTACCTCTCCCAATGTCAGGGCACCACAGACGTCATTGAGGGTGACGCGAGGATCGTGCTGGAGCAACAGTCGCCCCAATCGTTTGATGTGCTGGTCTTGGACGCATTCTCCAGTGACTCGATTCCCGTCCACCTGCTCACCCAAGAAGCATTCAGCGTGTACCTTCGGCAGTTGAAACAGGACGGTGTCTTGGCAGTTCATATCTCCAACGTGCACCTGGACTTAGGCCCTGTCGTCGCCGCGCATTGCGATCATTTCGGCTTGGCGGTCGCCTGTGTGGAATCCCTCACTGACGACCGGCGGCAGACGCGGCGCGCTGTTTGGATGTTGCTGTCCAGAAACGAGCGAACGCTGGAGACCGAAGCCATTCGGCGCGTGAAAAGCCCATTGCCGAAGCACAGGCTGGTGTGGACCGACCAGCGAAACAGTGTGTTTCAGGCACTGCGAGTCTGGAGTTCCGACTCCGACGGGCCGTAAATGCCACGCTTCTGTCTTTGATGACATAAGCCGTTGTAGGCAATGACTTTATGACGTTTCAACTAGACTCGCCTTGGGGGACCCCACCCAAGATGGCTTTCAGCCCATCCCCGGCAGCAAACAGGATTCTCGGTACTTCTTACTCGTTGTTTGTTAAAGTCAAGGTTGCGGTGCTGGGGTCAGGCTTACAGAATTCAATTTTGGCCGAAATTGAATTCTGTAAGCCTGACCCCATTTCGCTCCCTTTCTATCAACAGGCAGCGGGGGCCACCTTCAGCGCCGGGATTTCTTTGATTTGGGCTTGAATTCGGTCCCAATTCTGCAAAAATTGCGGGCTTTCCACTGAGTGAAATTCCAGAGGTGTTGGCATGAGAGCGGTGCTGAACGCGTCCATCCGGACCGAAGTTGGCTCCAATGGAGTGAAGAAGGTCCGCAAGGCGGGGAGGGTCCCGGCGGTCCTGTATGGGCACGGCGAACAGAACATCAATCTGTCGGTATCTGCCGAGGAGTTGCATGCGCTTCTCCGTCACGGTGCCAAGTTGGTGGATCTGCAGGGCGACGTGACGGATACGGCGCTGCTTCGCGGACTGCAATGGAACACGTACGGCACGGACGTTTTGCACGTTGATTTGACGCGGGTCAGTGCCGAGGAGCGGGTGAATGTCAATGTGCCTCTGGAGACTCGCGGCACGGCGATCGGGACGCACGAAGGCGGGATCGTGGAGTTGGTGATGCACGAGATCGAGATCGAGTGCCCCGCCGGCTCGATTCCGGACAAGATCGAGATTCGCGTCCACGAGTTGAAAGTGGGCGATTCGCTGAAGGCCGGCGAAATCCCCTTGCCGGAAGGCGTTCAACTGGTCGTGGATCCGGAGATCATCGTGGTCCACTGCGTGGGCCGCACGTTGGACGAAGAGGAAGGCGCGGCGGAGGCAGGTGCGGAAGGCGCGGAGCCCGAGGTGATCGGCCGCAAGGGCAAGGCAGAGGAAGAGGAGGAGGAAGAGTAGTCCTGACGTGGTTGGCTGCTGCGGCCAGGCGAAGCCCGGCTTTTTGGAAGCGGGCGGGCTGCTGCGGACGGAACTGCTGCGCACCGGGCCTCTGCAGACTGTTTTTTCCAGACAGGGGCTGTGCAGACAAGTCCGGCGGAAGGACGGATGGATGAAGTTGATCGTCGGTCTTGGCAATCCCGGCCGCAAGTATGCGTCAACGCGGCACAATGTCGGCTGGGATGTTTTGGCCGAGTTGGCTCGCCGTTGCGGCGGAGGAACTCCACGCGAGCGATTTCAGGGGGAAACGCTGGATGTGGACGTCGGAGGCCAGAAGGTCCTCCTGCTGTGTCCCCTGACGTACATGAACTGCAGTGGCGCCAGCGTCCAGCCGGCGCGGGATTTTCACAAGATTGACAACCAGGACTTGATCGTCATTTGTGACGACTTTAATCTGCCCTTGGCGAAATTACGGTTTCGAGCGAGTGGTTCGGCCGGAGGCCAGAAAGGCTTACAGAATATCATTCAGCGGTTGGGCACCGAAGACTTTCCCCGACTGAGGATCGGCATCGGCACGCCTCCACCGCAGTGGGACCCAGCGGACTTTGTGTTGAGCAAGTTCACGGGCGAAGAACGCCAAGCGATCGACACGGCGATCACGACGGCGGTTCAAGGTTTGCAGGACTGGGTTTTGCACGGCACCGAATACTGTATGAATCGATACAACGCCACCTGACACTGACAGGGAGACACGCACTTTGGCTCACAACGTCTACGAATGCATGTTGATCTACGATCCGAACAGCTATGCGCGCGATCCGGCGGGCGTGGGCAACAAGATCACCAAGATGGTCAGCAATTGCGGCGGGGAAATGCTCGTCAGCCGTCTCTGGAACGAGCAGAAGTTGGCCTACCCGATTCGAGGTCACCGCAAGGGCACGTACTGGCTGTCCTATTTCCGGCTGGACAGTACGAAATTGACCGAATTCAATCGCGCCTGCCGCCTGGAGGACGACATCATCCGCAGCCTGACCCTCCGCGTCGACCCGCGGTTGGTGGATACGCTGGTGGCGCACGCCAAGGGCGAGCAGATCACTCCGCCGCCCGTCGACGAACCCGCAGTGCATGACGCGGAAGCCGCGGTGGATAACGGCGAAAGCGCATCCGAGGACGGGGAAGGCGGGAGCGAGGAAGGCGGGAGCGAGGAAGGCGGGAGCGGGGAAGGCGGGAGCGAGGAGGTCGGGAGCGAGGAGGTCGACGGCGAGGATCGCTGAGAAGGCAGGAAGCCAGGGGCAGGGTCGGGTTCAGTGAAGCTGTAACACGAGGGTGGAATCATGGCGAGTTACAATCGGGTGATCCTGCTGGGCAATTTGACACGAGACATCGAACTGAAGTACACGCAAACGGGACTGGCGGTCACCGAAATCGGAGTCGCGGTCTCGGATCGGCGGAAGAATCAAGCCGGCGAGTGGATCGAAGAGACGACCTTTGTGGACGTGACCTTGTGGGGGCGGACGGCCGAAGTGGCCAGCGAGTATCTAAGCAAGGGTTCGCCGATCTTCATCGAAGGCCGGCTCAAGCTGGACAGTTGGGAAAGCGAAGGGCAGAAGCGTTACAAGTTGCGGGTGGTCGGCGAACGGATGCAGATGCTGGGCGGCCGGTCCGGTTCCGCCCAGCAGTCTCCGAACAGCCGGCGAGACCCGACGTCCTACGACGAGTCGGAGTACAGCTCGCGGGCGGCTTATGACGATCCCCCGCCGCCCCGCAACAGCGCCGCGGCCCCATCGCCCGGCGGCGGGGCGCCAAACGGCGGGCCTCCGCCGGAGGAAAACTTGCCGTTCTAGTCTCGGAAACCACGAACATTCTTTGAATTTTTGGGTGCATGCATGTCGAAGACGCAGGTTCGCAAACAGGCTCGCCGCGCGGAGTACAAGCGGTTGCCGAAAGGACAAAACAAGGGGATTCGGTTGCTGCTCATCCAGTCGGTCCAGGATTTGGGCCGGCAGGGCGACGTGGTCGAAGTCAGGCCCGGCTATGCCAACAACTACCTGCTGCCGCAAGGGCTGGCTACGATCGCCACCGATCATCACAAGCGGATGGTGGACAAGCACAAGGCGCGGCTGCTGGAAATCGAACGCTCGCGGTTGGCGGACCTGCGCGGCTTGGCGGAATTGCTGAGCAAACAGAGCGTCACGATCGAAGCCAACGCGAACGACGAAGGCCACCTGTACGGCAGCGTGGGCGCCCCGGAGATCGTTGCCGCCCTGAAGCAGAACGAGCTCACGCTGGCCGTCAACCAGATCCGGCTGGAAGGCCCCCTGAAGGAACTTGGCCTCTACACGGTCAAGGTGCATCTGCACCAGGACATCGAAACCGAACTCAAGGTGTGGGTGGTGCCCACGGCCCTCGAGGACGCGCAGATCAAAAAGTAGCGCCGGGCCCGCGGCACTTGGAAACCCGACAAGACCTGCAGACGACGCCGTTCCGCAGGTCTTTTTCTTTCACGGAGGGGATGCTGATGGCGGGCCGCGAAAACTCCTCGGAACTCCTCGATCGCCGGCTGCCCTACGACCTGGATGCGGAACAGGGCGTGTTGGGCAGCGTCCTGCTGTTGCCCGAGGCCTGCGACGAAGTGTCGCTGGTCCTGCGCCCCGACGACTTTTTCGAGGAAGCCAACCGCTGCCTGTTCACCCACATGCAGGCGATGCACGACGCGGGCGGAAAGATCGACGTCACGCTGCTCGTCGATCGGCTGAAGAAATCCGGCCACTACGAGACCATTGGCGGCGCGGCCTACCTGTACAAGATCAGCCAGGCGGTGCCGAACGCCGCTCACGCCCGCTACTACGCCGGCATCGTCCGCGAAAAATCCACGCTCCGCTCGCTGATCAACGCCAGCACCGAGATCCTGCGCCAAGCCTATGAAGAGCAGCACGAGGCCCGGCATCTGGTAAGCGAGGCGGAGCAGAAGATCTTCTCGATCCTGGACCACCGCTCCGCCTCGTCCGTCAGCGCCATCCGGGACATTCTGCACCAAGCCATGGACCGCCTGGACGCCCGGATGCGTGGCGAGCAGACGCAGGACGCGGTCGATACCGGTTTCACCGAACTGGACCGGTTGACGGGCGGGCTGCACAACTCGGAACTGGTGATCCTGGCCGCCCGTCCGAGCATGGGCAAGACGGCCTTCGCCATGAACATCGCCGAGTACGTGGCGGTGGAACTGCGCCGGCCCACGCTGTTTGTGAGCCTGGAAATGGCCTCCATCGAACTGGCCGACCGCCTGCTCTGCTCGGCCGCCCAGGTGGACGGCCATCGGCTCCGCAACGGGACGTTGTCCAATACCGACAAGCTGCGGTTGGTCGAGAAGGCGGGTGAAATCAGCCAAGCGCCGCTGTTCGTGGACGACTCGCCGTCCCGCACGGTCAGCGAAATCGCCGCCGCCGCGCGGCGGATCAAGCGCCGCGAGGGCGCCTTGGGGCTGATCGCCGTCGATTACCTGCAGCTGATCGAACCCGACAATCCGAACGATTCCCGCCAGGAACAAGTGGCCCGCATCGCGCGGCGTCTGAAGGGACTGGCGCGCGAGGCCCAAGTGCCCGTGTTGTGCCTGGCCCAGTTGAACCGCCAGGCGGAAGACACTCGCGATCATCGCCCGCGACTCAGCCACCTCCGCGAATCGGGGGCCATCGAGCAGGACGCCGACGTCGTGATGTTCGTCCACCGCGAAGAATACTATCTGCGCGGTGAAGAACAGAAGGAGCAGGAGGGTCTGGCCGAGATCATCATCGCCAAACAGCGGAACGGCCCGGTGGGCGAAGTCGAGCTGCGCTGGGAGAAGAAATACACCCGCTTCCAGAATCTGGCCCCGGAACGGCTGCAGGAATTCGACGACTACAACGCCGAAGTCGGGGCCGGCAGTTTCTGAGCCGGGCTCCCGCTTGGAGCGTCTCCGGCCGCCCGCTTTTTCCCGCGCAGTTCCTGCCCCTGATTCTCACCGCCGTTTCCCAGCCGCTAGAATGCCCGCTGTGCGCTGCGGCCCGGCGGCGCTGGATCCGGCCGGGCCGCCGCAGTTCGACGCGGCGGGCGGCAGCTCGGGACGCGCCGGCCGGACTTGGCGGTCCGGACAACGCGCGGCTCGGCTTCGCCCACAGAACCCTTGAGGAGGAGAAATCATGAAGAAGCCGAAAGCGGGGCTGAGTCGCCGGCGGTTCGTGCAAGGCTCGGTGGCCGGGCTCGCGGCCTTTACCATTGTGCCGCGAAATGTCCTGGGAAGGGGCGAAACGCCGCCCAGCGACCAGATCGGCGGGGCCTTGATCGGCTGCGGCGGGCGAGGCCCCGGAACGTTCAAGTGCTTGGGCCCCAACGTCCGCCGACTGGCCTCGTGCGACGTCAAGTTCAAAGACCGCTGTGACAACAAGGAGTACTACACCGACTACCGCCTGTTGCTGGAACGGCAGGACATCCAAGTCGTCGCCGTCGCCACGCATCCCGGCTGGCACGCCCTGATCTCCATCGCCGCCATGGAAGCCGGCAAGGACGTGGTGTGCGAAAAACCGATGACGCGGTTCATTTCCGAAGGCCGCGCCGTGGCCGAAGCCGAAAGACGTTTCGGCCGAGTCTTCCAGGTCGAACGCAAGGGAGGCTACAGTCCCAACAAGATCCGCAAGATCTTCGAGAGCGGGCTGTTGAAGAAGTGCGACTCGGTGCTCGTCCGACCCGGCGGGTTCAAGGTCGCGCAGTGGAGCGGCATGGTGAAGTACCCGGCTGCGGACGTGCCCGCCAACCTGGACTGGGACATGTACTGCGGCCCGGCCCCCCTGCGGCCCTTCAACCGGCACCGAGTCGGCGGCACGCACCGCGGCTACTGGGACCACGAAGGCGGCGGCTTGGCCGACATGGCCCACCACCATCTGCACGCGGTGGCCTACCAGTACGGCCGCGATCTGACGTCTCCCGTGGAGATCACCCCCTACGCCCCGCCGGCGCATCCCGAGTGCTGCGGCATGTGGGGCTGGTGTGAATTGAAATACGCCGACGGCTTTACCCTGGTGCTGGAAAGCGCCGAATGGGGCGAGCGGTACAGCCGGCGCCAGCATAAGAATCTGGGCGAAACCGAACTGCTGAGCCTGCTGAGCGAGGAAGATCGGAAGAAACTGGACGCCCTGCCCGATCCCGTGCAGCTGCCCTTCTTCGAAGAAGCAATCCGCACGCGGTCGCCAACCGGCGGCAACGCGGAACGCTCGCACCGCGTAGCCACGATCTACCACCTGGCTAACGTGGCGTTCCGCTGCGGTCGGCCGCTGAAATTCGACCCCGTCACCGAACAAATCGTCGGCGACGAAGAAGCCAACCGCCTGGTCAACCCGCCGCTGCGAGCCCCGTGGCGACTGTAACGGGGCGGGGGACTTCGGATTGGGAAGTTGCGATTCTGGCTTTGTTTCGAATTTCGGAGTTTGCAGTTTGAAAACTCAACATCGACCCGCTCGATGACATGGAAAGGAACTCTCGCTATGGCAGTCTCGGAAAAACTTCAGGCCCTGGTCGCGCAGATGCCCGATCCCGACGGCCGGGGAATGTACACGGAAAACATCGACAAGGAGAAGATCGAAAAAGCGATTGCGGCGATCCATCAGGGCGGCCGCGACGACGTCCGCGGACTGGTCGAGATGCTCGGCGAACCGGGCAGCGATCAGGATGTCAAACCGCATTACGCCTTGCACTGTCTGGCCAACCACACGCTGATCGTCAAAGACGAAAACGGCCGCCGGGCGTTGTGTAAAGTGCTGTGCGAAGCGCTGTCCGGCAACTACACGCCGGACGTCAAGAGCTTCCTGTGCCAGACGCTGCAATGGGCCGGCCGCCGCGAGTCGGTCGAGGCGCTGGGCAAACTGCTGACTGACGAACCCCTGTCCGATCCGGCTGCGATGGCCCTGGTGGCGATCCGAGACGGCGCGGGCGAGCAACTGCGCTCGGCTCTGCCCAAGGCCAAGGGCCGCTGCCGGCTGACCATCCTGCACAGTCTGGCCGCGCTGGCCGACGCGGGCGCGGCCGAGGCTTTTCGGCAGGCGATGCAGGACGAAGACCGCGAAATTCGCATCGCGGCCGGCGCGGGACTCGCCAGACTGGGCGACGCCGGGGCGCTCGACCTGTTGCTCAAGGCCGCCGACGCCCCGCCCGGCTGGGAGCGGATTCAGGCCGCC
The DNA here is from genome assembly GCA_012515235.1 of Candidatus Anammoximicrobium sp. Classification (GTDB taxonomy): domain Bacteria; phylum Planctomycetota; class Planctomycetia; order Pirellulales; family Pirellulaceae; genus Anammoximicrobium. The sequence goes on from JAAYYU010000097.1 coordinate 46,377, forward strand.
AAACACTGCCTGGTATTGGCCGAAAAGCTGGCCGCGGCCGGCAAGAAGGCGGAGGCCCGCCGGATCTACCAGCACTTGCGCGACACCCGCCAGGACGCCGCCGAGGCGTACATCCGCGAAGCGGCCGACAAGGCGCTGGCCGCAGCGTGAACGCAGTCCCGCTCGCTCAGCAACAGCATGGTTTGGCGGACACGGCACCAGACGGGCTCGGCACACGCTGCCGAGTCCGCGGGAGAAGCCTGCCCGAGGTTCAGGCTCGATCCCGGCCAGCGCGTCGTCGGCGCCGGCCAGCCTGTTGAAAAAGAGGGACTGGCTCCGAGCCGCGCCGGAGAAAACCAAACAACAACGACCGCCGCGAGATGCCGGTCCCCCTTTTTCAACAGGCGGCTACGCCCGCGGATGGAATTGCCGGTGGACCTTCTTCAGACGCGACTGGTCCACGTGGGTGTAGATTTGCGTGGTCTGGATGCTGGCGTGGCCGAGCATCTCTTGCACTTGGCGCAGGTCGGCGCCGCCGGCCAACAGATGCGTCGCGAAGCTGTGGCGAAGCGTGTGGGGGCTGATCGTCGGCGGCACGCCCGCGCGGACGGCATACTTCTTGACCAACTCCCAGATCGCTTCCCGTCGCAACCGGCGGCCGCGGCGGGACAAGAGCAGCCAGGGGGGCGGAACTGGGGCGGTCGCCGCCAGCCTGGGACGTTCGTGTTCCAGGTAGTCCTGCAAGGCTTCCTTGGCGGCCCGGCCGAGAGGCGTCAGACGCTGCTTGTTCCCCTTGCCGTGGCACATGCAGTAGCCTTCTGCCAAATGCACATCCTCAAGCCGCAGATGCGACAACTCGGATGCCCGGCACCCGGTGGCGTACAGCAACTCCAGCAGCGCCCGATCCCGCCTCCAAAACGAATCGAACCGGTTCGGCGCTTCAAGAAACTTCTGCACCATGCCCGGGGACAGCACCTCCGGCACTCGCTGCCACAGCTTCTGACTGCCCAGCAACTCGGCCAGATTCCGCTGCAGGATGCCTTCCAGTTGCAGGTACCGGAAGAACATCCGCAACCCGACGATATGCCTGGCGATGCTGGACGGCGCCAGCTCATGTTGGTGCAGCCAGCCGACGAAATCGGACAGCTCGCGAATCCCTAGTTGTGGAATCGCCGTTCCGACGTTTGCCAGCCACTGTTGGAACCGCCGGATATCCCGCTGGTAAGCTTGAACCGTGTTGTCCGCCAAGTGGCACTCGCTGCGCAGATAGTCGACAAACGCGGCCGACCAGCGGACGGCGGCATCGCCCTGGAGTTTGGGTTTGACAACCTTGAGTTTTGGGCGCAGTTTGAGGGACATAACGGGGGTTCCCCGGTTGGAGGCCTTGGCCAGTTTTCCCTTGATTTCGGATGATTTCCGCGTGGGGCATCAGGGGATTGCCCCGCGCGGCTTGTGCGGGCGGCAAAGCCGTGGGGTCGATTTGGGTTTTGCGGATTGGTGCCGGCTGTGATGCAAAACGGGATGGTCGAAAAACCGTCCGTCTTCATTCCGCCTGACCGCGGCACATTTTGGGTTTGGCTGCTCTTGCGGGGGGCTTTCTGGTCGTACCAAAGCAGACGCTGGTTGACCGGCGGGCCGGTTATCAATTACGCTACTAGGGCTTTGAGCCCGCGACGAGTTGGGGTTTGCGCGAGAGCGGCTGGGGCCGAACGCAGCGAACGTCCCGGCGTTTCCGTTCCGGGGGGTTTGTTTCCCGCGCCTCTGGCCGCCCCGGAATCCAGCGTTGTCCGAGCCTGAGCGTCGTTCCGCCGTCCGGAAATCCGACCGGTTGCGACAAGCCGGGTTTTTCGGACCTAAGAGAGAGTTGCGTCGTCCGATGTTGGCAAAACGCGTCATCCCCTGTCTCGATGTCGACCGCGGCCGCGTGGTGAAAGGAACCAATTTCCTGAACCTGCGTGACGCTGGCGACCCCGTGGAGGTCGCTGCCCGGTACGAGCAGGAGGGGGCCGACGAGTTGGTGTTCCTGGACATCACCGCTAGCCACGAGGACCGCGACATCATGATCGACGTCGTACGGCGGACGGCGGAGCAGGTGTTCATGCCGCTGACCGTCGGCGGCGGGATCCGCACGATCGAGGACGTTCGGGCGCTGCTGAATGCCGGCTCGGACAAGGTCTCGATCAATTCGGCCGCCTGCCGCCATCCGGATTTCGTCAGGCAAGCGGCCCAGCGATTCGGCAGCCAGTGCATCGTGGTCAACATCGACCCCAAGCGGGTGCGTCGCCACGGGCGCGAGGCGTGGGAGGTCCACGTCCATGGCGGGCGCATTCCCACGGGACTGGAGGCCGTCGCCTGGGCGCGGCAGGTCGAGCAGTTGGGCGCCGGCGAGATTGTCTTGACGAGCATGGATCGCGATGGAACAAAAGATGGTTATGATTTGGAACTGACGGCCGCCGTGAGCGACGCGGTATCGATCCCGGTGGTCGCCAGCGGCGGAGCGGGCCGGCCGGAGCACCTGGCCGACGCGGTCTTGATCGGCCGTGCCGACGCGGCGCTGGCGGCCAGTATTTTCCATTTCGGCGAGTTCACGATCGAGGAAACCAAACGGCTGATGGCCTCCCGGGGCATCCCGGTGCGATTTACGTAACTTTGATCAGACAGGATCTGCGCACATGTCTACTGCACACGCAGAACACTTGGGAGTTCCGACCCCGACCTCGTCGGGCGACGATCCGGACATCGAACGTTTCCTGCAACGCCACCGCGACTTGGAGGTCGACAAGTACTTCCGGGCCTTGGTCAAGCTGGAAGGCAGCGATTTGCACATGAAGGTCGGCCGGCCGCCGATGGTCCGCGTCCGCAACGAGTTGCGACCGTTGAATCGGCCGCCGATCGACGACGAGGAAATGACCCGGCTGCTGGTACCGATGATGAACGAGCGCAACCGGCGGATTTACGAGGAGGACGGCGGCGCTGATTTTGCCCACACCTGTGACGTGGACGGCATCATCTGGCGGTTCCGCGTCAACCTGCTGCGGCAATTGGGGCACATGGGGCTGGTCGCCCGCCGCGTCAACAACAAGATCCCCAACTTCAACGGCCTGTTCCTGCCGGATTCGATCGAAAACCTGTGCAACTACGACCAGGGCATGGTCCTGTTGGCGGGCGTGACCGGGTCGGGCAAGAGCACCACCATCGCCTCGATGCTGAACTACATCAACGAACGGGAACGGGTCCACATCCTGACGCTGGAGGACCCGATTGAGTTCGTGTTTACGGAAGACAAGGCCTTGATCAACCAGCGCGAGATCGGCATGGATGTCAAGGACTTCCAGATCGGCATGAAGCACGCCGTGCGTGAAGACCCCGACATCATGCTGGTGGGCGAAATGCGGGACGAGGAAACGTTCATGACCGCCATCCACGCCGCCGAGACAGGGCACTTGGTGTTCGGCACGATCCACGCCTCCAGCGCGTCTTCAACGATCGGCCGAATTCTGGACTTGTTCCCGGAACAGTTGCACGGCGCCATCCGCAGTGCGATTGCGTTCAACATGCGGGGAATCGTCGCCCAGAAGCTGTTGAAGTCGATCAAGCCCGGCGTCCCCCGCGTGCCGACCGTGGAAATCATGTTCTTTACGACCATGGTCCAGAAACTGGTGCTGGAAGGCGAAGATCACAAGCTGCCCGACGCCATCCGGATCGGCGCCGAAGACGGCATGCAGGACTTCACGATGAGTCTGAAGAACTTGCTGGACCAGGAGTTGATCGATCGGCCGACCGCCTTCGCCGTGGCGCCCAACCCGGATGCCTTGAAAATGGCCATCAAGGGCATCGAAGCCAAGGCTTCGGCCATGTTGTAACCGTTCCGCGGTCCGGCTCCCGCACTTCGCGGCGGCCCTCGTGTTTCGATCTGCGAAGCAAGTATTGGAGGATCTCAAGCATGATCTTTTTCAAAAGCAAGAAGAAGGAAGTCGCCGGGCCGCCGATCGAGTTGAACGCCGTCGGCGGAGACGGCCCCGAGAATCAACGCCGCGAAATCGCCGCCCGGCAGATCGAGCAGATCGTGCCCTTTAAGGAAATGCTGTACGACGCGCTGATCAAACGGGCCGACCGGGTCATGCTGGACTATACCCGCGACGCGGTCGCCGCCCAGTACATGATCGACGGTCTCTGGCACACCATCGACCCGCGGGACCGGGCCACCGGCGACGGCATGTTGGCGGTGCTGAAAACCCTGACCGGAATGAAGGTCGAAGAACGGCGGGCCCGCCAGGAGGGCAAGTTCCAGATCGAGCACGAGCAGACCAAGGCCAAGTTCGTCGGCGCGGTTACTTGCCAGGGCGTCAAGACCGGCGAACGCGTGATCATCGAACTGGCCCCGAAGAAACGCAAGGATTTCAAGGCGCTGGACGAACTGGGCATGCGGGAGCAGATGCAGCTGAAACTGCTGGAGCACATGCGCGCCCCGCAGGGCATCGTGCTGATTTCCGCCCCGCCCGCCCACGGCTTCACGACCACCTGGAACGTGTGCTTGCGGAGCACCGACCGGATGCTCCGCGACTTTCTGGGCGTCGAAGACAAGGGCAAGCACGAGACGGACGTCGAAAACATCAACATCACCACCTTTGACGGCGCGGCCGGCGAGACGCCGGACACGATGCTGCCCAAGCTGATGCTCACGCAACCGGAGGTGATCGTCTTTTCGGACCTTTGCAACGCCGCCACGGTCAACAAGCTGTGCGAGTACGCCAACGATCCGCGCGAAGGCAAGCTGGTGATCGCGGGCGTGCGCGCCCAGGACGCCTGCGAAGCACTGCTCCGCGTGCTGCTGCTGAAAGCCTCGGCCAAGGACTTCGCCAAGGCGATCCGCGCCGTGTTGTCCGTCCGCCTCGTGCGGAAACTGAACGACACCTGCAAACAGCCGTACACGCCGCCCCTGCAGTTGTTGAACAAGCTGGGGATTCCGCAGGGACGGGTCAAGGTCCTGTACAAGGAATGGACGCCCCCCCCGCCGCCGGCGACCCCGGAAGAACAGAAGGCGGAACGAAAACGGAAGGCAAAGCTGCCGCCCACCGCCTGCCCCCTGTGCGAACAAGAGGGCCCCTTGTGCCACGGCATCGGCTATCGCGGACGCACGGGGGTCTTTGAACTGCTGGAGGTCAACGACCAAATCCGCGAGGCCCTGGTCAAACAACCGAAACTCGAAGTCATCCGCCAACTCGCCCGCGCCGCCGGCCACCGCGGCCTGCAGGAAGAAGGCATCCTGCTGGTCGCCCAGGGATTGACTTCGTTAACCGAACTGCAACGCGTGCTGAAATAGCGCCAGGACAACTCCACCATGTCTCAGGAACCCCAGGAACGGCTCGAACTGCGGAGCCCCGCTCCCGAAAACGAAATGGCCACCGAGTATCTCCCGGTGAGCCGCTTGGCGGTGATCTCTCTCCTGCTGGCCCTCGTCGGCGTCGCCGCGGTGTTCAGCACGCTGATGGTCTGCGTGGCTGTGGCCGCCGCGGCCCTGGCGATCGCCGCCCTGTGGTCCATCGCCCGAGCCGAACGGCCGCCACTAGGACGCAAAGCGGCCCTGGTGGCCCTGCTCCTCAGTTTGCTTTGCGGCACCTGGGGCATCACGTGGCGCACCGTCCGCGAGCGGGTGATCTGCCGCGACGCCCAGCAGCTGGCGGACCAGTGGCTGCAACTGGTTCGCGCAGGAAACCTGCGGGAAGCCCACCAACTGCACTTGTCGCGGCAGGAACGCCAGGCCCCCGGCGCGAACCTCGAGGAATACTACAAGAACACGCACGAGCCGGTGTCGGACCTGGACAGCTTCTACGCCGCAGCGCCGTTGAGTCAGATCGTCGCAGCCGGCCAACAGGGCCAGGTGCGATTTCTGGCGTGTGAAGACGTGCAGGACGAGTCCTACGCGGGAATCAAGAGGGACGTCGCGAACCTGCGGTATGCCTTGGATCAGCCAGCGGACGGCCAGCTGCAGACCGTCCCGTTCCTGCTGACCATCGCTCGGGTTGTCGATCGCCAGAAGGCCGAAGCCAATTGGGAGTTGAGAGGGGTTCGAGCACCGGACAAGCGGCGTTGACGCCTCGTTCGAGGTGACGTCCAGGTGCGACTGCCTGTCCGCGGCGCGCCCATCTCTGGAAGCCTGAAATTCCCGCTTAGGGCGAGTCGGAGACCCTGCCCCTCGCCACACAACCCGGCCGCTGCTGCCCCGCCCCAGACCAGGACGCCAGTTGCCGGATTCCTCGGTGAAACGCCCGCGATTCAGCGAGCAGCGATGCCTCAAGCCGCGTGCAGACCGCCTCCGCCTTCTTCACACGATGCAACCAAGTTCCGTTTCCAATTCGTTGCTTCCTCGCGTCTGACCTGACGGCGAGGGTCAGGTGCTGCCAAGTTCAAGAGTGCCCGGCAAGCAAGCTGTTCGGCGGGGACGGTCCTTTCCCCGACACTCTGGAATCCTGAAGCACCTTACCCCCTGTTTAAGTTGCGGAAGTCAGCAACGGGAAACGGCACAAGGTTGCAGGCTACCGCAGAACCTTGCGCACGTCGTCAAGTTTGCCGGCGCTACCCAGAACCTTGTTCTTGCCGGCGATGTAGCGGGCGTACTCGGCCATGAAGACCTTTCCCGGTGGCCGCAGGTCAAAGTTCTCCGGGTACAACGCAAACTGTTCGCGATGCACGCGGCACCACACCAGGCGGCCGTCGGTGTCGATGTTCACTTTGGTCACGCCCATCGTGCCGGCCTTGGTGATGTCCTTTTCGCTCACGCCTTTCGCATCCTTTAGCCTGCCGCCGAAGAAGTTCACGCGCCGCACCTCGTCTTCGGGCACGGAACTGGAGCCGTGCATGACCAACGGAAAGCCAGGCAGGCGGCGGGCGATTTCCTCGATGACGTCAAAGTGCAGGCCCTGCTTGCCGCTGAACTTGAACGCGCCGTGGCTCGTGCCGATGGCGCACGCGAGGCTGTCGCAGCCCGTGCGATGGACAAAATCCTCGGCCTGGGCGGGATCGGTCAGCTTGGCATCCGCTTCGGCCACCGACACGTGTTCCTCGACACCGCCCAGTTTGCCCAATTCGGCCTCGACCACAATGCCCTTGGCATGCGCCGCGTCGACCACGCGCTTGGTGATCGCGACGTTCGTCTCGTAGGGTTCGGCGCTGGCGTCGATCATCACGGAGCTGTAGAAACCGCTGTTGATGCAGTCCATGCAGGTCGCTTCGTCGCCGTGGTCCAGGTGGACGGCGAAGATGGCATCCGGGAAGATCTCGTTGGCCGTCTTGATCATGGCTTCGAGCATCTTCTTGTGCGTGTACGAGCGGGCGCCCTTGGAGAGCTGGATGATGAAGGGGGCGCGGCTGTCCATGCAGCCGTTGAACAGGCCCATGGTCTGTTCCAGATTGTTGATGTTGTAGGCGCCCAAGGCATACTTGCCGTAGGCATGCTTGAACAACTCCTTGGTCGATACGATCATGGCGGCGTCTTTCTATCCTGCAGTCGATGAAAGGGCGCGGCCACGTCGGCGTCTCTGCCCTTCCCCGACTTATTACGAAAATCCAACTTGACGGACCCCTGCGAGTGTACCAGGGGGAACTGCGGAGTCAAGGGGAAGGAGTCGGCCGCGGCCGCGTCTTTCGCGTCCTCTTGGCCCGCGCCGCGACCGGCCGCCGCCGGGCAGCTTCCGGATTTTTCGGGGGTCTGTTTACCAATTCCCGGAAGCTGGCTACCCTGGCCCTTTCTTCGCCCGTTGTGCTGTTACGGAAAACGCCTTCTTTGCAGGGACGGAACCATGTCGCAGAACGATTCCTACGTTATCAAAACCCAGGCCATCCGCGCAAGCGGGCTGTCGATTTAATTTATACTTATTTATGGTAATTGTAGTTACATCAAAATACGTATTTGGTATACTGCTCGCAACGGCCGGTAAGAAGAGATCAGGAGGTCCGCGGGCACCGTTCCAGCCGGGTGCTGGAATACATGACCGGGCACAATGTCGATTTCATGTGGCTCACGGAAGGGCGGACGATCGACCACTCCACGATCTGCAAATTCCGGACACGGTTCAAGAAGCAACTGAAA
>JAAYYU010000098.1 GCA_012515235.1 Candidatus Anammoximicrobium sp.
AGCGTTTCACGGCTTCGGGCATGCGAGCCATTGCGGCGGGCAGCATCTTCAACGCCACCACGCGTTCCATGCGGCGATGATAAGCCTTGAACACCTGCCCCATGCCGCCGCGGCCCAGCTTGTCCAGGATCACATAGTTGCCCAGGACCAGCCCTCGCGTCTTGCCTTGATACACGGCCCGGGCCTGGAAACGCGTCAAGCGGCCTTGGCGGTGCAGCAGTTCGGCCAATTCGTCACCGGTCTGCGGCTGCTGGTTCGGAGGTTGCTCGTCGAGGACCGTCTGCACCTGATCCTCGGTCATCAGCCCCGACGCGACCAGATTCTGCACGAACTGAGCGAGCGTGGCGTGGTGGCCCGTTTTTTTCCCGTGTTCCCGTTGAATCGTCTCCAATTCGCGCCGCAGTTGGCCGCGTTGCGGTTCGGGTGTATCGCCCAAGTAGGCATCAATTGGGGGTGGGTTCCCGGCCTTCAGCTCTGCCTCAAACTGCCGGCAGATCTTGTCGATCGCCAACAAGGCCGAAACGGAAAGCGCATCGTCGGAAACCTGAGGCGGCACGGTCATCGCAAAAACCTCCCGTCGCAGAATCTGTCTCGCGTCTCAGTGGGCAAGCCGCTCCCATTCTACCGGCCCCGCAAGAAGAATGGAACCGATTCTGACGCCGAGCAGCGATTCAGACGCAAGCGAGTGGCGACTCGCTTTAGAGTGCGGTGATTCATCACCGCTTTCTTTTTCGTTCCAAGCCTGCATGCGGAACTGACGCCGACCGAAGGAAAAGGCGGTGATGAATCACCGCACTCCAAAGGTCCACGGGTTGCAAGTTGCGCGTCGCGATGGGAAAACTAGACGGTTCTCAAGATTCGCCGACAGTCTTCCACGGGGTGTCCTCCTGCCATGCCTTGGCCCTTGGCTACCGACTTCAGTGCCATCGTCCAGCATCCGCGCCTGGCTTTTCGCGATCCGGTGCTGCAGGGTTGCCGCATCGAACGCAACCGGCTGAACCAGCCGCGGGTCTGGTCGGGTTCGTTTGCAGTGGTTTTCAAAGGGATTGACACCCAAGGAAAGGCCTGGGCGATTCGTGCGTTCACCTCCGAGTCTCGCGAGCGGCGGGAGCATTACGAACACATTAGCGCCCATCTGAAATCCCACGCGCCGGAATGCCTGATCGATTTCGAGTACCGGGACGCGGCCATCCGCTCGGCGAGCGACGGCAAGTGGTATCCGCTGGTCGTGATGGACTGGGTCGAGGGCACGACGCTGTGGGCGTGGGCTCGAACCAAGTGCCGCAAGGGCAAGGGGCCGTCGTTGGCCAAGGGGGCGCGGCATTGGCTGAACTTGATCGCGGCACTGAGCGCAGCCGAAATCGCACACGGCGACCTGCAGCACGCCAATGTCCTGGTGACCCCCGCAGGACGCTTGAAACTGGTCGATTACGACGGCATGTGTGTGCCGGCGCTGGCCGGGCGGCGGAACCTGGAAACAGGCCTCCGGCCTTACCAACATCCGCAGCGCGACGAATCGACGTTGCTCGCGGCCGGCCTGGACAACTTCTCGGCCTTGTTGATCTACGTCGCTTTGCGAGCCTTGGCGGCCGACACGTCGCTGTGGGCCCAATTCGTGGAACAGCCGGGTTACGACAAGCTGCTGTTCCGCAGCGAGGACTTCGCGGATCGAGAACAGTCGGCCCTGTACCACGCCCTGATGGACTCGCCGGAGGCGGAGGTCCGGACGCTGGCCGCCCAGTTGTTTTCGTTCGCCCGCGGCAGCCTGGACGGCGTCCCGCCGCTGACGGACTTGGTCGCCGCCGAGTCCGGACGCGGAAGGCCGGCGCGGGAAGCGGCACCCGGCCTGCCCTGGCAGGGTGCCGTTCCGGAGGCAGCCCCGCCGGCCGAGAAGCCGGCCGCGCGGGTGGTGCTGGAAGTCGTAGCCGGCCCGCTCCAGGGCCAAACGTTTTGCCTGGACCGGCATGACACCTTGCTCGTCGGCCGCGGCGCCGACTGCCACCTACGCCTGGCGGACGATCGCCGCATTTCGCGGCATCAGTTCCTGCTGGAGGTCGTCCCGCCGCACGCGCGGCTGCGCGAGTTGGGCAGCCGTAATGGGACGTACGTCAATGGGGTCAAGTACGGCGGTCGGGCGACCGACAAGGGAAAGGCGGCGGTGGGGGACGCTGAGGGCGGTCCCGAAGTGGAACTGAAACATGGCGATCAGATCACCGCGGGGCGTTCGGTCATCCTCCTGCGCGTCGAAGGAGCGCCGCCTCCGCCCAGCGCCCATGTAGCTCCCGCGCAACCCGCTGCCCAGCCCGCCGCGCCGGTCGACACGCCCCGGCGGCTGATCGATCAATTGGCCGTCGGCGCAGAAATCGGCAAGGGCGCGTTGGGCACCGTCTACCAAGCGGAGTGCCGGGAGGATGGGCGGACGGTGGCCGTGAAGATCGTCCAGCCGAAGGTCGAGATCGGCGCCGCAGAACGCCGCCGCGTGCTGGAGGAAATGCAGCAGTTCCAGCAACTTCGCCATGCGAACATCGTGACCTTGCTGGAACTGGGAACGCTGCGCCGGTCGTTTTACTTCGTAATGGAATTCTGTGACGGCGGCAGTCTGGATCAATGGCTCGCAGATCAGGGCGGCAAGCTGACGCTTGGCCAAGCGCGCCCGCTGATGTTCCAGTGCCTGGACGGCTTGGACGGTGCCCATCGCCAAGGGCTGGTGCATGGCGACCTGAAACCGCAGAACGTTCTTCTGCATCGTCAGGGCGGTAAACGAACGGCTCGCATCGCGGACTTCGGCCTGGCTCGCATCCTGGAACAAGCCGGTTGCTCCGGCATGACGGCCACCGGGCACGTTCCGGTCAACTACCATTTCCTGCCCCGCGAACGCGTCGTCGATTTCCGCGAGGTACGTCCCGTGAGTGACCTGTGGAGCGTGGCGGCCGTGTTCTATCTCATGCTGTCAGGGCAGTTTCCCCGCGACTTTACAGGCCGGGATGCGTTGGCGGCCGTCCTGCACTCGGAATCCGTGCCACTTCGCGAGCGCAACCCTCAAGTCCCGAAGCCGGTGGCGCACGTGATCGACAAGACGCTCGCGTCCGATCCGGGAAAACGACTGCAAAGTGCCGCTGAGATCAAGGCCCATCTTGAACGCGCCTTCCGGCAAGTCAGGGGAGAGTGAGAACGCAATCGCTACTTGTGGGACGTGAGCCGCAATCGCCGGGACGCCCCGAAACGGCCGCGACGCTTCGCGTCTGTCGCGTCCTCTGCGGCTGTTGGCCCCCTGGGGCCAGATCGGCGTGCGGACGCGACGTGACCCAACGTGGGCGAACTGTGGGAACAACGTGGGAACCGAACGGCCGTTACAGAAGATCGCGCCCCCCTCATACCCTTTCCACCTCCGCCCACATCTCCCGCTGCCTCCCCCAGCCCACCTCCGCCGCAATCGGCCGCAGATCCCGCTCCTTCACCAGATCGCGGCCACTCTCAGTCGGCCCCATCGTCAAGATCGCCTCCTGAATGTCCGGCGCCAAATTCAGGAACGCCATGATCTGCGTCAGCCTCGCCCGCGTCACGTGCCCCAGCTTGGCCAGTTCCGCCTGATCTTTGACCACCCCGTCCCGGATCAATCGGTCGAACCGGATCGCCAAAGCCATCAGCTTGGCCACACGCGGGACCCGCTCGCCCACGACGGACGCCCGGCCTTCGCGCATCACCGGCGCACCACAGCGCCCGTCGTTTCGGACGTGAAACGTACGATGTACTGTCAACCCAATCATGCAGCCTCCTCCGCCAGCGTCTTGATCCCCGCCGGCCGGAACGTGATCGCCAGGTCGCCAGCGGCGCCGTCGAAGCCCACGGACTCAATGAGCAAATCAAGCACGCGTTCCTGTTCGCGGGGCTTCAGGGCGTCCCAGACACCGTCGAAAGCTGCCAGTGCGGCCGCGACCTCGTCGTCGCTCACCACCTCGCGTTGCAGGCCGCCCAGCTCATCCCGGGTTTCCGAAGGTCGGCGCTCGGCCACGCCAATGCGTTCGTTGGCGTCGGCCATGCGGGACGTCCGTTCCTTGCACCGCGACTTGGCCAGACGTGTCAACTCCCCGTGGTCCCGACCCATCTGCCGGCGAAGCTTCACGCGTTCCTGCTCCAGTTGGGCGATCCCCACCTCGACCTCCGCCCGTACGGCCCGCAGCGTTTCCGTCACCAGCCCCGGATCGCGGCCAGGCGGCTGACGCTCACAGGCGGTGCCGGCCGGATGTCCCAATAGCTTGTCGATCAATGCGTCCGACAAGCTACTCGGCGGGGCGGCTTCGTCGCGATCCATGTGGGCCAGTACCTGCCGGATCGAGGCCAGATAGCTGACGCTCACAGGCGGGGCCGATCGCGTGGGCATCCGGCTGCCGGATCGCAGCCAGGCTACGCCCCAGGGTGGGTATCGACAATGCGGTCGGACACCGACAGCTTCCGCAGCATGGCCCGCTTCTTGGTCTGGTGGGTCTGCATGCGGGTCATCACGTTGTCCAAGAACCGCACAGCGTTCAGCACGTGCGGGCCCTTGTTGAGCATGACGCACTCGGCGCGGCCGCTCATGGCCGCGTCGGTCACCTCGGCCCGCGAGGGCAGGCCCTTCTTGGCCAGCGACTCCAGCACCTGCGTGGCCCAGATCACCGGTACGTGCGCCGCTTCGCACAGCCACAGGATCTGCTCCTGCACTTCGGCCAGCCGCTCGAAACCCAGCTCAACCGCCAGGTCCCCGCGGGCCACCATCACACCGACCGGCGGGGACCGCAGCGCGGTCAGCAACAGGTTCGGCAGCTGTTCAAAGGCCGCTCGCGTCTCGACCTTCAGGACGATGCCCAAATGGGCTCCGTTGCGGCGGTCCAGTTCGCGCTCCAGATTGAGCACATCTTCGGGCGATCGCACGAACGACAGGCCGACCATGTCCGCACAGGCGACGGCGAAATCCAGTTGTGCCAAGTCCTGCTCGCTGAGCGACGCGGCGTGCAGGCTGCTGTCGGGGAGGTTGATCCCCTTGTCGGCCCGGAGTTTCTCACCGCCGGCACGGGCTTTCGTGATGCGGACCCGCAGGCGATCACCAGCCGCCTCCTCGATCAAGCCCCCGATCTTGCCGTCGTCGAAGAGGATGCGCTGGCCGGCAGTTACGTCGGCGAACACCTGCGGCAGCGTACAAGGGATGCACGCCGGTGTCAGGACCAAACCGTCGGCGGAGCAGACCGCCGGACGGCCCGGCGGCCCCACCCCGGTCAGTACCAGGATGTCGCCCTGTCGCAGGACCAGCGGCTGGTCGCAAGCCGGCAGATCCCCGATCCGTCCGGCGACCGTGCCATCGATTGCGGCGGCCTGGGACGGGTGCGCCGGCTGCCAGTGGACCGCCGCGCCGGACTCGACGTACGCCGTCGAACGGCTCTCGGTCAGCACCCCCCGAGCGTCCACCGCCACGACCCGCAAGCGGCGATTCATGCCGCGGCAGTCGGCCAGCAGAAGATCGTCGCCGGGTTGCACCTGTCCCAGCCAGGGGGCGTTTACGGGCAACAGGACGTCCTGGTCGAGCAGCGGTGGACCGGGGGAAGCGGCAGGCACCAGCCGCACCCTGACGGGACGGAGCAACTGACCGCGCAGGCCCCGTCGCGGGCTCCAATGGACCACCGCAGGCCCGGGCTCCACCGGTCCGGTCCGCAACTTCGGTCCCTGCAGGTCGAACAGGACGCGGCAGGGCCTGCCCACTTCGGCAGTCGCCCGTCGCAGGTGCTCGGTCATCCTCCGCCAGGCCGCCGGCTCGTCGTGGGCGCTGTTGATGCGCATGATGTCCATGCCCGCCAAGAGGAGGTCGCGGACCAAGTCGTAGGAATCCGCGGCCTCCGACGGCATGGTGACCATGATCCGAACCTCGCGGCCGGAGGGCGCCGGTCCCAGGAGGAACTCCGTATGCTCCGCTAGCGCCTGTGGCCCGGTGAAGAAGTCCACGGGCAACTCGAAGCCGTCGGGACGTTCCATGGTCCGTGCCGTCAGCTTATGCAGGGCGGCCAGCACGGCATCGACGCCCGCCAGCGCGTGCGCCTCGGTCCGGCCTAGCGACGAGAGCCCCAAGGACGACAAATCCCGCTGCAGCGGCCACAGGTCGAGTTGCCGCAGCGCCAGGTAATGCAGCAGGTTGAGGGCGCTGGGCCGGTAGGCGGGCGGGACCTGTTCGAGTTCTTGGGCCCAGGACCGGGCCAACGTGACCTGCTGGTCGCGGAGTTGGCTTAAGGCTTCGATGGCAGCGGCGGTTTTCTCCGCGGTGAATCGGGTAGGCATGAGACATCCTTCCAGGGAGGTTGAACGGGACTGGAATCCCACTGCTGTCCACATCTTCGGCTAGGCTTTGGCGGCGGCAAGTCGGGCGTCGCGAATGACGCGGTAGACCGACGTGTGGCCGCCTTTCGGGTACTTTTTCTTTGGATGCGGGGGCGGGGGCCCCTAAAACAACGCGGTAGAAACTTCGGAAAGCCCGAAAAACACGGGAAAACACGGCATTTCTCGCGGTCTGGCGGGTGTCACCGTTCACAGCCGTAAGCCTCCACAAGCACCCGTAAACAGCCGGTTTCGGGTGTCAGTGACACCCGCGCTTTTTGTGAACGGGCTTACAGGATGGCCCGGCGTGCGGGGGATCGGGGGCTGCTAAGCAGGATGCTAAGCAGGATGCTAAG
>JAAYYU010000099.1 GCA_012515235.1 Candidatus Anammoximicrobium sp.
GTGGATTGCGTCGATCCGGGATTCCTGTACCGAGTCATGCGAGCGAGTAGCGGCCCCTCCATACCCTTTGCGGCTATCTGAGTCCTGCCATGACGAGCCGGACTTGGGCCGGCGTCGGCGTCCATAACCCGAGCTTGCCCTTGCAGGGGATCGGTTTCGACAAGGCACGGGGATTCTCCAACACGAACCCGTACTGGCCCGTGAACCAGGGTGACCGGCTCCCCGCAACCACGTCGACCAGATCGACCACTCCTAGAATGGCGCTGAAGTCGAGTTCGTCGCGAGGTGGGGCTTGCCGCCCTTTCGGTAGTGACGCGTCGGCACGGTACTTTGCTCCCGCGTGAATGAGGAGCGGGCCTCGGTAGTTCGTGGACCAAGACCGGTTCTCGACGTCCTTGTCAGCGAAGACGATCGCCCAGGCCCACGGCTGCTTGATCGTGATTGCCTTCATCAGGAGCCTCTCCTACTCGGCAGTGTCGGCCGCCCCGGATCGCGCGGCCGGTCCCACGGACTCTACCACCATCCCAGACGCGATGACCGCCTCGCGGGCATCCGTTTGGCTCGTTGCTGCCATGGCACCAATCACGCGACCGCCTGAACTTGTGACGGTGCCAAGCTGAGGTACTCGCGAACTTCGAGCTGCATTCGGTCAATCTCCGCGATGAACCCAGACGCCGAAAGTCGGTAGTTCGTCGCGTTAGTTTCTACCTTGCGCAGGTGCCGAATCTGAGCTTGGAAGTGCCGAATTCGCTCCAGTGTCGCGTCAAGTTCCTGGTCGTTCGTGATCATTCGTGTCCTCGACAATCTCGATGATTCCCCGCCGTCCACCACCGCGTTTGGCCTGCCAGTATTCTATCGTCGTTTGCTCGCCGCCGAAAGCCGCCAAGCGACGGACCCAAAACACACTTGCCCCGAAATGGACGTCCGCAGCGGCGTGATCGAACAGTAGGGCCGCTTCGCCGTGCAGCGTATTGCCGTCGAACGCGTCGTCCATGATCAGGAACACGTCGACGTCGTTCGGCGCCGGCTTGTCCGTCACGAAGGAACCGAACACGACGAAACGAGCTAAGTGCCCGGTTGCGGAGGCAACGTGATAGATTCGTTCCAGGCGTTCCCCGACGACGATTCGCTGCGGGTCACCGACCGCGAATCGGGCAAGGGTCTCCCGCAGCGTTGCCCGATGCACACCGAGGGGTAGTTCACCAGAGTCCGTGAAGTCGGGCAATCGCATCGAGGATGCTCCCATCGCGACGAACGACATTAATCATCACCGGCAAATCCCACTGGAGGAGCAACCCGGCGGCGGCTCTTGGGATGCCGGTGATAACGCCTAAAAGACCAAGTTGCCAGACAGGTCTGCCAGCGCGCCAGCTCGAAACACCGTCGTAGAGGCCCTGGAAGCCGTCATTGAAGCGTGTTCTGACACGACGAGTGGCCTTGACCAACCCGCTGGACCCAAGCGCCGTGATGTTCCAGCCGCAGGTTCGGACCCTACAGCTGGGCCACCAGCCGATCGTATTCGGCGTGGGAGCCGATCCAAAACCAAACGATTGTGTTGCCCTCGCGGACACCCGCCGCTCGATACCCGATACCTACCCTGGCCGAAAAGATCGGCGGATCCTCATGCACCCGCTTGAAGTGAAGCCCCGGATGCCGTGGGTTGTCGCGAAACAAACGGTACGCTTCCCGTGCCTGCCGCCTGACGTGCGGTGGCAGGGCGGCCAGCATTTCGCGGAACTGGCGTGTCATCCGAGAGTTCATAGGCAGTCGGGGTCCAATTCCTCCGTCAAACCGGCATGATGTTCGGCCAAGGCTTGGCGAGCAAGGACTGCGAGCTTGTCCGAGGTCGCGGCGATTGCCCGGTCAAAATCGTCCTCGTCTGCCAACTCTGCCAACAGACGCGATGCCAGCACGTCCTGTTCGGCCATCGGCAACGTCGCCGCCTTGGCGAATGCGTGTTCAAGCAATGTGGTCATGGCGATGTCCCCCACGTCCATTCTACCCCACCCACAAGAAACCAAGTTGCCAGACGTCCATTGGACCAGCATAGCCGGTTCTTGGGAACGTGCAAGCTCCAGTCCCCTCCCATCTGGGATGCAGAGCCGATGCAGACTGATCAGCAGTCCTGTCGCCACGATGCCACGAACTGTCGCTGCGCCCTACGTTCCGGCGACTGGAGGTGGCCATGTACACAATCCTGCTTTCGTAGGCTTGCCAGCACTTCGAGGACGTTCGCCTCAGTCGCCATTACGTGTTGAAGCAGCCAGCACGCGACGACGGTGCCAGTCCCGCCACCGCCTTCTCGATCATGTCCTTGCGGGCCAACCCGTCTCGCCACTGCTCAGGAATTCCGCTTTCACCCCAGTAAGCCCCGGCCAGTTGCCCGCAGACGGCCCCGGTCGTGTCGGCGTCGTCGCCGAGATTGACGGCTCGCAGCACGGCCTCGCGAAAATCCTTCGCGTCGTGAAACGCCCACAGGGCGGCCTCCAGACTCTCGACAACGTAACCCGAACCGACGATCTCCGGCGGTTGCTTGCCGCGGAAGTTGCCCGCGGCCACGGCGTCGATCTCCGGGTGTAATGGATGGGACTTCCGCAGTTCCGCCAGCGGCGGCCACGCTGGGTCCAAAACATCCTGACGGTCCTCGCCGCGGATGAGTGCAGCCAACAGCAGCCCAAAATAGGCACAGGCAGACTGGCATTGAGGACTGGCATGCGTCGGGACACTGGATTCGACCAGCAAGCGGATCAAGTCTCCCAGGCGATCGGGAAAAAGATCGGCGTAGCGGATCGGTACAGGGGCCAGCCGCATGATCGAGCCGTTTCCGGCCGCGCGTTCCGAGGAATCGCCCGAGGACCTGGCATCCCTTGTCTTCTTGAATCGGCCCAGAGCGCTGCGGGTCGTGTTCCCGATGTCGAAACAGCGTCCGTTGACCGAGTACTCGCCATGCTGCCACCACGCCAGGTAGCGCTCGGCCTGATCGTTCAGGTCCCAGCCGGCGTTTGCGATGCTGTCCGCCAGGGCCAAGGCCATGCTCGTATCGTCTGTCCACTGGCCCGGCGCCAAGCCGTGCGGCCCGCCGCCGCGGTAGCCCGTCACCCGCCGAAAGCTCCCAGGAGACATGAACTCCACCGCAGCCCCCAAGGCGTCGCCGATTGCGAGCCCCACCAATGCACCACGTTTGCGATCAACGAGCTTTTCCATCGTCGTCACGGCTTGGATTCCTGAGTACGCTGGTCACCGACCGTTCCGAGCCGCTATTCTACCCGCGCTCTCAAGCCGTGAACATTCCAGGCCCTGAGAGAACGGCCTCCTTTCGGGCCTGACCTGAATGACACAAGCAACGGCTCTTCTTCGCCACCACGCTGCTCGCCAGCGTGGAGCGGTGTTCAAGACCAGAGATGCCCAAAAAGACGTCGGTTGTTTCGCCACCACGCTGCTCGCCAGCGTGGAGCGGTGTTCAAGATATTGGACGCAGTGGCTGGACGACGGCTTCGCGACGGTAGAAAAGACCCATGTGAGCGTGAGCAAGATAATCAGGCCAACCCAGAGGAAAACGAGGTTTTCCATCTGCAGAGGGAGTGCGGACGCCGTACCGTTTGGCTCGCCGTTCGGCCGTGTGGCGCCCGCGGGCGGAAGTCGCGTCGTGTTGCGAGTCAGGCCCGGCGTCGCGACATGGGCCACGTAGCTGTCCGGCTGCGGTCCAGTGGCGAGATCGGGAGACCTCGCCATATCAGTGGCCGTCAACGCCCCGCGGAAGCAGGCGGCAAGACGCTCGAGACGCGGAACGTCCGTCGGAGGCAGGCGTGATCCTCACACTTCGACCCACTTCCCCGGGATCGGCACTGGGTAATTTCCCTGTGCATCCGGCTCGACCGGGGCGGGGCCGCCGAATTTCAACTGATCGACGATCGGCGAGAAACAGAAGTTCGAGGCGAGCATCTCCTTCCAGGTGATCGTCCGGCCCATGTGGGCGGCCGCGCGGCCCATGATCCCGGCGAGGTTCGCATAGGCCGCCCGTTCGGCTTCGTTATACGGGCGATCCTCGCGAATGGCCTCAAGGAAATCTTTCCACTCGGCCTGCCAGGGGCTGCGAGGTTCGCGCGGCGCGGCCCAGTCGATCTGGCTTTTGTCGATCTCCTTGCCCTTGTAGATATGCACGGTGGCGGCATGCACATTGCCGGAGAACTGCGCGGCTCGCTTGCTGCCGTGGATGAACGTAGCGAACGGATCGATCCCCTCGACTACCGCCTTGCCCCCGTCGGCGAAGGTATACTCCATCACGTAATCGTCCACGTTCTGGCTGCAATTGCCCGGCCTGTTCACCGGGGTGCACTTGCCCGTCGCCGAGACTGGCCAGCCGTCCTTGATCCAGCAGCATTCGTCAATCTGGTGGATCAGAAGTTCCAGCATGAGGCCGGAGCCGGCCCAGAGGAAGTGTACGCGGTTGTTGATCTGCCAGGCGACGTGATCCGTGCCGGCCGGCGGTTTGCCGAGGAAGTTCCGGCCGCAGTCCCGCGTGGCGCGGACCAGCCCGATGTCGCCCAGTTCGCCCGCGCGAATCTTCTCGATGAGCATCTGGCGGGCGATACTATGGCGGCACTGAAGTCCGGCCGCGATCTTGATGTTTCGCTTCTTCGCCGCCTCGCCCGCCGCCAGGATGCGGCGGCAGCCGGCCGGGTCGGACGCGAAGCTCTTCTCCATAAACACATTTACGCCCTTCTTCACCGCGTACTCGATTTGCGCGGGGCGGCAGTAGGAGTAGGCCGTCAGCATGGCCACGTCGCCCGGCCGCAGGCAGTCGATCGCGTGGCGATACGCGTCGAACCCGACGAAACGGCGGTCGGCGGGCACGTCGACCCGATCGGCAAACCCCTTTTGCAGCACGCCGTGAGCGCTCTTGACACGTTGGTCGGTCAGGTCGGCCATCGCATGGAGCTTGATCGGACTGGTGGCGACAGAGATCGCGTCGGCAACCGCCCCGCGGCCGCGGCCGCCGCAGCCGATCAGGGCCAGGCGCATCGTGTTGTCCGACGCAGCATGCACGCACGGCACGCCCGAAGAAAGCACCGCGCCTGCGGCGATTGCTCCGCCGAGCTTGATCACGTCGCGGCGAGTGGTTTGGGGAAGCGTGCGATTGGCCGGTCCGATTGGGCGATTCATGGTCGTGCTCCTGGGAATGAGGTACATGGGATTGGCGTCCAGCCTGTTGTTACTGCGGGTAAGCTCCGGGCAGCGCTATGATTCTACCTTCGGAAGATGGCCACGTCTATTCCGCGCGAAGCGGCTGTCCTCCTGCGGGTAGACCCTGACCAGATCAGCGGGTTGCTGTTTGAGCGGCAACTCCGCCGCCACCGACTCGAAAGTCATGAACTCGGTTTCGACTGCCGCTTCCCAGCTGTCTGCGATCCTCTTGACGGCCCCTTCGACGGACAGTGCCGTTGCCATTGCCGTTGGCAGACGCGGCGGCCGTGGGGCTGCCGTTGCCGGCCGGACCAGAGGTTCCAGGCATCGTCTGCCGGGCCAATTCGTCGTTGACCGCCTGGCTGCACGCGGCACAGGCATTTCGGACGTGCCGCTGGAACGAATCGGGTTCTCTGGTCAGCAGGGCCGCGTCCAGTTCGACGCTGACGTTGCCCAATGGCGACGGAAGGGCATTGGTTTTGCGTTGATGTGCGAACTGGAAACACGCCCAGGTCGTTCACGCCGGCCCTGGCCGCCGAAATCTTGGATTTCGTGGCCAACGTGTGGGACAAGGTGGAAGTGTTGCTGATTCACTGCGACGTGGGCCTGTCCAGGTCGCCGGCCGTCGCGGCGGCCCTGTCCCGCATCTACTACGGCGACGACGGGCCGTGGTTCGAGTTGGATTTTCCCAACCGCCTGGTCTACGAAGTGCTCGTGGCAACGCACTCCCGGAGACAGGAGTCCCGAGCCAGATGACAACATCCGCTGGAGGATTTTCATGGGGTTCAGACCAGCGACAGCGCGGTTCCCACCGCTTTCGGAAATGCCTACTTCAACCACGGGAAGAATGGGAGCAAAGACCTACCGGATTGGCCCTCGTTCGGGCGTGTACTCCTCGTCGTCGCGTATGACGTTTTCGACCTGCCGCGTCTGGCGGCCCCGATCGACAATCGGCGTGCGGACGGCGTGAATCGACCAGGTACGTTTCGCCGGCGTTGCCCCCCAGGACCGTCCGCTCGACGGTGTTTCCGGCGATGAAGTTCTGGTAGTTGACACCGAAGTGGGTCTGCATCACCAGGCCGCGGGTGTCGCCCGTGAGCAGGTTGTCCTCGAAGATGCAGTGCTCTGCGCCCCAGAACTTGAAGACGTGACCGCGCCAGCGGCGGTCGGCGGCAAACCTGTTTTGCGAGAACTGGCAGGACTCCAGCTTCCGCTGGCAGTTCACCCCGCCGGGACCGTACGTCTCGCAACGGATCATCCGCAGCCGCCGAGCGTTGAAGATCGAGACGGGTGAGTGCGTGTACGAGTGCTCCGCCGACAGGCCGTAATCCTGCCGCGACTCGAACCGCACACGGTACATTCCCACGTCTTCCACATACACTTCGTCGCGGCCGATCTCCAACGCGGGAGCAGTGGCCGGCATGAACCGCAGGGTCAAGTCTTGAAGCACAAAACGGCCCATTCCCTGGACCAAGGCCGGGCGAAACGCCCGCCGCGGCGAGTCGGTCAACTCGCCGGGCCGAAAGGTATTTGGTTCCAGATTTGTAATGATGCTTTGGTGCATCCCCGCGCCCCGGACAATCGCTTGCTCCGGGATTGCCAGCGATCGGCTGATGGCGTAGGTGCCGGGCGGCAGCAGCACAGTCCCTCCGCCCGCAGCCTGTTTCAGGGCCGCGGCCAGGGATTCGGTGTCGTCGCTCACGCCGTCGCCCTTGGCACCCAGATCGCGGACATTGACTACCGGGCCGGCGGGTGCCGGCGCCGTGGTGACGCTTAACGTCAACGGCTCGGACCAGCCGTAGTCGCCGCCGTGGCCGCCGTGGACGAAGACCTGGTACTGGCCGGGGGCGAGATCGTTGGGCAGCCAAGCGGACAGACACCAGCGCTGCGTGTGGCCATCTTCGTGATGAGGTGCGGCAGGTCGCAACGCCACGAGTTCGCTGCCACCCTGCCGCCGCAGATAAACACGAGCCGCGGGCAACTGGTAGCGCCAGGAGAACGTGCGGCCGAAGATGCGGAAAACTTCGCCGGGTGCCTGGCTGGCCGGGCTGAGCCACTGGGCCTGCGGACGGTTGACGACGTAGGGACGGCTCCACTGCTTGCCGTCCCCATCGCCGGCCCAGAGCGCAGTCACAGCCGGAACGCTGATCCAGGGCTGGCGCGAACAGCGCATCACCACCTGGAGATAGCCCGGCCCACCGCCGACGACTTCGCAGTCCAGGGACCCGGCAGGCGGCACTTCGGGCACGGCGGGCGGCCGGTCGATAGCTGCGGCGTGGCGGGTGCCGTCTTCCAGGGCTTCCGAGCGGAAACCGCCCTCGGCAGTCCCAAGACAGAACGCCTTGATCTTGGTCACCTTGGGGTCGAGGCCCTCTCCACAAATGACGATCACTTCCCCGTTGCAGGCTGGTTCGGTAACCGTGCCAATCTCCGACGCCGCTGCGCCGCCAAAGCTCATCCAGGACGCCACCAGACTCGGAATCAAGACGCACAAGCAGGACTTCATCGCTACCTCTTTGACTGCTGATGGAAGGTCGGTCCAGGAAAACGACTGTCGGTTCACGGCGGTTGACTTTTTCGCGGGACCAGCGGCACGGCAGACGCCAGCGTACTGCCAGCCCAACCAGCTGTCCACCAGCGTCAAGTTCTGACTGGAGTGAGGCGGGAAAGCTGCCTCCCTAAAGCGGCCACGACGCTGAACACGGCGTCACTGAAGCCGCCGACGTTCAGAATCTCACTGCGAGTGCCGGGGCGGGGCCGAGGTGTTGATGCCAAACTGGGGCCGGTCGGCCTGGCACGCTGACAGTTGCGTCCGCGCAGGCTACACTGGCCGTCATGCTCTCGGTTGCACGCCGCCGCGAAGCCTTCCTTGATCCCGCGATCAAGAATGCCCGACGAGCTGCCATTGAGGTCATTTCACCCGAACGCTTCCAGCAAGCGACAGGTTGTCTGACAAAGGAGATCCGACCATGCCCACCCGACGAAACTGGACCTGCCGAGGCGTCCTCCTCGGCCTGCTACTCGGTGCCTTGGTACGCGACGCGAACGCCGCGGAGGAATACGTTCACGCCCGCGCCGGATTGCCGAACTGCCCCTACAAGCTGCAACCCGGCACTTGGATCAACACCGTCTTTGTGGGAAGTACCGCGACATTTGGCCAGAGCGCAGGCAACCCCGGCCCCTCGTACCACACGGAAGTAATGCGCTACCTGCGGACCACGTTTCCCGGATCAAGCGGCGGCGCTCCGGTGATCGCCGGGGGCACTGGTTCCTGGTGGGCGGCCTTCTGCGCTGCCCGCGGGCAAGCCGTGTACGGCCAGCACCTGCCTGGCGCGATCATGTTCGTGGAAGTGGCCACGGACGACGGAGATGCCACGGAAGATCAGGTGTGCATCGCCATGGAGGGGCTGGTACGCCAACTCTGGACCACCTACCCCAGCACGGATCTGGTGTTCCTGTACGGACTCCGCAAAGACGATCTGGAAGCGTACAAAACGGGCAGGCTTCCCCCCGTTGTCCAATGGCATGAAAGGGTGGCCGAGCACTACGGCATCCCCTCGGTCAACATGGGCCAATTCGTGGCCCAAAAGATCCTGGCCGGGGAACTGACCCTCGAAGCGTTCAGCAAGGACGGCGTCCATCCGACCGCACGGGGCCAGACGCTGTACGCGGAGGCCGTCAAGCCGCTCATCGCCCACTGCAAAGCTGCCTTTCGGCCAGAGCAGGCGCCACCCAAGCGTGTGCTCCCGTCGGCCCTGAGCCCTGCGCCGATGGTGAAGGCCCAGTGCGTGCCCTACGAGTCGGCCAAGCTCACCGGCGATTGGCGAGTTGGTCAACCGAGTCCCGCTGAGCCCTTCCGTCACGTGTTGGTCAGCGATCAGCCCGGCGCGACTCTCACGTTCCAGTTCAAGGGCATGGGTTGCGGCATCTTCGAGGTCATCGGTCCCGACACCGGAGACCTGGAGTTGTCCATGGACGGGGGGGATTGGCAACCGTGTCCGAACTTCGATGCAGGGTGCTTCAGCGGCGCCCGCTCCAGCAGTCTTCGCCTGGCCCAGGGTCTTGACCCGGACCGCTGGCACGAAGTCCAAGTGCGCGTGGCTGCGAAGCAGCCCGCGGGCAGCCAAGGCCGGTTTGTGCGGATCGGGTGCCTGCTGGTCGACGGCGAGGTGGCGGACCCCTACGCCGGAAAGACGCCCCTGGAGCGGCTCGACGCGATCTACGCCGCCATGGACCCGTTGCGGTACACGCCTCCTGTCGAGCGCTGGCAACGTATCCCGCGCGCGATGCAGCGGCTCCGGGAAGGAGGCAACCTGAAGATTGTCCTGCTGGGCGACAGCATCATGAATCAAACCTGCCACTCCGGTTTTGGCGCGCTGTTGCAGCGGCTCTATCCCAAGGTCAAGATCGAGAGTGTCGCGTCCGTCCGGGGCTCGACCGGCTGCTGGTGGTACAAAGAGGAAAACCGCGTCGAGGACTACGTTCTCAAGCACCACCCCGACCTGCTGATGATCGGAGGCATCAGCCAGCGCAATGACGTGGACTCCATCCGCGAGGTCATTCGCCAGGTTCGGGAGAAACAGCAGCCGGAGATCCTGCTCATGACCCCGGCCTTTGGCTTTGAGGGATCGGATTTCATCAGGGAGTGGACCTACGATGTGAAGCCCGCTGGAAACGACTACCGCGCCCGGTTGCTGCGTCTGGCGTCGGAGGAAGGTTGCGAGTTCTTGGATATGACCGGCCCCTGGTGGCAGTCCGTGAAGGACTCCGGCAAGACCTATGGCTGGTTCCGCGGGGATGCGGTCCACGCCAACGAGCGCGGGACGCAGATCCTGGCGCGGATCATGGAACGATACTTCGCACCCGATCGCTGAGTGGCCCTGGGCTAATGGGAGGAGAGAAGTGAACGTGTGTCTGTTGGCATCCCTGCTGATGATGGCGGTCCCGGCCTTTGACGACGGGGCGAACGCCGAGAAGCCACTGCTGTACGTGGCGGAACGTGGCAACGACGCCTGGTCGGGAGAACGGCCAGAGCCCAAGGCGGACCGCACCGACGGTCCTTTTGCAACCTTGGAGCGGGCGCGTGACGAACTGCGCCGCAGGAGACAACGGGGAACGCTTCCCGAGCGCGGCTGCACGGTAGAAGTCCGCGTTGGCCGGTACCGCCTGGAGCGGCCCTTTGAGCTGACGGCGGAGGACTCAGGGACTGTCGGCACAAGGATCACCTACCGGGCAGAGCCCGGGGCCGAAGTGCGGCTCGTCGGGGGACGCAGCATCACCAACTTCGTGCCCGTCACGGACGCGGCGGTGCTGGCACGGCTTGACCAAGCGGCGCGCGGGCACGTCGTTCAGGCCGACCTGAAGGCCCTGGGCATCGTCGACTACGGGAAGCAAGCCTGGTACGACTCCCACGCGCTGGCTGGTCTGGAGCTGTTCAGCCGAGACCGTCCGATGACGCTGGCGCGTTGGCCGAACGAGGGCTTCACGCCAGTAGTGGACGTGGCCGGCCCGATAGAGAAGAACACACGCGGCCAGGATACGTGCCGAGTGGGCAAGATCGTCTACGAAGGCGACCGCCCCTCGCGCTGGTCGCAGGAGAAGGACGGCTGGGTGCATGGCTACTGGTTCCACGACTGGCGCGACCAGCGGCACCCGATCGCCCGCATCGACCCGCACCAACGCGTCCTGGAGGTCAAACCGCCCTACCATAGCTCCGGCTACCGCAAAAACCGCTGGTTCTACGGCTTCAATCTCCTGTGCGAGCTGGACCGCCCCGGCGAGTGGTACTTGGAACGTGAAGCGGGCGTCTTGTACTTCTGGCCTCCGCCCGGCGCATCGGCGCCGCACTACGGCGATGCGACCGTGTCCCTGGCCGACACGCTCGTAACGCTGAAAGACGCCTCGCACGTAACCCTCCGCGGGTTCACGCTGGAAGCCTGCCGGGGTACGGCGGTCACCATCAGCGGCGGCACGGAAAATCGCATTGCCGGCTGCCTGATCCGCAACGCCGGGGCTTGGGCCGTAGCGATCAGCGGAGGCACGCGCCACGGCGTCCTTGGCTGCGACATTACGGAAACCGGGCTGGGAGGCATCTTGCTCAACGGTGGTGACCGCAGAAGGTTGACGCCCGGCGGCCATTTCGCGGAAAACAACCACATCTTCCACTACAGTCGCTGGTGCCGCATGTACCAGCCCGGCGTTCGCTGCGAGGGTGTGGGCAACTGCGTGGCACACAACCTGATCCATGACGCCCCCCACCAGGCAATCGGACTGGCTGGCAATGACCACGTGCTCGAGTACAACGAGATCCACAGTGTGTGCCATGAATCGAACGACGCCGGTGCGATCTACACGGGCGCCAACTGGTCCTACCGCGGAACCGTGGTCCGGCACAACTACCTCCACCACATCCAGGGCTTCCGTGGCCGGGGCTGCGTGGGCGTCTACTTTGACGACATCCTCAGCGGGCACGCGATCACCGGCAATATCTTCTACCGCGTGACGCGAGCCGCCTTCATCGGCGGCGGCCGTCACAACGTCGTCGAGAACAACGTATTCGTGGACTGCCAGCCAGCCCTGCACATCGACGCTCGCGGCATGGGGGCCTACAACTACGGCGCCACCACGATGCAGCCACAGCGACTGAAGGAGATGCCCTACCAGGACTCGCCGTGGAAGGATCGCTATCCCGAACTGGTGGGCATGCTGGAGGATGAGCCACACATCCCCAAGTATAACCGCGTAGCCCGCAACATCTGCGTCGGCGGAAAATGGGATGAGATCAGCCCGCAGGCCCGTCCACACGTGACGTTCCTCGACAACTTGCTCGACGTCGATCCGCAATTTGTCGATGCGAAAGCACTCGATTTCCGGCTGAAGCCCGACTCGCCGGCATGGAAGGTCGGGTTCAAAGCGATCCCCATCGAGAAGATCGGCCTGTGCCAGGACGAACTCCGGGCGTCCTGGCCCGTGTGCCATGAGCCGCTTCCCGACCAGGCGTTGCCAACCCCAGAACGGACCGACCCGCCGCGGCGCTAAGTGTGTTGTTCCACGCAAGGCACCTGCTATCTTGTCTTGCGAACTTGTTAGCCAAATACGACTTCGCTTTTGAAGATTCGCCCAGACAACCGGAGTGGCTTCACACAACGCCTCAGCGAAAGCATGGACCATGAACATTTTGTGTCGTTGGCTTGGCATGGCCGCTGTGCTCGCGTTCCAAGTCGCGTCTTCCCGGACGAGTGCCGCGGATACGGACTTCGCGCAGCAGGATTTGTTCGTCTCCGGGCAAGGCGGTTATCATACGTACCGTATCCCGGCCATCATCGTCAGCCGCAAGGGGACGGTGCTGGCCTTCTGCGAGGGGCGGAAGAGTAGCGCAACCGATCATGGCGACATCGACCTGCTGCTGCGCCGCAGCTTCGACGGTGGCAAGACCTGGAGGCCTGTCCAACTCGTGCATGAGGAGGGCGGGACCGAACCCGTCACCATCGGCAACCCGTGTCCGATTGCGGACGCTGATGGGACGATCCATCTCCTCTTCTGCCGCAACAATGCGCGGGCCTTCTACGTCCGGAGCACCGATGAGGGCGCGGCCTTCTCCGCGCCGGTGGAGATCACCGCCGCCCTCCGCGGCCTTGCCTTCTCCTGGAATCGTTTGGGCACCGGCCCGGTTCACGGCATCCAGACCCGCAAGGGACGCCTGGTGGCCCCGCTCTGGCTAAACGTCAAGATCGGTTCCGACTACCGTTCGGCGGTCGCCGTGAGCGACGACGGTGGCGAGACCTGGAAGCCTGGCGGGGTGGTCCCGCCCGCCGTGGACGACTGTAACGAAGGCGCGGTCGTCGAGTTGAGCAATGGTGCGCTCTGGTTCAATCTGCGGAATCGACAGGCCAAGTGCCGCGCGGCGGCCATCAGCCGCGATGGGGGCCAAAGCTGGACCGAGCCCAGACTCGTGGAAGACCTGGTCGATCCCCAGTGCCAAGGGTCTGTCCTGAACCTAACGGCCCGAGCAGGCCCAAACGGTTTGCTCTTCTCCAATGCGGCGGACACGAAACGCAGGCGACTGACGGTCAAGCTGTCGAACGACGACGGCGGCCACTGGTCGGTGGCCCGAACCCTCTTTGCCGGACCGGCAGCGTACTCCGATCTGGCGGTGTCTACGGACGGGATGGTTCTGTGCCTCTTCGAGTGCGGGGAGCGGCATCCGTACGAGAGAATCCGCTTGGTCATGGCCGGTCACGGTATCCAGGTGCCTTGACCAGCAAGCTGTCTTCGACAATCGCTCCTGGCTCGCCGATGGGGTACGATGAAAGCCGTGTGGCGATCGCAAAGAACCGGGGATCGCAATCATGAACATGAGCAAGGCCCGATGCCGGAGCAGGAAGCGCAGAAGTTGCGCGGCATCGTCAAGAAGGCACACGCGAAGGGTCGCCGCGTGCGATTCTGGGCCACGCCGGACGACCTTGCGGTTTGGCGGGAACTCGTGGATGCCGGGGTAGATCTGCTGAATGCAGACGATTTGGCTGGCTTGGAGCGGTTCCTCCGCTCGCAGAATCCAGAGGAGCGATGATGGGAACCAAAGCGGTGTCGTTCGTGTTCGTTTGCCTTGTCCCCCTGCGGCTTTTCGCCTGGGGAAGCGGGCATGACCAGGTGAACGAACTAGCCGTGGAAATGCTCCACGGCACCGTCCCAACGGAGTCGGCCGCGAACATCGTCAAATGGTCGCACACTCCCGACGACTTCACCCCGTGGGACAAGCTAAAGCACTTCCAGGTCCCGCCGGACGACCTCGCTGTGCTCAAAGCCCACAGGATGGACTCGCCCTACTCGGTGCACTCCCCCAGGGGCCAGGCGGTGGCGTTCATCCTGTTGGTTAACGCCTTCCAGGTCAACGACGCCCAGCGGATCGCCTTCTGGTCGGCGTGTCTGTTGCATGCTTTGGCCGACGAGGCCGCCTGCAATCACGATCCGCTGATCCACTACGCCACCTATGCGTTCACGGGCGGATACCGCCTGAAGACCGGCGCCGGCGTAGGACTGGACTTCTCCAACGTCGCCAGGACTGCCGAAGGCAAGGAACTCGTCCGTCGTCTGGCTGCGGCCGAAACCTGGCGTCCGCTGCCTAGTGACCCCGACGAGGCGCTGCTGGCGATCATGCTGTCCGGTTTGGAGAGTAATGCCTACATGACCAGGCGGGGTTCGATCATTGCCGCCAGCTTTGCCATCGGCGCCACACAGGAACAATTGGCGGCATCCAAAATCGCGCTCGCAGAACTGGGCGTCCACGGCGCTGCCCGCGGGCGTGACGTCATCCGCGCGGGCAAGGAACTGGCCGAGCACGGCAGAATCCCGAAGCTGACTTCGCAACTCGAAGCCGCGTTCGCCAAACGAAAGGCCGCGGAGGTGGCTGCCCGTCCCCTGTCCGATGACTCCCTCTACGCCGACTTGCTGAAGACCCAAGCCCCGGACGACCAGTCGGCCATCGGCGTGCTGGTCGAACCGTCCGTCACCATGAACCAGGCCCACTTCTCCTTCGGCTCGAAACTGATCACTGCCGCCGCAGCCCGCTCGATGCACTTGGCGGGCGTCCCGTTTCGCCTGGTGGACGTACGAAGCCTGGAGAAGGAGTCCGCCTTGAACCCCAAGGTGACCCCCGTCCTGGTCGTCTGCGCCGGGCCATTCCATGTCGGCAAGCCGGCCAGAGACGCGCTGGCGGCCTATGCGACCGCGGGCGGGCGTTTCCTCTGGATTGGCGGCGAGCATGGCGGGCTGCTGGGCAAGCTGTCGGAGAGCCTGTCCAAGGGCGACCCGGCGGTACTGCCGGTCTCCAATCACTACGGCCAGGACACGCCGGTGGCCGCGACGGCAAGATTCCGGTTCCTTGCGGAGTTCAAGGAAGCCCTGGGGGAGCAGTCCTACCGCTTCGTCCACAATCCGAACACCAAGGCCGGATGGCAAGTCCCCAGATGCAGTTACCTGCTCAGGCCTGCCGCGAGTGTCACCGTACTGGCCGAAATGCACCTGCCCGACAAGACCTTGCCCGTGGCGGGCGCCTGGTTGGGCCCGGCGGGCAAGGCCAAGGCCATCTTCATCCCCGAGTACCTCATCGCCCCTTACGTGTTGTCCGACGAGGACACGATCCCAGACCTTTCGCGTCCGACCCTGGACAAAGTCGGATCTCGGATGCTGTCGGCCGCCCTGGCGACGCTCCGCCCGTAGGGGCTTGAACGAGTCACACGAAATGAAAACGCCCGGAGGCCAGGATCACTCCCGGCCTCCGGGCATCCGTTCTTGATCAGAGCAGGTTCACGACCCGCTCGGCCAGGCCCTTCTCGCCCAGCACGACGTTCAGCTTGCCGCTGGTGGCGACCTTTTCCAGGACATCCAGTTTCCGGAGCCGCATCAGCGTCGGCTTGCCTTGCAGCACCTTGGCCGCGCCGTTGTCCTACACGAGTAGGTCCTACACGAGTAACCTGGCCTCGGACGACGACCTTGGCTGGGCGGCGTTGGCCGAGAAAGCCGGCCAGTGTGCATGGTTGATGAAGCAGGGCGGTGGCAAGGGTTTGGCCATCAACTTCCAGTCCTACGGTGCGGACCAGTTCCGGTTTGATCCTGCCAAGCAGCGCACGTTAGTCCAAGCGGTACAGGTGGCCCGACGTCGCGGAGCCCAGTTCGTGCAAGCAGTAACGCAGGAGTTCCCGGACACCGTGCTGCTGGCCCTGTGGCTGAACAGCATCAACTTCAAAGCGGGCCGCAGCACACAGCCGGAGAGCATTTTGGCTTCCTCCGGATACGGGTTGCTGCCCGCCTTCATCGACGGCATGCTGGACGCCGTGCCGCCCGGCATGATCCTGGTCGACGGCTGCGAAAACGGCTACTACCTGGACTCGGCCGAAGCCTATCTGCGGGCCGCCCGCGAGATGCGTTCCTGGCACGGCGCCGGCGTCGGGTTGGTGTCGCCGCAGAACCGCGCCAAGTATCGCCAACAAGTGCAGGCGGGATTCGGCTTCTATCTGGACATGTACCTGAACCTGGAAGGCAACCGCTACTACTTTCCGCCCTTGAACGGTTCGCGTCTGGCGCGGCTCCAGCGGAACTTGGGGTTTGCCCGCGATGCCGCTGACCAGTACGTGTGGATCTACGGCGAACAGTGCCGCTGGTGGGGGCCGCAACGAGAATTGCCGAACACCGTCGGCAAGGGACGGCTGTGGGAAGAATCCATGCCGGGAATCACGCGGGCTATCGCCTACGCGCGCGATCCGCTGGCGGCAGCCAAGGCAGAGTTGGCGGAACTCCGCAAGACCGGTCAGCTGACGAACCTGGCCAAGAACGCCGACTTTCGCCAGGCGGCGAGTCGCCAGGCAGGACCGCTGCCGGCTGAATTCGGCGCCTGGCAGGATGAAAAAACGTCGGCCGGCACGCTCGCCTGGGATGCTGAAGTCGGCGACGGCTCGGGGCGAGCGACAAAAGTAAAGTGGGGCTGCTTCATCCAGGGCTTGGCTGTTCAGCCCGGCGAGGAGTACGCCATCGAGGTCACCTGTCGCCCGCAGGGTTGCTCGCAGCCGACGTTGTTCATTCGCTGGCAAACGGCCGAAGAACGCTGGACGCAGGAGCAACTGGATCAGACATTCCCGTTTGAGTCCGGCAAGGACGACTGGCAATCGGCGTTCGGTGTCGTCACCGTGCCGGAAGGCGTGGGGCGCCTGATCGTGCTGCTGAGCGTCACCGGACAGCTCACCGAGGACGATGCGTGCTGGTTTGACAATCTGGGCGTGTATCGGCTAAATCTTGAGGTCGTGACAAAGTGACACGAAGCACGCCATGAAAAACTTCCGTACTCGAAGGATGTTCGGTCTGGCTGTGCTGACGCGTTGAGCGATGCGGAAATCGGCACGCTGATTTCTGCCCAAGACCCGCCCCGCCGTCCAGCGGCGAAACCAATCCCATGACGAGAGCAAGGAGACCGACCCATGAACGCCATCGATGCGATCCGCACACGGCGAAGCATCCGCCAGTACCTCGACAAGCCCGTACCTCCGGACGTTCTCCAGCAAGTTCTATCCGCGGCCATGTACGCGCCCAGTGCCTGCAATCAGCAGCCCTGGCAGTTCGTGGTCCTTGACGATCGCAAGCTGCTCCGCGAGGTTCCCAAGATCAACTCCTACGCAGCGATGGCCGCGGAGGCCCCCGTGGCGATCCTGGTCTGTGGAGATAGCAGCCTGGAAACGGTTCCTGGCTACTGGGTGATCGACTGTTCGGCAGCGGTCCAGAACCTGCTGCTGGCCGCGCACGCCCTCGGCCTGGGCGCCGTTTGGACCGGCGTCTATCCGCAGCTGGAACGGGTGGCAGCGTTCCGCCGCTTGCTCGGTTTGCCGAAGCACGTGACGCCCCACAGCCTGGTCCCGCTCGGTTATCCCGCCGAGCAACCGCCGCAAGAAGAGCGATACCAGGCGGACCGCATGCACCACAATGGCTGGTAAGAAGAGAGGAATTGTACGATGCGTTGCCTGATCATCGTCGGGGTGCTGATTTTTCTGGTCGCCGCTGCGGCGGTGGGTGCCGAGAATCTGGTGATGAACCCTTCGGCTGAGGAATCGGCTGGCAACGGGATTCCCAAGGGTTGGGGGAGGTATGTGGCGGCGGGCGGCGTGCGCGTGGCGGCAACGGCCGACGAGAAGCACTCCGGCGAGTCGGCGGCCTGTCTGGAGTTGGACAAATGGGACACGCCCAAAGACGCCCAAGACGCGCCGGAGAACCACAGCGTCAGCGGAGCGATAATCCTTGCGGAAAACGACGGCTATCGGGTCGACGGCGCTTTGCCGTGTATGCCCCGGCGCGAGGTACGCCTTTTCGTTCTGGTACAAGGGGACGATCCCCGCGGCCAAGGTGACTGTCAGCGGCTGGCCTTTCGAGAAAGCGGACCGTGACCAGCGAATTGCCGTTCCGGTCAGCGGGAAGCCCCTGCGACCAATGGCAGCAGTGTGCCGGCAGCTTCCGCATCCCGGAGGGCGTCGAACGGTTCGTTGTGTTGATCCTGGCCTCGGGCCACGAGGCCAAGGGATCGCGCAACGGCAATCGTGGTCATCGCTTGGTCCGGGCGTTCCGCTACCGTTCGGTGCGAATCCAGTACGCTACCGACAAACTTGGCTCGCGATTCGCCCTTCGAGCAGGCGGCCGCGAATTCTTCGCCCATGACGCCTTGGTAGATGTAGCTGTCGTTGTTCGTGGATCTCTGGTTGTGCTCAGTCCATTTGCCGTACCCGAGTTCCTGGAACGCCACGTCGTCCATCTGACCGAGTTCGGCCAAGATCTCGCGCATGATCGCCGCGCCGGCGAGATTGCGGTCCTGCAGCACGGGCAAACCATCCGAGTAACGCAAGGCCGCGAGTTCTTTGAGAACGGGTGTCTGCGGCAGCAGTCCTTTCGGATCGGTTCTCTGCGCGATCGGGTTCCAAAGCACGAATTCCGCGTCGCAGACAATCGCGAACAGCGACGGCAGGTGCGCGGACGGTTGGGGCCAGGGCCCGCGCGGCGGATACTTGACATCGCCAAGGCCGCCTTGACCAAGGGCGTGCTCCGACCAGCGCGTCTGCCCCCTCCAGAAACCAGCCGTTCTTGAAGTAGGTTGCGCCGTACTGAATCAGGTGAAACAACTCGTGCGCCGGCGACAGATTTTTCGCGGCCACCACATGGCGGCCAAGAGCCATGACGATGGCGCGGTCGTCCGGCTTTCTTCAGGGATGCGTCTGGCCCGTTGGGACTCGTCATAAGCAGCACCATTCCGGCCGCCCAGTTCCCCGCGATCGCGGATGCAGACCTCGATGCACGCGACTCCCGCATATCGCTCGCTGTTCAACGGGTCGGGGAATTCGAGCACCTCGCAGAACAACCGATGTGCCACCCAGACCTGTTTGGCAACGTCCTCGACGTGGTCGGGCACGCCACTTTCGCAGGCAATTCTAGTCTCTCGTCGCCCCGGTTCGCAACCGATTGCCTCGCGGCAAAGACGCCGTCATAATGCGGCCATGACTACCAAACATGCTCTTGCCCTCTTGATCTTCGTGGCGAGCGCCCTGGCAGCGCGGGCCGACGAGACCGAAGTGTTGTTCGATGGCTCCGGAATCGGCGGCTGGGATACGGCCCGTGACCAGCAGCGGCTGAAACGCGAGTTTTCGGTGAGTGAATTGAACGCGATTCCGACACCGCCGGCGCTGGCGTGGCGATTCGTCTCCAAGGGCGTCTCGTTCAACGACCTGTTTCTAAGGAAGCCCGTCGAGCGGCCTTTCCGCCAAGTCCGTGTGCTGGTCCGAAATACCGGTGAGGCCGTCGAGTTCGGCGCCAAAGTGCGCGATGCCAGCGGGGCTGAATGGACCGTCCCAGCCGTCCCGCTGCCACCCGGCGGTGATTGGCGATGGGTCGAGTTCCCTCGTGACGCTTGGCGAGTCGCATCGTGGTCACGGGACGCGGATGGGAAACTGAATTTTCCCCTGGCTTACTTCACGATCATCGCGTTCGGGGTTAAACCCGGCGGCGAGTACCAGTTGCAGGTACAGCGGATCGAAGTCCTACGGCCCGATCCGCCGGTGGCCACCGTGCATGCGATTCAAGTGCCGGAGCATTGGGTTGCGGGGCAGACCATCCAGGCCACCATCGCGTTCTCGCTCGACAAGCCCTGCACCGAAGACGACGCTCGCCTGATCCTACGTTCCGGCCGCGAAACACTGGCGGACTTTACGCTGCCCTTGCCGACGCCCTCGTCGAAACTCGCGGCGGGTCGGCGGATCGATCTCGACCGCATCGCGCTTCGCGTTCCGGAGTACACCTGGGGCGGCAAGGCGACGATCGAACTGAAGCTGGGCGAAGCACGAGTGCAATTTGAACCGCCCCAGTTCGAAGTCACCGTCGAGCAACGCCGGGCAGGGCGAACGGTGGCGGAAATCAAGCGGCATGGTGGGGTGCCGACGCTGCTGATCAACGGCCAGTCGCACAGCGGCATGGCCTGGGCCACGTATTCGCCGTCGGTCGAAGTCTTCAGCGATTTCACGCGCGCCGGCGTCGGCCTGTTTACGTTCAGCGGCACGCCGACCGAGGCTGGTTACGGGCTGTCGAAGACCGTCTGGGTCGGGCCCGACGAGTTCGACTATTCCGAGTTCGACCGCCGCGTGCAGATGTTGTTGGAGGCGAACCCGCGGGCGTATTTCTTTCCCCGGCTGTACCTGCACGCTCCGGCGTGGTGGAGCGCCCAACACCCGGACGACATCGTGTTGCTGGACCCCGGCGATGGCCGTCCCGTGCCGCTGGTCCACGCGGGCGGCAAGCCGGCGCCGTGTTGGGCCTCGGAGGCTTGGCGCCGCGACACGGTCGAGGGCTTGCGACGGTTGTTCGAGCACGTGGCCGCAGCGCCCTACGCCGACCGCGTCATCGGGTATCACCTCGCCTCCGGCACGACGGAGGAGTGGATGATGTGGGGCGGAAACGAAAACCAGTGGGTGGACTATTCGCCCGCCAACCTCAGCGGCTTTCGACGCTGGCTGCAAGCCCAGTACGGCACGGATCAGAAGCTCCAGGCAGCCTGGTCCGACCCGGCCGTGACGCTCTCCACCGCCCCGATTCCCACGAAGGCAAAACGCCAAACCACACACCTCGGCTCCCTGCGCGATCCGGCGCGCGAGCAGTCCGTGGTCGACTTCTACCGGTACAACTCGGAACTGGTCGCCGACACGATCGGCTTCTTTGCGAAAGCGGTGAAGGACCTGACGCAGCGCGAGAAGATCGTCGGCGTTTTCTATGGCTACTTGCTGCAGTTGTGCGGCGAGCAGCGGCAGCAAAACGCGGGGCATCTGGGCTTGGCACAGGTGCTCGCCTCGCCCGACGTGGACTTTCTGACCAGTCCGACCAGCTACGCGTTTCGGCAACTCGGTGGCCAGGGCACGAGCCATTTCATGTCCCTGCTGGGCAGCGTCCAACTCCACGGCAAGCTGTGGTTCGACGAGAACGACATCCGCACCTCGCTATCGGGCGGGAAAGTCGGCGAGTGGGGACGCCCCGCCGACGTCGCGGGCGACTGCCTGCAACAGGACAAGGAGTTGGCCAACTGCCTGATCCACGGTGCGGCCCAGTGGTGGTTCGACGTGGGCGGCAACCGCTACAACCATCCGGTCTTGATGAAGCGGATCGGGGAACTCGCTGCCAAGGCAGACGCGGTTCTGTCGCGGGACCGCAGTCCGGTGGACGAGATCGCTTTCGTTGTTGACGAGCGGAGTCTGTGCTACCAGCGAGTTGGCGACCCGCTGGGCAACTGGCTGCTGCTGGGCCAGTTGCCCGCGTTGCACCGCGTCGGGGCTCCGGTTGGCCACTACCTGGCCTCGGATCTGACGCAGATCGGCCAACGCAAACTGTATCTTTTCCCCACCAGCTTCGCACCCTCGGCCGAGGATCGCCGGGCGGTGGAGTCGCTCAAACGCGACGGCCATGTCCTGGTGTTCCTCGGCGCGCCCGGACTGTACCGCGACGGACGGCTCGACGAACAGGGTATGTTCGACTTGACGGGCATCCGGCTCAAGTTGTCCCGCGAGCCAGCTCCGTTACGAGTCGTGCTGCAGCCGGACGCGTTTTCGCGACTAGTGGCCGGTGAGACCGGCCCGGCCCAGTCGACGTACGGTCACGATCATCGCACGTCTCCGATCGTGTACGCCGACGATCCGGAAGCCATAACGCTAGGCACGCTGGCAGACGGCCGCCCCGGCTTGGTCATGCGAGAACACGGCACGTGGACAGCGGTCTATTCGTCCGCCCCGTTACTGCCGGCGTCCTTGCTGCGCCGATTGGCTCAGCGGGCCGGTGTGCATCTGTACGTCGATACGGAAGATGTCCTGTGGGCGAGCCGCGATTTGCTGGCGGTCAGCGTCCACCAAGCCGGGCCGCGGACGATCCACCTCCCGCGAACGGCCGATGTCCACGACCTGTACGACGGTTCCGTGATCGCCCGCGGAGTCGATTCCTTTCAGGCCGATTTCTCGGACCGCAGCACGCGAGTGTTCGCGCTGCAGCGATAGGGATCCTGTTGCCACGGATCGCGTGCCAGACCCTTCCGGTTGTTTTGGATGCAAGTGGTGATTGTCATGACCAGACTAAGTCAACCTGGTTGCAGGCCCCGCAGGTGCCCGCCTGATTCTCTCGGATCGGGAAACCGAGGTGCGGCGCAGCCCGGCCCGCGGAGCCGCTTGACGTTTTGCGTTACGTTGTGGAGCCCCCGAACAACCGCAAACTCGCTGACCACTCCAACCATGAGAGACTTCATCGCTCTTGCTGTCTTGCTAGGCCTCTCGTTGACGGCTCTTGCCCAAGATCCACCCAGGGTGCAGGTCGATCAAAGCAAAATCGACGGCGTGAAAGCGGGAACGATCACAGAAGCGCACGCAACCTGGTGGGGCTACGACAAGGAGGACGCCACAAAGGCGATTCAGGCCGCGATCGATTCCGGCGTGAAGAAGGTCGTGATCGACAACGTTGGAAGCGACTGGGTCGTGGCTCCCATCCAGCTCAGGAGCAACCTCGAGATTGTGCTCAACGACGGCGTGGTGCTCCGGCGCAAGCCCGGCGCGTTCGTCTATCAGGATTCCCGGGGCCGCCTCCGCGGCCGAATCCTCTTCCAGATGACCGACCTGCAAAACGTAACCTTCCGGGGCATCGGCAGTGCCAAGATCGTCGGGGAGGAGCTTCCGTACGGCATCGCGATTCAGGCTTCCACCCACACATTCAACATCGAAGGCTCTTACCAGAACGATCCGGCCAAGAAGACCAACAGCAAGAACATCTCGATCGTCAACCTGAAGGTGTGTCCGAGCGGTGGTGACGTGGTCCGTATCTGCGGCTGCGAGCAGATTCTTCTCGACCGATTGCAAGCCATCCGCGGCTACCGCCAGGGAATCAGCATTACCGGCGACTGCATCGATCTCAAGGCAGTCAACTGCAAGTTCAACGACACGGCCGGCTCGGCTCCCATGGCCGGAATCGACATCGAGCCTAACTATGACTCAGCTCGCCTTGAGAACCTCGTGTTCGAGGACTGCGAATTCGTCAACAACGAGCTTTCCGGCGTGTGCGTTTCCAACAACTCGAACATGGCGGCCTCGATCACCTTCCAGAACTGCCTGATCGAGGCAAATGCCAACGGCGGAATTATGATGGGACATACCAGTCGCGATGAAACCGACCGCCCTGGCAAAATCGAGTTTATCAAGTGCCGAATCGTCGGCCACAAGGTCCCTGCGGTAACGCTGGCCTACCACCCTTCGACCAAGACGAGAGTCGTTCTTCGGGACTGCCTGATCGACAACTCCGTGGGATCGCACAACGCGGTTACGCTTTCAAGCGATACGCCGAAGGACCTGTACGGAATCGAGATCGTCGGTCTGACCGTCGTCGAGAACGACATCGCTCGCGATCCCGTCGTGTTCAACAGTAGATACGGCAACTCGCTGGTCAATCCGATTGTCAAGGACGTCGCCGTCAAGACCGCCACGGGCGAGACTCGTCCATTCGACGCGGCAAAGTTCATCCGCGACAGCGCCCCGAACCCCGAGGCTAAAGCATTCAAACTCAAGCTCATGGACAAGAGGACCTTCACCGCCGTTGCCAAGAAAGGCCAGTGGGCCGGAGCGGGCATACGATTCCGCAATACGACGGACTATTATGTCAACGCCAGGGTCGGCGACAGAATCCCGATCAAGTTCACCAATCGGATCGTTCACGCCTTCGACGACAAGCCCTTGGAGATCATCGTTTCCACTCCGACCGTGCCCAACGTCCAGCGGCTGAAACTTCCCTTCAAGCAGTCGCTGGAATACACCCTGGAAGCGAAAGAAGACGGCAACTACAAGTTCGAGATCCAGGCGCGCGGACAGACGGTCACGGTCGAATGCGCTGCGCCCGGTCAAGCGCTGAGTTCAAGCGAGAAGCTTTATGTATTCGGGTGCAGCGGGCGGCTCTACTTCGCGGTTCCGCCGGGTACGAAGAAAGTCGTCGTCGAGGCCGGCGGCTCCTTGCGCGAAGAATCGGACTGCGCCCTTCTCGATCCTAGCGGAACGATCGTTGCAGAAGCGAAACGTCTCGCGGGCAGCAAGTTGCTCTCGGCCGAGCGCGTCGATGCCGCAAAGCCGGAAGTCTGGTCGGTCGAGTTCAACGCGTCCAAACTGTTCCTGCGCCTCGGCGATCCGATCCCGTTCCTGTTCTCGACCTCGCCCACGAACGTCATGAGGGAAAGAGCTTTTTAAGAAGGACTCCATGAGCGAACCGTCTGCTGTGACGTCACCGAGTCCGCGATCGAGGTGCTGTGAATTGTTCCAAAATCAGCGGCTCAGGCGTGGCTCGAAAGGTATGCTGAAGGCGATGAAACCGGTGGCACTATCGGAGTTGAACGATTGACTTTGGAGATACCTGCACATGGCGGAGAACGAGGAGATCCTGATCACCAAGCAGGGCAAGCCCGCCGGCGTCCTAGTCGGGTTCGCTTCGGAAGACGACTGGTTCGACTACAGACTCGAACACGATCCGCGTTTTCTGCAGCGGGTGGCTCGGACGCGGCAGTGCCTGAGAGCCGGAACAGGAATCAAGCTGGAAGACCTGGACATCTGACGTCTCAGCCCGGTTCCGCTCGCCCCCAATTCCATCGCCGTGGAGGGGGTGGCCGGATAGATCGCTTCTGTTTCCTTTGTTGGCGACGTGCGATTATCGCACGGAGACGTTGGCTTTGGAGTAGACCTTGCCGTTGTCGCGGAGGACGACCCAGCCGGCCACCACGGCGACTTCCGCGCCGCGTTCTTTGGCATTGTGCCGCTGCATATCGTACCGGTCGCCGACTTGAACCAGATCGATGCGGTTGTTGATCCCGGCTCGATCCAAGACGGCGTGGACCCAGTTGATCAACGGGCTCAGCAGACGCGGGTTGCCGTCCGGTTTCCAGAGGTAGAAGGCTTCGCCCAGTTCCTTCAGTAACTTGGGCTTCCGCTCCTGGTCGGCGGAACGGAAAGCCAACAAGTAGCCCAACATGCCCACGGCATCGTCGACGCCGGCTTGGACCTCCGAGAGCAAGGTTCCGCTGAGCGAGCCGATGCCAGCATCGACTTTGCGCTGATCGCCAAAAATGATTTGACTCCAATTGCCGGCGGACCCGCCGCTGACGGGGATGGAACCGGGGCGGGCCGCCTGGGCCGGCGCGGTCAGGGGGACGGCCTGGGCGACGGGGGCTGCAGCGGGAACCGGAGCGGCGGCCGCCGGCATGGGCTGAGCCATTGGGGGCAGGACAACGTTGGGTGGCAGCGCTGCGTTGGACGGTTGGGTGGGCACCGCCGCCTCCGCGGGCGGCACACGCATCGATGCGGCCATGGGCGGTTCCACCTTCGGCTCCGCAACCGGGCGGCGTTCGTCCTGCGGGACCGGTTCTTTGCTCACGGCGGCGGATGTTGCAGGTTTTTCGGACCTGGCCGCCGGTGCTGCACCGAGATGCTCAGCTAGTGAGTCGAGGGTGACGCGGATCGCCTTGAAACCCTCTTCGATCTTCTCGACTTGGGGGCGGAGGACGCCGAGCAGTTCGACGAGATGCACAGGGGCAGTGGTGGCTCTTTCGGTTTCTGGGGTCATGGTCGGCCTCTAGCGGCAAGCGGAACCATCCACCGGACAAGCCGGCGGCATTAGCGGCAAGCGGAACCATCCACCGGACAAGCCGGCGGCATTAGTGGGAAGCGGAACCATCCACCGGACAAGCCGGCGGCATCAGCGGCCGATTTCGATGTTGTCCAGGCCGCCGGTGTCCAGGAAGTAGCTTTCGTCGGCCAGCGTCCGCCAGTTGAAGAACACGTTTTCGTCCAACACGGCGGGCTGGCCAGCCACGGTGCCGGTGACCGAATCGAGTTCCAGGTGTTCTTCGGTTTCCTCGTTGGACGGCACGCGGCGAATGCGGACGGTGACTTCCGTCGGTCCGATGCGGTCCTTGGTCTCCATCTTCAGCACGTAGATCGGCGTGGCCTGCGCATACTCGTCGCCGGTCATCTTGCGTCCCAGGACCGTGCGCAGCGCGATCGTGCTGAACTCCGTCCACTCGTCCTTTGTATTCGGATCTTCGACGGGATGGAAGAGGATTCGTTCTTCGCGGATCGTCGAGGTGGATTCGGTCATCACGCCCCAGAAATACGTGTTCTCCTGGTCCTTGCCCTGCATCGAGAACTTGAACTGGGCAAGCATTCCGTTGCGGGCCATGAACTCGATGGCTGCCCCCACGACCACAGCGCTTTTGGGATCGACGATCAAACCGGGCTTGTTGCCCTTGACGTCCTGGTACGGGTACCAGTTCCCGGCATAGTGATGGAACATGGGGATGATCCGCGTGGGCGGCAACGGCAGGTATTTCCGCACCAATTCCTGCAGGTAGCCCAGCTTGGTCGGCTGGCCGGCTAGCAGCAGCACGTCTGCCTCGTACTCGGCCATCCGCGTGCAGAAGTCGAACAACAGGTCATCGAAGACTTCGTGGACCACCTCCTCGAAAACATCTTTCTCGTAACGCAGGCCGAGATCCTGGTTGAAATCGTAGTAGCCGGGACCGCGGAGCTTGTTACAGACCTGGTCGAGCGATTCGAGCACCGCCGGATCGACGATTTCCGGGTTGGTGTGACTGATCTCGTCCAATTCCTCCCCGCCGCGTTCCGCCTGCGCGGTTTCTTCCACGGCCACCTGCAGATAGGCTTCGGCCAGCGGCACGAACATGCGGTTGATCCAGTCGATGCGTTGCGAGCTGAAACCACGGTTCTTAGGCACGCGCGGTCCGAACAGCAGCTGGACGTCTTCTTCTTCCATGCCGATCGCCCGCGCAAAGTGCGGGACGATGATCTTTTCCA
Source organism: Candidatus Anammoximicrobium sp. (assembly GCA_012515235.1). Taxonomy (GTDB): domain Bacteria; phylum Planctomycetota; class Planctomycetia; order Pirellulales; family Pirellulaceae; genus Anammoximicrobium. The sequence continues at coordinate 27,075 of JAAYYU010000099.1, forward strand.
GCAGGCGTTTGACCAGTTGGTCGCCGGCGATGGAAACGCCGTCCTGGTGCAGGATTCTTCCGTGGATATAGTCGTCGATGCCGGGCTGGTAGACGTAGCTGGCGATCATCATGTCGGTCGTGCCGCCGCCCACGTCGATACAGGCGATCCGCAGTTCCTTCTTTTGGCTTTCCTCCTGCGTTTCCGCTTCGGCCGCGGGGCCGCCCCGGCCGGGGCGTGCTGGTCGCGTGGGGCGCGAAGCGCCGCGGCGGCGACTGGCCGGCACCGCGCCGACGGCCGCTTCCTGGTCGGCTTCGCCCTTGGCCGCGGCACCGGTGCCTTTGGAGCCGGAATGGTCGCGGGCCAGCGCGGAAAACCACAACCGCGGGTCCTGTCCCAGCATCCGCAATTCGGCCCAGATGTACGTCAAATGCACCGCGCTGGCTTCGTCGATGCTGAACGTCAACGTCGGCTTGACCCGCTGGTACTTGCCCAGCGTGCGAGCAAAGATGGCGATCGCCTTCTGGCATTGCTTGACGTACCGCTCTTTTTCCGGCTGGAACATGCCGCTGGGGAAGGTCATCGTCAAGCTGTGAATTTCGCGGGTCCGCGCGGGATCCTCGGTGCGGCTGCGGTAGCCGATCGAGTTCACGTAGCTGAACGCCTGGCAGAGCATCTCGTAGATCGCCGTGGTCATCAGACAGCGCGGCGCATGGATCGGCTTGACGGGCACCATCTGCGCGAACATGTCTTCCGGCGGATCGTCTTTTTCGATCAGAAAGTCGCGGTCGTTTTCGTGAATGAACTTCAGCAGCGGCCCGTGCAGCTTGGCGGCGAACTCGTTGGTTCCGTCCCGGTCGTGCGGATCGGCCATGTACCAGAACGCGCCTTCCAGCCAGCTGTCGTCGTCGGCCCACAAGTAGCGTTTGGGAGAGCTGACGCCCATGCGGAAATCGCCCTTGGCCCGCATGATCTGGCAGATTTCATCGACTTCGCGTCCCAAGCGGACCATGGACCAGTCGTCGAACAGGTTCGGTTTGACATAGGTCTCCCGTTCGCGGGCCACCTGTTTTTTGCCGAAAATGCCCTTCCTGGTCTCGCGGTAGAACTCCTTCTTGGCCATGGCCGGCGGCTCCAGGTACGGCACGTTGGCCCACCGCGTCTTGGAAGAAAACCAGCGCGTCGCCGGCCGGCTGATCTGCTCGCCTTCGTCGTTGAAATAGTCCAGGCTGTAGCGGTTGGACAACTCAAACGGCATCATTTCCGCGGTCTGCGAAACCTCGCCGGCCATCTCGATCAACAGCGCTCCGGTGCGGCTGTTGCCGAAGTCGACGACCATATGCACGGGCTTGGCCTCGCCCGCCGTCGCCGCAGCGGCCCGCAGGCACAACTCGACGGACGGCAGTCCCAGCAGCGGTTGTCCCGTCCGGTCCAGGAGGTTGCTGAGCGTCACGTGAAAATCACCGGCCAGCGTGGTAGGATCGGCGAAGTAGCCGATTTCCGGATCGCCCAGGCTGGTGTCGACCGCCAGGAACAGCTTGCTCACGTTCGACTGGATGATCTGCCACTGGACGTACGGAAAAACGAGCGGTTCCAGGCTCTCGTCGTCGTCCCGCCGGCCCCGGCCATCCTCGTCGGCCTCCGCTTCCGGCTGACAGCGGCACGTCTGCCAGCCGTAGCCGATCTGGGCCGTCGTGTAGCGGCGTCCCGAGGGCAGCGGGATACAGACGATCTGGACTCCCGTGTTGGCGAACAAAATGTGCATGAGAATCTTCCGTCTATTGCGAGTTGGCGTACCGCTCGATGATCTTGGCCAGTTCCGGGTTGCCCGCCGGGACGCGGATTTCCGCGCCGGCGCCGGCTGCGAGGAACTCCGGCAGGCGACTGGCCCAGCGGTTGACGAACGAGGCCATCAGGCCGAACTCCTCGACGTGGACTTCTTTCTCGACCGCTTCGATCCGTTCGTCGCTGGGGCCGGGGTTCATCACGTAATCGTTCAGCATAATGCCGACGTATTTCCGCCGCGCCCGCCGCTTGGCCGATTCGTCCCGCAGCTTCAGGTTCACGACCTTCAGCAGCTGGTCGTTAATCTGCTCGAAGTTCTGCCCGGCGCACAGGGCGTCGCGGACGTAGCGGGCGAATTGGCCGAAATCCTCCGTTCCCATCCACGGCCCGCCTTGCGGGTTCTTCTTGGTGTTCTCCTCCCACCTGGTCACCGTCGTCACGGTGGCCCATTCGTGCCAGAATTCCTGCAGCTTTTTCGTAAAACGTTTCTCCATCGGCTCCGGCCGGCCCACGGAGGCCCGCGCGGGAATATCGGCGAAATCGGACAGCAGCCACTGGTCGCCGTCGTCGAATCCCAGCGTCTTCTGCAGCGTCTGGACGCGGTCGTACACGGCCTGCGGATTGGAACGTAACCAGTCGATGACCCGCTCGGCGCACATCTTGCGCTGCTCGCGGTCCACGTTCGAGTCGGCATTGACGTACCAACTCTTGGCCAACTGCGACAGGCGGCCGCGAACCTCCTTGATGCTATTCTCCAGTTGCTCTTGCTTCTTGTGCGCCGTGGTAATCTCCCGCCAGCCTTCGCTGATCAGCGACAGGCCGCCGTCGTTGTCCGTGATGGCCCGTTCCCATTTGGTTTCCGGATTGGCCACATACTTCTGGACCGCCGCGGACTTCAGGAACGCCTCGCCCGCCTTGTTCCACTTCTCGATCCCTTCCTCCTCTTGCGCTTTCCGGTTGGCGTCCCAGGTTCCCGGATAGCGGATCGGATAGACGTTCATAAAAGCCTGGTTCTCGCCGCCGAAGTCGGACATCACCTCGCCCAAGGCGTCCGCCAGCTGGTTCAAACGCGTGTTGTACAGCATCGGATTGGCGAACTCATCCCGATTGCGAAATTCCTCGTCGATGCCCGTGATGCCCAGGAACAGGGCCGGCAGCTTGTCGCGGACCTTCTTGGGCCAGACCTCGTCCCCATACCTCGCCCGGCCCCACTTGTCGATGTGGTACTTCATCTGCGAGGTGACTTCCAGGTTGCCGCCGCGGGCCAGCAGCAGCAGCGTCTGGATCAGCATTTCCTCCGTGTACCGTTCAAACAGATAGGCCACCTTGCCGCGTTTGACGATTTCCATCTGCTCTTCGATCGTGTCGGCCGTCTGGCGTTTGCCCTGCTCCGCTCCCTGGCGGCCGGCTCTCATGCCGGGGATGTCCAGGATGTCGATCGACTCGATCACCTTCCGCCAGCTTTCGTTCAGTCGGTGCGGCAACACGGGCATCACCATTTCGAGCATCGAGGCCTGGATCGTCTCCAACTGCTCGTTGCCGCCGCCGCGGCCTTCCTCGAATTCCAGCACGTGCCAGCCGTTCTTTTCCATCAGCCGGATATCGGACCACTTCACGAACTTGAAGCACCGCGAGTTCCGCCGCTCGTGCTGTTTCGCCCGCTGGCTGTCCAGCAAAAACCGCACGCCCGCCCAATGGGTCAAGATCGCCGGGTCGTGCTCCTCGCTGGAAATGCTGGTCAGGAAGTTGTTGATCCGCATGAACATGCTGGTCAGCGACGGCCAGTTGTTCCAGAACATGTTGGCGGCCACGGCGATGTAGCCGTCCTCGGTCAGAGGATAGCGGTTCAGCAAGCCATTGAGCACCGACTCCTTGGACTGGAAGCCGCGGCGGTCCACGATCCGCATGTAGGCATAGGCGTCGATCAAGTCCAGCCGCCAGCGGCGGTCCACTTCCGTCGACGAGTAGCGGGTGGCCACTTCGTCAAACATGTCCTCCAACTGTTCCTGGGTCCAGTTCTTATCCGGCGTGACGCATTCCACCTGGAAGCCGCGGGCCAGCACGCGCAGCCACTGGGCCCGCGTCAGGGCGCGGACCATCACGGGATACTCCGGCGACATGTTGGCGGCGATGCGGTCCTTGGTGGTGAACCGCGTGACCAGCGCCGTCGCTTCATTCGAACCGCTTTGCGGATTCAAGTCGGTGTCGAAGGACAGGAACTGGAAGTAGGCCGGCGGTCCGTTCTGCTCGTCGCGGCCCAGCGGGCTGTAGTCGTCGCTGCTGGCCTGCAAAACGCGACCGACAAACAGACTCTTGCCCACCTGGGAGGGGCCGTACACGGCCGCCGCGACGGGCACCTTGGCCGAACTGTACAAGGCCGCCGCCAGACGGCGCAAACGCGTCAACTCAAATTCGTCGCTGGGCGAAACCGGCAGCAAGTCCTGCTGGACCCGCCGCTGGTTGAATTCGCTGACCCAGTTCGCCAGGTCGGTGGCCAGGTTCTCGGTTTCCTCCGCCAAGCGGATGATACGGCGATCGCGATCGTCTGGAAAACCCACGTTGCTTCAGACTCCAAAAACAAAAGGTGGAGACAGTTGCCTACGAATCGGCTTTTCCAACTGCAGGGTTCTATTCTAAGCAAACTCGTTCCCTGGGAGTACAGGGCCGGAGACAAAAACTGAGGCTGCGTGCCCCAACGGAAAGAGCGGAGTTGCGCAACCGGCGGCTGACCCGCCCAACCGTTTCATCCGTCATGCCGCTGGCTCTGCGCTCAAGGAGTCGATCCACGGAATTCATCGAGCCCGCGCTGGCAACGGCGGCCGAAATAACGTCCCGAATTTCCGCCACCACACTGCTCGCCAGCGGGGAGCCGTGTTCAGATCCAGCCGCCTGCCTGCCCGCCCGCTCACTGCGTCCAGCATCTCGAAGACCGCACCACGTTGGCAAGCAGCGTGGTGGCGCAGGACAGGCTCCCCACGCAAAGTCGCTGCGGACTCCACCGTGCGCGTCAGCGAGTGGCTTGGCTTGCCACCAGTTCTCGCCGAAACGGGAAAGTGATTTCGGCCTCCGTTGCTAATCGTCCCGTCGTTTGTTGTAGTCCTTCAAGGCATCCAGGAACTTCGACCTTTTTTCATCGCCGTCCCCGGACGCGGCTCTCTTGGGCGGCGTCTTGCCCGTGCTGCCCGTGCCGGTCGTGACGCGTGTTGCCGAGCCGGCGGGCATGCCGACGCCGCCGACGCGAGTAGCCGATCCGAGGACCGGGCCGCGGGTGTCCGATCCAACGGGAGACGCCGGCACCGCGCTGGGGGCTCGTGTGTCCGAGCCGCTCGGCATCGGCGACGCCGGAGCTGGACTGCCGGGAGCCGGCTTGCCCGGCGCGGGGGCCGGCGAGCCGGGGGCCGGGGCGCCAGGTGCCGGGGCAGGCGAGCCGGGCGCGGGGCCACCCGGAGCGGGTGCCCCGGGCGCAGGCGATCCGGGGCCGCCGCCCGGCGCCTTGGTTCCCGATCCCATCCCGGCCTTTTCCAAGGCTCGCTGGACTTCCGCCGGATCCGCCCCCGCAGGAATTCGGATGCGGACGCGTTCCCGGACCTGGGGCCCGTCCGGCACCGTCACGGCCGGGGCAACGTTCACGGGCTCGGCCACCGCGCGGCGAGCAGCCGACGCGAGACTGAACTGCACTTGGAACTTGCGGATCTTGTCGTCCAGCCGCCGCTCGACGTACAAGTCGTATTCGTCCTCGGCGGTGCGTGGAATTCCCGTCGTCGCCATCAACGGCGTCGCGTCGGCTGGAAAGGACGCCCAATCGCACAGCACGGTCCCGGCGGCGTCGACCAGGCGGTAGTCGCCAGGCTGCCGCAGGTACAGCCGCAACTCGGCGTCGAACCGCTCGGCCGAGATGTTCTTGGCCTCCACGTCAATCTGTTTGAAATCGGGAACGGCGCCCACGTCCACGCCCAGCAGGGTCGCCCCGGCAATCCCGTCGCCGCCCTGGTACCGGATTACGTCGCCCGGCACGACCGGATGTTCCCGGAAATAGGCTGCCAACTCGTCGGGACTCATCCCGACCAGCGAAACGCCGTTGACCTCCGTGAGCAGACTGCCCTGATAGGCCGCCAAAGGCGCGAACGGATCGTTGATGTTCCCCACGATGAGGCCGCCTCGGTCGTTGTCGTACAGCAGAGCGCTGTCACCCAGGTATCCGCCGGCATTAATGTACTTGCCGCGCGTCGGCACGGGCGGATGCACGCCCCAAATGTCGATGTCCGCAACGCTCATCGGCAAAGTGCCGCCGCGGACCTCGACGGTCGCGTTGGCGACCAAGCCCGTTTGCGCCAGACGGACCTGCAGGTCTTGGGGAATCTCGGTGGCCTCCAACGGACGCATCCGCAGCGTTCGTTTGTCCAGATCGACGTTCTCGACGCGCGGCTGTTTCTCCCAAGCCAAAGCGTCCGGGACGACCTTGATCATCCGCCCATTCTGCGTGGTTCCGACAAGATTCGCCGTTTCGGGTTGGCCAACCCTCATGGTGTAGATCGGCGGAGTGAAACTGAGCAAATCAATCCGGCCGTCGGTGACGGTGACCTTGACCACTTGCGACTTGGGCCCCTTGGCCGTGTCCTGCGACACGGTGACTGCCGTCTGCCCGGTCTTGCGCGCGGCCAGCCAGACCTCGTAGCCCGCGTTTTCGCCCTCCGTGGAAAAGACCTCCACCACGGATTCGTCGGCGGATACGGCTTGGATCGGCGCACTGCTGCCGCTGGTCACATTCAGCGGGATCAACTCGTAGACCACGGAATTCGTGATTTCGCTCGGCTTGACGATGAACACGTCCTCAGACAGCGCGTTGCCGGCGACCGTAAAGGCCGAGGCTTTCTGCAGATCGGCGTAACTTACCTGGACCTCGCCGGCGCCTTCCGCCCGGCCCGTCAAGTACTCGCCGTCCACGCTGGCCGCTGCGGTCGGATCGACCTTCAACTTGAGCAGTGACGAGCCGACCAGGGAATGCTCCTGGCCGCTGGCGTCGATCCCCCGCACGTTGACGCGACTGCTCTGGCCCACGGCAAAGGCCGGCGGTTCCAGGCTGACGACCAGGGACTTGAAGTCGGCTTGGACGACATTCACGTCGACCGTTGCTTCAGGCAGTTTGTCCCCCGCGCCGTCCAAGGGCGGAAAACTGGCCACGACTTTGGTCGTGCCGGCGGTGTCGCCCTGGATTAGTCCTTTTTCCTCTTGCTTGAGCAACAGCCGCCGCGTTTCGCTCGATTCCGCCCAACTCACGACGTTCGTCAGATCGACCGTCTTGTCGCCCTCGTAGTGGCCGATGGCTTTCAATTTGAGCGTCGAGCCGATGGCCACCTTGATCTGGTCGGCGGGCTCGATCGTCAGCAAGTCCGGAGGTTCCGGCGGTCCCACCCGGACCGTTGCGTAGACTACGCGATCGCCCAGGAGGAACGTGACCGCTGTCTCTCCCTCGTTCTTGGCCAACGCCACGCTGCCGCGGCCCAGTTCCAGAACCTGCGGGTCGTTGGATCTGGCCAGCGTCAGCGGGGTGACGTCTTTATGGAAAAAGAACCAGCGGTGATCCTTGACCTTGTACTCGATGCGGCTGCCCAAGGGACCGCTCCACTGAGCGGGCGTCACCGTGAGCTTGGGCCAAGTAAAATACAGGAATGCCGCGATCAGCAGCATCAGGGCAATCGCCAGCCAGGGCGAAGTCAAGACGTCCGTCAGCCCCGTCCGTTTCCGTTTGCGGGCTTTGCCGCCTTGCGGGGGCCGCACGCCCAGAAAATCTCCGTCCGGAGTCCGCCACAAACGGGCCCGCAACGGCTCCAGATCCGCCCGTTGGTAGCCCACGCACCACAGCAGTCGCCAGTCCTCCTTGCCCGCCCGGCACTTGAAGAAGTACGAGTCAGAATCGCTCTTCTCCAGGTCGTTGGTCTGCTCGGCGAGATGTTTCCGCACGATCCGCAACACCATCTCCTCGGTGGACGACTCCGGGCGGATCTTCTTGAGTTTGGCTCGCAAGGTGTCCAAATCGGCTGCGAATTGCTTCTGCAACTCGCCCCTGGTCGCCGGTTGGCAATCCACGTCCTCCAAACGCCCGCGTTCTTCATCGGTCATGTAGAAGCCGACTACGTTCTCGTTGCGCCATTCCGGTTCCGCGATGTAGTCGCCCAACCACCGGCGGAGAATGGCGAAGTTCATGCCCTGGCGGTCCAGCAAGGGCAGACCCGGCTCCAAGGCGGTGTGCCGATAATCGCGAGCGTCTTCGGACAGATCGACATAGAAGAGGGGTTCAGCCATTCCAGATCACCGCCCTTTGGTCTTCCCGCCAGCGTTGCCGGGTTGCCCCGTACCAGCCTGCGTGAAAATCGAAACGTAATTTGTGCCTCTCCGCACTCGCAGACCCCGGCCGCGGAGGAGAGCCGGGGACAGTGTATCTTCTTAAGTCTATATGAATCAACAGGTAACATCAAGCAGCACGCTTCGGCTGTCCGTGCTAATAACGCTTCCGGACGGGGCTTGTACTCACTTCTTGCCTCGATCCTTCAACCACTTGCTCTCCGACAGCTCGCGCAGGCCTTTGCGCAGCGAACCCTTCAGCGAGCCGATCGCGTCCTTCCACTTGGTCTCGGCCGTGTCCAGTAGACTCTCCTCCCGCTCGCGATCCACCACGCGGATCGCGGGCGCTTCGCCACCCAGCCGCAACAGCACGGCGGTGGAATCGTCATAGCGAATTTGGTTCTGCTGCCGCAGTCCGATCACCCATTGCTGCCATTGCTCCAGCGACATGTCCCAGTAGGCGTTCCAGTCCAGCGTCGCTCCGGCTTCCAACTGCCGCATGGTCCAGCCCGCGACGGCGTCCGTACACAGCGCCAACAGGTCCCCCGGCCGGCATTGCGTCTCCATCGCTTCCAACTCCACGACGTCCCCGCGTTTGAAGACGCTCCGGATGACTTGGGGGTTGGTTTCAAAACGCGCACTGTCTTGAATCGGAAACGTCTGCAGCACCTGACCGTGGCGGACGTGGAACAGGCAGCAGTCGCCGATGGAATAGGCCCGCAGTTGGTAGGGACGAGCGATGCCGTCGGAACTTTCCTCCGTCGCCAGTTCGATCCACAGCAACGTGGTGCCGGCGCCGTCCAGCATTTTAGGTTTTTGGTGCCACGCCAACGCGGTCTCGTCGACCGAGTGGGACCAGATTTCGCGCGTCCGTTTCAGCCACACGTCGAGCAGCTCGTGGCTGCTGACGTCCGGCGGCTCCGCCACGACCGCTTTGGCCAGGATCGCCGCCCAGCGGCCCGCAAAGATCGTCGATGAGACCCCGTCGCAGACCGCTGCCATCCCCCGCACCGCGTCGACATCGAAGGCATCTTCGTACGCGTTGGGGTTCTGAACATCTTTCGGCAGCCAGAAGGCTCGGTGTTCAAATAACATGAGTTATCCATCCAGGGCCGTTTGACCGCGAGCCACGGGGATCGCGGCGGACGGCCGCGCTCTCCCCGCAGGGGGCGCGCTGAAGCAAAGACGACTTCACCGCAGCTGCACCGCAGCCCGCGTTCCCATGTCCAGGAATTTGACCAAGACCACCATGTCCGCGTTGAACGCCATGCCGCGAGCGCCCGGCGACATCTGGATTCCTTCCATCACGGCGTTGCGGTAGAACGTTTCCGGCAACACGCTGGACATCTGGAACAGCACCCGAGCCAGTTCGTCCGGCAGGCCGCCCGGCGACGACGGAAAGGCGATCTGTTGCGCCGGCGTCATCGACACGTGACAGTTGAACACCAACACGTTTCCGTCGGAAGTCGCCAACCCCTTGATCGCCTCCGCGTATGGCAGGGGATCGCCATCCTGCGATTCGCCGTCCGAGATATGGATCACGATTGGCGGAAAACTGTCCGGATGCTGCTGGATCCAGGCGTTCAGGATTTGGTACGCATGATACAGCACGTGACACATGGGCGTGCTGCCTTCCGCGACGGGGTCCACCCAAATCGGGCTCTCCGACGGGAATTCCATCATTTCGCCGGTCTCTTCGTCCAGGATCTGTTGGACCACCGTGTCAATCCGCGCGGGGTGGTTGCCAATGTCGGTGATCGACACCAGCTCGCGCCCGGCCAGCGGTCCCACCAGGGCCGGCCCGATGATGGGATTGGCCTGCTGATCCGTGCGATAGCCGATCACGCCGACGTCCATGTAGTCCCGGACGCCTTCGTTTCCAGAGGCGCGGATCGACATGTTGTACAGCCAGGCGTTGACGGCCTTGGCCAATTCGTCGCACTTCCGCTGCGCGGTGCCGCCCAGCGGTTCGACCATCGAATACGACTGGTCCAGAAGAAACAGGATGCAAGCCTTGTGGTCGCGGCTGATTTCTCGTTGGTACGGCAAGACTGACCCTTTCCTGATTTCTGCAGGCCCCACTCCGAAAGAACTTTCTTCGGAATCCGATTATCGGCCGAATCGGGCTCGTCGGCAAGGACCGGCCTGTCGGGTCCCCGATCCTCCCCGGCAGCCCTTCAGGATAAGGGCCGCTCCCGGCCCGTCAATGGTTGGTTTCAGGGGCGGATTCGGCACCCAGGCGAACCTGATGCCGGGGGCGTCAGACGCGATCAAAGCGAAGCTGAACAAGCTGCGCAAAAAGAAAGGGTCTCGGACCGAGGTGGTGGCCGCGCGTGGGACCGCGGACGCCGCCGCGATGTCCGCAATCCCGACAGACGTGCGCTGCGCAACGGAGGGCTTGGTTCGGCGACGGGGACGGCGGGCGGAATGAACGCCGGTGGGTCTGCTGGCGCCGCCCGCGATTCAGGCCGCGTGTTCGAGTTCGCCGAGCATGTCAACGGCGGCGAACGCATTTTCAAAGCCGCCGATGTCCTCGATGAACTTCTGCAGCGCGGCTGCCTCGTCGGGCGTCAATTGGCTTCCGTCGGCGGCCAGGATCTCAGCAATCTCCGTGGCGTTTAGATCTTGCACTCGAATCGGACTGGGCATGGGAGTCCTTTCTTGAGAATGACATGCGCCTTATCGGCCGATTTTCGGCGGCAATTGAATGACAACGGTGGCGGGGGGCCCGAGCCAGCGAAGATTCTGCGACCGGGGGCAAAACCTGCAAGCACTTGTTCACAAACGGGGCAGACCTTCCGGATTGTGACGGGACAGGGTGCGCCTGGTGCGCTACAGCAAACGCTGAGCGACGACGATCGCGAGCAGCACGAGAGCCAGACTGCCAAACGCCGGCAGCGCCCGTCGCCCACGCTGAATCCAGTCGCTGTGGCGTGGCAAGACGCGGGCCAAGCCCAGGCCGGTCAAGAGGGTCATCATCGAGGCGGAGATCAGCAGATTGACGCTGCGGTGGTCCCACGGCGCCGGCGTCGTCGCAGCGAGGGCCGCCCAACTCAGGCAAGTGGTGAAGAGCATCCCGGCCACCATCGCGGCGTACTGCCAACCCGCCCTCCCACGCCCGCCACTTTGCCACGCCATCAGGATGCTCGTCCCGACCAGCATCAACGCCGCCGGACAAGCGGCCCGCCGTCCGCTCAGTCCGAACAAGGCGACGCCCTCACCCATCCCGTCGAACGAAAAGTCGCTGGCGATCCAAACCGCCAAACCGGCGACAACCAGCGACAGCAGTGCCTGCAGGCCATGAAACCAAGGAACGCAATCTTGGCCGAAGGCGTCGGAGGTCCGCGCCCCGACGGCCAGACGCGGACGCCGTCGCCATCGCGCGATCCAACCGGCCAGCGCCGCTACCAACACGAACCCGGCCAGATCGCAGACGGCACCCCACAGAAAATACCGAGCCGGCGCAAAACCACGCTGGATCTCCGCCAACCCCAACGCGATCAAGCCCAAGATGTAAGCCGCAGGCGCAAGCCGCGCGGCGCGGTCCCACAGCCATGACATCGCCGTCCCCTCGAAAAATCCGTGCCTCGACGGCCGTTCTCCCGTAGGCGGAAAATCCGGCCGGCGCGGACATGATTGTACGGCACAGGGAGGATTTACGAAGCCCCTTCGGGCATCCGGAAAGGGCAAAACGCCGACTTCTGCCAAGTCGGAGCCGGTCACGTTGTTTTTCTCCTGCGATCGGATAGGATTAACGCAAATCGAGGAATCCTGTGAGGACTGGACTATGCCTGGCGAGGAAACGAATCGGCGAGCGGAAATCGTCTCAGAATTCGAGGGGCACGAAAACCGGAACGATGGCCAGCGGGTGGTCACTAGCCTGGACTCCGGTTTGTCGGTGCTGCGCGACCTGTTCTACGGCCGGATGCATTTCGATGTCGAACAGATGGTCGGCACGGATTCGATGCTGATCCCCCTCTCTGAATCCAAAACTCAACGCGCGACCAAGGTCCAAATCGAGGTGTTCCAGGTCGTGGAATCGGCGGCGGCGGCGCAGGAGCGGCAATACGCGAGTTCCGACGAGTGGTATCTGAACTGGCTGGCGAGATTCCGGCTGGGAGAAATGGTCGGCAGAGAGAAGATCGCCAAAGAAATTGCCGACTACCGCCGGATGAAGCCCGACGGCCGCCGGTTGGCGTTTACCGACGTGCTGAGTCGTGTCCTGCCCGAGTCCCGCAAGGCGCCTCTGGTGCTGTTCCAGTTAGTCCCCCTGGCCGTCCAAATCGCCACGGCCGTCGCCTTTGACGACGCGAACGCCGCCGCGGAACTGCGCAAAAGGCAAATCGGGATCCTGCCGTCCATCGCCGACTGTCACGCTTGCCACGGCAAGGTGCTGGACAACGGCGAAATCTGCGATACGTGCAGCAACCCGATGTGGGCTTACAAATGGCTGACCGAGACAGACTGAGCGGAGTCAGGAAGGGGAAGAAGAGACTCGGAGCGTCCAGAAAGCGAAGCAGTGTAACGGCCGAGGCGGGCGGCGGACCGTTGCGGCGGACCGGAACCCGAAGCGGCATGGACGCCGGCCTCGCCGCTGCTGCTGACTCCTTGACCGCTGACGCTTGGGCTCTTTGATCTTTCGGCCCGTTAGCCTTGCAACCTTCCAATTTTCCTTTGCGGGAGTGGAGACCATGAAGCGTGTCCTTGCTGTCTGCGTCCTGTTCTTCGCGGCCCCGCTGGCCGCCGCAGAACGAAACATCGTATTTTTCGTCACCGACGACGAGGGGCAGACGCTGGGCTGCTACGGCGATCCGGTGGCCGTCACACCGAACATCGACGCCTTGGCCAAGGACGGGACCGTGTTCCGTCACGCCTACGCGACCAGCGCCAGTTGCAGTGCCAGCCGCTCGGTGATCATGTCGGGCCTGCACAACCACCTGAACGGCCAGTACGGCCACCAGCACCACTACCACAAGTTTGCCTCGTTTCACGACGTGGTCGGCCTCGCGCTGCCCCGCGTGCTGGCCGGCGCCGGCTATCGCACCGCGCACATCGGCAAGTACCACGTGGCTCCCGAGGAAGTGTACCGCTTTGAAACCTATCTGACGGGAAACGCACGCAACGCGGTGCAGATGGCCGAACGGTGCCGGGAATTCCTCACGGACAAAGCGGACCAGCGTCCGTTCTTTTTGTACTTCGCCACGGCAGACCCGCACCGCGGCGGCGGCATCGACGACGACTGTCCGCTGGAATTGAAACCGGACCTGTTCGGCAACAAGCCTCATCGCGGCGCCCATTCGGGAATCGAAGAAGTTTTCTACGACCCGGCCAAGGTGCCCGTTCCCAGCTTCCTGCCTGACACGCCGGAGACACGGTCCGAACTGGCACAGTACTACCAGGCCTGCTCGCGGATCGATCAGGGCCTGGGCCGCCTGATCCAGATCCTGAAGGAGGCGCAGGTGTACGACAAGACGCTGATCGTGTACACGTCGGATAACGGAATCGCGTTCTCCGGCGCCAAGACGACCGTGTACGAGCCCGGATTGCGGATGCCGTTTGTGGTCCGCAATCCCTACGAGCCGCAGCGAGGCGTGGTGTCCGACGCCTTGATCAGTCACATCGATATCACGCCATCGCTGTTGGATTTCGCCGGCGGGCTCGATCCGACGACGAACGGGCCAAAGAATTGGGCCAATCCCAACGAGTACTGGAAACAGCGCGGTGAGGCGCTGAAAGAAAACCGCAGCGGCGGGCACCGGTTCCGCAGCTACCACGGCAAGTCATGGATCTCCATCCTGGGCGACGCCGACGCGACGCATCGCGACGCGGTCTTCGCCTCGCACACGTTCCACGAGATCCAGATGTACTACCCGATGCGAGTGGTTCGCGGCAAGCAATACAAGCTGATCTGGAACATCGCTCATCCGCTGCCTTATCCGTTCGCCTCGGACCTGTGGGCGGCGTCCAGTTGGAAGGCCCAATATCGACAAGGTCCGGACACGCCGTACGGCAAACGCACTGTCGGCCGCTATATCCAGCGGCCCAAGTTCGAATTGTACGACTTGCAGAAGAATCCCGACGAATCCGTCAACCTGGCGGACGATCCAAACTTCGCCACGGTGCTGAAGGAGTACCAGGACAAGCTCAAGACGTTTCAGAAAGAGACGGACGATCCTTGGCTGATGAAGTGGGAGTACGAGTGAGCATCGTTCGTGAAATCGCCGGCCAGTGTTCTGAGTCCTGGGGAACGGCAGGAGGCGGAGGGCGGCGGAGGGACGACAAACCAAAACCACTTCGCCCTTTGTCGCAAACGAATCCTGTGGTTTGAATGGGTTGTCGTCGATCGTCACGTACGCTGCGCAGCGGAAGGTGGATGGGTCTGCTCTGGAAGCCGCTGAACCACCCGGGCAAACCGGGTAGCGAAGGGACGATGCGCAACGCTTTCGTCAGCGTTTCAGCGGCTTGTTGTCTTTTTCGCTGTCCAGTTCCTTGAGCCCCGCGCGGATCGTGGCGGCGATCTGGCGGCCGGTTTCCTGCCGTTGGGCGGTTGCCTGATCGGCGCCGGGCGTTGCCTCGGCTTTCCAGGCAGCCAGCAGGTGTTCGCCGTTGCCGCCGGCGGACCAGCCGGTGAACAGGATTCCCAGCATTTTGTCGGTCGCGTCCTGGCGCGCGCAGCGGATCAAGGCCACGGCCGCGTCGGGCTTCTTCCACGGCGCCGGCAGCACGCGGAACCCCTGTTGCTGGAAGAAACGCACCGAGGGGTAGTCCTTTCGGAGTTCGTAGTGCCAATCGCACATGATGATGTCCTTGGGGATCAGGCCCAGCGCCGTGTGAGAGCCGGTCTTGCTCGCCTCCCACGAGCCATACGGGAACACTGCGGCGTCCAGCAGCCGATCACCCCACATCAGCATCTCGATGCCCTTGTCCTTGACCAGGTGCTGGTGCAGACGGTTCACGACGCCGGCAAACAACTCGCCTTTGTCCTGGCCTCGGCAACGGGGGCATTTTTCGTCGCCGATCAGGAACACCTCGTCCATGCCCACGTGCAAGGCGTCGGCGTCGAAAGCGTCGATCAACTCGTCCAGCAAATCGAAGACGACCTTGTCCACCTCCGGCAGCGACGGACACCATTCGCGGCAGTAGATGCCCTTGTTGTCCGGCGGGACGTGCGGGGTTTCGTCGAATTGCGGATACTTGGTAAGCAAGGCCCCCGTGCGACTGGCCCACGATTGATGGCCCAGACAGTTGAACAGCGGAATCAGGCGGATCCCGTGCTGGCGGCAAAAGTCCGTCAGGTTGCGGGCCTGGCTCTTGTCCAGACCGCGGCATTGCAACTCCGGATGCGACTGGAAGCGGAATCCATAGTTGACCTCCAAGACGAGTACGTTCATGCGCGCGGGCACCATCAACGTGGTGATCAGCTCCTTGGTCAGACCGAGTCGCTCTGGCTGCGGACCGATCAGGTGCAGGGCCCGCCAGGCGGGATTCGCCTTGCGCCAGTCCTGCAGCCACGTTCCGGACGCAGGTTCGGCCGCGTTGCCGAGGGGCGATCTGGAACCAAGAGCGATGACAGCCATCGCCAGAAGACTCAACGCAAGTCGAGTTCGTTGCATGGGTGGGTTCTCCGAGAAGTTGGTTGTGGGAAAAACCAAAGGGGCAGGCTGCCGCCGTGATAGATTATCCAAGGAAGCACAGGCTGAAACATGGGGGCAGTCGGGGGAAATCAGCGCTATCGAAATCGTCGTCTCAGCCTCACTTCTTCGGCGCAGCGGACAGTTTCTGCCGGAGTCTCTGCAGGCCCGCCAAGTTGGCCTGCAGGGTTTTCTCCGAGTCCGTTTCCGGGCGGTGGTCCAGGATGCCCACGGGGCCGCGCCAGCCGCTGTCGCGGATCGTCTGCAGCATCGCCAGTTCCTGGTCGCCCTCGCCCAGCGTGAGGATCTTCTTGCCGGTTTTGTCGCCGTTGAGCACCATCCCGTTCAGGTTGATCGCCAGCAGGTGCGGCTGCATCTTGCGCCATAACTCCGGAAAGCGGGCGATGTGGCCGTGGCCGTGGTGGAAATTGTAGACGATGCCGACATTGGGCAGTTGCAGTTGCTCGACGATCGCGACCTGGTTCTCCGGTTCGCCGAACCAGCCGCCGTGGTTGTACAGGGCCACGCTACAGCCGATTTTGGCGGCGGCTTGGGCGATGGGGCGAATCGCAGCTGCCGCGGCTTGCACCTTTTCGGGTTGAGCTGCCTGCGGCGCGGGGTCGCCCATGCTGATCCAGAGTTGGGTCTTGACTCGGTGACGTTCCAGACACTCCAGGATCTTCCGGGCCGTGTCGTTCAAGCCGCCGGGAAACCACCAGGCGGTGATTTCAATGCCGTGCCGTTGCATCGTCTCGACCTCCTGGTCGAACGTCGGCACGTGCTCGGCGCGCCAGTCGTAGGCCAGACGCTTGATCCCCAGCCGGTCCAGCATCAGCGCCCGTTCTTCCGGTCCGCGTTTCTGGGCGTCAAAGGGCACGATGCACCAAGCCACGAGATTAGCTGGGGCGTAGAGTTGATTTTCGGCGGCGGTGGAGCGTGTTGGAGCAACGCCGACCAAAGACAAGCAGGCGGCAAAAACCAGCATTATCTTGGCTCTCGGCCCCACAAGTTGCCAAATCGGGAAGCGCGTCTTCATCGTGGTGTACCTCGTCGTACCGGGAAGGCCATTCGTACGGGAACATCCCATGATCGGAACGGAACCGCTGGGAACCCTACGGATTTTCAACGACCGCAGGAAAGGCGTCAATCAGGGCAAGAGGAACGCCATGCGGAGTGGTCTTCGCGTTGCTGCGTTGGCGGCAGAGACGCGATGGAAGAGCGTTCATGTCCCGGACGTTCCGGTCGACGTGCGATTCAACATGTCCAGGGCGTTTCGGAATGGCCGGGGCCAGCCGGTTCAGAGATCTCCCGCGCCGGTCAAGCCGATGGTGGCCAAGTGGTCGACTTGATTGTAGGCAGCCAGGGTCCAGCGGTCGCCTCCCTCGTAGCGGATTGTGGTGATGGAGGCGTTTTCCAGCGACGGCGAGGCGGGTCCCGCGGGGATGGGGACGAGGGCTTCCAGTGTGACCACGAGCAAACGGCCGTGAGCGATGATGGCCGCGTGCTGGTGGCCCGCGTCGACGATGTCTTGGAAGGCGGCGCGACCGCGTTCCTGCAACCTGCGACGGGACTCGCCGCCGGGAACCGCAAAGTCCGGCTCGCCCGAGGTCCAACGGGCAAACGCCTCGGGATACAATTGGGCGACCTCGGCTCGCAGCCGGTCCTGAAAGACGCCGATATTGATCTCTTTCAGACGATCGTCGGTCCGGATGGGCAAGCTCAGCCGGCGGGCGACGATCTGAGCTGTCTGGAGCGCCCGCAGGAGTGGACTGGCGTAGATCGCGTCGACGGACAGCGCGGCCAACGCTTCCGCGATCGCCGCGCCCTGCCGCCGGCCGAAATCGGACAAGGGCACGTCCAACTGGCCCTGGATCCGACCCTCGGCATTGTGAACGCTTTCTCCGTGACGCACGCAATACAGCCACATGTTCATGCCGTTCCTGGGTGTCATGGAGCCGACCCGCGTTGTCTCAATTGCTGCAGATACGTCCCGCGGATCTGGGCCAGTTCGCCGTCGTATCGCCCGTCGCGGAAGTCGGGAAAGGTCCACTCAAAGGGCTGATAGCGGCCGTGTTTGTAGCGGGCGATCAAGTCTGCGTAGACGCCGTCGCCCAGGTGGATCTTCTGCCCCGCGTATTTCAGACTGGCCAAGACGATCTTGTTGTGGTCCAGATAGCCGATGTCCAGGTTCACCCGCCGGCCGTGCGCCGTGCTCAGCCGGTCTTCGATTTCGTTGCACCGCAGTTTCGCCGGGCGCAGGCTCTCCGGCGGCGTTAACTCGGCAAACGCGACCAGTCGCCGCTGCAAGCCAGCGCCCATTTCTTCGACGTAGTAATCGGTGCGGTCGAACGGGCGGTCAACACCCATGAAGTCCATCGCGCCCCACACCGACTGGAGTTCCTGCCCGGCCGCCTGCAACGCGTCCGCGTCGGTCCAGAGGATCGCGACCAGCAGCTTGACTGGCGTCACGGCGTGCGGTCTAGCCATACGGCTCTCCCTTGCGGTGCAGGATCTCCAAAGCTCGGCGCACGATCTGCAGGGCGATTCCGAACTCGGCGGCAATTCGGTCCGCCAGTTGGTTCTGCGAGATGTCCTCGCGCTGGACCGCCGACCGGTCGCGGGCCTGGAACCAGCCGCCCTGCAGGTACAGTTGCCGCCCGCCGCACACGCGCGTCAACACGGGATACCGCATCATGTCCCAGTCGAACGAGGCGTCCCAGGCCCGGCAAAACTCGCCCGGGTCGGCGGGCGCAGTCTTGAACGTCACCCGATACTTGGCCTGACCCTGGCTCACGGTGGCCAGTTCCAGTCGGCGGCCGTCGGCCTGCGGAGTGAGCACCAGTTCGTTGAACTCGGTGACGATTCGCGTCTGGCCACGCTGGTCCAGCGAAATCGGGTCCAGGATCAGGTAGCCGGGATCGAGCAGATGAGGGCGGCCGCCGATCCAGACGAGCAACGCACAATGCGTATTCTCGCCGTAGCGGCGATCCGCCAACAGCGGTTCGGCTTGCCAGCCCAAGGCGCGCACGACGTGCAGCAGCGTGGCGGTCAGCGAAAAGCACGTGCCGCCGGTCCCGCCCTGGAAATGGTCGGCCAACACCTCGGCCGGCAACCGCCGCGCGCGGACCGCCGCCTGCTGCTGGTCCTCCTTGATGATCTTCGTCAGGTTTTCGTAGGGCAGGTGCGTAAAGGCGGCGGCCACGGCTCGCAGCAAGTCCCGCGGTGCCAGGCCGGCCGGTACTTGAAAACGCTGGAGGAACGCCCGCAGGACTTCGTCGTCCTGCGGCGGTGCAAGCGGATTGATCTCCAACGATCGCCTCCGATTTCGGCAAACGGCCGACGCCCGCAACCCACCGTAGACCGCTCGCTCCGCGAGCGGCCCCCTCCGCTCGCGGAGCGAGCGGTCTACGATGAAGCGTCATCCCCTAACTCAGCACTTCCCACTGGATCGGAACCCGCTTTAGGGCATAGCCCAGCTCCTTCAGGTAGTCGCCGTAGCCGACCATCCAGTGGAAGCCCGGCATCCGCTGGGCCAATCGCAGGCTGTCGCACTGGAAGCGGATGTCGATCTGCGAGCGGCAGATGGGCAGCAGCGGGTGATCGACGATCTCGCCTGTCAGCCCGACCCAGCGTTCGGCCTTGAAGTCAGGGATGATACTGGTGACGATCTGTCCCTTGTGCATGTCGACCTTGGGCGCGGCGCCGTAATCCGACTCGAAGTGGGTCATGATCCGCGCCGGCTCCAACGTCTTGCCGTCCATCTTCCGCGGCGCCGTGCAGTGGGCCAGCGTGATCACGCCGTCGTGCGGATACGTCGGGTCGTTCAGGAACACAGGCAAGCCGGAAATGTTGTGCAGCAGAAGCCCGGAGGGGATGACCACGAAATCCGACTCGCAAAACGCCAGGAAGCCGGCGTCATTCAACGTGCTCAGGGGCATGCACGCGGTGGTCTCGGACATCGGCATGATCGTGCCCATGCAGTGGTTCACCGTGATCGCGTGACAGTCGGCCTCTTTCATCACCCGCCGGAAGACCTCTTCCAGCAGAAAGGCGTTTTCGACGAAGGTCTTGTCCGTTTCCAACACCGTTTGCGGCAGTGCCAGGTAGTCGGCGGCCCGCTTCTTCGAGCGCTCCACGGCGGTCTGATCCGCACGCGCCTGTTTGATTAATTCGGCCAGTTGCGGATACTCGACCGCCCGCACGTCCAGTTTCCAACGCTCCTCGACCAGCTTGGCGATTGCGTCCTGCGGTTGCGCCCAGCCGGCCAGGCCGCCGATGGCCACGATCCGGCTGCCGATCGTGTTCTTCAGGCCGCACAGCGCCCGCAGTCGCCAGAGCACTTCGTCCATCCGGTCGACGACCACGTCCTGTTCGTCGATGCCCACCGTCTTCAGCGTGTCGGTGTGCTGCCGCAGGAATCGGGGGCTGACGATTTCGTACCACAGGTACAACGGACCCGACTTGTGCCGCACAAACAGGATCATGTCTTTCTTGAAATTGCCGATCGCGGTGTAGTCGCCTCCTCCGCCGCCGGCGGCGAAGACCAGCAGCGTGTCGGCAGCCGCGATCTCCGGGTTGTCGCCCAATTGGCGTGCGCCTTGGACGGCGCTGATCGGGAGGAACTCGACCGGGAAATCGGCGGTCTTTTTCAGTTCGTTCAGTTCGCCTTGGATGCGTTTGACTTCCTCGTCGGCTTGGGCCTGCGTCTCGATGCCGCCCCAACTCCGCCAACTCCACTGCGGCCGGCGTTTGGGCACGCTGTAGACCAGGATCGGCTTGACCTTCAACGGCTTTCGCGGCGGCGGAGCCTCCAAGGCGCCTTCGGCCGCCGACAGCAGGGACCAGGACAGGCCGGTCAACGCGACGCCGCCCAACGCGGTGCCGCCCAAGAAGGCCCGCCGGGAAAGACCCTGGTCGAGCGCCCGACGCGGGATGCCGGGGCAGCAATGCGCGTGGGGCAGCGTGGGATCGTGATCGTGCTCACACATGGTTTGGACTCCTCGGTTGGCAAGCGTTTGTCAGAAGCAGGCCGGTGATGGCAGACCCGATAGCCAATACAGTAGAACATCGTCTGGAAAAATGCAACTTTGGATGCCCGCCTGGCGGAGTCCCCGTGTTCCTTTTTCCGCGTCCGAGTCCAGCCGACCGCCGGCTCGGCCGCAGCGCCGGCTCGCCCCAGCACCGGCCGGCAACGGCCAACACCGGTCGGCAACGGTCGGCGAAACGACCTTCGCAACAAATCAACCTTGAGGTCCCTTCCCGCCTTTTTCAAACGGCGCGCGTCGCGACGGAGCTTGAACCCAAACGTTGTACAGAACTCGCTGCAAACGGAAAGACACCCCGGAGTCGGCTGCTGGTTGACACTCCCTGTGGGCCTTAGTATTCTGACCCTCAGTCATGTTCGGCCAGCCGCGATGGTCCTTGACGGACTACTTGCGGTGCGGCGTCTTGTCGCCGCGCCGGCTTGCTGGCCACGCAACGACCGGCACTTTGTGTTTCCCGCCTCCGTGACCCCAAACCTCTGCCGGGCCGCGGGCCGTTGTGCAAGCGGTGACAAGACGCCGCGCTCCGCGGCCCAGGACCGCAGTCCGTCGGTTTGCACTGAGTCGGGGACCGTTCTTCAAGGAGACCAGCAAATGCAACGGCGGCAATTCCTTTCGGCGATGGCGGGCGGGATGGTGGTTTGGGGGACGACGCGGGCCAGGGCGGCGGCCGCGGACAGCCTGCGGGCGGGCGAGGGTGTGGCCGACATCACGCCGCCGTTGGGGATCGAACTGGCCGGCTTTCACAAGCCGCCGGGACAGGAGCGGCGGGTCAGGGGAATTCGCCAGCCGTCCGAGGTGCGGGCGCTGGTGCTGTCCCAGGGCGGAACGCAAGTCGCCATCTGTTCGCTGGATATCCTGGGCCTGGATTACGCGATGACCGGGCGGATCCAGCAGGCGGCGGCCCAACGCACGGGGATCCCGGCCGGGAATATCCGTGTGGTCGCCACGCACGATCACAGCATGCCGACCTTCCTGACACTCCGGCAATGGGGCGGGATGTCCACGGAGTTCATGGCCACGGTCGAGCAACGGACGGTCGAGGCGATCGTCGCGGCTCAGGCCGATCTGGCCCCGGCCGAAGTGTCGCTGGGCAAGTGCCGCGCGGTGGGCGGCAGCCACAACCGCACGGTCAAGGCGGGCGTGGCCCGCTCCGACGCCGAATTCGGCTCCGAGTCGACCGACGCCCAACGCTGGCTCGACACGATGCTCCACGCCCTGGTCTTCCGCCGCGTGGGGAAGAAACCGGACCTGGTGTGGTACCACTTCTCGGCCCACGTCGTGTGCTATGCCGACGAGCAGGCCGGCCCCGACTGGCCGGGCGAGGTGGCTCGGGAGATCCGCAACGAACTGGGCCTGCGCCCGTCTTACCTGCAAGGCCACCTGGGCGACGTCAACCCCGGCGACGGCAGCGACTGGCGCGGCGAGATCCGGCAGACTGTCGCCGCCGTCACGCCCGCCCTGAAACAGGCGATCACGACCGCCAGCCCGCTGCGGGTCGATTGCCTGCGGGCCCGCAGCACGCCCTTCCAGGTGCCGTTCGACATGGAACGGTTCCGGCAGTGGGTCGAGGAGTATCGCCGCGATCCGGACAAGTGCAAGTCGGGCCCGTGGGTGGACGCCGGATTTGCCGCCGACTGGTTCCGGGGCAACGAGCATCGCGATCCCCAGGCCACGCATCTGCCGATTACGCTGAGCGCAATCCAGCTTGGACCGGTGGGAATGCTGTTCCATCCGGGCGAGTTGTACAGCTACTATGGGCTGGCCATCCGCCGCGACTCGCCGTTTCGCGACACGCTGGTCGTGGGCTGCGCCGACGGTTCGATCGGCTACCTGCCCGACCCCGAAGCCTATCGAGCCGGGGAGTACTCGGCGATCGTCGTGCCGAAGATCGTCGACAATCCCCCGTACCAACCCACGGCGGCGCGCGAGATGACGGCCGCGGCCATCGCGCTGTTGAAACAATTGGCCTCCTGATGCCGACGAAGGTTTTCCGAACATGCGTTGCGGACTTACTCTGTTCCTGGCCTGGTGGGGGCTCTTGACCTGCCTCGCCGCCGAGCCTCTGCCGGCCGGCGACTTGACCGTCGCCTACCCGGTTCCCTACGTGCTGTACCAGCGAACGACGGCCGACAGCGGCCCCCTGGAGATCCGCGGCACGTATCGGCCGGCCGGCGCGGGCGGCGCCGTCGAAGCCCGCTTCAACGGCGGGCCGTGGCAGGTGGTCGATGCGAAGCCGCATAACGGCTCGTTCTCCGGAACGATCACAGCGTCTACGGGCCAAGGAACGCTGGAGGTGCGAGCCGGCGGAGGAGCGGGACCGGAGGTCCGTGTCGAGCCGGTCTCCGTGGGCGACTTGTTCGTGATCGCCGGCCAGTCGAACGCCGACGGTCGGGGTGACGAGCACGTCTTGCTGAATCCGGCCAATCGCTATGTGGGCGTCAAATTTCGCCACCACGCCTGGTCGCGGGGCGACGACCCTTCGGCCAACGACGGCGACTACGGTTCGCCCTGGCCGATGGTGCTCAACGATCTCATCCCCGCCCAGCACGTTCCGATGGGCTTCCTCGCCGCGGCGGTCGGCAGCACCGTGGTCCAGGAGTGGCGCAAGGGGGGACGGTTGTACGAGCGGATGTTCCAGATGGTGACAAAGGCCACCGGCGGATCGCGACGAATCAAGGCCGTCCTGTACTACCAGGGCGAGAACGACATCACCCACTATCACACGCACTCCGCACTGGGCGACTACGACCGTTACAAGCGCGACCTGACGGCCGCCGTCGGCGATTTTCAGCGCGATTTCGGCGCGCCCGTGCTGGTCGGGCAGATCACCAATTTGCTGTCCGATCGAGCCAAAAACGACGCCATCCGCCGGGCTCAGCAGGAGGTGTGGAGCGAGCATCCCGCGGCCTTGCCGGGAGCGGTAACGTACGACATCCGGCCCAGCGATGGCGTGCATTACCGGACGGAGCCGAACCTGCGGGCCTTCGCCCGGCGGTGGACCTTGGCCATCCACGCCTCGCTGTACGGCAAGACCGGCTGCGCAAACCCGCAACTGCAGCACGCCTTGGCAGTGGACGACCGATCTGTGCGGCTGGTGTTCGACCAGCCGCTGGCGATCGCCGCGTGGGACGGTGCGTCCGGAAACAAGGCCTTGGGCTTCCGCCTGGTCGACGGCGAACAGACCTGGACCGACGCCGACGTCCTGCAGACGACGGTCCAGGGAAAGGAAGTCACGGTCACGTTCGGCCGGCCGTTTCCGGCTACGGCCCTGCTGTGGTACGGCAGCGGCGCCGACGGGCAAGGCCGGCCGACGCTCCGGGGCGCCGACAACCACGCGCCTGTGCGGATGGTCTTTTCCCGGCGTTTGACAACCACGCCGCGCTCACGGCCATAGCGAGTTGATCGCCTGGACGGATTCTTCGACCAGCACGCGGCCGCCCTTCGGGCCGACCGTGTGATTCACGGCGCTGTAGTCGCCCCCGGCCACGGCCCGCCGCGTGGGCAGATATCCGTGATAGTCGCAACTCAGCTGCGAGAGAAAGGTCAGCACCGCCTTGCTGCGGCCCTTGATCTGGAGCCCGTAATCCAGGAACAGCTCGAAGGGATTCGTCGCCATCGCGACGTCGCCCAGTCGCAGCACGTGGAACTCGACAGGGACTTGGGACGGCATCCACCGCGCTTCGTTGTAGGAGTTCTTGTTGGGAATCTCCACCTGGACCACGCGGTGGGCGAACACGGGCTGCGTCTGCACGTCGGCCTGTGCGAACGGCCAGACCTCGTCCACCGCCCGGATCACGCGGTTGGCCAGTTCCTGTTTCCAGGAGATCTTTCGGCGCTCCAGCATGATTTTCTCCGCCCGACTGCGGACGATGACCGCCGGGCACTGGTCGCCCGCCGCCGCGCACTGGGCAAAGACGTGGACGTCCGACCCGTACTTGGCCTTGAGTCCCTCGCGGATCGGGTGCCAGAAATCGGCGCTGATCGCCCTCCGTTCCACCTGCGACGGGCAGGCGACGTTCAGCAGCATCCCCGTCAGCTTCCGGTCCGCGTCCCAGAAGAACAACATCTCGACTGCGTGGTCCTCGGAGCCTTCGACGTGCGCAAAGTCCGGCCGGGCGACGTCAAACCCCATGATGGCCGACCCGTCGGCGTAAGTCAGACGCCGGTTGTAGCCCAGCGCGGCGTCGCCCAAGGCCCAACTCACGCCCGCCGGCTTGCGGCCTTCCCACGCCTGGACGATCCCCGCCCCGACCTTTTCGTACAGAAACAGAATGTACTGCTGCGGCGTCATCACATCCGGCCGGTCGCTGATGTCGTACAGCTGTCCCGGTCCCGTCCGATCGTAGGAAATGCTGGGGCCGCAGTGCGTATGCGTCGCGCCGCAGAACAGTTTGCTGCTGTCAAAATCCTTCAGCTTCTCCGCCGCGACGCGCTGCATTCCCGCGTGGACTTCCTTGGTCATCCGGACCAGGTCGAAGGTGATCAGGATCGCCTGGTCGAGCACCTGATCTTCCGCGCGTGTTTCCAAGGCCAGCACGGTGGCCGTCACGGGATCTTCGAGTTCGTTCGTGACCCGCTTGTAACCGCTGCCGTCCAGCACCACCGGGTCCGACGGCGTGATGTCCACCGTCGCCCAACCGACATGCAACTGCCCGGCCGCCGGCTCGGCGGCCGGCATGAAGCCAGCCGTGAAACAGATCGTTAACCCCAGAAGAACCGCGCTGAATTGTGATCGAGACGATTTCATCCAACTGCTCCTTTCCGAGGATTGACGTACGCTGACGAATCAAAACATCTGATTTCACGCAGAGGCTCGGAGACCGCTGAGAAATCAGCCTATGGGTTTCTGCGAACCCTGCGCCTTGGGTGAGATCCGTGCCCGCCGGGTTTACGCAACTTGGCCATGGCCGACGCCCCAGATCCGCAACTCGTGTTGACGCGCATCCCGGTGTCTACGGGGTGTTGCCAATTGTCACAGCCAGGCCAATATGACGGCTCGGGCCTGCACAAGGACCAGCGTGTTGAATACTCAGACCGTCAAGTGGCTTCCAGGGCGTGCCGCTCAGAAGGTTGTTGGCTATGTTAACCGCATCGCAGTTCTGCAAGTTATCGCGCCATCCCTGCGACTCCAGTTGCGTCCTCAGGGTAAGGGCTGCGTCCTCATCCGGTTTCGGCAGGAAGTTGATTTCAAAGACCTCGTCTGGCTTCCCGCGAACAGGAATGGCGAGAATCCAGAGCAGCCGAATCAGTGCTTTCAGCGATCCACCTTCTTGGGGAGGCCAGATTGGCGGATTGGCCTGGGGCACGCCCGTGATGATCCCGAAATGCCTCAGCGCATACGCCATTTTTCGGATCCGTGACAGCGCGTCGAAAAACGACTCCTTCTCGGTTTTTGGAGGGCAGAGACTTCCAACCTCTGTCAAGAATTCGTTCTTTACGCTCATCGCCACCTCTTCGTAGTTGTCGTAGAAAGTTTTCGATCCGTAGCTGTAGGCCAATGCCATCACTCTCGGGACGAGTTCCGCTTCTTTCGACCCCAGAGCTATCAGTTGCTCTCGTCGCCCTTGTAAGTCTTTGCCAGCCTTCGACGCCTTCTTCCGAGCCCGCATGTACTGCTGGATCTTGACGTTGTACAGGTATCCCTTTTTCCCTGTGCCAGCCACGTCAAGGGCGCCCAAGATGAGCAGCGCGTCGAGAAAATGGTTCAGGTCCAGTTTCGCTTTATAAATCGACGCTAGGATCGGCTCGAATCCAAGCAGGGATTGTTCGCCGGTCGCATAGTTTCCGTACACCTCGTGGAATTCGACCAAGTGCGTCAAGAACGTGAATGCCTTGCCGGGTTCAAAAACATTACCGTCCCATCCCCCTTCCCTTACAACCGCGCTTTGTAGGATGGCTTCGTCTTCGTTCAACGCTACAAGCATTCGCGTGCCCCGCGCCGCATGGCCGCTTCCATGTATGGGTTTCCCAATGTCATGGTAGATGACGGCGAGCAACAGAAGTGTCTTCACGTCTTTGGGCAGCCCATCGTAAAGCCTTCTCAGGATGCCCCAATTTTCGTCGTCCAGATGTGCCGTACCACCACCACTCTTCGCCTGCTGTGTGTTATTCTCGACGCTCTCCCATGCCTCGAACATTGCGTTCTGGTGGACCAGGAAGTACTCCCGTATTTGTTCTGGTAACTTCAGGGGCATCGCGTTGTCCTCCTTGAGTCTCGTGGAAGGGGATGTGTCGAGCAACGGCCCTTTTTCAGAATCTCATGAGAAACCGGCAGGTCTCCAGAATTCGGGAGACCTGCGGTTGGCGGTTTCGGCGAAGTGGTTCGACGAGCGCCGAACACACGCCGGCCAGGTCTAGCCTTCCCGAATCTCTCGTTTTTCCGGATCGAAGATTTGCCGCTTGCCGGTGTCCATGGCGCGGGTGCCCATCAGGACGGGGACGCAATGGTAGTAGCCGGCCTCGATCGGCGCGTTGGTGGTCTTCCGCGTGCGCAGGCACTGCAGCCAGTCCAGGAAGTGGTCCGGGCATTCAATCGGCTCGATGGGCGTGTCCACCTTGGGCAGTTTGCTCGGCTTGATGGCTCCGGCCGCGGAGTAGGTGGGGGCCGTCGTCTTGCTCAGGTCGAGCGTCCCTTCGTCGCCGTAGATCTTCGTCACACTGCCGCTGGAGTTGCCGAAGTTGGTGGAGTAGTGGACCAGGAAGCCCTCGGGGTAGATCCAGGTGGCTTCGCAGTGGTCGGGACAGGTAAAACCTTCGTCCTTCCACGTGAAAGTGCCGCCCTGGGCCACGCAACTCAAGGGCAGCTTCGAGCCGACGATGAAGTTGTTCAGATCGATGAAATGGCAGCCCAGGTTGGCGATCGGGCCATCGGTGAATTCGCGGAAACCGTACCAGCCCGTCAGCAGTTTGCCGTCGAACGGCCGCATGGGCCGGTCCATGAGGAATTCCTTCCAGTGGACGTCCTCGCTCTGGATCGGTTCGGCCCGCTGCATCCACGAGTACCAATACGGCTTGCTGCCATTGCGGCACTGCTCGATGCGTGAGACCTTGCCGATGGCCCCGGACTGAAAGAACTTTTTGCAGCCGGCACTGGTCGCGTAGCTGCGGCCCTGGGTGCCCATCTGCACGACCTGCGAACTGGCCTTGACCAGGTCGAAGACCCGATTGAGCGTGTCCATGTTCATGGCCAGCGGCTTTTCCACGTAGGCGTCCATCCCGGCCTTGATCGCGGCCTCCAGGTGCAGGCAATGCTGGTGGTCGCACGAGGCGATCATCACCGCGTCGATGTCCTTCAGCGACACGATGTCCTGATAGGACACGAACTGCCGGGCCGGCCGGCCGTACCACTCCTGAGCCCGCGCAGCGGCCCGCTCGCGGCGCTGCTTCCAGGGATCGCTGACCGCGGTGAATTCGACGTTCTGCTCCTTGTCGTAAGGATGAACGCCTTTCATGTGGGCCTGGTAGCCGCGGCCGCCGCAGCCGATCAGGCCCAACGCGATACGCTCGTTGGAACCTACGATCTTGGCATAGCTGGTGGCGGTAAAGGCCATCGCGGCCCCGGCCGAAGCCGTCTTCAGGAACTGCCGACGAGAAGCGGGTGACGTCATGGTTCTCTCTCCGGTAGGTGGTGCGAGCGGACCTCACAGGCAACGGCAAAAACGTCGCGCCGATGATCACGATTGTAGGCCACACCGGAAGCAGAAAGCAACTACCGCACGTCGGCCATCGGCGAACGAACGGACTTGGACGCCGTGGCCCTTATTCGCCAGCCAGGAATTCGAGAATCCGCAGCGCGATCAAGCGATGGCCCGCGTTGGTCAGATGCACGCCGTCGTTGGGATCGAACAGGCTGCGTTTGTCCGGGTGCGTACGAGTCGGCTCGTACACGTCCAGATATGCGACGCCGGCTTCGGCGGCCATCCTCTGGGTGATCGCGTTGTAGCGTTCCAGTTCCTCCGGTTTGCCAAACAGCGAATGCGGCCGGTTGGCGGCGGTCGCCTTGTCGGCGTTGGCCCGGCAGATCTCGAACACCGAGGAACTGGCGGACAGCAGGACGATCCGGGCGTTGGTCGCGGCGCGGAGCTTGCCGAGCACCGTGCGGTAGTCCGCTTCATACTTGTCCGGCGGCACGGCCTGCGCGGTGTAGTCCGAGGTGCTGCTGACCTTGCTGTCGTTGTGGCCCAGAAAGATGAACACGTGCGTGGGCGACGGCTCGAACAGGCCCTCGTACATGGCCGGGCGGTACGCGGAGGACTCGTGGTTCAAACGGTCCAGCACGCGCGTGATGAAGTCGCCGCCTACGCCGGCATTGCGGACCGTGACCTTGCCGCCGCCGCGTTGCAGCCAGAAGGCCAGCTTGTCCACGTAGTTGTAACCCCGTTGAAAGTCGGTCAGGCTGTCGCCCAGGAACAGCAGGCGCGCCGGGAGCGGGCCGATCTTGACCTTGGCCGCAGCCCGCTCAAAGGCGTCGATAACCTCTTGCTCGGCAACGTCCACATACGCCTCGGCCACCGCGCCGGATTCGACGTGCAGGGCGATCAGGCGATGCACGCCCGTCGATGCCTCGACGGGCACAGGCCACGGGTAGCGTGTGGTTCCCTCGGCGGCAAGCGGCACGTCCTGGCACGTGACGGCGTCCTCGGGGCCGCGGAGGAACAATCGCAGTTGTCCCCGGCTCAGCGGCCGGCCCTGATCCTCGGCGGAGATTTCCAGGCATGTCTCGGCGCCCGGTGCGACCATCGCCAGCGGCGGCGTGATCCGTAACGCGACGCCGCTGGGTTCGAGCCGCACCAGGGCCGCGTCGTCCAGCAGCACTCTGCCGCCTTCGCCGCGGACTTCGATCGCGGTGCCAAAACTATGCACGCGCGGATCGAGCACTTGCAGTTCGAAACTCAGCTCCTGCCAGGCATCGGTGAGCGGCGTGGGGCTTTCCTGCCAGGCGTAGGCGTAGTGCAACTGTCCCGGCTGGGGCGGCCGATATTGAATCAGGCCCAGCAGGCATTCGCCCTGGCCCTTGGCCCAGACCGAGAACCGGAAACGCCTCGCCGTGACCTCAGAAGGGTGCACGAGCTGAAACATGCGGCCCCAGGCCTTGCCGCGGTCCGTCACAGCGGACAATTCGGCGCAACGCCTGCCGCCGCGGGCGGCGCCCTCGCTCGCCGCGGCCTGGAGCGAGCCCTGCCAGGAACCGGCCACCTGCCAGGCGGCTACCTGGCCGGCCTCGGTTTGCTCGAACCCCGGGTTCCGCAGAAAGTTGTGGGCCTCGTCGCCCAGCGCCCACGACGACGCCAGCGGCAACCAAACAAGAATCAGGCTGTGACACAGTTCCCGTTTCATCCGATGGCCCTTTGCAGCATTGATTTTGAAACCGGTTTGTGAGCCGCGCGAAGGTCCGCCGACCCCCGGCGCGTTACGGCCGGAAGACAACCAGCCAGCGGCCGGACGCCGCTCCGGTTCGGGACGGTGCCGCCCTGGCCGTCAGTCAATGATCTTGTTAATCGGATACTCGACGATGCCCCTGGCTCCGGCTGATTTCAGTTGCGGGATCAGGCCGCGGACAAGGGACTCGTCCAGAATAGTCGTCACGTCGACCCAGTCGGGATCGGACAGCGCGGCGATCGTGGGTTTTTGCAGGGCGGGGAGCAGGGCGAGGATCTTGTCCAGGTCTGCCCGCGGCACGTTCATCATCAAGGCGACTTTTCCCTCCGCGTTCAGGCAGGCCTGCAGCATCAGGGCGATGTTGTCCAGTTTCTGCCGCACCCAGGGATCTGCGTACGATTTCCGGTTCGCGATCAGCCGCGTCGTGCTCTGCAGCACCTCGGCGACGATCCGCAGGTTGTTGGCCCGGATCGAGCTGCCGGTCTCGGTCACCTCCACGATGGCGTCGGCCAGGCGCGGCGGCTTGACCTCCGTCGCGCCCCAGGAGAACTCGACGGTCGCGTTCACCCCGTGCCGGGCCAGGAACGCCTTGGTCAAGCCGACGGCTTCGGTGGCGATCCGTTTGCCCTCCAAATCCTTGACCGACTGCACCGGCGAATCGCTGGGGACGCACAACACCCAACGCACCGGCCGGCGGCTGACTTTGGAGAACACGAGTTCGCAGACTTCGATCACATCGGCGTTGGTTTCCAGCACCCAATCGTAACCGGTGATGCCGGCGTCCAGGATTCCCTGCTCGACGTACCGCGCCATCTCTTGCGCGCGAATCAGCAGGCATTCGATTTCCTGATCGTCGATCGACGGGTAGTAGGACCGCGACGAGAACGTGATTTTGTAGCCGGCCCGCTGGAACAATTGGGCGGTGGCTTCCTGCAGACTGCCGGCGGGAATGCCGAGTTTCAAAATTCGTTCGGACATGGGGAGCACTCTCTTTCGCGGGCCGGCCTTTCCCGGCGTTCGTTTGGGGGTGTCTTGCTTGCAAGGACGCCAGTTGGCTGGGCGAGGTTCGAGCCATCCTCCTACCGGGCGAGAGGGCTGCTCGGCTGGAGGCCTCGGCCGGCGTCAGCTCTTCTTGTACACGGTGGCCGGATCGAAGACGCGTTCGCCGATTACTTCGACTTGCCGCGTGTGCGGGTCGAGTTTGCGGAAGAAACAGCTGCGATAGCCTTCGTGACAGGCGGCACCGCCGATCTGATGCACCTTGACCAGCAACGTGTCCGCATCGCAATCGAAATAGATGCTCCGCAACTCCTGGACGTTGCCGCTTTCTTCGCCCTTGCGCCACAGCTTGCAGCGACTGCGGCTCCAGTAGCACACGCGGCCCGTCTGCAGCGTCTCCTCGTAGGCCGCCTGGTTCATGTAGGCCAGCATCAGCACGTCGCCGGTCGCCTCGTCCTGGGCGATGACGGGGATCAATTCGTGCTTCTCAAAATCAGGTCCGTTCATCATCTCTCTCCTTGAAGTGCCACCCCCTTGCCGAGGGCATGCCAGAAAGCCGGAAGTTCCGAGGCCGCCGGATCGCGGGGTCCGCGTCAGGGATGCGCCTGCCGGGCGACTCGCAACCGGCCGCGGGCCTGGGCAACCGTCCGGTCGCGGATCTGCCGTTGTTCGTCGGTCGAAGCGGGCTGGCCCCGCGCTGCGTCCAGTTGTTGCTGGGCGGCCTCGCGGTCGATGTCATCCGCGGGGACCGCCTGCGCCGTCAGCACCGTGATGTGATTTCCCACCACCTGGACGAAGCCGCCATCGACGTAAAAGCGACTCACCTCGGCGCCCCGCCGCAACCGCATTTCACCGTATCCCAGGCGGCCGATCAGCGGAGCATGATCCGGAGCAATGCCGATCTCGCCGTCGTACAGCGGCAGGACGACAAAGTCGACGGTCTGATCCAGCGCCTTCCGCTCCGGCGTTACGACGGTGCATTGAATGGTTTTTGCCATGTTCACGTGAACCTGCTGCCTTACGCCACCTTGGCGCTCATCTTCCTGGCCTGCTCCTCCGCCTGTTCGATCGAGCCGACGTACATGAAGGCCGGTTCGGGCAAGTGGTCCCACTTGCCGTCGCAAATCTCCTGAAAGCTGCGGATGGTATCCTGCAGCGTCGTGATCTCGCCCTTCTTGCCCGTGAACACTTCCGCGACCAGGAACGGCTGCGACAGGAACCGCTCGATGCGGCGGGCGCGATGCACCACCAGCTTGTCCTCGTCGCTCAACTCGTCCACTCCCAGAATCGCAATGATCTGCTGCAATTCGCGATACCGCTGCAAAATCCGTTGCACGCGGCGGGCCACTGCATAGTGTTGCGCGCCCACATACTGCGGATCCAGGATGCGGCTGGACGAGGCCAGCGGGTCGATCGCGGGATAGATGCCTTTCTCGGTAATCGACCGTTCGAGATAAATGAAGGCGTCCAACTGGCCGAAGGCCGTCGCCGGGGCCGGGTCCGTCGGATCGTCGGCCGGCACGTACACGGCCTGGACCGACGTGATGGCCCCGCGTTTGGTCGAGGCGATCCGCTCCTGCAACGCGCCCATCTCCGTGGCCAGCGTGGGCTGATAGCCGACGGCCGACGGCATGCGGCCCAGCAGCGCCGAAACCTCGCTGCCGGCCTGCGAAAAACGGAAGATGTTGTCGATGAACAGCAACGTGTCCTTGCCGGTCGTGTCGCGGAAATACTCGGCCACCGTCAGCGCGGACAAGGCCACGCGAAGCCGCGCGCCGGGCGGTTCGTTCATCTGGCCGAACACCATGCACGTCTGTTCGATCACCTTGCGGCCCGTGTCGCCGATCTGCGCTTCCTGCATTTCCAGCCACAGATCGGTGCCCTCGCGCGTCCTCTCGCCCACGCCGGCGAACACGGAGTAGCCGCCGTGCGCCGACGCGATGCGGGCGATCAGCTCGGTCAGAATCACCGTCTTGCCCAGCCCGGCACCGCCGAACAACCCGGCCTTGCCGCCGCGCACGAAGGGCGTCAGCAGGTCGATCACCTTGATCCCGGTTTCAAACAGCTCCGTGCTGGTCGACAGCTCATTGACCTTCGGCGCTTCGCGATGGATCGGCCAACGCTCCGCAGCCTGAACCGGGCCACGCTCGTCGACCGGTTCGCCCAGCAGGTTGAACACGCGGCCCAACGTGGCGTCGCCGACGGGAACCGAGACCGGACTGCCCGTGTCCACGCACTCCATCCCGCGGACCATGCCGTCCGTGCTGCCCAGCGCGACGCAGCGAACGCGCCCGCCACCCAGATGCTGCTGGACCTCGCCGGTCAGGTTCAGGCGGACGCCTTTCTGATCGGACTCGATCTTGACGGCAGTGTAAATCGGCGGGAGTTGGTCTTCGGGATACTCCGCGTCGAATGTCGAACCGATGACCTGGGTGACGCGACCCACGTTTTGCTGTGCAGTTGCTGTCGTCATTCCTTGTCGAATCCTCGTGTTGGTGTCGGATGCGGGGGGCGGGATGCGAGTGGGCTGGCCGCCCGTGACCGGCTGTTGCTGACGTCTCTCCAGCACCCCCTGGCCTGCCAGCACGTTCAGCCCACGCTTGTCTCGTGTGCTGCCGCTCCTGTCGTTGATCCCGCCAGACCCGTCTCCTGTCTTGTGTGCCGTCTCGCGCAGCTCGCGACTAGTCGCCCTTGAGCGCTTCGACGCCGCCGATGATTTCCGAAATCTCCTTGGTGATCTGCGATTGGCGAGCCCGGTTATAGGCCATCGACAACCGCCGAATCATGCCCGTTGCGTTCTCCGTGGCCGACTTCATGGCCACCATCCGCGAAATCTGCTCGCTCACGCCCGCATCCAGAAAGCACTTGAACAGCCGCGCCTTGAAACTCGCTGGAACGACCTCTTCCAGAATGCTCTCCACCGACGGCAGGAACTCGTACTGCGGCGGGACGCGGACCAGATCCGCCGCCGTTTCCAGGTCTTCCTGCTCGACCAGCGAGCCCAGCGGCAGCAACGTCTCCACGACGGGCACCTGACGGGAGACGCTCAGGAACTTGGTGTAGACAACGTCAAGGCGATCGAGTTGGCCCAGGGCATAGGCGTCCAGGTAGCGGGCGGCGATTTCAGCGACGTCCAGGAACTGGGGCTGATCGTCGAACTGCTGATAAGCCTGGGCCATCGCAATCTTGCGGAATCGAAACGCCGAAATGCCCCGTTTGCCGGAGACCTCCAGTTGCAGCTGCGGCACGGCCGCCCGCAGTCGCTCGTACTGGGGAAACGCCAGCCGCAGCACGCCCGAATTGTACCCCCCACACAGTCCGCGGTTGGCGGTCAGCACCAGCAGCACGGCGTTTTTGGTCTTTTCCCGCGACTCCAGCAGCGGATGCTTCACCTCCAGCCCGGCGCGAGCCAGATCAGCGACCAGTTGGCTGATCCGTTCGGTGAACCGCGCCGCGGCCGTGGCCCGGTCCATGGCCTTGCGGAACCGCGCCGTCGCGATCAGCTCCATCGTCCGCGTGATCTTGCGGATATTTCCGATGGACTTGCGGCTTCGATCCAGTTTGCGGGCGTTGGCCATGCGTCTTGCTCGGACAAAAACAGGAAAGGGTTGGTTGCACTCCCCGCGGCGCGTGTCAGGCCGAAGGTTTCGCAGCAGTGTATTGACTCTTGAATTCTCCGATCGCCGTCTTGACCTCCGCCTCCACCTCGGCGTTCATGTCCTTGCGTTCGTCCAGCGTCTTCCAGAGGCCCGGTTTGTGCTGGCGCACGAAACTCAGAAACGCCTCCTCCCAAGCCGGCACGGCGGTGACCGGCACGTCGTCCAGGTATCCTTGCGTGCCGGCATAGATGCTGAGCACCTGATCCACGACGTGCATCGGCTTGTACTGCGGCTGCTTGAGCAACTCGACCATCCGGTAGCCGCGGTCCAGCCGTGCCTGCGTCGCGGCGTCCAGCTCGGTGCCCAACTGGGCGAAGGCTTCCAGTTCACGGAACGAGGCCAAGTCCAACCGCAAGCCGCCGGCCACCTTCTTCATCACCTTGACCTGCGCCTTGCCGCCCACGCGGGACACCGAGATGCCGGCGTTCATGGCGGGCCGCTGGCCGGCGAAGAACAAATCCGGCTGGAGGTAGATCTGGCCGTCGGTAATCGAAATCACGTTGGTCGGAATATACGCGGAGACTTCGCCCTCCAGGGTCTCGATGATCGGCAAGGAGGTGAGCGAACCGCCGCCCAGGGCGTCGGACAACTTGGCCGAACGTTCCAACAGGCGGCTGTGGCAGTAGAACACGTCGCCGGGATAGGCTTCGCGTCCGGGCGGCCGACGCATCAACAACGACAGTTGGCGGTAGGCGACGGCCTGCTTGGACAAGTCGTCGTAGATAATCAAGGCGTGCTGGCCGTTGAACATGAAGTGCTCGGCCATCGCGGTGCCCGCATAGGGAGCCACGTACTGGAGCGGCGCGGGCGAACTGGCGCCGGCCACGACGACCGTCGTGTAGGCCATCGCCCCGTGCTTCTCCAACTCCGCAATCACGCCGGCCACGGACGAGTCCTTCTGGCCGATCGCCACGTAGAAGCACTTGACGCCCGATTCCCGCTGGTTGATGATCGTGTCCAGGGCGATGGCGGTCTTGCCGGTGCGGCGGTCGCCGATGATCAATTCACGCTGCCCGCGCCCGATGGGGGTCATGGAATCGATGGCTTTGATCCCCGTCTGCAGCGGCTCCGCGACCGGTTGCCGCTGGGACACGCCGGTGGCGATCACTTCGACGGGCCGGTACTCGCGGGCATCGACGGGCCCTTTGCCGTCCAACGGATTCCCCAACGGATCCAGCACCCGGCCGATCACCGCCTCGCCTACCGGGACGGACAGCAGCCGGCCCAAGGAACGCACCTCGTCGCCCGCCGCGATGCCCAGATAATCGCCCAGAATGATCACGCCGACGCTGTTTTCTTCCAGGTTGAAGGCCTGACCCTGGACGCCGTTGGGAAACTCGACCATTTCGCCGGACATCACGCCCGACAAGCCGTACACGCGGGCGATCCCGTCACCGGCTTCGAGCACCGTGCCTACTTCGCGAACGTCGATCTGGCTCTCGAACTGCTCAATTTCCTGCTGCAAGACCGACGCGATTTCGTCTGCATTGAATCTCATCTGTATCCTCACAACCCGCGGCCCGGAACACGTGTTCGCGGACTCACAGACTCACTCCCTCACGCGTTTGACTCCGGCGGCGCGAAGCGTTCCAGCGACTCGCGCGCCGCGTGGATCACCAGATCCACCGCCGACTCCCGCACGCGTCTCAACTCGTTGGCCACACTGGCGTCGTAGACCATATCCCCCACGCGCACCACCATCCCGCCGATCAAGCTCTCGTCTTCCCGCACCGAAAGATTCACCCGCTTGCCGAGCAACGCCTCCAAACGCCGCGTCACCAACTGGCACGTGTCGGCGTTCAGCGGCTGCGGCGTCCGCACCTGCACGTCCACGCGGCCTTCCAACTCGTTCCACTGCTGCCGGGCAGCCTGGCGGACAGCCCGCAGGCAATTAAACCGGCCGTGACGGCAGACGACCTTGAGAAACGTCAGCAGGGTCCCGGACATCCGCCCCGACAGCCCCTTGTCCAGCAACGTCAACTTGGCGTCGGCGGGCACGCGAGGCGAACCCAGCGTGGCCTCCAGACTCGGCAAGCGGTCCAGCACGTCATCGACAAACGAATCCAACTCGTCCACCACCGCCGCCCGGCCGGCCAAGGCGGCTGCGCCCAGCAACGCCTTGGCGTACACGGCCCCGAGATGCTCTTGGCCGGATTCAAAAACGGTCGGTTGCCGGACGGCTTTACTCATCACTGCTGATCCGCTGCAGACTAATTCTGGCTGGGAAATTTCTCCAAGGCCTCGGCGATCATCGCCGTGTGGTCCTGCTCGCTCAATTCACGTCGCACGATCCGGCCTGCCAACAACACGGCCATGTCCGCCGAATGCCGGGCGATCTCCGTCACCGCCGCGTTCTTGGCGGCCCGGATTTCCTCAATCGCCCGATCGCGTTCGCGGGCAGCGCTCTCCTGGGCTTCGCGGCGGATTGCATCGGCGGCGGCCTCGCCCTCGCGACGGCCCCGGGTCAACAGTTCCTGGGCTTCCTGGCCGGCCGCAGTCAGCTTCGCCTGATACAGCCGCAACTGCTCCGCCGCCTCCTCGGCACTCCGCTTGGCGTCCTCGATCCGACCGAGGATCGCCTGTTCCCGACGTTCCAACCCGGTCTGGATGGGCTTCCAGGCAACCTTGGCCAGCAGTCCCAGCAACAGCAGGAACACGGCTAACGTACACAACGCCATGTCAAAACGCCATTCCGTGGGATCCTCCAGCCGAGGCCCGGCGTTGGCATGGCTCAGATCGTAAGGATCGTGGTGCCCGTGGCCTGCTCCATGCGCGTCCGCCTCGGCCTGGACGGCCGTCCCCGGCGCATCCTCCGCGCTGTGCCCGTCGCCGGCCCACGCAGGTCCGCTCAGAAGCAACCCGACCGCCAGCCACGCGCCAGTGACCGCCGACCTCAGTCCCCAGACGGTTCGTCGCAACACCACGCTCGCCTCCCCTTCGCAGATGTGCCCGCAACCTCAGCTCATGCAAATGTACAGCGCAAAGAAGGTGAACCCTTCGATCAGCGCGGCGGCAATGATCATCGCCGTCTGAATGTTGCCGGCCACCTCCGGCTGACGCGACATGCCTTCGTAGGCGCTGGCCGCCAGCTTGGAAATGCCGTAAGCGGCTCCGACCACGGTCAACCCGACGCCGAAGTACTTCGAGAAGTCTACGGCACTGCCGACCGGATCGCCGCCTTCCGCCGCCATCACGGGCGTCGCCGCCACCAACATCACCGCACAAGCGACCCACAACAACTGAGCAATCTTGTTCACAGGAACCATCTCCTTTAGGTAAGAACCAACGTTGTATTTCACCTCAGCGGATGCAGCCGCCATCAATGATGATGGATCGATGCACCGATGAACAAAGCTGACAAGAACGTGAAAATGTAAGCCTGCAGAAACGCGACGAACAACTCCAAACAGCTGAACAGCGCCGAGGCCACGATCGAAATCACTGCGGTCAAACCCCACTGCCACGCGGGCGCGCCGTAGAACTGCGCCGCAGCCGTCGCCCCAAACGCCAAGCCCATGACGCCCAACAGCACCAAGTGCCCGGCAACCATGTTGGCCAAGAGACGAATGCCCAAAACCAGGTGCTTGATGCACAGCCCCACCAGCTCGATGATCAGCAACATGGGCTTGATCACAATGGCCAACGGCCAGGCGAGACTCATCGACGGAATCTGGTTCGCGAAAAACCCCAGCGGCCCGAACTTCCTGACGCCGCCCAGGATGCCCGTCGCGAACGTGACGAACGCCAGGGCCGTGGTCACGCTGAACGAGGCTGTCGGCGAGCCCACCCAAGGCACCAGGCCGCAGAGATTGCAGACCAGGATGAACATGAACATGGTCCACAACAGGGGCACATACTTGTCGCCGTCGTGGGCCCCGATGGCCGGGCGAGCTACACTGTCCCGGATGTAAACGAGGAAGATCTCCAACAAATTGACCAACGGCCCCCGCGGCGGCTCCCCGCCCGCGATTCGCTTCGCCAGACGAGCAAACACCACCAGCAACACCAACGCGATGGCCAACTCGATGACCAGAAACTTTGAGATGCAGAAGCCGGACTCGGGTTCGTACAGATTGCGCAACTGGCCGAACGGCTGAGGAATCAAGACTTTGCCGCTCAGGTGCCGATTGTAGCCGTCGATCTTCTCCCGCGACCAATCCGGGGACAATTGCCGGTACGCCGCGAGGTCGCCTGCCTGCTGTTTCATGACGGCCCACTGGGCCTGAAACTCAGGCTCCGCCAGCGTGCGGACGAACCATGCGGAAGGCGTCTGATTGGCTTGCACAAAGTCTGCGAACGTCGCGGCCGGCGCCGCCTCGCCCGCCGCACCGGCGCGAGCGGCCGCCTGCTGTGCCTGGTACGCGTCCCAGGCTTCCTGGTACCGCATTTCCAGCATCACATCCAGCGGCTTGCCGGCATTCGCGTGGTCCTGCTTCCACTCGAGATACTCCGCCCGCAAAATGTTCCAGTCGGGAACGCCGGGGATGGCTTTCACCATCGCCGCGTGCAATCGTTCGGCTTCCCAAAGCTGAAAATCGGGATCCAAACTGACCCACACGCCGGGAAAATCCACCTTGCTCTGGCGGTTCGAGGGCCAGAAGATCTTCGGCACTTCGAAGTAGTAAGCGTCTTTGATGTGCAGAACAGTCGAGGCCATAGTTCTTACGAGGTTCTCGTTCCCTCGCTGTGCTGTCGCGACCCGCCCATGACGCGGATCGCTAACAGCGTTTCCGCGACCAGGGCAACCAAATAATATCCGAGAATCATAGCAAAAACGCCGGCCGCAGCTAGGGACCCACCGCTGCGGTGCAGCACCAGGCCAACCACGATCGGCAGCCCGGTCCGGAACGCCGTCCCCAGCAGAACTCCGCTCGCCGAGTTCCCTCGAAAACGAAACAGCCCGGTGGCGAGCAACGCCAGGATGCCACCCGCCCAGCAGACCGCCGCAGCGACCGCTGCCGCGGTGACTCCCGTTCCGGCCGATCTCCCGTAGCCAATCCACGCGAACACCGGAAAGACCGCGACGATGACAATCGTCAACACCACGGCTGCGGTCCAGAGACTTGTAGGACGTCTAGGCGAGAACACGTTGCCTTCCGGGG
Source organism: Candidatus Anammoximicrobium sp. (assembly GCA_012515235.1). Taxonomy (GTDB): domain Bacteria; phylum Planctomycetota; class Planctomycetia; order Pirellulales; family Pirellulaceae; genus Anammoximicrobium. The sequence continues at coordinate 66,995 of JAAYYU010000099.1, forward strand.
TCAGTCACTCTGACTTGCGCTCGTCTGGATCCCCGCCCCGGCCCTTGCCCCCGATCACGCCCGTGACCGCCAACAGATGGTAAAACCCCACCACAGGACCGACAATCAGCCCCACCGTGGTCCAAAAGCTGGTTCCCATCCGCTCATCGAGCCATCGTCCCAGCCAGATACAGCCGACCATGCACACGCCGACTGCGGTAATCTGCGAGACCCATTCCAAAGCGGCTGCCGCCGGAGGACGATGATCGCTGGAGGGCTTCACGCCAAGAGGCACCAATCCGAGAACGGGTGGCCAACACGGCCTTCAGGAACCGTACCTTCCGCGCCTTGCTCCATCCCGTCTTCACAGGTCAATCCAGCCTCGCTGGATTCGCCCACTTTATCCAACGCCAGCAATGCGGTCAACCGACCGGTTCGGGAAAAGAACGCCTTTTTCAAAGGCTAGTCGTCGTCAAATTGATAACTGGCGTAGCGCCGGCGCCGCCGTGGGTGTGGCCGAAGACGAACGCGAGGGTGATCCCCCTCGACAAACCAGAAACCGGCCAATAAGCGGTAAAAAGCCAGAATGATGAACGCCCCGGCCGTCGCCACGGCAAACCCCATGGGGCTAATGGGCGTGACGCGCTGGCCTTCGTAAAAGAAAGACAGGATGCCGCAGCCGACGACGGTCCCGCCGACGCCCATCGCCAGCGTCGCAATGGCGCCGCCCGGATCCCGGCCCGGCATGATGGCCTTGGCCAACAAGCCGACGACGGTCCCAAATCCGATCCAGACCAGCACGTCATTCATCAGCTGCTGGATCGTCTGCAGCACATCCACATTCGCGTCCAAGTCAAGACTCCCACACGTGGCCGCAACGGGACGGACGGAGACCCGACTGGCCACTATAATCGTTATCGGCGTTCAATTCGGATGACTTGACCGCGGTTGGCCGGCCTCAAGAAAAGAAAAAGCTCCCGGCAGCCACGGTATCCCAGGGGGGCAAAGGATTCCGAACCTGCTCCGGGAGCGATTGGACGATTGACCACCGCGACTTCCTGTGGGTGGCAGCCGATCCGCAGATTCTCCGCCGCCGTGCTTCCCGAGGAACATCCGCCGGCCTCCATGCCAGCTTCCGCCCTCGCGTTCCGCAGAGACGCGGTTCGCCGCGCTCCAAATGCAGAACCATCGCACTCAGCAACCGAGCATCACCTTGGCTTCACATGCTGACGCTGCCGATCGCCAGGACCCTGCCAAGCTTTCGTCGTTGCGTTTGTCATTGCGTCGTCAACGTGATGGGACGAAAGATAGGAGATACGCCGCAGCGGGTCAAGAGCGTTTTTCTGTATTTCGCACAATGCAGTTTTCGCCGCCTCCGTCCGCCGTTTCAAGCCGCGCGAGAGACCCGCGACGACGGACCGGCGAGTGTCTGATCCGCACCAAACACGCGGATGTCCAGCGGCCGAGTCGTGTCCAAGTGAATGTCCCGCTGCGGAAACGCAATCGAGATCTGGGCCGCCCGCAACAAATCGTCAATCGCAAAACGGATGTCGCTTTCGACGTCCCGCCGAATCGACCTCCGCACACAGATCCAGAAGAAGACTTCGAAATTCAAGGTGTTGTCGCCGAAACTCTGGAACAGCACCGCCGGTTCCGGCTGCCGCAGAATTTGGGGATGAGCGTCCACGGCCTGCCGCAGCAACCTGGCGACCTCGCGCGTCGGCGAGCCGTAGGCCACCCCGACGCAGACGCTGGTCCGCACTCGCGTGTCGGACAGCGTCCAGTTGGTGACGTTGTTCTCCAGGAACTTGCTGTTGGGAACGATGATCTCGACGTTCGCTCCGGTCTTCACTCGCGTGCTTCGCGCCCCGATCTGCTCGATGGTTCCCTGCAGCCCGTCAATCTCCGCCAGGTCGCCCACGCGGATCGGACGTTCCGCCAGCAGGATCAGCCCGCTGATGAAATTGTTCAGCACGTTCTGGCTGCCAAACCCCACGCCGATCGCGATGGCACCACCCAGAAAAGCGAACACGGTCACCGGGATGTGAAGCAACTCGAGCGTAAAGAACCCGAAGGTCGCCAGCAGCAGATAAAACGCAATGGTCTGCAGCGCCGAGGCGACGCCCTCGTTCATGCCGAACCGCGGCAGGATCCGGGTGCCCAACAGACGACTGACTCGCCGCGAAAGGAAGTAACCGGCCAGGAGCAGGAGAATGCCGACCACGACCTTGCCGACCGTGATCGGCTGGTCGTCGATCGCAGTCAGCTCGTACTGCCAGCACTTTTTTAACGGCTGCCAGGTGCTGGCGAGCCAGTCCTTGCCGGAGTGGGGAGCCAGCTGTTCGTCCAGTTCGGCCAGCGTTTTCTTCAGCAGCCGCTGGATGGCGTCAATCCGTGTCACCTGCTCGCCCAGCACCTGGTTCAGCCGCTGGGTGTCCTGGACCTGACGTTCCAACCAGGGGGCTGTCGCCGCCGCCGCCTCACGCGCCCGCCGTAACCGCTTTTCCTGAGCGGCCAGATCCAGGCGGGCTTCCTCCAGACGCAGGTGAAGCGAGGACCGGCTGGAATCGAACCGCTCGATGCTCTCCTGAAAGTGCTGCCGCCAATTCGGCAAGTCTTCCTGGGGCGCGGTCCGAGTGACGATCCGATAGCGGTCCCTCCAAACGCTTTCCACCAAGACGCCGTCCTGCAGGCGTTCGTTCAACAGCGAGAGTTCTTGCGTGTACACGTCCTGGGCGAGTTGCCAGGCGGCGAGTTGTTCCTGCAGGACTTGGCGATCGCCTGCCCTGCGGTCGAGTTGCTGTTTCGCCTCCCACCATCGTTGTTCCGCCTGCTGGACGTTGGTTTGCGCCCGGTCCAGATCCTGCTTGATTTCCCCCTCTTGCCGCTTCAGTTCCGCCAGGCAGGCGGTCAGATCTTCGGCGGAAAACCGGACCTGCTTGCCGACCGCGGCGACTTTTGCGTTTAGGGAGGCGACGCGGAGGTCGTTGGTCGCCAGCGTTTTCTTCTTGTTTTCAATTTCGGCGGTCTTCAGCCGCTGGACTTCCTCAATCACTTGGCTGTACAACTCGGCCGCTTCCAGTCGCGCCTTCAACGCTTCGGCCAGCGGGCTGGTCTGGGCCGCTTCGTAAGCCTCCCTGGCGGCGCGGCGTTGCCGTTCCGCTTCCTCGTGGGTTCGCCGCACGGAATCGAGGAACCGCTTGGCCGTATCCAACTCCGCCTGGGCACCGTTCCGCCGCGCGTGCTCGCGGGCTAACTCCTCATGCAGGCTGTCCAGCAGCAGAAAGGAATAAGGCGGCTTCTCCGTCGGCCCCGCGGACCGCAACATCTGCAGTTCGTCATGCTGGCGAGCCCGCTTTGCCTCCAGTTCCTTGGCGGATTCCGCGGCCACCTGCTGCTGGGCGTACACCAGTTCCAGGTACTTCAGCAATTCCAGCTGAGTCGTCAGCCCCTGGGGCGGCGTCACGGACGGCTGGCGAGCGGCCAATTCGGCCAGCACCTGCTGCAGCCGCTGCCGGCGCTCGGCTGCCACCTTGCGTTTCGCCGCCCAGTCCGTCGCCGGTGCTTCGCCGGCGACCGGCGAGGCCGCCCCGGCCGCGTTGTCCGAACCGGGCGACTGCGCCAGTACCGGCAACGCTGTCGCGAACAGCAGACACGGCACCGCTATCATCGTCAGAACCGCAGACCGGAACAGGACGCCGCCAGCGCGTGAGGCAAAACGAATCGTCATAAAACCGGAGACCTTTCCGCGGGACACCGAAGCGAGCCAAGCGGCAGGGAAAATAGCGACTTGCGGGTTTCGTGACAAGTCGGAGACGTTGCGCGAACTTGGCCACTTGGGCCGGGCTCTAGTTCCCGCCCACTGCCTTTTGGTAGGCTGTTGCCTTCCAGCGACGAACACCGCATCCGGTGCGGCACAAGATCCCGTCCGTGGAAGGAAGCACATGCCTGAGTTGCCCGAAGTCGAAACCATGCGGCGCGGAATTCTGGGCGTCGTCGGCGGCCGAGTGACCGGAGCCCAGGCCGTGACGTGCGGCCTGAAGCCGATTCGCATCAGCCCTCGGCCCGTCACGCTTTGCCGCCGGGTCGTCGGGCGCCGCATCGTGGCCGTCGAACGGCTCGGCAAACGAGTCCTGATCCGGCTGGACTGCGATGCGGTGCTGGTCTTCGAACCGCGAATGACGGGCCTGGTCTTGCTGGCCGACCCGCCCGACGCAGAACACCTGCGGTTTCGCCTGCAGCTGGCCGGCGTCGCGCCTCGGCAAGTCCTGTTCTGGGATCGCCGCGGACTCGGCTCCGTGCGTCTGCTGTCACCCCGGCAACTGCAAACGGAACTCGGACCGAACAAGCTGGGGCCGGATGCGCTGGAGATCACCGCCGACGACCTGCGGGGCCGATTGCGGACCAGTCGCCGGGCCGTCAAAGTCGCGTTGCTGGATCAGCGGGCCGTGGCGGGGATCGGCAACCTGTACGCCTCCGAGATGCTGCACATGGCCGGAATCCACCCGGCCAAGCGTTGCGATCGCTTGACTGGGTCCGAGTGGCAGCGGCTGCACGCCGCCCTGCGACACGTGCTGTCCGAAGCGATCCGCTACGAAGGTTCCACCCTGGCCGACGGCACCTATCGCAACGCACTTAATGCGCCGGGCAGCTATCAAAACCAGCACCGCGTCTACGACCGCGCCGCAGCGTCCTGCCCCACCTGCGGCGCGGGACCGATTCGACGCATGGTCCAAGCTCAACGAGCCACTTTCTTCTGCCCCGACTGCCAACGCCTGCGCGGCGGCAAGAACCGACGACGCAAAGCGGGTCCGCCGAGTCAGCCTTGATCTTTCAACAACAAGCCGGCGGCCGAATCCGCCTCCCCAACCACGCGGCCCAATCAAGCGTCGAAGTCCCTCCGATCCCGCTGCAACTGGTCGGCCCGCGACAGGCGGACTTGGCCCGCATCAGCGCCGAGCGTCAAGTCCGCCAAGAGAAAGACAAAAACGCCGTCTCGCCGAGAGAAAGCCTGACTGATCCGCAACGCAAGACGAGCGATAGCACGTCGAGCGGTGGGCGCCAGCCGCATCGTCGTTTCACCGGATCGCCTCGACGACGCCTGAAAACACCCGCCGCTCTGACTCTCCGACCCTGACAACCAGGGCCCCGTCATCGCCGATGCCGGTGCAGACGCCCTCAATCCGGCCCCTCCCCGCGACAACCGTGACGGCCCGCCCGCTCAGCACGCACCACGGGCGACAGGCTTCGCTCAGCCGGACGCGGCCGGCCTGGAGGCTCGCGAACTGCTGCTCTGCCGCCCGCAGAACGCGGAGCAGAACGTCGGTCAACGCCCAGGGGCGGCCCGTCGCGTCGGCCAGCGAGGCGGCCCGTTGCCGCACGTCATCGGGCGCTTCGGCAAACGAGTTGTTGACGTTGATGCCGATGCCGATCACCAGCCGGTCCGGCGGCCGCGCCGGCGACTCGACCAGAATGCCGCAGAGCTTGCACCGGCCCAGCAGCACGTCGTTGGGCCATTTCAGGCCCACCGGTTGGCCCGGTGCCAAGGAGCCCAACGCTTCACAAACCGCCAGCGCCGTAACCACGGAGACTTGCGGCAGCGCGTGGATGTCCGGCAAGACGGCGGTGGAATCCAGCAGCAAGGAAAACGTGAGAGCCCCCGGCGCAGACCACCAGCGATTCGTCCCGCGCCCGCGTCCTTGCGTCTGCTGAGAGGCCAGCACCAAGAACGGCAGCCGATGCCCGCCCTCGTGGGCCAACTCCAACGCCCAGTCGTTGGTCGAAGGCACTTCCGGGCGATAAGCGATCTCCGCGGCAAACGTCTCCGCCTCCAGTCGCCCCAAGTCAAACCGTGCCGCGTCCGTCGGAGTTGTCGAACCTGTCGGACTCTTCAACTTTTTTACTCTTTCACTTTTTCACTTTTCCACTCTTTCACTTTTCCACCTTCGCCCTACCGCTGCCGGATCCGCCGCGAGAAATCCGCGTCTTCCGCATAGCGCACCGCCACGCGGTCGATCTTGGCTTGCTTCTTGAGTTTCTCGAAGGGCAACTGGGTGTCAAGCAGGCCCAAGTCGTACGCCAACCGGTCGGCGTAGCCCGGCAGCAGGACGCCGATGTTCAACGGCACGCGCCCCGGATGGACGCGGTTGACGTGGGCGACGATGTTGGTGGTGCAGTTGTTGGACATGGCGTCGTAGAACTCGGGCTGCATCGCCAGTTTGTTGACGCGGGCCAGCACGTCCAACAGCAGTGCGCGGGCCAGTTCCGGCGTCGCCCGCGTGCGATACAGATACACGTCGTCCTTGCGGTGCTTGGCCCGCAAGACGATGACGTCGCGTTCGTCCGCCAGGACGTAGATCAACTCGTATTGCCGCAACGCTCCTTTTAACGGCGAATACGTTTCGCCTTGCTCGTAGCGCGCTTCGACAGAGACGGCCAGGAAGTCCTGGTCGCCGAAGCCAAAGCTGAGCATGGTGTGCGCCAGCGTGGGCGATTCCTGGAAAGGCACGGTGACAAAGTCCACGCTCTGCAACTGGCTCAGATCGAACGAGCGGTCATAGTACCGCACGACGTAGTCGTCGGCGTTCAGGTATTGGCAGTTGCGGATATTCCGCACGGTCAGCACATGGCCCTGCAACTCGGCGGTCGGCAGCGCCGCTTGGGCCGGAATCCAAGCGCGGTAGTTCGACGGCGAAATGGCTTTCCTCAACTCCTCGCCCGACAGCACGTCCTTGATGTCGGCGGGCCGCTTGGACCGGCAAGCCGCCGTCATTGCTATCGCCGCCAGCAAGGCCAGCCCGGTCCAGTTGCGTAACTGTCTGCACCCGCGCACGTCGCTCCTCCGCCGGAACGTTCCGGATTTCTCTCGCGGGAGTAAGTACCGATTGTGCGCCGGCTTGGCAAGAGAACTCAACGAAAGAAGCCCGGCTTTCCGGAAAAAGCCGGGCTTCTGAGTCATGCCGTGGTTGGCGAACCGTGTCGGCTAGACCAACCGCCGGAAGAAACGGCCGATCTGGGCAAACACCCCGTCGGCTTCTTCTTCCTCCGCCGGCAAGCGGCCCTCGTCGGCCGCCAGGTCGGCCAGCAAGTCATCCTGGACCGCGGCGTCTCCTGGGCCCTGAGTCTGGGCCGCGCTGGCCAGGACCGCGTCAGCCAGGTCGCCGGCGTAGACCGACACCGCGTCCGCCTGGTCGGCGTCCTGGGTGAAGTACTGGTCGACCTGAGCCGCAGCGGCCGGCGCCGCAAGGGCCGGGGCCGACCACGGCTCCGCCAGCAGGCCCGCAACCGGGACGCCGCTCAGCGAATCGGCCAGGACGGCCGTCGACGGACTGGCCGGCTCGATGGTTACCGTCACGGCGGCTTCAGCAAAGCCTTCGCCTTCGCCCTCGCCGCCCAAATCGCCGCCGGCATCTTGCCCGTTGATCGCCGTGATCAGGTTCAACACGTCCACCGGAGACACGTAGCCGTCGCCGTTGACGTCTTTGAAGGGCGGTACCAGTGTGGGCGATACGGCGTGGATGCCGTTCAGGTTGATGTCGTTGACCAGAATCACCACGTCCTGGGCATTGACGTAGCCGTCGGCATTGACGTCGAAGCGGTTGACCGGATTCGTCGCCCCGCTGGGCGTTTCCGAACCGCCGGTCACCGGCGGATCGAAATTGCCGATCACGGGCACGGCGAACTCGTCGCCAAAGCTCGCGTACAGGTCCTTGCCGAAGGGAACCGGCGTGAACGGATGGTCCAGCGTGACCAACTTGCCGTGCTCACGTTTCGTGCCGGCATGGTCGTTGGACACCAGGAAGTACCACTCGCCGTTCTCCACCGGCGCGACCCCGGCGCGATCCGGCACCCACAGGCCGATGTCGTCGATCCCGTCCTGGTCCATGTCGGCCGCCACCGGCTTCTCGCGGACGCCGATGAAGCCAAAGCCCTCGCTGCCAAAGTTGCCCTTGGTGATCGTGGCTTCCTTCGCAGTGCCCTTCAACCACGCCTTGTCCCATTTGTCGGGGTCCGGATCGCTATCGCCGGTCAGCAGGAACGTGAACTGGTCGTCCTGCCAGGTGCCCAGATCATCGAAGCCGTCGCCGTCGAAATCGCCCACGATCGGCAGGCCGGTCAGCGACAGCGTGATGACCTTGTCCAGCTGGTAGTCGTGGTTGGTGTCGAAGTACCACTGGTTGCCCGCCAGCAAGCCGACTTCGTCGCCGTTGTCCGCGTCGCCGTCAAAGTTGCCGGCGAACGGCATGCCGGTCGTGCCCATCGGTTCGACGATGCCCGTCAGCGGATTCGGCACGCCGTCGTTGTCGGTATCGATCAGCCAGCGGAATCCGGAGCCGACTCGCCCGTACGCCGCCAGCTTGTCAAACCCGTCGGCGACGCGGCCCGCCCCCGGCGCCGAGAAGTTGCCTGCAAACAGATTGTCCGTGGTGAATCCCAGCACGTAGGTGATGTCGCGGTTCGTGAAGTCCGGGTTGTCCGGGTCGAACGTAAAGTTGCCGTTCGTGTCCACCCAGACGCTGCCCGAATGATACACGCCGATCTCCGGCCGGCTGTCCACGGTAAAGCGGGCCACGAAGTCCTCCCCCGGCTCGCCGTCGCCGCTGGGCCAGTACGGGTTCTCCTGCGGTTCCGTCGTGTTCGTCTCGCCGTCCAGCTTGTTGCCCGCCACATCCGTGTTGCGGTCGAACACCGTCAGCGTATAGCGGTCGTCCGGCAGCGGCTCGAAGAAGTTCAACCGGACCGTGGTGCGGCCAAAGTCACCCGGCGCCGTACTGTCGATGAACTCGACCGACTTGATCGGGATCGAGCCGTTGGCGTCGCCCACCAGCAGGTAGTTGCCCGGCGTCGTGGCCAGCACCTCGTTGACCGCCGGATACAGGAAGCCGGAATTCACCGCCCCGATCACGGCTTGGAGGATGGCGTCGGCTACGGTCTGGCCCGAGTTGGGGTCGATGAAGAAGTACAGCGGTTCGTTCGGCCCGATGGGATCGCCGACGATGCCGCTGGACATGGACGCGCCGGTTTGGTTCAGGGCTCCTGTCAGGACGGCCAAGGCTTCGAGGTTATGTCGCGGAGCATCGTTCGGATCGGTGTCGTCACCCAAGCCGATGACCTGTGCGCCCGTTCCGCCGTCGAGCGCCAGCAGCGCATCGATCGTGGCCTGAATCGTGGCCCCGCTGCCAAACGGCGTACTGCTGCGCCCGTCTGTCTGGACATCGGCCGCAGCTACCGTGACGCCATTGACGCCTACGTACGGATTCAAGCCGTCGGGCTGGAAGGCGAAGCCGGTATCGGTGGCCAAGAGGATCAGCTTGGCAGCCCCGCTGCGGAAACCGGCTCCACCAAGCGTTCCAGACGCGGCCACTACCGGTCCACTCGGATCCGAAGTGAAACTGGCGTAGGCCGGCACGTCGCCACTAACGCCCGGCGCGACCTGCGTGGAGACCAGTCCGGCAGGGCCGCTGTCCGTGGTGTCGCCGTCGTTGTTCCCGTCGAACCCTGCCCCCGTGGCCAACTGCCACAGCCCCTCGATGGCCGTCTCCGGCGCGTCGCCCCCGTAACCCGGAGCCTCGCGGTCCAGGGCCGCGTTGATCGCCGCCGTGAAGTCCGGATCGCTCAGAGCCAGAATCGGCTGGTTCAGCACGAAAGGACGACCGTCCGGGTCCTCGTCGAAGAAGTTGCCGTACTCCTCGAACCGCCCCACGCCAAAGGCCAAGTCGGCTCCGGGCAGTGCCGTTTGCAGGCTGACGATCAGTTGCGGGAACGCGGCCACCAGCGTGGGGGCCGTGCCGGCAAAGCTTCCCGTGTCGTCGAACAGCAGGAAGACGTCGATCTTCGGCGTGACGGCCGCCCCGCCTTCGCCCCGCCGCGGCCGGTCGATGAAGTCCACGTCCAGCGACCAAGCCAGCGGAGTCGGTCCGTCGGTCGAGGGCTTCGGATCGAACAGATCGTACGGTTCGTGCCCCGCGATGTTCACCTGCGCGACCTGCGGACCGCGGCTGTCGATGAAGATCGCCAACGCGTCCAAAGCGACGGCATCGCTGCTCTCGGTCAGGTTGCCCGCCACGTCCTCGGCCGTGACGATCAGAGGCCGCAAGCCGTCGATCTCGCCCGCCAGCACCACGCCGGAAGCGACGAGCGAGGCGATCACGTCCGGATCGTTCATGTCGATGGTCGAAGTCAGCTCCCACCGGCCGCCGGGGAACTGGTTGCTCCCGTCCAGCGGGGCGGCGACCGTCATGCCCAACAGAATGTCGCCGGCATCGGCTAGCCCGTCGTTGTTCACGTCCAGGTAGACGCGGACGACGGCGTCGGCTTCAGCGGTGCCCCAGAGCGTGGGCGTCGTATCGCTGGTGATCCGATCGACAAACGTCTCCTGCTGATTCTCGATTCCGGTGTCACTGTCTGGGTGCAACCCATCCGACTGCGAGCCCGGCACTTGCGCCGAGGCCGGCAGTCCGAAATAGACCGGCGGCACCTGCGTGTCGACCACGATCTCCAGCGACACGCTGCGGGCGCTAAAGCCCGCCGGCGACTGGACGCTGGCCAGCGTGCTATCCGTGTCGAAGTTCGTGTTGGGATCGACCATCTGGACCCGCGCCGACAAGAAGTGACTGCCGTCGGTCAGCGTAAAGGCCGTCGCCGCTCCGTTGGGAGCCGCCGAGTTGATCGCGTCGCGCTCGAAATCGAAGACGTAGACGCCGTCGGCGACCTTGCGGGCATAGCCGATGGGCGTCTGCGGCAGGGCATCCGGCTGCTGCGGCGTCCCCTCGTCAAACACCGCCACGCGGTAACCGGGCTTGGTCGCATCCCGAATTTGCTCGTCGTTGAACGGGATGGCGATCACCTCGTCCGGCGGCGTGTCGGGCATCCCGTTGCCCGGCAAGTCGTACAGCAAGAGGGCGTCGTCCAGCCGGAAGTAGACGACCGGCGTGTTGTCGCGAGTCTCGTTGTCCCACTGCGACCGTCCGGTGTCGAAGCTCTCGACGAAGAACGCGTCGCCCGCCGCCGGCGTGCCGGTCACAGCGCCCGCCGCCAAGCTAAAGGCACGCGTCGCTCCGTCGTAATCCGCGATCCGGGCCCGCTGCCCAATCAACTCGCCGCCGACGAAGCACACGTACTTGCCCGTATAGAAATCGTCCACGGAACTCAGGCTCGCCGGGCCGGCAAACACGGTCGCCGAGGGCGCCGGGGCCGCCTGGACCGCGCCGGAATCCAGCAGGTCGCGCAACTCCATGTCGTACGGCGCCGGAGCGACTGTGTTGAGGGCCGTGAGGCTGTAATTGTTGATCGCGTCCTCCACGCCCGAAACTCGCAGGAAGTAGGTCTGGCCCTGGACGACCGGGATCCGAATCCGCTCGTCGTCCGTCGCGTCGTTGATCCCAAAGTCCGGGCCGTCGCCCGCCAGCAACTGGCCCTGCAGGTCGTACACGTGGATGTCCAGGTTGCCGTCGCCCGGAAGCCCAGGACGGTTGCTGCTGGCGATCTTCTCAATCACCTCGAAGAACACCTGCAGGTCCAAGGTCCCAGTCACCTGAGCCTCGAACCGGAACCAGTCGGCGTCGCCGGGGACGTCTTGAGCGGGGATATCGGCGAACGGGTTGAGGAGCGCCCCCGGATCAATGGTCGGATCGACGTTGATCACATCGCCGGCGCCCAGGTGCGTAGCCACAAACCGGTCGTCGTTGTACTCGTACGGGTCGTGCTTGAAGACCACCAGGCGGCTGCCATTGCCCGGTTCGGCGTTGACCGCCAGGCCCGCTTCATCCAAGAACTGGATCCGCTCGATGCCGTCAAACACGGTCTCGAACGATTCCACGTTCCCCGGACCGACGGACACCGTTCCCGCCGCGTCGTCCTGGCTCTTGCGGTACAGCGTCAAATCGTCCGGCCCGTCGTCGATCACGATCAGCCGGTCGCCGGCCCCCGTGGCCGAGCCCCCGTGGACCGTGACCACCACCGCGTTGTACACGGCGTCTTCCGCCATGCCACCCGCCACGTCGGTGATCCTGGTGCGGATCAGGTCCGCTCCGCTGCCCGCCTCGACGCGGACCTCATCCACCGTCCGCGTGCCGTCGGCCAGCAGGCCCAGGATATCCGTTTCGGTCACGGTCGTCGTCACGGTTTTCACAACGTGCGTGAGCCGGTTCGGCGCAGTCTGGCTGACGTCGATCGTGTCGCTGCCGGAGGTGCCGCGGACCAGGATCGTGTCCCATTCGATGTTGTCCAGCGTGTCGCCGCCGTCGATCGTGTCCTCAAAACCGGGGCCGCCCACGAACAGGTCTTCCCCAGCGCCGCCGTTGAGCAGATCCTTGCCGCCGCCGCCGTACAACTGGTCGGCTCCGTCACCGCCGGTGATCGACTGCGGGTGGTCGCCGCCTTTCAGCATGTCGTCGCCCGCCTCGCCGTTCAGTTGCCCGAAGCCGGTGATCGAATCATCGCCTTCGCCGCCGTTCAGGATCAGGCGATCTACCTCGGCCAGCACGGCGCCGAAGATCGCGGACAGGTTATCGGAAGCGTAGATCAGATCGTCGCCGGCGTTGCCGTTGAAGGTCAGCGTGTCGGCGTCGCCCGGCGCGTCCAGGCCGCCCGCGTTCACGTCGTAGACCAGACCGGCAATGTTCACCTTGCCGTCGACCGGAGTCAGCGCGACTCCATCCGCCACGGAACGTCCCTCGACAATAACGGCATCCGCTGCGGCATCCGTTCCCGCACCCACATTCACTTGCCGCACGTCGGTGGTGAACAGGTCCTTTACTTCCATCGTATCGCCGCCGCCCTCGCCGTACAGGTCGACCTGCTCGACCTTGCCCAGGTCGATCCACGGCACCGCGGCCGGGGAAGCCAGTTCGATGTAGGCCCGGCGCTCGTCGCCCGACTTGGTCCGCAGCACGAAATGGTCATCCGCGTCGCCGCCGTTGACGATCTGGACATCCACGCCCTCGTCGCCTTCGACCACGTCCGAGCCGTCGCCGTCGTTCCAGACAAAGGTGTCGGAACCAGTCCCGCCGAACAACAGGTCGTCGCCCTTGAAGCCGACGATCGTATCGTTGCCGGCATCGCCGTAAATCATGTCGGCCACGGCCGTGCCCGTCAGTTCGTCGTCGCCGTCGCCTCCAGAGATGAGGACCTCGCCCGTTGACGTGATCAACTTCAGGTCGACCGTGTCGTTCCCCGCGCCCGCATCGATCACACGGCGGAGGTCGCTCAGGGCATCGCCGGAGGCTGTGATCGAATCGTTGCCGGCCAGGGCCGTCACGCGAATCTCAGCAAAATTCGCATTCCCGACCGTGACCGCCTTGGTGTTCACCGTCACCACGCTGCCGCTGAGCGTCACCGCGTCCGCGGCCGGCGTGCCGATCAGTTCCAGCACGTCGTCCGTGGCCGCACCGCCCTCGACGATCAGCGAGGTCGGCGCGCCGGCCAAGTTCGTCGGCGCGACGCGGAACAGATCGGTGCCGGCAGTATTGACCAATTTGACCTCGCCAAACGTCGCATAGTCAATCGACTCGCGGCCATCGATCTGCACCACATCACCGTGGGTGCCCTTCGAGACATCCCAGGTGTTGTCGCGGCCGTCGTCGTTGACCGTCAGACTGTCGGCTGCGGCGTTGCCCGCCACGAACACGTGCTCGATGCCCGTGTAGTTGTTGTCCAGCGCGTTGACCGTGACCAGGCCGTCGCCCGGTGTCGCCGCCGGATTGACGCTGAAGTCCTCGTCGGCCCCCGCGTCGCCGTTGATCCACAGCACGTCGCTGTTTCCGGGCCCGCCGCCGTGAACCGTCACGGTGGCGTACGGCTGCGACAGGTTCACCGTGAACGTGTCGTCGCCCTCCAGGCCGTTGAGCACGAGATTCTCGACGCTGGGAGCAGGATTCATGGCCGCGTTGACGCCCTGAATCGGCAGCCGGCTGTTGAGTTCCACGTTGCCGCTGGCCGCGATCACCCGGAAGTTGTCGCTGGCCATCGTGCCATCCACCACCAACGTATCGTTGCCGTCCGAGCCGCCGGTCACGCCCACCAAGCCGGCGTCGCCCAAATTCTGGTAGTCGACGCCCAGCAGCGAGTTGACGCGAATCGTCCCTTCCTGGTCGCCCGGACCAGGCCTGTGTGTGATGGTGTCGTCGCCCGCCGTGCCGACGACTCGCACCGCATCATCCGCCGCTTCACCGTCGTACTCGAACAGTTCCACTCCGCCCACGGAGGAGACGTACGGATCGTCGCCGCCGCAGTCCGTGGTAAACGGGCCAAGGTCGATGACGGCGATGTCGCCCGTGCTAGCCGCCACCACGCCCTGATCCAACAGGACCCTGCCGCTGTCCGAGCCGCTCGGCGTCCACTCCATCGTGTTCTGCAGCGGCGTTTCCAGCACAAACCGGTCGCCTTCGTTGTCGGCCCCGTCCGACGGCAGTCCACCCGCAATCCGGACGTGGACGTCCCACAAGGCGTCGTTCGGCGCCGGGGTCCGCAGCACGATGTCGTCGTCGCCACTGAGCGCGTCCACGTACAAGTTGGCCGTGTCGACCCACAGGATCTCGGGGCTGGCATTGACGACCGTCGTAAAGTCATGGACCCCCGGCGTCAGACCGGCGAGGACGGCGTGCGTGGAATCGTCGCGAGCGACGATTGTGATATCGTCATCCGCGTGCGTGCCCAGCACCAGGGCACAGGTCGCATTGAAGACCCCCAGGGCTTCGATATGGTCGAAGCTCACACGCTGGCGGTCCGCAAACGTGAACCCGCCCTCGTCGCTCTCCGGCCCCGGCTCGAAGGCCACCAAGCCGCTGCCGGCTTGGATGTTGATCAGGTCGCCCGCCGTGACGCCGATCGGGTCGCCGCCGTCGATGAACACCGGGATGGACCCCGGCGCGACGTCGAACGTGTCGTCGCCCTCCAGCCCCCAGACTTCCAAGGACTCGATGCCGTCGGCCACCCACGTGACCAGTCCGTCCGCCACGGCGTCGTTCTGGTCGTCCACCGTGACCGACCGCGCCGGCACGTCCACGTCGAAGACCTGCGGCGCGTCCGCCAACGGCGGCCGCGTCCCAAAGGTGCTGCCCACCACGATCAGCGTGTCCTGGCCGCCGGCCAAGTCGAAGTTAGCGGCCTGGCCGTCAGCGTTCCCATAGTAAATCACCGGGTCCTGAATCTCGCTAGACACTTGGCCGGCCCGCTGCGCCGCGTAGCCGCGCTCGATCTTGCCGGAATCGCCGTCGAACACCGTCACCGTGACGTCTTCATCGGCGGCGGTGCCCGTGACGTTGATCGCCATCTGGCCGGCATCCGCGTCGATGGTCTGCAAGCCGTTGTAGTTGATCACGGCACCGTAGCCGGCGACCGTCTGCGCTTCCAGATCGACCATCACCGCCACGCTCGGCGTGTTCAGGTCCGCCAGATCGTCGTCGTCGCCGTCGCCGCCGTGCAGGTTCAGCACCGCCAGCCCGTTCTGACCGTCCACCGTGAACGTGTCCGCGCCCGCGTAAGCGTTCAAAGTCACCGTCGAACCGTCATCGATCTCCACCGTCGCCCGACCTGCGATGGTGACGTCGTTCTGCGTACCGTTGTCGGCCACCGTGAAGGCGTCGTTCGCCGCCGTCCCGTTCACCACCGCCGTGACCACGCCCGAACCCACCAGATCGACCGTGGCGCCCGCGCCGAACCCGTCGAAGTCCACCGGCACCCCGCTGGACAGCACTTCGCCCTGGTCCGTCTCGGCACCGGGATTCACCGTGTAGTCGGCCGAACCGGTCATGGCCAGCGTCGCGCTCGCGCCCGCATTGACCAGCAAGCGTTCGATCGTCCCGTAGTCCACCAGTTGCGCCGCCGCCGCGTCCAACACGCCGGCGA
>JAAYYU010000100.1 GCA_012515235.1 Candidatus Anammoximicrobium sp.
AACGGAGATCAGAAGAGGCCACCGGTACTTCGCCCCCATGCCACCGAAGCAACAATCCACCGTTTACCCCGATTGTTTGTCCATCAATTACCTCCCTTGCGCTCACTTCGACTTCATCCCGGCGGTTTCAATCCCGTCGTGATCCGGGCATGGCGTTGCGCCACTGGTACGAAATTCGGGCCTTGTACGACGCCATCGATGTTTCAATCCCGTCGTGATCCGGGCATGGCGTTGCGCCGCGGGTGAAGATCGATCCGAAGACGCAGAAGCCCGTGTTTCAATCCCGTCGTGATCCGGGCATGGCGTTGCGCCCACGACCGGACGCGCACCTTCTAGAGAGTGAGGACTATGTTTCAATCCCGTCGTGATCCGGGCATGGCGTTGCGCCGCGGAGGCAACCTGACGGATCTCGACCTGTTGGGCGTGGTTTCAATCCCGTCGTGATCCGGGCATGGCGTTGCGCCCGAAGTGGACGCCGCCAATCTGCGCAAATTCGGACCCGTTTCAATCCCGTCGTGATCCGGGCATGGCGTTGCGCCGTGCGCTGGGATTCGAGGATATGTCGCCCGCGGAGTTCTGGTTTCAATCCCGTCGTGATCCGGGCATGGCGTTGCGCCAGGAGAGCCTAACCATGGCAGATCCCGTTCCTACCAGTTTCAATCCCGTCGTGATCCGGGCATGGCGTTGCGCCAAGAAATGCGGAGGTTTCCATGAAAGTCACCGTAATTTTGTTTCAATCCCGTCGTGATCCGGGCATGGCGTTGCGCCTGTTTGGCTGTTCTGTAAACAAACCTTAGTTCGTAGTTTCAATCCCGTCGTGATCCGGGCATGGCGTTGCGCCGTCGTGAGCCTCACTGTCGGAAACCCCGTTCCGGAACGTTTCAATCCCGTCGTGATCCGGGCATGGCGTTGCGCCCGCTGAAGCCCGGGTACATCCCGAGGGCTGAGGTGAGGTTTCAATCCCGTCGTGATCCGGGCATGGCGTTGCGCCTGGGCTAGCCTTGATACTGAAAAATTTGACGCAAATGGTTTCAATCCCGTCGTGATCCGGGCATGGCGTTGCGCCGACGTCCAGCACAATCGCGATCGGGGAACGGAATTGGAGTTTCAATCCCGTCGTGATCCGGGCATGGCGTTGCGCCCTCCCCTCGATGCTCCGAAGGAAGGTCGGTGGGCGATGTGTTTCAATCCCGTCGTGATCCGGGCATGGCGTTGCGCCCTCGTCGGAGTTTTGGAAATTCGCGGGAATAGGGCCACCGTTTCAATCCCGTCGTGATCCGGGCATGGCGTTGCGCCGAAAGGTGGCACTGGTGGCCTCGAGGCGTTGATGCAGGTTTCAATCCCGTCGTGATCCGGGCATGGCGTTGCGCCTTGAAGCTCGCTTTCGGTACTCAGCATTAGCATTAGGTTTCAATCCCGTCGTGATCCGGGCATGGCGTTGCGCCAATGAAGGGCCCTGTTGGTCCCTTTCTTGTGTGTGGTGTTTCAATCCCGTCGTGATCCGGGCATGGCGTTGCGCCCGAGGTTGATCCCAACGACATCGTCGCTGCGCCGCCGTGTTTCAATCCCGTCGTGATCCGGGCATGGCGTTGCGCCGCTGGCCGTTCACACCAGGGCGAATAGCCCAGGAGAGGAGTTTCAATCCCGTCGTGATCCGGGCATGGCGTTGCGCCCCGCCGCGAAAGGAGGGTATTTATCCCGAGCACTGCTGTTTCAATCCCGTCGTGATCCGGGCATGGCGTTGCGCCGTCAGCGAGGACGACCAACGCGCGTTCGGTTTGGAGTTTCAATCCCGTCGTGATCCGGGCATGGCGTTGCGCCTGTCCAGAGCTTCCTTGGTTAAGGGGAGTCGTTGATGATGTTTCAATCCCGTCGTGATCCGGGCATGGCGTTGCGCCTGCCAAGGTGAATCTGAATCAGGTCAGCATGGAGCGTTTCAATCCCGTCGTGATCCGGGCATGGCGTTGCGCCGGAGGGGACGATATGTCCTCGAAGGAGATTGGTGCTGGAGTTTCAATCCCGTCGTGATCCGGGCATGGCGTTGCGCCTCTCTTCAGATTCTATGGAGGGAATCCTCCCCTTGAAGGTTTCAATCCCGTCGTGATCCGGGCATGGCGTTGCGCCGCGGTACTGTCACTGGAGCCATAGCGACCTACATCTCGTTTCAATCCCGTCGTGATCCGGGCATGGCGTTGCGCCTTTAACCTCAGTCTCGAGGCGGCCCTCTTACAAATCGTTTCAATCCCGTCGTGATCCGGGCATGGCGTTGCGCCCGCGCTCGATCTCATCGCCGAGACACAAAAGGGCGACGTTTCAATCCCGTCGTGATCCGGGCATGGCGTTGCGCCCCCACAGTCTGACTATTAGTATTACAGGATTGGTATGTTTCAATCCCGTCGTGATCCGGGCATGGCGTTGCGCCGGAAAAAGAATGAACGGATTCGTATAAATGATGACATGTTTCAATCCCGTCGTGATCCGGGCATGGCGTTGCGCCATAAGAAGCAGGCAGTACGGAATGAATTAAGTCCTAAGTTTCAATCCCGTCGTGATCCGGGCATGGCGTTGCGCCTCGGTCGGCATCATGAACATGTTGTCGAATCTGCAGACGTTTCAATCCCGTCGTGATCCGGGCATGGCGTTGCGCCCCCCTGTTTCCACCTTTCCCTAAGGAGTCAGCCATGACGTTTCAATCCCGTCGTGATCCGGGCATGGCGTTGCGCCCTCGAGGAAGATTCGAGAAAAACAACCCGGCAGCAAGTTTCAATCCCGTCGTGATCCGGGCATGGCGTTGCGCCCTCGCGACCATCAAGTCCAAGCGGAAGTTCTACAACGTTTCAATCCCGTCGTGATCCGGGCATGGCGTTGCGCCGCGATCGTCCGCTGCTGTAGGCGGCGACGGTAGCCATGTTTCAATCCCGTCGTGATCCGGGCATGGCGTTGCGCCGCGGTACGATAATATCGGCGAGACCTCGGATACTTCGTTTCAATCCCGTCGTGATCCGGGCATGGCGTTGCGCCGTGAGGAGGCAGTCGTGCCTCCTCCCTGAGCCGACAGTTTCAATCCCGTCGTGATCCGGGCATGGCGTTGCGCCGCGGAGCGAGAGGGCTACGGTCCATGAAAAGAGGCCCGGTTTCAATCCCGTCGTGATCCGGGCATGGCGTTGCGCCCCGTGATAGGCCGACTTTCTCAGCGGCCTATCGCGGCCCGTTTCAATCCCGTCGTGATCCGGGCATGGCGTTGCGCCTCACTTTGCCCGATAACCCCGGAGTGCTGGCGGCGGAGGTTTCAATCCCGTCGTGATCCGGGCATGGCGTTGCGCCGGCGGACTTTTCACTTCTCGGAAACACCTGTCGGTTCGTTTCAATCCCGTCGTGATCCGGGCATGGCGTTGCGCCTTCCATCGGAGGTGCCGATGGGACGCAAGACCGTGTTGTTTCAATCCCGTCGTGATCCGGGCATGGCGTTGCGCCGCGCCGCATTTCGAGTTTCATGCCGGCCAGCGGCGAAAGTTTCAATCCCGTCGTGATCCGGGCATGGCGTTGCGCCTCCGGCTTTTGCAAGTCCAATCGCTGACAGGGGTTAGATGGCATGTTTGCCCAACCCCCCCGGTTTTGAACGATATGGACGAAAACCTCTTTTTGGCGATCATTCGCTTTTTTGGCGCAACTCGTTATGGGACATCGAATTACGGATCTGCCCAACCCCCCCCGGTTTTTGGCTCTCCAAAAGAGGGTGGGCAAACGCGGTTCGGCGACACTCGTCACGTGTCCCACGGGCATGATTTTACCGCTTGGAAACTGGATTTCAACGCGGATCCGGATTTTTTTGCAGCCGATTGGCGGAAGGTCAGTGGTCAGTGGTCAGTGGTCAGTGGTCAGTGGTCAGTGGTCAGTTGTCAGTTGTCAGTTGTCAGTGGTCAGTGGTCAGTCGGCACCGATTACCGATCACCGATTACCGATCACATCCAGGCCGGGCGGCCGACCAGGCAGCGGGGGCGGCGCGGGGCGAGGCTGGACAGGACGGTCAGTTTCACCCCGCCGGCTTCCCAGCTGGTGAACCCGCGAGGCAGTCTCGCTGAATGTTCGCGGATCAACACGCCGCGCCGTTTTCCGGTGACGTGGTGCAGCAGTTCGCCCACGCGGTCGTGCGCCCGTTGGTCCAGGGCGCGGAAGACGTCCTCGGCGTTGTCGGCGTACAGGTAGGCTTGCCACCAGTCGCGCAGCTGTTCGTTCAAGGAGGCCAGCCAGCGGCCCAGGTCGAACACGCCCGCGTCCAGTCGGGCGCTGGGCGGGACCGTCATTTCGTCGATCCGCTGGAGCATCCTCAAGACCTTGGGATCGGGCACGACGTAGGCGAATTCGAGCCTGCCCGTCCAGCGGTTGGGCCGCGGGACGATCCGCACGCCCAGCCACTCGAAGCCCTCCGTGACGCGCTGCAGGGACGATTTGGAGACGCTCAACTCCTGACGCAATCCGCCCAGCTTGCGGCGGGCGCAAACTTGGGCCCGATGGGCGAGAAACCGGTTCCGTGCGACCACCAGCAGATCGTCGGCATAGCGGAACGCGCGGACGCCGCCGCCGGTGCGCCGGCCCAACTCGGCCAACGCCTGGTCCAGTGGATCCAGGTAGAAGTTGCACAGCAGGGGCGACAAGGCGCTGCCCTGGACCAGGCCCACCCAGCGGCGGAACCAGAGCCAGCCTCGGCACTCGCCGCCGGCCTGGGCCAGGCAGCGGATCAGTTGCAGCGCCTTTTCATCCGACGTACATCGGCCCAACCGCTGGAAGAGCACGTCGTGATCGATGGTGTCGAAGCAGTTTCGCACGTCGGTCCGCCAGGCGTACTGGAACGGCAGCGATCCGGCACCGTCGCCGGCCAGTTGCCGCGTGACCTGATCCAACGCGCCAGGGACGCTGCGGCCGGGCCGGAAGCCGTAACTGTCAGGACTGAACACGGGCTCCAGGATCGGCTCCAGAACTTGTTTCACGGCGGCATGGACGACGCGGTCGCGGATGGTCAGGATGCCCAGCCGCCGGGTCTTGGCGCTGCCGGGCTCCTTCGGCACGTCGACCCAGCGGGGCCGTGTGGGCCGGTACGCGCCCCGCCGGAGATCGGCGTTCAGCTGGCCCAGCCAGGCTTGGACGCGGGGCCGAATGCCGGCTGCGGTGGCCCCGTCCAGGCCGGGCGTTTTGGACCCGTCGTTGCTTTGCACGCGGTCCCAAGCCGCGTCCAAATTCCGCGCGTCCAACACCCAGCTCATCAGGTCGGGAACCGGCCAGGAGGCGGACGGGCTCTTGTGGTAGATCTCGCGCTGGAATCGCAGCAGGGCTGGTTGGGGCAGCATGGGGGTGAGGCTCCTTGGGGTTCACGAGGCCCTGGGAGAAAACTTGAAATCGGCGATCCAAAATCTCAAATTCAAGCGATCGAAACGCGGGCGGCATGCGGTTAAGGTTGCGGTGTCTCAGTTCGTGTGGAGGTCACGCCGTGCGCGTCTCTTTCAACCACGAATCACCCGAATTACACGAATAAAGAAACGAGTCGAAAAGACATCCAGATTCGTGTCATGCGTGGCATTCGTGGTTTTTTTCCGCGGTTCTTTCCTGACCGCTTGGGTTGCGGGCGGTTGCCCGCGTTGGGTCATTTGAGATTTGGATTTGGTTCGAATTTCGCGCTTCGTATTTCGTATTTCCGATTCCTAAGCGGCTCCCTGGTCGACGAAGATCTTTTGGCCGCCGGCGATGACGACGCTGGCCGGGTAGACATAGGCCGACGTGCCGCGTGTCAGTCCCAGCTTGGGCTGCGACTCGGCGAGTCCCCAGGCGCAGACGCAATCCTCACGTTCGTTGATCAGGGCCTTGATGTCGTCGAGCAAGGCGGCCAGTTTTTCTTTGGAGCCGTCGTACAGGAAGACGGATTTCTGGCAGCGCAAGGCGTGTTTCTCCAACAGCCGGGCCACACGCCGGAGGCGGCGCGGGGCGGCGATGTCGTAGGCGACGATGTATCGCACGGGTTCGTCTCCTGGATGGGTCTAAATCTTGACCTTGGCAGCATGACTCATGGCTCTGGCAGCCGGGTTGCGTGGGCGGCGGCCGCTGCCGGCGCTAAGCAATACGGAGCGATCAGGCCCGCGATGACAGGCGACCCGCATCCGGGCCGCGGTGGTTCCTTGTGTGTCATGGAGGCCGTACGGGTTCCGTATTCTGAATGACGGCGCGGCGGATGCCGCATGGGGGCTGGGGTCAGGCTTACAGAATTCAATTTTGGCCTGGCAGGGTCGTACCCTGTGGCCGGCGCGACGAGCGGCCAAAATTGAATTCTGTAAGCCTGACCCCATTCACGGGGCGTGCCACACGGTTTTTGAGGAGACTACGCTGATGTCCATCCGCACTACTTCGATTTCGACGCCCACGGCGTATGTCGTGGGCCCTGGAAAACTGAGTGTCGTCAACGGCCGGCTGAGCTTTGCGACGGGCGAGGGGACGCCGCTGCGGCTGGACCCGGAGACGCTGGAAACGGTCCTCTGCTATGGCGACGTGGGGGCGTCGGACGAGGCGATCAAGGTCCTGTTTCAGCACGACGTTCACGTGGCGTGGCTGAGTGCCAACGGGTACCGCTGCCGCGGGCGGCTGGTGGGCTTCGGGGACAACGGCACGACGTTGCGGATGCTACAGCACCACGCGCTCTCGGCTCCCGCCGTCTGCCTGAACCTGGCCCGCCGGGCGGTCTCGGGCAAGATCGATTCTCAGCTCCAGGGGGCGCGGCACCACCAGCGGCACGGCGTCCGTCAGGCGGCGGGAACGATCCAGCGACTGCAGGACCGGCTGCGGCAGTGCCACGGCTGTACCGATCTGGACGTGCTGCGCGGCGTCGAAGGCGCGGCGACGGCCGCCTGGTTCGAGCTGCTGGGCAAGGTACTGGTCGCGCCCTGGCGGTTCGACCAGCGGACGCGGCGGCCGCCAACCGACCCGGTCAACGCGCTGCTGAGCCTGGGCTACACGCTGCTGCTGAACCGGATCATCGCCCGTTGCCAGGCGGCGGGCCTGGAAGTGAACTTGGGCGCCTTGCACGAGTACCGGCCCGGCCGTCCCTCGCTGGCCTGCGACTTGATCGAGCCGCACCGGGTGGGCGTGGTGGACCGCTGGGTGGTCGAACTGTGCAACCAGATGCGCGTCAAGCCGGCGGATTTCATGACGCAGGACGGCGGAGTGCGTCTGCAACCGGATCGGTTCGGGGCGTTCATTGGCTGGTGGGAAGAACGCTGGGCGGCCCAGAAATTCGACCAGCTGGTGGAGCAGACGGTCGAGGAGTTTGCGAAGGGGATCAGGGACGCGGCGAAGTAGCGCCGAAACGGGAAGGGGATAGGTGTGTTCTGGTCGGGGAAAAACACGCTGGACGCCGTGCGATCGGGGCGTCGTCTGGTTTTGAACATCGCTCCACGCTGGCGAGCAGCGTGGTGGCGGGAGGTGGGGCGGGGCGAGGCATGGTCTGGTTTTGAACATTGCGCTACGCTGGTAAGCAGCGTGGTGACGGGAATTTGGGAAGTGATTTCGGCCTGCGTTGCTGCGGCCTTGCGAAGCCGTCTTGGCTTCCTGTTGTTGCAAGCCATTTGGCAGTGGCTACAATCAACACGACTTCTGGCCGCTCGGCCAGTCCGTCGTCGAGAGAAAATCCCTGGTGGGGGTCTGCAGGGGGATCTGGAGGGGATGATGACAACTCCGCCCAATCACGGTTCGATCGACGTGGAACACTGGATATCCTTCCTCACCGATCCGGACTCGGACTCGCGGGAGAAACGAGACCGGACGATGGAAGCGTGGCTTCCAGCGATCCGCGAGGCGGCCGAACGTGTGGCGTCTCGTTTCGGGCCCCGCTGGAAACAAGAGCTGGTGGACGAGGCCCCGCTGATCATCTGGGAACGGCGCGCTTCCTTTGATCCGGACCGCGGAACATTCCAGGCGTTTTGCTCCGTCGTCCTTTATCACGCTTTCTTGGATATCGTGGAAAAGTCGGCTCGGGCGGAGGCGGCAGCCGCGCAGTGCGCCAAGGAACTTGGCAGACTCAAGGGCACGCCCGCGGACTGGGAAAACGAATTGCAGAAGCACCAAGAACGCCGGCGTCGGACGCGGGAAATCCTGGACCGCGTCGCCTGCCGGCCGGACGGAAGCCGCGACGTTCACTTGTATGCGGTATTTCTGATGCGTCTGCGTCAGGGGATGACCGTGTTGGTCAGCAGAGATCCCGACGCCGCACTTCCGCCCGCCTTTTCGTTGGCCCGGTTCATCGAGGACTCTTGTCTGGTCTGGCGGAGTTGGGAACAGGCGGAGCGGTTCAAGGCGGATTGGCCGAGCCTGCTGGAAATCTGGAACGAGCTGCGGCCGCTAGTGGATCAGCCGCCGCACCGGGTGGAAGCGCCGGAGTTGTGCCGTCGCGTGATGGATCTCGCCAACGGCCGACGGCCGCTGTCGCCCAGTTGCTGGAACCGCTGGGCGAACCGGGCCAAGGGCTGTGCGCGCAGTAAGATCTCGCCGGAGGACTGGGACGAGTTGTTCGCTCCCTTGTTGCCCGATTCAAGCCGATCCTGCAAGCGGGAGGAAACGGAGGAGGGAGAGCGCCAATGAGGACCGCTGAAGGGGACGCCCGGACGCCGTTGCAGTTGAACGCCGTGCCCCATCCCGCGCGGGGCGGGGCCGCGGTCCAGTTGTTCGCCGACTGGCAGACGGCGTGCGCCCATCTCCGCGACCACTGGCTGACCGCGCCGGAATGCCAGGCTTGGGCGCTGGTCGCTCCCGCGTACACTTCGCTGTTGGACCCCGGCGACGCCGACGCCCGCTACCGCTATGCCGAGCAGGCTCGCATCACGGCCGGTTCGTCCGCCCAGCCGCTGTACGATCTGTGCGTTGCGGCCGTAGCCCTGGAAGCGGGCGACGCCGCGCGGTTGCAGTGGGTGCAGGACGACGGCCGCGTGACGGCGGCGATGGGGACCAGCGGCGTGGTATTGCTGATCGAAGGCGTGGTGCGCACGGCGTTCGTGGCGGGGCAAGGCGATCCGCAGGCGACGAAGGACGGTCAGCGGCGGCGACTGGAGCGGCGCGGGCTGCCGCGCGAACGCCCGCTGCGGTCCGGAGGGCACGGCGGCGATCCGCACGGCCCGCAGAGCCGCCGCCCCTGGGAAGACAAGTGGTCGGCGGAAGAACGGCTGTACTATCGCGTCTTTCGCCCCGCAGTCCAGCTGGTCAAACGGGCACAGCACCGCTCGCGGGACATGCGGGGAGGCATCGTCCGTGCCGACTATGCCCTGTTGAAAGGACTTTTGCCAACGCGCAGCCGGCTGAAATACGAAGACTGGCTCGAATTGCGGCGGGCCTGCCGGCCGGAATCACCATCGGGCCCGCCGCAAGACCCGCGCCCGGCGGCGGTAACGGATGGAACCGGAAAGAACTGAGGTGGATCATGTCGGAGCCCTACATTCGCCACAACTTGGCCGCCACGCGGGACGGGATTCCGGACGCGGTCGCCGAGGTCGCTTGCTGGCTGGACCGCCTGGAGGACGCGCTGCGCGACGCGGGTCCGGAGGTCACTGCCGAGAGTCCGGGGCCGCAGGAGGCGTACGATTGCTTGGCGCTGGCGGCCAAGCTGAAACGAGTCCGCCCCGAGTTGATTGAGGAGTTGGAAGGCGTCGAGGAACTGCAGCGGGCCGGGGCGATGCTGGACGGGAACGGCGCGGAGCTGGCCCGCCGCGCGTTGGGCGTCCTGAACCCGGACGCCTGGCTGGAAGCGGCCCGCGAGTTCGACCGTGCGCTGGACGAACCCCTGGACGAAAGCGAGGAGATCGAGGGGGCCGTGGAGTTGATCGAGGACCTGGACGACGGCGAGCTGGTGCTGGCGGCGGCCCGGCGTCTTGGGGTTGCCGATGCCGATGTCGAAACCGGCGTCGAGCGGTGCGTGGACTGGCTGTGCCAACACGCGGACGTGTTCCTCGCCGCCAGCGTCTACGTCCAGGCGGTGGGTCTGGCCCTGCGTCCCGACCTGGAATCGCAGGACTACGACCTGGCCGCAACCGCCCTGAAATTCGCCGCCCTCCTGGACGCCGCCGAGGCCGCCGAAGCCGACCTGACCCTGGCCCACGTCCAACCCCTGCCGACCGCGGTCGTCCAGGGTCTTTACGACAAGTACGTGGAAGAGCGAGAGCGGCTGCGTGCCGTGTTCTTGGCCGCGCTGGCTCTGAAGTGGCTCCCGCCTTTACGCCGCCGCGTTGCTGGACGCGGCGAGGAAGCGGTGCAAACGGAGGCCCGCGTTTGGGAGTGGAGTTCTCCCGACGGCCAGTGGCTGGCCCGGCTCGTGGTTCCCGATCCGCCGCCGCGAGGCGACGAGGAAATGCTGTCCCTGGCGTTTTTCGACGCGGCACACCGCGAGGCAGCGGACTTGGTCGGCCGGCCGGTCGTGCTCGCCGGAGTCGAGGGGACCGTCGGCCAACGGGGCCGCGCGCCGTTGGCGTTGGGAGCCTTGCG
The DNA here is from genome assembly GCA_012515235.1 of Candidatus Anammoximicrobium sp. Classification (GTDB taxonomy): domain Bacteria; phylum Planctomycetota; class Planctomycetia; order Pirellulales; family Pirellulaceae; genus Anammoximicrobium. The sequence goes on from JAAYYU010000100.1 coordinate 10,510, forward strand.
GGCGACGGGCGAAGCGCCGCGTCTGTACGTCGGGACCGACCGCGTGGAATGGGAACTGCAGATGAAGGGGCCGGACGAATGAGCCGCGGATTGGACTGGGAACATCTCCGCCGGGAATGCCGCCGCCCCTTGGGCGACTTGCAGCCATTTGATGCCAGCCAACTGTGCCTGGACTTCGGCGGCCTGGCCCGCTGGTGCTTGCGTCCGGAAGTTCTTGCGCTCGCGAGGGCGGAGGACTCGGTGCCGGACGTGATCCGCGGCACGTGGCAGGCGCCGGCCAGCGTCCCGGCGGCACACGGCGCTTGCTGGGTGGTCTTCGGAACCGACCTGCCGAACGAAGTTCCCTTGATGCGTCCCGCCTTCGTCCTGCCGCTGCGCTGGGTCCCGAGCGACGCAGAAGGGGCGAGCTTGTCCGCGGACGCGGGCAACGCGGAGCAGGAAGCGGGAGAGGAATCACGGGATGACGACCACGAGACGTTGCCGCACGGCTTGACAAGTCTTCGCGACCGCGTGCTGGAAGCATTGGGCAGGAGTCCCCAGGCCGTCGGCAAGCGGTGGACGCTGGAGGTGGCCGGCGAACTGGGCACGCCGGATCTGCGGCGTTTCGATCTGGCCTGCGAGTCAGGCTGGGCGGCGCTGGCGGCGGGGCTGCTGGTGGCCGCCGAAGGCGGAGTCCCCGACGGTTGCGTTTTCGCCACCGGCTGTTGGTCGCCGGGTGCGGGGATCCGGCCGGTGGGCGAGGACCACTTGGCCGCCAAGTTGGCGGTCGCATCGGAACTCGGCGCGACCCATTTCTTCGTGCCGGACTCGCAAGCGTCGCGGGCACGAGCGCTGGCACGCGAACGATGCGCCGGGCCACCGGAAATCGGAACGTTGTACGAATCGACGCCGGAGCCTCGCCGGGCACTGCGCGATTACCTGCGGCATTTCGATCTTCCTCCCGACCGCGGTGCGTCGCGCGACAGCCGCAGACGCTACTACCTGCGTCAAGGCGACGAAGCCTGGGCCAAGGAGTATTATCGCCAAAACCTGTTGCCGGAGATCATCGAGCACTGCCGGTCCCAGCTGCACGCGGCGGGCTGGACCGATCGCCCGACCCATCTGGTCACGATCGCCAGCGACAATTCGGAACTCGTCCCCCTGGGAATCGAGGTCTTGCGGCCGGCCAAATGTCTGGTCGTCTACACGGAAGATTATGCTGCCAAGACCGCACTGACCCGCGACATGGCCCGGAACAATACGGTCGGTTGTGAAGTGGACGAAGGGGATTTCGCGGACTTGGATGCGTTGCGGGAAGGCATGAGCGAGGTGATCGAGAAATTCCTGATCGGCAGCGACGCGGAGCGGGTCGTCTTCGACCTGACACCGGGCCCGAAAGACGTCAGCTTCTCCTGGATGCTGGACGTCGCGGCCCCCGAAAACCGCCTGTTTTACCTCCGCCATCGTCGCCAGGGCTTCAAGGTGGACCCGTTCAGCGAACAGCCCCAAATCTGGATCGCAGGGAAAGGATGGGGGGAAGAGGATGAAGATCCGAGCGATTCCCTGTCATGGGAAAGACCGTCGGAACGTAGATGATTAAGGGTGAGCCCCAGTTCCAACGTCACACAACGAGGAATTCAGGATGGGCGTCGAATCAGAAAAGGCGTTTCTCGCGTTTTCGCTGGGACCGGTTCAGCCTTTCATCGCGGCGGCGCGTACGGTGCGCGACTTGTGGACCGGCAGCTACCTGCTTGCGCGGCTGACGAGAGCGGCGATGCAGCCGATCCTTACACGGCTTGGCCAGGATGCGTTCGTTTCTCCGGCGGTCATCGGCAACGAGCAAGACAATCGCCACTTGAGGTCTCCCTGTCTGCCGAATCGCTTTCTCGCCGAGGTGCCGCTGGCCGACGCGGAGTCTCTCGCTCAGGAGTGTGAGGCGGCATGTCGAGCCGTCTGGCAGGAAACGGCTCGGGAGGTTTACGAGAAACTGGGCGAACTGATCGGCAAGCGGCTGGGCGGGCACAAACCGCTGTGGGAGAGTCAGCGACCGCTCTGGGATGCGCAGGTCGAGTCTTTCTTTGATATCCGGAAGGTCGTGTTGCCCTGGAAGGATTGCCCTCCGGGAGTCCTTGCCCGGTTGCTGGGCCATCCGTGTGAAGAGGGCAGCGACAGCGACAGACAATGGAGCGACCGGGTGGACTTGCTGGGCCGTGTGCTGGCCGCACAGAAGGCCGTCCGGCACATTCCCGACTACCGGCCGCCGACGGACCCACAGGGGCGTTATCCAGCCAAATGTTCGTTGCTCGGAACGTACGAGCAAATGGGTCCGGCGGATCTAGGGCAATCGGCCGAGTTTTGGAGAGAATTCGCAAGCGAGATCCATTGGGGAGGCACCCACACGAGAAAACAAGAGCGTTTGTGTGCGGTCAGCCTCGTTAAACGCTTCGCCTGGCCTGTGAAACTGGCCGACGAAGTGCAGGCACGGCCGCGTGCGATGCGGTTTGAGGACACGGCGACCGTGGCCGCAACGCAATGGTTGGAGGCACAGCCGGACAAAGGTGCCCCGGAACTCGATCCCGCCCACGTTCGCAATCGCAGTCAGCGTCCCTGGAGCGGCCAGTGGCTGCACTGGTCCAGGCCAGACGCCGATGATGAGCAGGAGACGCGTTGCCCCGATGAGGTCTGGGACATCATCCAGGACAAAAGGCGACGTCAGGGAAAGGCTCCCACCTACTATGCCATCCTGATGCTGGATGGCGACCACATGGGCGACATTCTGCGGGCGGTCCCGGGGCCGAAGCACCAGCTTCAGGTGAGCCGCGCGTTGTCGAACTTTGCCAAGGAACTCGTTTGCCCAATCGTGGAGAATCAGAACGACGGGACGCTGATCTACTCCGGAGGCGACGACGTTCTGGCCCTTCTGCCGACGCTCACGGCCTTGAAGTGTGCCGTCGGCGTCAAGGACGCGTTCGTGAGCAATTGGCAGAGCTACTTGCACGGACTCCCAGCGACGGTCAGCGCAGGTCTGGCGGTCGTCCATTACAAGGAGGACCTCCGCTCCGCCCTGAACACGGCGCGGCGGGCAGAGAAACGAGCCAAAGAGTCCGGCCGCAATACGCTCGTCCTCACCGTTTGCCGCCGCTCCGGCGAGCACACGTCCGCGCTTTGTCCGTGGGAATTCGTGACGAGTGTGGCTGCCTGGGTGCGGGCGTTCCTGCCGCAGGATGGTTTACCCGGTGCATCCGACCGCTGGTCGTATCATCTCTACGGCGAACTGCCGACCCTCAGCGGCTTGGTTCCGGAGGCGATGCGAGCGGAGATCTCGCGTCAGGTCAACCGTGCTGAGGAGGCCACGCGGTTGCGGCTGCGCGGCAAGAATGCAGATGCGGGGGGCATTTTGGCGTCTCAGTTCGACAACTATCTCGAACTCGTCGCGCAGCGCGGCTTGGCCGCCGCCGCCGCCGTGACCGGCTTCGTGACGCTTTGTCAAACGGCCTCTTTCCTGGCCCGCGGGAGGGACGAATGAGCACTGCGAGAATTGGACTTTGCCTCGAACCGTTGGACGTCCTCTTCTTTCGCGATGGCCGGCCGTTCGCCGCGGCCACCCGCGCCACCAGCGGTCAGCCTGTGCCCCAAACGCTGGCGGGAGCGGTCTGGACGGCGCTGCTGACCAAGTTCGGTTGTGACTTCGAGCGGCTTGCCGAGGAGGTTCGCCGCCGGCCCATTCGCGAAGCCGTGTTGGCAGCTGGCACGCCGGAGTGGCTTGTGGAGGTTTCGGTGCGCGGGCCGTGGTTGGCGAGGTCGTCCGTGACAGACGGCGATGGGCCGGACGTGCTGGTCCCCGCGCCCGCGATGCTGCACGAAACGAAAAAGAAAGACGCGGCAACGGCACAAGGGGAACTTCACTCTCTTTGGCCGTTGGAGACCGGCATGACCTTGCCTGGGTGGCGTCCTCCGGCGCCGGGGCTTCGCCCGCTGTGGGTCAGAACCACGGAGGCTACGGAGATCGTGTACGGATACCTGGATCGTGCGGGGCAGGCAGCGATGCTGGAGGGCCGAGTGCCACCGCGGGAGCACATCGTGAGAGCCGATGAGTTGTTCGCCTACGATCATCGGACGGGCATCGGCGTTGAACCCGACCGGCTGACGGCGGAAGAAGGCCAGATCTATGCCGCCAGTTTTTTGGCTTTGAAGCCGGGCGCTTGCCTGTACGCCGAGATCGTTTTCCCGCCCGGCCATGCCGACGCGGCCACGGGACTGTCGACGCTGCATTTCGGTGGTGAAGGACGGCGTGTTGCGGTACGACCGGTCGCTCCTTTTGCCTGGCCGGACCAGAAGCCTGCCGGCAATCGGAAGCCCTTCGTGTGGCTCACAACCCCGGCGCATTTTCAGGACGGCTGGCGGCCGCGGTGCTTGCGGAACCACTTGGTTGCCGCGGCCGTTCCCGGTGACGTCGCGGTCTCGGGCTGGGACCTCGCGCGAGGTGGGCCGAAGCCCACGCGGTTCGGAGTCGCTGCCGGCAGCGTGTATTTTCTCGATTCGATGCCTTCCAACTTGCCCGACTCTCTGGCCGACAGTGACGAGGACCGCCGGCAGGGATGGGGCTGCTACTTACAAGGAGTCTGGACTGATGACTAGCGCAATCGTCGCGACACAAGAGACCGGTCTGCTTCTCATTCACGCGCAAACGGCGTTGCACCCAGGCTCCGGCACGGCCCTGGGGGCGGTGGACCTGCCGGTGCAGCGGGAACGGCACACGCAATGGCCCACCATTGCCGGGTCGGCCTTGAAGGGGATCCTGCGGGATTCCTGCCGGGAAGAGGCCAGGCACAGTTATGGCGGCGACCGCAAGAAGGCGAACGAGGAAGATCCCGATCTGATCGCCGCGTTTGGGCCGGGCAAAGTGGACGAAAGCAGTAGCCATGCGGGAGCGTTGAGCGTGACCGACGCCCGCATCCTGGCCTTTCCCGTCCGCTCGCTGCGTGGCGTCTTCGCCTGGGTCACCTGTATGGACGTATTGCAGCGGCTTCAACGCGACCTGGGATTGGCCAAGATGGATGGGATGACGCTGCCGGAGGAACCCGGCAAAGAGAAGGCGTTGTGCGCCGGCGCCTCTGACCTGCTCGTGGGAGGGGACAAACTGGTGTTGGAAGAGTTTGAGTTTCAGCGTACGGGTGACGCGGGCGGCGTGGCCGAATGGATTGGCGAGCGTATGCCCGACGAACTCACCCGGAAACGGTTGCGGACGCACTTGGCGGTTCTACACAACGACGATTTCACCCATTTCGTCCGCCACGCCACCGAGGTGACGGCCAGGATCGGCCTTGATTACAAAAGCAAAACGGTCAAATCCGGGGCATTGTTCTATCAGGAGTATCTACCGGCGGAGACGATCTTCTACTCGCTGGTCCTGACTAGCGCCAGCCGTCGCAAGGACTGCGCTCGCAGCGCCGCGGACATCTTGGCGTACCTGCGTGCGCGATTGGACAGTGTGCGGGTCCTGCAAATCGGCGGTGACGAAACGACGGGGAAAGGTCTGTGTGCCGTCCGACTGGCAAACGGAAAGGTAGGTGGATAGTGAACGCGACAACTCAACCAAAACCGACCTTGGATCAGCGGCGGGCGAGGCATGCGTGGCAAGCCGTACACGATACGAAGCAGCACATCGGTTGTCATCAGAAGCAGGATGAGAAGAAATTCGGCGTGAATGCCCGGAAACTGCCCGTGCGGATTATGGCATCGGGTCTGGGCCAAGCTTTGGCTTTCTTGAAGGCCAAGGATTCTGCACCAGGGCTGTTGATCGAAATCGCGGATTGGGTGCTAGATAAGCGCGCCAATCCGGACAGTAACCGGGAGAAGCCCAAGGATGATGCGCTGCTTCAGAGCGTGATTACGAGCGACTCCGATTTCCTGCGGGCTGCGACGGAAGAAGTCTTGGCGTACCTTCAGTGGCTGGTCCGTTTCGCCGAGGCGGAGGGTTTGACGGACAGCGAAGGAGAACAGTGAGATGCAAACCATCGTTCCCTTGCCAGAGTCCATCCGCGGCAAGATCGGACAGAACACGCATCCGGGACTGATGCTCGACAAGTTTGTCGAGTCCTGGGATCCCGCCGCTGGCAGCGGAAAGCTGTCGGAACGCGTCCAGAAGCCCGCTGTCGAGAAGGTGGTCCGCTTGTCGCAGCAACCTCCGGCCGGGCTGGATTTTGCCGCGTTAGCACGGCGTCGGACCGCCGTGCTCGCCGCGTTTGCGGCCGACTGCTTTCGGGCAACGACCGCCGGCCCGTTGACGCTGCATTTGGCCCGCGCGTCGGCCCTGGAAAACGCAGGGATTTGCTTGCATCCGATCTATGGATTCGTCTATCTGCCGGGTACAGGACTGAAGGGTATGGCGCATGCCTACGCTTGTGAAGTCTGGCTGCCGGCGCAAGGCGAGAGCGGCCGGGACCAGGCTTGGCTCCAAATCGTCAAGGTTTTTGGTTGGGCACCGTCCCCCGGTCTCCGCGAATTGGCAAAACGATGGCAAGTCAAGGTCCCCGACGATGCCCAAGCAGGTGAGATTGTCTTTCACGATGCCTGGCCCGAAGGCTGGCCACGGCTGGCCGTGGACATCCTGAACAACCATCACACGAGCTACTATCAGGACGGCGAACCGGCGGGGGACTGGGACGCCCCGGTGCCCGTCTACTTCCTGGCCGTGCCGCCGGGCCAGACGTTCTCTTTCGCCCTCGGCAAACGCCGCACGGATGTGCCGGATGAGTCGCAGGACTTGGCCCGCCAATGGCTGATGGGGGCACTGCTGCACGAAGGGGCGGGCGCGAAGACGGCCACGGGCTACGGGTGTTTTCAGCTCGATCACGAATCCATCGGCACCATCGTCTGCGACGGCGTTTCGGCGACGTGGTCGGGAGCCTGCCAAGCAGGCAACCGTTTTGATTTTGAGTGCAAGTTGCGGCTCGAGACGCCCGCTTTCCTCGGCGGCTCCAATCCCTACGATTTGGCAACCGCAAGGCACGATTGCACGCTTCGCGGAGCAACTTTGCGGGGTTTGCTGCGTTGGTGGTGGCGCACGATGCATGCGGGACACGTGGATGTGGAGACGTTGCGGCGGATGGAAGCAGCCGTGTGGGGCGACACGCAGCAGGGCGGCGCGGTGCGGATGGCGCTGGTTCCGGACGGCGAGATCCGGCCGGTGCTGTACGACAAGCGAGCAATCCAGCAGGCTAACCACCTGCCTCAGCCCGGAGATAGGAAGACCACGCAGGGGCTTTGGTACCACTCCTACGGCATGGACGAGTCGAAAGGCCGCAGACACTACGTCCCCGCCGATGCGTGTTGGAAACTGCGTTTGACATCCAGAGATGCGCCCGTCGTGGCGGAGCGGGACAACCGCGGGAGAGTGGTGCGCGAAGAGACTCTCCCCGGAGCGGTTCTCCTGGAGCAGGCTCGGGCCGCGGTCTGGCTGTTCTGCCGTTTTGCCGGTGCGGGCTCCAAGTCGCGGAAGGGTTTTGGTTCGTTCGCCGTGCCAGAGGAACTGAGGCAATGGACGAAGAAAGATGTTGACGAAGCGGCAAAGAAGTTCCGGATCGCATGGCACGAACACAAGTTGGGCCTGCTCGCGGGCGAAGCGGGAAGTCCGAGCATGGGCTGCTTGGACGACGAGCGTCTGCATTTCGATCTGGAGACTCCTTGGACCAATTACTGGTTCGCGCTCGACCGGGCCGGGGCGGCGGCACAACGTTTCGCCCAGCGCTATAAGCACAACGTCGAGAAGAAGGCGCTCGGCCTTCCTCGCCGCGTCCAGCCGCCACTCAGCGGCAAATTCCGCGCGGGCAGGAACGCGGAGAAGAGCGACCGGCACGCTTCCCCCGTCCATTTTCATCTCTATCGTGGACCCAGCGGCGCGTACCATATCCGCGTGACCGCTTTCCCCTCGCCGGAACTTCCCACCCTGGAAAAGAGCCGCAAGTTCCTGGAAGAATACATGGCCGAGTTGCGGCAGGCTTTGCAGGCCGAGTTCCGCCAACACTCCGCGTCCGGGAGAAGTGCCGCCCTGAATCCGCAAGGCGACGGTCACGAGATGGGTTCACCGGGAACGACGGCCTCTCGGAAAGGACCCGTGCTGCCCAAGCCGGGAGATCGCGTCGAGGCCGTTCTGCTCGAGGAAGTGACGAACCGAGGCGGCCGGAAGGCGAGTCACAGTGCATCCGGATTGACGGGGCCGATCCAGAATTCGGCTGACGTTCCGGCGGAGAAGATGCCAGGAGATATCGTGTCACTCTTGGTCGCCTACGCGAGTCCGCAGCAAATCGCGTTTCGCTACCCAACTCCCGCCGATGAAAAACGCACACAAAAGCCGCGCGGCAAACCAGGCGGCAAGCATCCTAAACGCTGACTTTCGCTCCGATGTACCGTGTTTTTGTGTCCTACCGGCGCGAGGATTGTCCTTATGCGGCCCTCTTGGTCCACGCCAAGCTCGCCATGCACCTCGGCCAACGGGCCGTATTCATTGACACCGAAACGATTCGACCCGGCGATCTTTGGTGAGCAAGAAGGAGTCACCAACGAAGATTCCGGACGTTCACGTTCGGGTTCTTCCCGGAGGGAGTATCATGCGTCCTGACAGCGATGGAAATCCCCAGACCTACCTCCTGAACGCCCCCATCCTGACCGCTTACGGCGTGTGGCGGTTCAAGGGGCCGGTGGGGGTAGAGCGGGCGGCGGAGGTGTTGCGGGGCGGGTTTGTCTCGGCGGTGGGGCATGCGGGGGCGGCGGACTTTTTGACGCGGCTGATGGGGGTGGCGGTGCCGGTGAACCGCACGAGCATCGAAATGCGGCCGGGGGACCGGGCGGTGGTGCTGCGGCTGAAGGCCCGGTTGCCCGAAGGGGCGATCTTGACCGACGAGCAAATGCGGGACTTGCCGTTCGAGTTGGGATTGTTGACGCGATTGGAGTAAGGGGGGGGGCGGAAGGATGAAGGATGTGGTGATTTTTTTGGAGTGTGGGGAAACGTGGAAAGGGTAGGAATGGCGACTTGGAGACGCAAGAAACAGGTGCTGGTCACGGAGGTTTTCACGGCGGTGACCGGGTCGCCGGGCACTCCGATTTGGGTAATTCCGCTTTGGTTTGTGGGGGGGTTACTCGTTGATAATCTCAGCGAAACGCTGGGCATGTTTTGGACGCTGGCCATCGCCGCAGTGGTGTTGGCCGGGTATTCGGCGTGGTGGCTGTGGAAGGACCGCCGTTCACGAACGCAGAAAGTCGGCGTCACGGTGAAAGAGGAAGCGGAACCGTCCGGCAAACGCGGGCTGATTCTTCCCCTGTCGACGATTGCCTTGAACGGAGGGACGCCGGAACAGCAGGCCTCGCTTCGCAGTTCGCTCCGGCGGATTGCCGGCGACGATCAGGAGCCTCCGAGCAGCGACGATTTCGCTTTGTTGGGGATGTCAAATCTCGAATCGCCGCTGCGTGCCATCGAATTCCATTACCAGGAGCGGCACGGAACGGAACGTCTGCGCGACTGTTGGTTGATCACCACCGAGGACGTCACGTACCCGAACGGTGCGATCGAGCACGGCTCGCAGGCGACAGCGTTGATCCTGGAGAAGTGGTTCTTGCACCTGCACCCGGAGGCCAAAGGAGCCGTCGTGTTCCATCGCGACGACTACCGCGGGATCCGCTTGTGCGTCCGCCCGCGCGACTACGCTTCGCTGTGGCTGATCGTGGATGCAATCTTCGAAAACGCGCCCTACAAGCCGGAGCACATCATCGTCGATATCACGCCGGGCCCAAAGCCCATGACGCTGGCGATTGCGCTTGCCTGCCTCGGTCCCAAACGCACGATGCAGTACATCGCCGCGGGACGGCATCCGGTGACGGGCGAGGTCTTGCCCAAAGGGCGGCGTGTTCCGATTTTGCTGGACGACGACGCGTATCTGTACGAACTAGAGCCCACCCACAACTAGATGCAACTTGCCCAAACACTTGCCGATTCGCTTCTTCGGATTCCGATCCTGCCGAGGCGTTTCCTGCTGGACACGCCGGGGGTGGAGGCCACGACGCCGATGTTGCGGGGCGTGTGGGGGGCGGCGTTGCACGATTCGGACCTGGGGGCGTATCAGGCCGTCTTTTCGCCACCCGACGGGAACTCGCCGGGGTATTTGCTGCGGCCGGCGCCGCCCGATCCGCAGTTTGCTCCGGCGGTCGACTGGATTTTGGTTGGCGCGGGCCTGACGCACGAACCGGCGCTGCTCCGGGCGTGGATCATCGCCTGCCGGATGGGACTGGGCAAACAGCGTCAGCCGTTCCGCATCCCGCAGGCGCGAGGGCTGAGGCCCGACGGCACGGTGGCGGAGGATGCGGTCGCGTGGCGGCTGGGCGAGGCATCGTGGCCGCTGGCCGTCGAGAGTCCCTGCCGGCTGGTGTTCCCCGCGCCCTTGCGGATCATGCGGCGGGACCGGCTGATCCGCGAGCCCACGCTGACGGACCTGACGGTGGCCGCCTGCCGGCGGTTCCGTTCGTTCTTGCCCGCCGAAACGCTGGGAGAGTGGGACCGGTTGGCGGACGATGCGATTGCCGCCAGCCACGAAATCCCGCAGGGCCCGTGGGTCGGCGACCGGCTCGACTTGCTCCGCTACTCGGCCCGGCAGGAACGCGAGGTGCAGATCAACGGCGTCAGCGGCTGGCTCGATCTGCCCGCCGGCCCCGGCCCGCTGTGGCCGCTGCTGGCCGCCGCCCAATGGCTCCATCTGGGCAAGAGCACGGTGATCGGACTGGGACAGCTGCAAATCTTGCCCGTGCCCAGAGATGCAAATGCACGCCGCGTTGAACCCGATCATTGGTCGTTGTCAAACGGCCAGTTGGGAGGTCAAGCTTGACGCTTGGCACGAGTGGCTACGCTTACCACCCCGCACTGGCAAGTGTCCATCGTCCCGCACGATCAGCAGTCGCTCGTCCCGAATCGTCCAGCATCGCTGACCAGCAGGCGACAGAACGGCAGACGTCAGCAGGAAAGACACACCACAGGAGAAACGGTCCGGCGAATCCACCGCAAGCTAAGCACATGTCCGAGATCAACTCCGCATTTTTGTCGTCGAGCGGACTTCAGTCCGCTCAGGCGGCATGAATTTCGCCCCATACAACGTGATTCAAGTCATGAAGGCCTACATCGCGGAAGGCCAGGGGATGTCTCCGAAGGAGATTTCCAGTGAGATGTTATTCGAGGATGTCCATCGGCAGCTGACGGCCTGGACCGAAATGCTCG
>JAAYYU010000101.1 GCA_012515235.1 Candidatus Anammoximicrobium sp.
CAATGTGGGGACAGGCAATGTGGGGACAGGCATCCAGACGACCCGAATCGAGATCTGCTGGCGGAAATCCCGCGACCTGGTAAAATCGACCTTGTGATCCGAACCGTCAGGGCATCCGAGACAGCCACGGAAAGGAAAGCCCCATGCATCGAATCGACCGAAGTCGTCTGCAGGGTTTCCCTCTCCATGTCCTCCCGTCGGCGTTCCCAGCCATTGTGCTTGGACTAGTCCTTTGCCGTTGGCCCGTTTGCTTCGCCGATGACGCGCGGGGCGTGGCTCCCACGCCGCCCGCTTCCAGCCCGCGCGTCGAGCCCGTGCCCTCCGGCGCGCTGCGGCTGTTGATCGAAGACGACTGGCTGCAGTCGATCGCGGAACCGCTCAGCACGCGCAGCGACGCGGCGGGCGCGGTCGACGGTGTGAAGGACGGCAAGTACGCCTTTCACGTCGGATTCGAGCCGAATCCTTGGTGGCAAGTCGATCTGGGCCAGCCGACGCCCATCGGCCGCATCGTGGTTTACAACCGGCTCGACTACGCCCCCGGGCTGCACAATGCCGATATCCTGAGAATCTTCACGTCCGACGACGGCCAGAGTTGGAACCAGTGCTACGACAACCAGGAAAAACACTTCGGCGGCATCCGCGGAGCCAAGCCGCTGGAAGTGACGTTTCCGGAAGGCCAACTCACCGCCCGCTTCGTGCGGCTGCAATTGCCCAGCCTCAAGCCGATTTTCTTCCATCTGGACGAAGTGGAAATCTACGGACCCGGCCCCGACGCCAAGAATCTCGCGTTGCACCGCCCGGCGGACCAGAGCAGCCTGAGCCAATGGTCGACGCCCAAGAGCCGGGGCGTATTCTTTCCCACCGCCGACTGCATCGCCCACGCCCGGCGACTGGCGGAAGAACTCCGGCGCGAAGGAGTCCGCGTCGAGCCGTACCTGACGCAGTTGGACGAAGCCGCCCGACAACTGGCCGCCCTGCCGCCCGACGCCGGCCAGCCAGCCCAACGCGACTTGTACCTGCGCACGCGCTGGATCATCCGCCGCCTGGTCTTCGCCAACCCCTTGCTGGATTTCAACCGGCTGCTGCTGGTCAAGCGGTTGACGCAGGAGACGTATCCCGACGTCTGCTTGAACCACATGCCGTGGGTCTCGAAGCCGGGCGGAGATATCTGCGTGCTCGAAAAACCCGCTGGCGCCACGCCGCTGTTCGCAGCTCTGGCCGACCCGCCCGCCGGCGCGGCCGACCAGGGCGTGGCCAACATCCGCTACGTGCTCAACGGCGCCCTCGGCCCCGGCCACGTTCACGGGATCGACCTGTGGTTCGACGGCGACCGCGTGGTGTTCGGCTACGCCAAGGCGAAAAGCGACCAGCCGCCCGCTGGCTGGCTGGATCGTCGCCAAAGCTACCGGTTGCGTCGCGAAGAGGAGCCGATCCACATCTTCGAGGTGGACCTCGACGGCCAGCGTCTGCGACAGATCACGCAGGGCGAGTGGAGCGACCTGGACCCGACCTACTTGCCCAACGGTGACATCGCCTTCGTCTCCGAGCGCTGCGTCACGTCGCTGCAGTGCAACGAATACGACAAAGACGAGACCAGCTGCAACCTGTACGTGATGCGGCCCGACGGCAGCAACATCCGCCGCCTGAGCGTCAACAAGGACGGCGACTACCTGCCGCACTGCCTGGACAACGGCCTGATCGGCTACACGCGCTGGGAATACCACGAACGCAGTTGGGCCTTCATCCAGTCGCTGTGGACCGTCCGGCCCGACGGCACCGGCGCGGATGCGATTTTCAAGCAGCATTTCGTCAATCCCTGGGCGCTGGAAGAAGTCCGTTCGATCCCCCGCAGCAACAAGCTGGTCGCCATCGCCGCCGGGCATCACACGCTGGCGGTCGGGCCGCTGGTGGTCATCGACACGTCCGTGGGCATCAACGACCCGCAGGGCATCGGCATCGTAACGCCGAACGTCAAGCCGCCGGAGGGCGGAATGAACGGAGTCCCGGTCCCGCAGGGCGGCGTGTGCGATCCGGGCGGATTCTACGGCACGCCGTGGGCCTTGTCCGAAAAGGTCTTCCTGGTGAACTACACCTACGGCACCTCGACCACGGTCCCCAACGGCTACGGGCTGTACCTGGTGGACGTGTTCGGCAACAAGGAATTGATCTATCGCGATCCGGCCATTTCGTGTTGGTTCCCGATCCCGTTGCGGCCGCGGCCCAAGCCACCCGTGCTGGCGGACGTGACCGACCCGGCCGCGGACGACGCGGTGTGTGCGGTCAGCGACATCGCCTACGGCTGCGACGGAATCGATCCGCCGCAAGTCCGCTACTTGCGCATCGCGGAACCCATCGGCTGGCCGTACGACAACACGTTCGGCGGGCATCGTTTTGGCGAAGATCATCGCTACGGCGGTCCCGGCGCCGAGCGGAAGAATCTGACCAACTGGACGCCGATCCGGATCCTGGGCGACGTACCCGTCGAACCCGACGGCAGCGTTCATTTTCGAGTGCCCGCCGGCACGGCCGTGTACTTCCAATTGCTGGACGAAAACCGGATGGAATTGCGGCGGATGCGGAGTTTTATCAGCTTCCAGCGCGGCGAGGGGCGGGCTTGCGTGGGCTGTCACGAGACACGCGGCCAGGCCCCGTTGGAGAAATCCTCGTGGGACACGTTGGCGCTGGCTCGCGAGCCCAGCGAACCCGTGCCGCCGCCGTGGGGCGACCGGCCGATCAGTTTCCTGCGGGACGTCCAGCCGGTTTTGGACCGGCATTGCGTGCGCTGCCACCGCGGCCTGAATCCCGCGGGCGGGATCGACCTCGGCGGCGGGCTCATCTCGCACGACGCCGAGGTGGCCGACTACGGACACAACCGGGCCTTTGAAACAATCCTGGAAAAGAAACTGGTCTCGTTGTCCGCCGCCCGCGCCCAGGACGCCAGCATCACCCCGCCACTGGCTTACGGTTCCCACCAGAGCAGACTTCTCACTTCGCTGGCCGACCCGAACCATGCGAATGAAGTCCAACTGGACGCCGAGGAGCGTCTGCGGCTGGCGATGTGGATCGACGCCAACGCCCCGTATCATGACCGGTTCGTCAACAAACGCACCGCTCGCCCCGCGTACAACCTGCCCGGCGACCCGGAGTTGCTCAACAGCTTGACCGCGATCCACCAGCGGCGTTGCGCGGCCTGCCACCAGCAGGCCGACGTCACGCGGACCGATTGGATCGACATCCACCGTCCCGAACGGAGCCTGTTCCTCGCCGCTCCCTTGTCCCAGGCGGCGGGCGGCGGCGGCCGGTGTCAGCCGTCCGCTTACTGCGATGCGTCTGATCCCGACTACCGGGCTGCCCTGGGCTTGGTCCAAGCTGCCGTCGCCAGACTCTGGACCGCCCCGCGGCGAGATGTCATGAGCCTGACACGACCCTAAGGACCGATGCGGAACAGGCGCCGTTCCACCCGGTGCCAACGGCGACGGCGTTCCGCCCGCGACGCCGTCCTCTCCGGCGCGGAGGCAAACCCGACTGCTGCTCCTGAACTCGGCCTCACAATTCCAGTCGTGCCCCGCGTTCGACCAAGATCCGGCGGACGTCGGCCGCGTCGATGCGGCGAGGATCACCGTGCTTGCCGGCCGCCAGCGCCGCGGCGATGCCGGCCGCTTGGCCCATCATCGAGCAGGTGGTGCTGACGCGGGCCGAGGACAATGCCAGTTGATCGGCGGAGAAGCAGCGTCCCGCCGCCAGCAGGTTGGCGCCGTCGCGCACGAGCAGGCTCCGCAACGGGATCTGATACGGCGGGACTTTCCGCTGGTCGGTCGGCAGGATGTACGTCCGCTTCTCGTCGTCCGGTTTGTGGCCGTCCAGGTAGAACAGGCCGCGGGCGATGCCGTCCTCGAAGGCTCGGCCCGCGCGCAGGTCGTCGACGGTCAGCACGTAATCGCCCACGACGCGGGCTCCTTCGCGGATGCCGATCTGGGGCGAGCAGCCATCGTACCGCCAGGGTTTATGTTCCACTTGCAGATAGTAGTGCAGCACTTCCAGCGCCCGCCGCCGCCCCTGGATTTCGGCGGCGGTCAGGGATTGCGTATCGGTGGCGTCGAACTTGGGGATCTTGATCTTCAGCGAATTGCCGCGCGGACCGTTGGGCCAGACGCTGGTCATCGGCAGCGCTTGGCGGTCCTGGATCGGCTGGAGCCAGCCGTCGGGAAGCGGCGGTCCCGCGTCCCGTGGCTCGACGTGGCGCACGAAGCAATGGATCGACATCGGCAGTTGCAGCCCGTCCTCCGGGCGGCCTTGGGTGACCGCAAAGCCGGCGCGGCGAGCCACATCCGCCTCGCCCGTACAGTCGATGAACTGCCGGGCCTGCAGCGCCTCGGGTCCGGACTTGCCGCACACGATACAGGCCGTGATCCGTCCCGCGTCGTTCGCGCACGCATCGACGAATTGCGTGTGCAGCAACAGTTTCACCCCGCGCCGCAACAGCAACTCCTGGAGTACGAAAGCCAGGACGTGGTGCTCGAAGACCCGCGTGCTCTGCTCGGGATAGGCCGCTTTGTACGGGGCGACGGCGTCGAACTTTTCCAGGTCCGCGACGATCGCATCGAACACTTCGCCCTGGCCTTTCGTGTCGCCGCAAAAGTTGGCCACGCCGCCGGTAGTGAGATCGCCGCCGGTGACGGCGAACCGTTCGACCAGGACGACCCGCGCGCCGGACCGGGCCGCCGCACAGGCCGCCGAAACCCCGGCGATGCCGCCGCCGATTACCGCCACGTCGGCCTCGTAGCGGATCGGGACCTGCCGGGACCAACGGACGACGGCGGACTCGGACTCCACGGACGGTGAACCGGAGACTGCCTCGGACGCTTGCACACCGCCGGTGGTGGCCAGCCAACCGGCCGCTCCGGCAGCGGAAGCGGCCAGCAGGGCTCGGCGCTGGAAGCGACGGTGATCGTGCGTCATGTTTGGATCTCCTGTGCGGCCGGACCGGCAAACGTCGTCACCTCGCGTGCGGACCACGTGCGCGGCAACGCGCCAGCCGTGTTGGGGCCGATCCGGTACCGGCGGCTAGCGCCTTGCCGCTCACGTGTTTTTTCAACGATGCTCACTTCGTTTCCAACGCATACAGCACGGTCTCCGGCTGGTCGCGGAAGGCAAGCGTTTGCCGCAGACGTTCCATCAGTTGTTTGGGCGGTTCGGTGGACGGTCCGCCGTAGGTCACGAAATGGCTGACGGGCGGTGAGGATTCGATGCCCACTCCGCCGGCGCCGGCGCCGGGGGCGACGACGAAGCTGGCCGGCGCTTCGGGGGCGACCAGGCCGAGCGTCAGTCCCTCGCGGTTGAACTTCACGACCCATTGGGTGCCGGCCGCTTTCACCTGGGCGGAGACGCCGTCGGCCTGTTTGCCGACCGGGCCGGTGCGGCCGTTGGAGAACAAATACTCGCCCGGCGTCGGTCCGTCGGCGGCGAAGTTGGCCGGGTTGTCGAACTCCCAGTAGTACGTCACCGGCTCGTTCAGGACCACTTCTACCCACGACGTGCCGCCGAAGCAGTTGAAGGTCTTTTCCAAGCCCGCCTCATCGGTGCAGCGGTACTGGACCAACGCCGGCCCGCGCCGCGTGCAGACCAGCCTGTTGGGCAAGCTTCGGCCGGTAAAGCCGGCGTCGGCGAACCCGGACCAGCCACCCTGGCCGGGCTGCGTCAAGTCGCAGTTGGCAAGTGATTTCACTTCCCAGCGGTACAGGTGAGCGCCTTCTGGTCCCAGCAGCAAACGCAGTTTGTCGTTTTCGATCCACCGCGCGTCGTCGTCGGCATCGCGGGTACGGACCGCGGTGGGCAACGGCGCCGGCGGCTGGGGAAGTCCCAGATACACTTCGACGCGCGCTTCGCCGCGTGCCGCGATCGGGCCGGGAATCAACAGCGTCAGCCGCGTCTTGCCCTGATTCTCCGACGGGTCCAACTGGGCAAGGATTTCGTCCGGCTTGCCGCCTCCAACCGTACAGAATGCACGTACCGAGCGGCTGGCGACTTCGGCCGGCAACACGACATCCAGCTGCAACGGCAGTTCGGCTCGCGAAGCCGCCCCTGCCTTCACGACCAGCCCCAGCCGGTGCGTGGCCTGCGCGTCGGCCCAGGGTGCGGTGGCGTCCAGCGACGCCGGTTCCGTGCGATGCGGCCGGTAGCGTCGCGTGAACCGGTCCGGCAGCGCGAGTCCTACTTGCTCCGGCGGCGGCAGCGGTTTGCCTTCCTCCGCCGCCTGCCGGGCGGTGGCCAACTGGGCCAGCACGCCGTCGTACCACTGGACCGTGGCCGCGTAACGCTGCATCGTCTTGTCCAGCGCGTACGGTTTACAATCGGCTCGCCACAGCCGTTCAAACTCGCGTCCCAACGCTTCGTGGGCGTCGCGATTGGTGCGGACCAGTTTTTCGATTTCGTCCAACATCAACAGCGTGGCGCGTGGCGCGTGGTCGCACACCTGGGTGTACCGCTGCGCCGCCTTGAATCCGTCCAGCATTCGCGTGCCGATCAACTCCATCCGCCGGGCGCCCTGCAGAAACGCGTCCAAGAAATCGGCGTTGACGGTGGCTTCCTTGCGGCAGGCTTCCAGGTGCTCGATCGCCGGCCGGACGAATTCCAGTAGCCGCGCCGCCGATTTCTCGATTGCGGCCGGACTGCGGTTGGGCTGGAAGTCCGGTTCCCAGAACCGCCGGTTCTGCATGCCCTGCATCCCCGGCAACTTGTGCGTCTGGGCCAGCAATTCGATCGCCTGGCCGAAACGGTCGCCGGGCTCGCCAAACAACACCGCACCGATCCGCCGGTTGAAGTCCTCCGGCGTCGTGGCCGAGGCGTTCCACGCGCACTCGGCTCCCCAGGCGTGGCCGTGCCAACGGTAACCCTGCAGGGCCTCGCCGTCGTCTTCCCAGTCCGTGTTCAGCATCCCGATCGCGCCCAGCTTGACGCCGTCGCGGACGAAGTTGCGGATGTTCGTGGTCGCCACCGCAAAGTCGGGCAGAATCCGGCTCCAGTTGCTGATCCCCGGACAGACGAAGAACTCGTAGCCTGAGTTTTTGAACGGCAGGATCTGGTCCTCGAAACTCTCGCGCGGACCGTAGCCCCAGGTGAGCATCACCGTGTCTTTGGGGATCTGGTCCAGCTTGTCCGGGTGCTGCAGGATGATGTCGCCCCACATCATCATCCGTTTCTTGTACTTCGTCTGGAGCAAGTCGTGGACGCGGCGGATGTGCTGGACGTACACGCCGCCGGTGCCGATCTGCTTGGCCAACTCTTTCGACGGCCCTTCGCCCAGCCCATACGTCTCGTCGCAACAGACATTGAACATCTCGAACGGCAACAGCGGACAGACCTCCGAATACATGTCGTCCAACAGCTGATATGTCCCTTCCTTGACCGGGCTGAGCACGCCGCTGTTCTCGCCTAGGGCCGCGTAGGGCTCTTTGCGGAGAATGTGGCCGAAATGCCCGAACGACTGCTGGTTGCCGAGCACCTCCGTGTGGTGTTTCTGGGCCTGGGACACCAACGCCTTCAACTCGGCCGGCTCCAGCGAACCGTCCGGCGGGCCGATGTCGGGGTGCTTGGCGAACGCGAACTGGTACTCCATGTAGTAGGTCCACATGTTCAGCTTCAGCGACGCCCCGATCTCGACGCCGCGCTGAAGTGTCGCGAGCGTGGAACTGGGCCCCCGCGTCATGTCGTCCTGCGTGCAGCGCCAACGGAGCGACGGCCAGTCTTCGATCATCAGGCAGGGCAGTCTCGAGCCGTCGCGGTTGGCCCGGATCAGCTGGCACAAGGTCTGCGCGGCGTAGAACAGTCCGGCCGGGCCCCGGCCGCAACACGTGACGGCTTCTCGCTCGACGCGCAGTTGGTAATCTTCGGCCCCGGCGCCGTCCCGAAATCGGGCCGCGGGCAAAGAAGCCGTCGGTTGAACGGTCAGCCGCAGCAACAGCTCGTCGACCGCGACCGGCGCCACCTTCGGCGCCGGCAACCCGGCCCGCTGCATCTCGCCGACGATCAAGGCAACCTCCGTATCGCCGATGGCCGAAGGTTTTTCCAGCACCAGCGACCGTTGCAGATCAAACGTGCCGTCGCCCAACGTGACCCTCTTGGGATACGGTACCAGCCGCAGCGTGTCGGTCTCCGCTGCCCGCACAGCCGTCGTAGCGATGGCGATGCACATGCCCACGATCAATGCCCGCCGCCCCGGTGAAGAGTGATTTCTCATGGCGAACCCTTTCCCTGCAGGAGTCCCGAACCAGTTTGATTGTAGGCCAATTCCGCGTGTGGCAAAGTGGACTATTGGACCGCGGACAAACGTAGGGTGGGTCAAAGCGGACCATTTTGCACGAAGCCAGGAACCGGTTGACGGTCACCATCTTGCACGCATCCAAAACCGGCAACCCAGCAGCGCCGGCCCACCGGGACCGAGTATCCATCCGCGGGAGGCCGCATCGAACAGAATTGCCGGCGATCCGTGGCGCGATGCGGCCGCGTGCAAGATGGTGGCGTCGTTCCGGTGGGCCGGCGCTGATCGTGCCCGGTTCCGACTGCGTTCCCGCCTTGGACAACGTTGGGCCGTGCAGGCCGCCATGCCGTTGGTCCGCTCTGGCCCACCCTACGCATGCCGCTCTCACAGGACATCCAGCGGGTCGACGTCCACAATCCACTGGACGTCGTCCGGCGGTTTCAGTTCGGCCGTGGCGTGGCGCACCACCGTCCGCAGGCGGTCTCGGTCCGAGTCCTGGAGCAGGGCGTGGAAGCGGAACATGCCGCGCAGCTTGGCGATCGGCGCGGGGGCCGGCCCCAGGATGCGGACCTCGGCTCCGGCCGTCGCGGCCGCTTCGCGCAACTTGGCGACCACGTACTCGGCGAAGTGCTCCGCCGCCATCTCCGCCGCGCCGCGGACGACCACGCGGATCATGGCTGCGGTGGGCGGATAATGGAACTCGGCGCGAACCGGCAATTCCTGCCGGGCAAAAGCGGCGAAATCGTGCTGCGCGGCGGCCTGGATGGCAAAGTGTTCCGGGCTGAACGTCTGAACCAGCACCAATCCGCCTTTGTCTCCCCGGCCCGTGCGGCCGGCCACCTGCGTCACCAGCTGAAACGTGCGTTCCGCAGCCCGGAAATCCGGGAAGTGCAGGGCCGTGTCCGCATTGATCACGCCGACCAGCGTGACGTTGGGAAAATCCAGGCCCTTGGCGATCATCTGCGTGCCCAACAGGATCTTGATCTCGCCGGCGCGAAAGCGGGCCAGCGCCTGTTCGTGGCTGCCCGGCCGCTGCATGCTGTCCGAATCCATCCTCAGGCACGGGGCGTGCGGGAACCGAGCCTGAACCTCCCGCTCCAGCTTCTGCGTCCCCAGTCCGGCATAGCGGATGCCGGTCGAGCCGCACTGGGGACAGATGCTGGGGGCGGGGATCGAGTAGTCGCAGTAGTGGCAAATGGCCCGGTTGCGTTCGCGATGGTGCGTCAGCGCAATGTCGCAATCGATACAGCGGACGACGTGCCCGCAGCTGGGGCACTGGATGCTCGTCGAGTAGCCGCGGCGGTTCAGCAGCAGAATGATTTGGCCGTCTTCCTTCAGCGCCTGATACATGGCCTGCTGCAACCGGCGGCTGATCGCGCCGCCGTGATGATAGCCCTTGGCGGCCACCCTCAAATCGACGACCGTCACATCGGGCAGCGGCCGGTCCAGCACGCGGCGCGGCATCTCGACCAGTTCGAATTCGCCGGACTGGGCCCGCTGCCAGCTGTCCAGAGCCGGCGTGGCGGAGCCCAGGACCAGCGGCACGTTTTCAGCGCGGGCCCGCCACAAGGCCACGTCGCGGGCGTGATAGCGGGGGGCCGTGTCCTGTTTGAACGAGCCGTCGTGCTCCTCGTCCAGCACGATCATGCCCAGGTGCGGCGCGGGCGCGAACACGGCGCTGCGGGCCCCCACCACCACTTGGACTTCGCCGCGGGCGATCCGCAGCCAATGCCAGTGCCGTTCAGCGTCGCTCAGGTGGCTGTGCAGCACGGCCACGCGGTCGAAGCGGGCGCGGAACCGCTGGCAGGTCTGCGGCGTCAGGCTGATCTCCGGCACCAGCACGATCGCTTGCCGTCCGAACCCGGTCATCTCTTCGATCGCCCGGATATAGACCTCCGTCTTGCCGCTGCCCGTGACGCCGTGGATCAGCAGCGTCTGGTGCTGGCCCGAGTTCAGGGCTTGCAGCATGCGGTCCAGGGCCCGTTGCTGGTCGGCGTTCAAGCTGTGCCGCGCCTCGCGGGCCTGCGGCTTGTCTTCCAGGTCGTCCTTGTGAACTCGCCGCGATTCCTCCGCGACCAGCTTCAGGGCGCGCAGCCGGGCGATCGGCGCCAGCGTACAGTGGGCGGCCCGCGCCAGTTGCTGGGGAGTGAGCGGCTGGGGCGAGCCGGCCAAGATCTTGAGGGCTTCCAGCTGTTTGGGCGGCAGCTCCAGTTGGCTCAGTTTCGCGGCCACCTGGGTGGGCACGCGGAGAAAGGTCACGCCGCGCGTCCCCGCTTGACCTCGGACGCCCGCCGGCACCACGGCGTCCAACACCACGCCCCAGGGGCAGAGGTAGTAGTCGGCCATCCATTCGGTCAATCGCAACATGCCCGGCGTCAGCAGCGGACGGTCGTCGACGATCCCGCACATGTCCTTGAGCGCTCGGCCGCCTGAGCTGCGATGCTCCAGTTTGACGCAGTAGCCGAGCATCGTCCGGGCGCCGCGACCCAGCGGCACGCGGACGCGGCGGCCCGGCGAGACGACCGCCCGCAGCCGCTCCGGCACGGCGTAATCGTAGGGGCCGTGGGGCGCCTCGGAAAACACGACCGTGGCGACGTACGTTTCCGCCGCGTCGTCGATTTCCCAGGCCGGGGCGTCCGTCTGAAACAGGGATTGTTGTTGCTTGCCCATCTCACAGAACGGAATCCACTCCGTTCCAAACGATTGGAAATCCGTTTCACTTTGGCTGCTTGTCGCTCGTCGGCTCCGTATTCAACCGGGGCCGATTGTGCTACCATACCACACAAACGGAACTTCGGGCAGACGAGCCATGCGTGTCGGGATCTTCGGCGGAACATTCGATCCGGTCCATTATGGGCATTTGCTGCTGGCGGAGACTTGCCGCGAGCAATGCGGCTTGGACCACGTGCTGTTCCTGCCGGCGGCAATTCCGCCTCACAAACAGCAGTGGCGTTTGACGCCGGCCGTCACACGCCTCGAAATGCTGCGTCTGGCAATCATCGGCCACAAGGCGTTTTCGGTGTCGGAGTTAGAGATCCGGCGCGGCGGGGTCACGTACACGGTGGATACGCTGACGGCGCTGCGGGACCAGCAGCCGCAGGACGAACTGTTCTTTCTGATGGGCGCCGATTCGCTCCGCGATCTGCCCACGTGGCGCGAGGCGGCCCGGATTTGCTCGTTGGCCGTGCCCGTGGTGGTCCGCCGCCGCGATACGCCGGAACCGGATTTTGGCTTGCTGGCGGGCCTGGTTCCCGCCGCGCGTCTGCAGGAAATCCGGCGTCACCAAGCACAGATGCCGCTGGTCGATTTCAGCAGCACGGCCATCCGCCAGGCCGTTGCCGCCGGACGCAGCATCCGCTACCAGACGCCTCGGGCGGTCGAGATGTACATTCAGACACAAGGTCTGTACCGCACAGAGGCAAGCCAGGCATGATCCAGTTCCGCGACTTCGTCCCCAAGATGCTGTCGGCCCCCGCGTTCTTCAAGGTGGGGGAATACGAGACCTTCCGCAAGGCCGTCGCAGCGGCCAACGCGTGGATCGAGCAAGAGCGAATCGACGTGATGCACATCGAGACCGTGGTGCTGCCGAACATCTGGAGCCGCTACGAGGACGGCTCGACCGACGGCTCGCTGGGCATCAGCGGCGATTCGCCCAGCTTCTGGCACCAGATCGTCCGCGTCTGGTACCGAGAGAAGG
>JAAYYU010000102.1 GCA_012515235.1 Candidatus Anammoximicrobium sp.
AAAGTCTCCCTCAGGAGAACCTCGAAGACGCCGTCACGACGCTGAGGCCAACGCTCAGAGAAGACCAAGAACTCGACCAGCAAGAAAGAGTCTGCACCGAAACGCGAAGTCGGCTTAGTTCAACGTGGAGGATGACCTGACGCGCGCGAGTTATGTCCTCTTGCCTCTGGCCGCATACCAGCGTGCCCAATCGCTGTTCTGCGCGGAAAGCCTCGACATAACGGAGACGTATGCTGCTCAGAGTGCGGCTGCCGGGGCATCGGGTTGGGATGATCCGGAAATGGACGTATACAACGACTACGATGCTCACAGGCTGCAAACATGAGGGTACGGCGAGGCGACGCGGTGCTGGTGAACTACCCGTTTGCCAGTTCTCCAGGCGGCAAGATCCGACCGGCGTTGGTGGTGCAGTGCGACCGCAACAACGGTCGTCTTGACAACACCAGCATCGTCCCAATCACATCCCGAACGCGCTTTGCGCAAAGCGAAACGACGCAGGTTCTTGTTCAGGCGTCGACCTCTGCCGGGAAGCAGGCCGGCTTGATTGCCGACTCAGCCATCTCGTGCGAGAACATCTACACCGTACGCTCGGATACAATCATTCGGAAAACCGGGCGCGTTCCCAGCGACGTCATGCGGCAGGTGAATGAGAGCCTCAGGGCGTCCCTGGATCTGACCTAGCCCGAATTCCATTAGCTTCGATGGGATTGCCGATGAGATACCAGTTATTGTTGATGGCCATCGTTGTTGGACTTGGGGCCACTCCTGCCGCCGGTTGGATTGATCGGGCGTTTGAGAATCCGCCGCTCGAGGCACGCGTGCGGGCGTACTGGTGGTGGCTGAACGGGAACGTGACCAAGGAGGCCGTCACGCGGGACTTGGAGGAAATGGCGGCCAAGGGGTTTGGCGGGGCGCTGATTTGCGACGCCGGCGGGGCGGAACAGGACGGCAACGACCAGGTGCCTCACGGGCCGGATTTCTTCTCGCCCGCATGGCGCGAATTGTACCAGCACGCTCTGCGTGAAGCCGACCGCCTGGGGCTGGAAATGAGCCTGAATATCCAGAGCGGCTGGAACCTGGGCGGGCCGATGGTGCCGGCCGAGGACGCGCCGAAGAAGCTGGTCTGGTCGGAGACGCGGGTCACGGGGCCGACGCGAATCGAGCGGCCGTTGCCCCTGCCGCAGCACCGTGCGGAATTGTACCGCGACGTGGCCGTCGTGGCGTATCCGCGGAAACGAGACGCGGCCCCGAACAAAGTTACGGTCACGCTCAGCGCCAGTTCCGGCCAATTGGACCATCCGGCGTCCCACGGCTGTGACGGCAGCAGCGAAACGTTTTGGGTCTCCAGCGGAGTCGCCGCGGGCAAAGGTCCTTCGCGCCAACGGCCGGAGTGGCTGGAATTCCGCTTCGACAAACCCGTTGCCGTCGCCGGCTTTTCCGTTCAAGGCCGTCCGGGCTACGGGCCGACCGAGGGCGAATTGCTGGCGTCCGACGATGGGACCAATTGGCGCAGCGTCCAAGCGTTCGCGGTCAAGGGCCGTCAACAGCCCACGGCGAGCTTCGACTCGGTTCGCGCGGCGCATTTCCGGCTGGCGTTCTACAACGCCGCCGACCCGCGTTACCCGCAGTCGCCACGAAACGTACAGGTGGCCGAGGCGCGACTGGTCAACGACGGCGGCATCGTGCTGAACGTCGCCGAGGCCCGGCACCGGCCGATTCAGATGTGGGCGCAAAAGGCTTTGCACAAGGCGCTCAGCTTCTCCGCGCCGGACACGACGCCGCTGCTGGAGGAGTTGCCGGCTGAACCCGGCGAGGAAGATACGCGGGCCGCGGATGTCGTCGAACTCACCGCGCAGATGGATGCGGCCGGCACGCTGCGCTGGGACGCGCCGGCGGGCGACTGGGAAATCTTGCGTTTCGGCTGCACGCTGAACGACCACTGCCGCGTGTCGACCTGCAGCGAAGGCTGGGACGGTTACGCGCTCGATCCGTTTGACAAGCAGGCCTTCGCCACGTACTGGCAGCAAGTGGTCGAGCCGCTGATTGCGGACGCGGGCCCGCTGGCGGGGACGGCGCTCAAGTACCTGCACACGGACAGCTGGGAGGTCGAAGTGGCCAATTGGACGCCGACGCTCCCCGGAGAATTCCGTGCTCGGCGCGGTTACGATCTGGTTCCCTTTCTGCCGGTGATCGCCGGACGCATCGTGGACAGCCGGCCGGTCAGCAACCGCTTCCTGCACGATTTCCGCAAAACGATGGGCGACCTGGCGGTGGACAACCACTATCGCCCATTTTCCGAGTGGGCCCATCGGCACGGACTGCTGCTCCATCCCGAATCCGGCGGTCCTCACGCGGTCCCGGTCGACTCGCTGCGGTGCCTGGGGATGAATGACGCGCCGATGTCCGAGTTCTGGGCCTGGTCGTGGCGGCACCGCGTTGGCGACACGAACCGATTTTTCGTCAAACAGCCCGCGTCGGCTGCGCACACCTATGGCAGGCAGTTCGTGCTGGCCGAAGGCTTCACGACGATCGGCCCACACTGGCAGGAAACGCTGTGGGACAACTTGAAACCTGCGTTCGATCAGGCGTGCTGCGAAGGCTTGAACCGCCTGGTTTGGCACGCCTTCGTCTGTTCGCCGGCCGAAATGGGAATGCCCGGCCAGCAGTATTTCGCCGGCACGCACCTCAATCCGAACTCCCGCTGGTGGCCAAAGTCGGGGCCGTTCTTTGCCTATCTGAATCGCTGCCAGTTCCTGCTGATGCAAGGCCGGTTCGTGGCCGACGCTGCGTATTACTACGGCGACCACGTGCCGAACTTTGCCCAGCTGAAACGGTCCGATCCGGCCCGCGTGTTGCCGGGTTACGACTACGACGTGGCGACGGAGGAAGTCGTGCTGACGCGGATGAGCGTCCGCGAGGGCCAGTTCGTGCTGCCGGACGGGATGAGCTACCGCTTGCTCGTGCTGCCGGAACGGCCCGCGATCTCGGTGAGCGTGTTGCGCAAGGTCAAGGAGTTGGTCGCCGCCGGGGCCACCGTGATCGGGGCAAAGCCGCAGCACGCGACCGGCTTGCAAAATTTCCCGGACTGCGACGCTGAAGTCGCGCGGTTGGCCAAGGAACTGTGGGGCGACGCCGCCGAACCGGCCGGCGGCGAGCACCGCTGCGGACAAGGCCGCGTCATCTGGGGAAAGACGGCTCGCGAAGTGTTGCTGGCCGACGGCGTCCCGCCGGATTTCGAGTTCACCGGCGGTGACGCGGAGACGGTGCTGGACACCATTCACCGCCGCGACGGCGAGGCCGAGATCTACTTCGTCGCCAATCGCGGCAATCGCGAGGAGGAGGCGAGCTGCACGTTCCGCGTGTCCGGCAAAGTTCCCGAACTGTTCGACCCGCTCACCGGGGCGACTCGGCCGCTGTCCGTGTATTGCCAAGCCGAGGGACGCACGACCGTCCCGCTACGATTTGCTCCGTGCGGATCGTGGTTTGTCGTCTTCCGAAAGCCTGCGGCTGCGCCGGCGAAGGCCGAAGGCAGCAACTTCCCGGCGTTCACGCCCGCCCACACACTGGCTGGAACGTGGCAAGTCCGTTTTGATCCGCGTTGGGGCGGTCCGGAGTCCGTCGAATTCACGGAGCTGACGGACTGGACCCAGCGTTCCGAAGACGGCATCCGCTTCTACTCGGGCACCGCGACGTATCGCCACACGTTCGACCTGCCTCAGTCTTTGCGATCTTTCGCGGGAAGGCTCGTCCTGGACCTGGGCGTCGTCAAGCAGTTGGCCCAGGTTCGACTGAACGGCCGCGATCTGGGCGTGCTGTGGGCCGCGCCGTTTCGCGCGGACGCGACCGATGCGATCCGCCCGACGGGCAACACGCTGGAAATCGAGGTCGTAAACTTCTGGCCGAATCGCGTGATCGGCGACCAGTCGCTGCCGGAAGACCAACGGCTGACTCGTACGAACGTGCGGAAGCTCACCAAAGACACGCCGCTGGTTGAATCCGGGCTGCTGGGGCCGGTGCAGATTCTGACGGCTGCCGCCCCGCACCGATAGCGCGGCAGAGAGTTTTGGCGAACGGCGGAGGTTCCGCCCGGTTTCTGCGGCCTCCCGCTTGTTCGTCAGCGGTTGGCGTACGTGTGTCCGAGGAACCCGACGATGGCTTTTTTCACTTCCAGCGGGTCGAACGTGTCGTGCTTGCGATACAGGATCCTGCCGCCGGGGGCGACCAGGACCGTGTAGGGGATCGGGCCGGGCCACTGCTTGTCGAGCGCCTCGGCCAACTTATCGCGGTCGCCCGAGGCGAAGATGGTGTTCGTCGAGGAAACGTGCTTTTCCTGCAGACGTTTCAGGACTGTGTCGCGTTCCTTCGGATCGTCCAAGCTGATCGTGATCAGCTCGAACTTGCGCTTGCGGTACATGCGGTTAATCGTGGTTAGCTCCGCCAACTCCTCGACGCACGGGATGCACCACGTGGCCCAGACGGCGATCACCCGCAGATTCTTGGTGTCGTTCTGAACCAGGCTGCGAACGCCCGCCTCGTCGATCGTCTGGACCTCGACCTGTTCGGCGTCCCACTTCGCCAGAGATTCGGCCACGGTGTGGCGTTTGTCGGACCATTTGGTCGAGCAGCCGAAGACGCGCGTCGTAGCGACGGGCACGGGTCGCCCCGCCAACAAGGCTTCGATGGCGTTCCGCGCGTCGTGCGACTTGACCACGTTCACATCCGAATCGTCGATTCGGCCTTGGTAACGCAGCTTGCGGGCGGCGTCAAAGATAAACACGTGGGGCGTAGCCAAGACGCCGAAAGCTTTCGAGGCGGCTTGCGTGTCGCCGTCGTACAGGTAAGGAAAGGCAAACCCGCGGTCCTTGGCCCGAATCTTCATCTCCTCCAACGAATCGCTCACGTCGGTATAGCCGAGTTCGTCCAGACGCACCGCCAAGGGATCGTTTGGCGAAATCGCGACCAGCGCCACGCCGCGGTCCTTGAAGTCGACGTGCAGTTGGATGAGCCGTTCCTCATACGCCTGGGCGGTCGGGCAATGGTTGCAGGTAAAGACGACCGCCAAGACCTTCGCCGCCGCGAAATCGGACAGGCGATAGGTCTTGCCGTCCACGCCCGGCAGGGCAAAGTCGGGCGCCGCTGCGCCCAGTTCCAGAGGCGTCACCGGTTTCGACGCCGCGCCGTCGGCGCTAACGGACCAGCCGCCGAGGACCAGGAGAATACTCAGCCAAGTTGTTCGTTGCCACATGATGGTTGCCCCCTGTTACATCCAGTGTGTGATCCTGAGCGACGGCTGATTAACGCCCGACCTACACCAGCCAATCCTCAGTACGGAGATCCGGTAAGGCTTCAAAGTCGCGGTCGGCAGTGACCAAGGTGAGATCCATCACGCGGGCCAAGGCGGCCAGCATCATGTCAACCTGCGACAACACTCGGCCACGGCGGCGCAGTTCATGAAAAACTTCACCATACGCCAGGGCCACCTCGCGTTCAATCGGCCAGATACGGACCCGTGACAGCAGCCGTGCGAGAACTCGCCGATAGGCATCTCTCTTGGCCAGCAATTGGATCCCCGCTTCAAGTTCGCATAGGGCCGGAACACAGGTACCGATGCGAAGGCCCGCCGACCGCTCCTCCGCAATCCGCTCGCGAACTCGAAACACAGGCCGAATCGCCTCGCTCAACTGATTCGTGTCCAGTAGGTAACCCGCCATCATTGCAGTCCCATCTCGCGGCGGACCCACGCCTTGGCCTGCTCATCGGCCTCGCGGAGATAACCGTCGAGTTGTTTCCAAGCCACAGGATCGTCCAGTTCGGCGGTCAGTACGGCCATTTCGCGAGACCAAGCATCCGACTCAGACCCGTTCGCGGTCAACTCGTCCGCTTGCACGCGCAATTGTTGACCGTCGGACCAGTTTTCGGGGACAGGGTCCAACGGGTAAATGACCCCGCCTCTTAGAATTGCCCGAACCATGCTTCGTTCTCCGACGCCAAACCACTACGAAATCCCATGTGCGGCCGCCTCATCATTCTAGGACATTACGTTCGCACTGAGAACCGGCGGTGGATCACACTTTCCTTTGTCGGCGACGCTGCGTTCTGCGTCAAATCCACTTCCGCCGCCGGAACCAGAACAGCAGTCCGCCGCCCACGGCGCCGCAGATCAGCCAAAACGCGCCGTACATACCCCGCCACTCGGCTTCCGGGACGTACATGTTCATTCCGTACACGCCCGCCACAAACGACAGGGGAATGAAAATCGTGCTGATGATGGTCAGCACTTTCATGATCTCGTTCATGCGATTCGACACGGCCGACATGTGGGTTTCCGTCACGCTGGCGGCGATTTCGCGGTACGTTTCCACCAGGTCGATAATCTGCACGCAATGATCGTATACGTCGCGGAAGTACGTCCGTGTGGTCTCCGACAGGCACTCGTGCTTTTCTCGCAACAATTGGGCCATCAGTTCCCGCATCGGCCAGGCGGCGCGGCGCAATGTCAACAGTTCTCGCTTCAAGGCATGGACTTTGCGACTCATGCCCTGGTCAGGATTCGCGAGCAACTCGTCCTCCAGATCCTCCAATTCGTCGGAGTATCCTTCCAGCATGGGGAAATAGCCGTCGACAACCGTAT
This sequence comes from Candidatus Anammoximicrobium sp., assembly GCA_012515235.1. Classification (GTDB taxonomy): domain Bacteria; phylum Planctomycetota; class Planctomycetia; order Pirellulales; family Pirellulaceae; genus Anammoximicrobium. The sequence continues at coordinate 6,632 of JAAYYU010000102.1, forward strand.
CGACCAGCGAGTACAGCAGGAAACTGGCGTCGTTTTCGCGGATCCGCGACCCCTGCGTCGCAACGCGATGCCGGACCGCCTCAAAAATGTCCCCCGGCGCTTCCTGGAAGGTGAGCAACGTAGTGCGGCCCAAGAAGAAACTGACTTGTTCCGTGCGTTGCTGGGCGTTCTCCGGATCCACCGCCCGAGCGACGACGAACAGCCGGCCCGGCTGGTCGCCGGACCCCGGATAGTCCTCGGCCTTGGGACGTTGGACAAGGTGCAATACGTCGTCCACGGCCAAGGGATGGAGTTGGTACTTTTCCGCCAAGGCCCGGATCGTGTCAAACTGCTCCAGCCCCACCACGTCGATCCAGCGAACGCGGCACCAGGGCGGACGATGCCGCGTCAGAAATTCCCGCAGGTCGGCGACCTCCTGCGACTGGCACTTCTCCGGCGAATAGTCCATACACGTGACGCGGGTCATGAGTTACGATCTTCCCAATCCAGGGTCCGGGCCACGGCGCGGGTCCAGCGGGCGTAGCGCCGCCGCCGCTCGTCGTCGCCCATCTGCGGGCGGAATTCGCGGTCCAATGCCCAGTTGCGGGCGATGTCGTCCAAGCCGTTCCAGTAGCCGACGGCCAGACCGGCCAGATACGCGGCGCCCAGCGCCGTCGTCTCCGCGACCGTCGGACGACGCACCACCGTGTCCAGGATGTCCGCCTGGAATTGCATCAGCAGGTCGTTCACCGACGCGCCGCCGTCGACTTTGAGCATGTCCAGCCGGATGCCGGCGTCTCGCTGCATGGCGTCCAGCACGTCGCGGGTTTGCAGGGTCATCGATTCCAGCGCTGCCCGCGCCAGATGGCCAGCCGTCGTGCCGCGCGTGATCCCGAACACGGCCCCGCGGGCATACGGGTCCCAATGCGGAGCGCCCAATCCGGTGAACGCTGGCACAATCACCACGCCGCCGCTGTCGGGCACGGACGACGCCAGACGCTCGACTTCCGCCGAATTGCGGATCAGTCCCAGCCCGTCCCGCAGCCACTGGACCACCGCCCCGGCAATGAATACCGCGCCCTCCAGGCAATAGGTGACTCGCCCGTCCAGCCCCCAGCCGATCGTGGTCAACAGGTTGTTTTGCGAACGCCGCGGAGTGTCCCCCGTGTTCATCAGCATGAAACAGCCGGTGCCGTACGTGTTCTTGGCCTCGCCTGGCGCAAAGCAAGCCTGGCCAAACGTCGCCGCTTGCTGGTCTCCCGCGTCGCCGCCGATAGGCACTGCCGCGCCCAGCCAATCCGCTGCCACCGCTCCGTAGTTGTGGCTGGACGGCAGGACTTCCGGCAACATGGCCCGCGGGATGTCCAACACGCGCAACAGCTCATCATCCCAGTCGAGCGTGTGGATGTTGAAGACCAGCGTCCGGCTGGCGTTGCTCAAGTCGGTCACGTGCCGCCGGCCGTTGGTCAACCGCCAGATCAAGAACGTATCGACCGTGCCGAACAGGATCTCGCCGCGCTCGGCCCGCGTCCGCAGACCGTCGATCTGGTCCAGCAGATACTTGATCTTGGTGCCGGAGAAATAGGCGTCGATCACCAGCCCGGTCTTGTCGCGGAACAGGGGTTCCAAGCCGTCGGACTTCAGCCGGTCGCAGATCTCCGCACTGGCGCGACTCTGCCACACCATGGCGTTGGCCACGGGCTTGCCCGTATCGCGTTCCCACAAGATGGTCGTTTCCCGCTGATTCGTGACCCCGACCGCCGCCAGCTCCGCTGCCGAAACGCCCGCCGCCGCCAGCGCCTGTTTGGCCACCGCCAACTGGGATTCCCAGATCGCTTCGGGATCATGTTCAACATGTCCCGGACGGGGCAACAGTTGCTCGAACTCCTGCTGCGCCGTGCCCACCGCTCGCCCGTCGTGCCCGAACACGATCGCGCGGCTGGAGGTGGTGCCTTGGTCCAAACCGAGCACGTATTTTGTCATGGCTTTCACTCCCGGTCGCCGAACTCCGCTCCAACCTCACTGCAGCCGATGAGCATAGCAGGTCTCGGTCGAGAAAAAAACAAGCGCCGCCGCGGGCGACAGGCGGCAGGCCGTAGGGTGGGCCAAGTCTCGCGGCCCACCGGGACGAGGTTTACCCGCAAGATGCGGCCGCATCAGAATGGCGACCGTCTTTCGGTGGGCCGCGAAGACTTGGCCCACCCTACTTGGCTCCGCCCATGACCGACGGAGACAAGCGGCAGGGTGGGCCAAGTCTTCGCGGCCCACCGGGACGAGGTTTACCCGCAAGATGCGGCCGCATCAGAATGGCGACCGTCTTCCGGTGGGCCGCGAAGACTTGGCCCACCCTACTTGGCTCCGCCCATGACCGACGGAGACAGTTCCGGGATCGCCGCCAGCACGTGCCGGACGGCGGCCACGGACAGGCTGTTGCCAACCAATTTCCACGCTCTGCGCAAGGTTAGTGACTTGGGCAAGCGGAATCCGGGCGGGAAACAGAGCAGGCGCAGGATCTCGCCAGGCGAAAACCGGCGCGCGCCGCGCGGGGTCCCCAAGTAGGAGCCGCTGCGGACGATGCTCTGGCCGTAACCGGACGCAAAGCAATGCGATTCGGCATCCTCGTCGTCAGGGTCCAACACGTGGATTGCCGTCCGATAACGCCCCCAAGTCTCGTCCGGCACCCACAACGGGTCCGACGGATCGGCGTCCAGGATCTGCTGCACGGTGAACTGCCAGGGCGGCCCGCGTTCACCGGGCATCGGTGGTCCGTCTCGAAGCCCGCTTGGTTCCTCCGCGGCCGCCGGCAACTCGCCTGGCGTCCATGACCGCAGTTCTCCCACCCGCCCCGCCAGCAGGTAGAACCGCCGCCGACGATTGGGAACGCCGAGTTGGGTCGGACACAGGATCTGCTCTAGCGTGTGGTAGCCATTTGCGTCCAGTATGGACCGCAAACGTTGGTGGGCACGCGAGCCGGCGAAGCCTGGGACGTTTTCCAGCGCCACGTAGCGCGGCCGAAGTTGGGCGATTCGCTCGATGACCGTCAGCAGCGATTCCGCCCGAGGATCGCGCACGTCCTCTCGCCGGCCGCGGACGGTGTACGGCTGGCAAGGCGGGGACATCCACCACAAATCCGCTGCGCATTCCCGATAGACCTGTGCGGGCAAGCTCTCGATGGCGCGGTTCCGCACCGGATGCGGAAAGTTGTGCCGGTACACCGACAAGGCAACTTGGTTGATGTCCACGGCGGCGACGACGTCCGCGTGGTCGCCCAGCGCCGCAGCGCACCCGCCGATGCCACAAAACAGTTCCAGCACTCGCAGCCGCGTTGTCATGCGTTTCCCACTCTTCGCCGCCGGACTCGTCCCGTCGATTCCACGGTTTCGGAGACGCCCGCCGGACCCGGAAAATCCGAGCAGGTAGTTCCAGCGCCGTCAAGCCCTGGGGCGCGGCCGGGGGCGGAGACGCGGCGTGCCTGGCCCGGCGGCGAGTCCCGATCGCGACCGTCCAAGACGCGAGTTGGGATGAGTGTGGCTGGTTGCAACGCAGGCCAAGTCCGGTATCATCGTAGCCTGCGAAGAGAGGCTAACGATGAACCAAATTGACCGAGCGAAGCAACTGGCGGCGGAACGCAGTTTGGACGACGTCCGCGACGGCATGTGTCTGGGGTTGGGCTCCGGTTCGACGGCGGCGATCATGCTGGAACTGCTGGGCCAGAGGGTGCGGCAGGGTCTGCGCGTCTGCGGCGTGCCGACGTCCGAGGCCAGCCGGCAACTGGCGCAACGCGAGGGCATCCCGCTGGTCACCTTTGACGAGGTGACCAACCTGGATCTGACGATCGACGGCGCCGACGAGGTCGACCCGCAGTTGAACCTGATCAAGGGCGGCGGCGGAGCGTTGCTGCGTGAGAAGATCGTGGCCTCCTTGAGCCGCCGCGTGCTGATCATCGCCGATGTCCGCAAACAGGTTCCGTACTTGGGCGCGTTTCCGCTGCCCGTGGAAGTCGTTCGCTTTGCCTGGAAACCGCTGGCCGAGCGGCTGGCCCAACTGGGGGCGTCGCCCGCGCTGCGGCCCGGCTCCGACGGTCGGCCGTACCTGACCGACGAGGGCAATTTCATCCTGGACTGTGCCTTTGACCGGATCGCAGACCCCGCCGCACTCGCCGCCCGCCTGGACGCCATCCCCGGCGTGGTCGATCACGGACTGTTTGTCGGGCTGGCGGACACCCTGATTGTCGGACGCGGCGAGGGAACGGACGTGATCGATCGCCCCAGGCGGCAAGCGATCTAGCGGCCTTTTGAGCAAAGAAAACAGCCACCTTGCGGCAGTCATTTTTGCTTGAGTTGTTCCAAAGCAGCTGGGAGCCAGTCTCTTTTCTTCAACCACCTGTCTGGCCGTCGGCCTCGTCACGGGCGTGATCGTTGCCGGATTCCGCAACCCGGTTACGCTCGACAACCGGGCGTTGGGTTGGGCAAGAACCGGGACGAAAAAATGTGGTCTTTTTTCTTGCTCTTCCGCCCACACGGCTTCTCAAGCTCGCGCGCGGGGCGTATCTTGAAGCCACCGGCCAGTTCGGTGTGACCGCCTGGAGGCGGCTCTGCGGTGTCCAGCATCGGATGCATAGCCTGTCCGCTTTCCAGGAGGTGACAGCGATGTCCAGTGTTGATGTACGGCCCGCCTTGCGCGGCACGATCTACCGGGGTGGCGAAATCGTCGGCGGCGTCGTGTTGAGTCATGCCGACGATCCGTTCATCGAGGAGTTCAACCTCGAATACGCGAAACTGGGATTGCGCGTGGAATCGCAGCCGGCGCGGTCCGCGGCCGCCTGTTTCTCGAACGAGGCTTCGATGCCGTTCGTCCACTGCCACCTTGAGCTGGATTCTTGACGGCGGCGTGGGAGGAGGACCTCGCGGCGTATGGATCGGCGCAAAGACCGCCGCCTTCAGCCTGTATCTTGACTCTTCGCGGCAGTGCGGGGCCGGATTTGTTTCGAGTTGGGCTGCGTTTCTTGCGGAAGGTTGCCAACGAAGCCGTCTTGGCAAATAATCGGGTTATGGACAATCCGGCTGTGCAGCTCGACACGACGATCGAAATCGTCACTCCGGAGAACATCGCCTTTGATTACCGGGTGGCGGGGCCGTTTCGTCGTTTTCCCGCCTATCTGATGGACTTGGCGATCCGCTCCGGGATGCTCGTCGCCATCTGGGTGGGCTTGGGTTTCCTGGGCTGGGCAGGGGGCGGGCCGTTTGCGGCCGCCATCGGCTTGATCGCAATGTTCGTACTGGAGTGGTTCTACGGCGGGATTTTTGAGACGTACCTGAACGGGCAGACGCCGGGCAAGCGGATCATGGGAATCCGCGTGCTGACGGTGGACGGCCAGCCGATCAATGGGATGCAGGCCGTCTTGCGAAACATTCTGCGCACGGTCGATCTGTATCCCATGCTGTCCCTGGAAATGTTCGGCGCGACGGCGCCGCTGTACGTGATTCCGACGTATATGGCCGGCTTGGTGACGATGGCCATGAATCGCCGTTTTCAGCGTTTGGGCGATCTGGTGTGCGGCACGATGGTCGTGATCGAGGAGCGGCACTTGCTGACGGGGGTGGCCAAGCTGGATGATCCGCGGGCCGCGCAGTTGGCGGAATACGTGCCGCCGGACTTTCGCGTCAGCCGCAGTCTGGCGCGTTGTCTGGCAGCCTATGTGGAGCGCCGTCGATTTTTCAGCGCAGCGCGGCGTCGCGAGGTGGCCCGGCACCTGGCCGAGCCTTTGCTGGAACAATTTGGGATGCGGCAGGACACGAGCCACGATTTGTTGTTGTGTGCGTTGTACTATCGGACCTACGTAGCGGATCGGGCGGCCGATGAGTTGCCGCCGGGCCTGCGCGGCGACTCGCCCGCGGCCGCTTGAGCAGGCCCAGGAGTTTTCCCGGTGAAAGTTGCGGAATTACTGAATCAGCGGCGTCAGAACTGGCAGGAGTTGGAGGTGCTGTGCGGGCAGTTGGCCAAGCGCCGTACGAAGACGTTGCAAGCGGAAGAGGTGTCGCGGTTTGCCGCCTTGTACCGTGCCGCGTGTGCAGATCTGGCTCTGGCCGACGCCTATCAACTGCCACCCAACACGGTGCATTACCTGCATTTGCTGGTCGGTCGGGCGCACAACCAGTTGTATCGCACGCGGCGATTTGCCTTTGCGGCTTGGAGCCGGATTCTGCTGGAAGAAGTGCCGCAACGGATCTTCCAGGACCGCTGCGTGCAAGTGGCTTTCGGATTGTTCTGGGGCGTGTTCCTGCTGTCCGCCTGGCTGGCGTATGCCAAAGACGTTTGGCCGCAGTATGCCGAGGCGGTGCTGACCACCAGCGCGATCGAGGAATTGGAAACGAACTTCCAGAATCCCGTCGACGGCCGCGATCCGGAAGCGGGGCTGATGATGGCCGGTTTCTACATTCAGCACAACACGGGGATCGGGCTGAAGTGTTTTGCCGGGGGCTTGGCGGTGATTCCCGGCGTCATCGTGACCAGCTTCAACGCGGCCTTTTTAGGGGCGGCCTTCGGGTACATGGCCCGGCCGGACGTGGTCCAAGGCCAGAACTTCTTTCAGTTCGTGACGGCGCACGGTCCTTTTGAGTTGACCGCCATTGTGCTGTCGGCCGGGGCCGGACTCAGGCTGGGGCTGGCGTGGCTGTTGCCGGGCCGCTGGAGCCGGCGGTCCTCGTTGCGGAAGACGGCGGTTGAGACGATGCCGTTGATGGGCGCCGCGATGGCGATGTTCTTCCTCGCGGCGTTGATCGAAGGATTCGTGTCGCCGTCCAGCTTGCCCTATGAAATCAAAGCAAGCGTGGCGGTGGTGTCCAGCGGTCTGCTGTCGTTCTACTTCATCATCCTGGGCGTGCCGCGGAGACGCAGCGGTGCAGTTTGACCGAACCACGATTGTCGTCCGCGAGCGCAGCGTGCTGGACACGTTGGACCTGTCGCTGCACGTCTTGCGCGAGTATGCGCTGCCCCTGGCCGCGGCGATGCTGCTGGGCGCGCTGCCGTTGCTGGCAGTGGATTACCTGCTGTTGGGCTGGATGGCTTCGGAAGCTGGCGAAGACGCGTGGCTGCCGTGGCGGTTTGTCTATCACCTGTCGCTGCAGATCTACCTGCAGGCGCCGCTGGCGAGCGTCTTTGCCACGGCGTACCTGGGCCAAGCCGTGTTTCTCGCCGAACCGCGTTTTGGCGACGTGGTGCGGGACGCCTGGCGGATGCTGCCGCGGATCGCGTGGTGCCACCTGCTGGTCCGCGGCGTGCTGTTGGGCTGGCTGCTGGTGCTGGTTCTGGAACGCGACGGCGAGGTGCATGGCTTCGTGGAGGCGCTGCTGCTGCCGGTGTTGGCCGTGTACGTCAGCGGGTTGCGGGCGTTTCGCCCGTTCATCAACGAGATCGTGCTGTTGGAGCGGAATCCGTTGACATCCCAGAATGAACGGATCATGACGGTGGGACGCCGCAGTCGGATGTTGCACGGGAGCCGTGGCGGCGAGTGGTTGATCCGGTGGCTGTTGGCGTCCGTGCTGGGAGTCCTGTTGATCCTGGCGGCTTACGGCACGTTCTACTTCCATGCCGCGGCGCCTCGGCAGGATTGGACCCAGGGGCCGCTGTTGACCCATGTCCTGTTGCCGCTGGCGATGGGGATCACGACGTGCTACTTGACGGTCTTTCGTTTTCTGACCTATTTGGACGCGAGGATTCGGCAGGAGGGCTGGGAAGTGGAGTTGCAGTTGCGGGCGGAGGCCGCCAGATTGACACGCAGACCGATCTGAGGAGGACGGGACAATGTCAGCTGAATTCCGGGCAGCAGAAAGCGGGCGGCGTAGGAGCGTGCCGCTGGTGGTTGGCGCCGCGCTGCTGCTGGGCGTGGGCGTCTGGACTTCGGCTTCGGCGTTTTCGTCCGCAGCGTTCGGGACCGCCACGAGCATCGAGGCCGGACGCAAAGCGCTCGGCGGTCGGACCCGGTTTCCCTGGTACGATGCGGAACGGGATGCTCTTCGCCGTCTCGCCGTCGAGCCGCCCCGCGACACTGCCCGGCACCGGCGGTCGCAGTGGCAAGCGGATCCGGTGCCGCCCTCCGCCCCGTCCTTCGGAGTCGACTGGAGCGGGCTCCGCGCCGTCGTCGAAATGCTGCTGTGGCTGGGCTTGGTCGCGCTGTTGGGCGCCCTGATTTATTTTCTGGTCCGCACGTATTTGCGTTCCCACGCGGCGTCCGAGGCGGCGGATGCCCCGGAACGGGAGGCGAAAACGGCAGCCGACTTGATCGAAAGTCTGCCGTTTGAAGTGCCCCGGCCGCAGGGCGACTTGCTGGCGGAGGCCCGGCGGTTTTACGAACGAGGTGCGTATGCGCAGGCCGTCGTGTATCTGTTCAGCTATCAATTGGTCCAGTTGGACCGGCACCAGGCAATCCGGTTGGCGCGCGGCAAGACGAATCGGCAGTACTTGCGCGAGTTGCTGCCGCGGCCGGATTTGAGCGGCATCCTGGAACCTACGATGGTCGCCTTCGAGGACGTATTCTTCGGCCACCATCCGCTGGACCGGGCCGGGTTCGAATGCTGCTGGCAGCAGCTGGACGAATTCCATCAGCAGTTGAAGGAGGCCAAGCCGTGAACGCGGAGTGCCGGCGCGGAAGAGGCCGGACTGTTTTGAACAAGCCGGGCGGCGGGTTCATGCCGCAGCGGTCCTGGTTGTCCTGGCTGCTGGTCGCAGGCGTGGTCGCCGGCAGCGGGTGCCGCGACGAAGAGCTCGACAGCACCTACGGGAAACGCCGCGGTGTGCGGGGCGAAGCTAGCGTCAACGGGACCGCAGTGTTGGCGACGATGTTCGAGTTGGCGGGGCACAAGGTCCAGACGCGCCGGCATCTGTCGCCACGGACCCACGAGTTTGACGTCATCGTCTGGTTTCCCGACGATTTTCAGCCGCCGGCCGAAGAGGCGGAGCAATTCCTCGAAGACTGGCTGTACCGCAGAGGCGGCAAGACGTTGATCTATGTCGGCCGGGACTACGACGCGACCGCGGACTACTGGGAGAAGATCCTGCCCACCGCGCCGCCGGAGCAGCGCGTCGAGATTCTCCGGCGACTGGCCCAAGCGCGCGCCGAACGGAGCCGGGGCCGGGCCCGCGTCTCGGAAGCCAAGGATGGCCGCTGGTTCCGGCTGCAGCCCGGCCAACCGCGACGTTACTTTGGACGCCGGCAGGATCGGCCGCCGCAACTCCAAGGTTCGTGGGCTGCTGACGGCGAGTTTCAAGCCGCCGAGTTCGATGTGGTGGTGGAGACGCGATTGGAGGCGTTGAAAAATCCGCCGAACGACGACTACGGCGGCACGTTCCGCTCTGAAACCCTGCTGTCGGCCGACGGAGTGCCCCTGGTCCAGCGGATTCAAAACGCCTACTGGACCGGGGGGCAGATCATCATCGTCACCAACGGTTCGCTGCTGCTGAATCTGCCGTTGGTGGAACACGAGCATCGCAAGCTGGCCGGCAAACTGATCGCCGCCTGCGGACCGCCCCAGAAACGCGTCCTGTTTCTGGAAAGCGGGCCGGAGGGGGTGCCGGTTCACGAGCAGGAGCCGGGCTCGAATCACCCGACCAGCTTGGAGGCCTTCACGGTCTGGCCCTTGAGCGCGATCGTGTTGCATTTCGTCGCGTTGGGGACGTTGATTCTGGCCAGCCGCTGGACCGTCTTCGGCCGTCCGCGCGAGCTGCCCCGGCCGCCGGTTTCCGATTTCGGCCACCACGTGAACGCGCTGGGCGAATTGCTGGCCAAGACACAGAACCCAGCCTACGCACAGATGCGTCTGGCGGAGTATCGTCGGAAGACGGCCGGCGGAGCCCCGACGCTTTCTGGTCAACGGTAGGACGCCGGGCGCCGGTCCTGGGGCGAGGCCGTTATCGAGCGCGCTGTCAAGGCCGGAAGGTCGGGGGTTGCCGAATCAACCGGCACGCGTCAACCTCTGGCTCCGTCGGCCGCAACGGTGGGTTGGCGTTCACCCTCCCGCTGCGGTTTTGCACTCCTTCGTCGAGGGCTGGCGGGGCCACAGCCAACGACGGGCGATGACCAGCACTTGCCAAGCCGTCAACGTAGCGGCCAACAAGGCCGCTCCCGCGCCCACCAAGATCCCGGATCGCCCGGACGCCAGCGCGGAGTACAGAAGCATCAGGCCGCAAATCAAGCCGATCAGCAGCAGCGGCAACCGGTCGAACGTCTTGCGGAGCGCTTGGTGCTTCTCGTAGGTCCGGATGGCGGCGGTGGCCGACAGGTTGGCGACTTCCCGCATGGCATCCAGATTCGATTGCTGTTCAGGCGGCAGACTGAGCGGCGCCAGCACGGGCGGCGTCGGCAAGATCGCTGGCGGGTCTTCAACGAGTTCCGGGGCAGCGGCTTGCGAGTTGGTTTCTGCGGGGTCGGCCTCAGAGAAAGCGGCAACGGCTGCCCAGCCAGGCCGGTGCCGGTTTGGTGGCTCCACGCGATCTTCCGCGGCGGTGGGAAGGGGCGTTTCAGAGGCGGGAAGCCCGGCCGCAGAAGTCGATTCAGCCGCCGAACCGGGCGTTTGCGCGTCGTTGGGAACGGCGTCTCCGTGGGCGAAAACCGATTCTTCGGCCGCAAGCGTGGACTCTTCGGCGGAGAGACTGATCTGCTTCAGCAGCCGTTCGATGTACTCGCGTACCGACGGATCCAATTCTTCGTCGTCCTTCCGCTCCACCCACAGCGGCACCTGCGGCTCCTCGGCTTTCTCAGCTAAAGGCCCAGGTTCCAATTCGATCGGAACCGGAGACGCCGGCAGCGGGGCACGAAGGTCCGGCGTGTCCGGGAGGCCTGCGCGCGGCGCGGACTCAGCGGGCAGTGTCGCTTCTTGCTGAGCCGCCAGCCGTTCCGTTTCGGAGTCCGCCGCCGAGAGCGGGAGCGCATGGGACGGTTCGTTGGGCGCGGCAGGATGGGGCGAGGCTTCACGTTGCAGTTTCAGCAGTTCCGCGACCATCCGCTCCAAGCGGGTCATCCGACCTTCAAGGCGGTCGAACCGCCGATGGATGCCCTCTGGCCCGTCGTCCACGGCGGCGTGGGGCGCCGCGTCGTCCCGGACAGCGTGGTCGGCCACGGGCTCGCGGTGGCTTGTCGCCAGGGAGCAGGGGACCGGATTGGTTGCCGCGCAATCCGCCAGGACATGGACGGTGACCGGGCCGACCTGCAGGCAATCCCCGACGTTCAAGGGCGAGTCTGTAAACGATTGGCCGTTCAGCCGCGTTTCGCCGGTCCAGTCCCGGACGACCGTTCCGTCGCGACCGCGCAAGATCACGCACTGCAACGGCGCCCCCTCCGGCAATGGCACAGTGCAATCTTCGCGGCCGCCCAAAGTACACTGGCTGGACCGTACGTGCAGCACTTTTTCGTCATAGCCGCCGCCCCGCAGGCAGAGGATCAAATCGCCGGAGGCCGGCGCGTGGACGGTGTTCCGCTGTTCGTGTTCGGTCGGTGCTTTGGTTGACATATCCAATTGTCCGCCTGAATGAACCAGTGTCTCGGACGGCTCTGAACGATGGTTGCATGGAGCGAAGGGCCTTGCCCTCGGTTTCGCGGATTCCGGGAAGCCGGCAAAGTCCCAACATCATCTAGCTCACGCACGGCCCCCGGTCAACGTTGGCTTGCTCGCATCCGGGGGAGTGACAAAATCAGCGACTCTACCGAGAAAAGTTTGATATCTAATCGGGATTTGTCGATTAACCGAAATCGACGGAGGGTAGCGGTCAGTAAGGCAGCTAGCGAAGGGCGGGGGAGAAGGAACATGAAGATTACGCGAAATGAGGCCATTGCACACTTGCGGAAGGTGCTGATCAGACGCCGCGACGCCTTGCGCAGAGCCCTGGCGGGCGACTTGAGTCTACTGAAAGAACTGCGAGGGCAAAGCCGCGGCGACGTGGCCGACTTTGCCCTGGACGCGGCCCAGGACGAGATCAGTTCGCAGTTGGCCGAGGTGGAGAGCCGGGAACTGACGAACATCGAAAGTGCGCTGGACCGGATCCGCGACGGCAGTTACGGGAACTGTGAGACCTGCAGTGAGGCGATTCCTCTGGCGCGGCTGCAGGCCCTGCCCTATGCGACGCTGTGCATTCAATGCCAGCGGGAGTCCGAGAAGGACACCTCCCGACGCGGCGGCGCCGACTGGGGACGGGTCATCGACTCGGGCGGAGCGGACACCGATGTCGTGTTCGGCGATTTCGAACTCGACCCGATCTAAACGGCCTTTCGCAAGAAGAGGTCCAGGCCTCTTCGCGCAAAAGGGGCCTGTCCTTGCGGATCGGAAAGGACTAAGGTGAGAGGGTTTGACCGCCCCAGCGGCGGTGTGCGCGCCGTCCGGACGTTGTGCGCACGGGCAACCCCCAACATCCGGCCGGACGAAAGCGACCGTATCAGGGAGATGCGACGGTATGAAGATTGGATGGCCGCTGTGTCCCCGTCTTTGCCTTGTTGCGCTGCTGGTGGGTCAGCTTGCGGCTCTGGGCCGGGCCCAGGAGACGCTCACCTCCCCCTCGGAGGCCTCGGAGGTATCCGCCGAAGCGAGGGAACGGTTGTATCGGGAGATCGACCAGGAGGTCGCCGCCCTGGAGCGTCAGGGGACGCTGCTGAAACGAGTCGTCCGCCTGGTGACCCCAACCGTGGTCCACATCGAGGCGGCGAAAAACAGCCGCGAAGACGTCCGCTTCTCTCGGCGTTCCGTGGAAGAGGCCGGTTCGGGCGTCGTCATCCGGCACGGCGGCGGATTCTACGTTTTGACCAACCGCCACGTCATCAACGATTCGTTGCTGGCTCAAATCAAGATTAAGTTGGCGGACGGCCGCGTCGTCAATCCAAAGCAAGCCTGGACGGATCGCGGGACCGACGTGGCAATCATGGAAATCAGCGCGGACCATCTCGTCGCGGCCCGCCTGGGCGACAGCGACAAACTGGAAATCGGCGACTTTGTGCTGGCCGTCGGCAGTCCCTTTGGGTTGAGCCATTCGGTGACGTACGGAATCATCAGCGCCAAGGGCCGCCGTGACCTGAAACTGGGCGACGGCAGCGTCAAGTATCAAAACTTTCTGCAAACCGACGCCGCCATCAATCCCGGCAACAGCGGCGGACCGCTCTTGAATCTCCGCGGCCAAGTGATCGGCATCAACACGGCCATCGCCAGCAGTTCGGGTGGCAGCGAAGGCATCGGGTTTTCGATTCCGATCAACATGGTGATGAAGATCGCCACTCAGTTGATCGAGCGGGGTAACGTGGTGCGAGCCTACCTGGGCGTCCGGCTGGACGCGCGGTTCGACGCCACGAGAGCTTCCACGCTCGGCCTGTCACGTCGCACCGGCGCGCTCGTTTCGACAGTCACGCCCAACTCGCCCGCCGCCGCGTCCGATGTGCGCGAGGGCGACGTCATCCTGAAAGTCAACGACGTCGTGGTCGAGGACGACGCGCACCTGGTGAACCTGGTCAGCTTGAGCGGCGTGGGCGAGTCGCTGAACCTGACCGTCTACCGCGAAGGCAAGACGCTGGCGGTCAAAGTCCAAGTCGGCAACCGCGACGATTTCGAGCCGGAATAGAGTCGCGAGCCGCCGCTGGCGGCATGTCCGGATGAAGCCCGGCCTCGGCGGCCAGTTGGCGCCCGGCTGAAGAACTCGCTGACCGCCGGGCTGTTCTTCGCGCTCCCGGCCGTGCGGATGCTGGAGCTTTCACGAATTCCTCTCGCGGTTTTTCGGCGAGGCCTCCCGGCGTTTCGACGGCAAACGGCACAATCGCAAGCCGTCTGCTGCGGCACGATTCGCGGCGGCGGGGCATCGGCCGCCATGCGGCGCAAAAAAAAGACCCGGCTGATTTGAAAAGCCGGGTCTTGAAGGGCATGCAAGTTCACAGCGCCTCGACGACGAGATCGCCGACTTCGGTCGTACTGTGGCCCATCTTGCCGGCAGCCTGGCTCTTCATCTTCGTGCCGGTAACGACCTGGACCGCTTCCCAGACCCGTTTTCCCGCCGCCTCCTGGCCGGTGTGCGTCAACAACATGGACATGGCGCTGATCGCGGCGATCGGGTTGATCACGTTCTTGCCCGTGTACTTCGGAGCGCTGCCGCCCATCGGCTCGAACATGCTCACGCCCTCGGCATCCGGGTTGATGTTGCCGCCCGCAGCGACGCCCATGCCGCCTTGGATCATCGCCGCCAAATCGGTGATGATGTCGCCGAACATGTTCGTGGTCACGATCACGTCGTAGTATTCGGGGTTCTTGACCATCCACATGCAGCAAGCGTCCACGTGGTTGTAGTCCGGCTGGACGTCCGGGTACTCCTTGGCCACCTCCTGGAACGTCCGCCACCACAAATCGTGGCCGAACGTCAGCACATTGGTCTTGGCCACCAAGGTGAGCTTCTTGCCCTTGGGGTTATTCCGTTTGCGGGTGTACTCGAAGGCCCAGCGGATGCAGCGTTCGCAGCCTTTGCGCGTGTACACGGCGATCTGCGTCGCCACCTCGTCCGGCGTGTTCTTCTTCAGGAAGCCGCCGACTCCGGTGTACATGTCCTCGGTGTTCTCCCGGACCACGACGAAATCGACGTCCTTCGGTCCCTTGTTGGCCAGCGGCGTCTCGACGCCCGGAAACAGCTTGACGGGCCGCAGGTTGATGTACTGGTCAAATTCGAACCGCAATTGCAGCAGCAAGCCACGCTCCAGGATTCCCGGCGCTACGTCGGGGTGGCCGATCGCGCCCAGAAAAATCGCCTGATACTGACGCAACTCGTCAATGGCGCCGGCCGGCAGAATCTCGCCCGTCTTCAAATACCGCTCGCCGCCGAAATCGTAGTCGGTCGAACTGTAGTCGAAGCCTTCCAACTTGGCCACCGCTTTGAGCACTTTCAAGGCTTCGGCAGTCACTTCCGGACCCGTCCCGTCGCCCCCGATCACTGCAATCTTCATAGTCCTTCCTTCTTTCCAACTCGCAATCCCACGGTCACTGCCGACAACGCGGTCAGTTCAATCACCAAGACAGCGAATTGTACTCGGGCGGGCACGCAGTCACAAGTTGCCCAAAGGCCGAGACGTAGCGAAAACGCCCGTCGTCGGAGCCGCCGCCACGAAACTCAGCCGCCGCCTCCTGGCCCCCCCACGAACGGCCACGAACGGCCACGGGGGGAAGCCACTCAGCGATCCGGCTTCCAGAAACGCCCGGCTGGGGCGGCACGGGGCGTCTGGCCAGCATCCGCTTCCGCGGGCAGCACGCGGGCGTGTGGCGATTCTGCCGCGGTTTGTGCAGGCGTCTGTGCCGCGGTGGGCTTGCTGGCATCGTCATTCGATCGGGGGGAAGAAGGCATTTCGGCCGCCGCTTGTGCGACCGCTGGCTTGTCCGCATCGGTTGGCGGTTGCCAGCTCGCGGGCACGGCTCCCTCGGCCTCTTTCTCAGGCACCGGGGTGGGCCGCGGCGTCCAGCTTTGGGCGATCCGATCGGTGGCTTGGATTCTGATCTCCCGATCCGCTTCGATTTTCCGTCCGTCCGCGGTCAGGTAGCGGACGAACAGGTGCGCCCGGTTGTGTTCCGGCGGACCGTCCTGCCAAGGCAAACGCAGCAGCAGGCCGCGGTCCAGCGCATCGGTCTGCAGGAATTCAGCCGCGTCGTCGGCAGCGAGGTCCCAGCGGGCGATCCGCGCCGCCTGGCCGCTCTGGGCCGGATCCAGCAGCACGATCGAGAGGCTGGCAGGTTCGGGCACAAATCCGCCACTGCGATTTCGAGGCTCGACCAGCACGCGAATCCCGTCGTCGCCGGGTTGTCCGTCAAAATCCGCGCCGCCGCTGACCCGCGGATTCAGGTAGATCGACTCCACCCGCTGATCCAGCGCAGACACAATCGCGGCGGCCAGTTGTTCGTCGTTCAACCTGCGTTTTCCCGTCGTCACGACAGGCACTTCCGTCTTGACCGCCGCAGCGGGCCGCACGGCGGCAGGACCCGAGCTTCGACGTTTTCCTTCTTCGACGCCCGGCGGCAATTCGATCTTGGGCAGTTCTGGGACTTCCGTGGGCACGCCCGAATCCTGTCCAGGTTCCTCTTCGGCGGGTTCCGTCAAAGGCTGTTCGGATTCGGCGGTACGTTTGCCAGCAAACGGCTTGCGGCCTTCCTTGGTGGTTCCGCGCGCGGCCTTCAATTCGGCCAGCGCCTGTTCATAGTTGTACTCGGCATCGTACAGCCGGTCCTCCAGGACGCGTTTCTCCGCGTTCAGCATCTCGAAATAGGCATCGGCATACGGGTCGCGCCGGCAGCCCAGCGACAGCACACTCAGCACGGTTGCCGCCAGCAACATGGTCCAGCGCACACACGCCGCGACGGTGCGTTGACCAGGCCGGATATCGAAGGGACGCGTCTGCATCGACTGCTATCACTTCAGGAGAAAATGAAGTCCGCCAGGGGATAGAGGCCGCAGAGGGTACGCGGAAAGCGAAAATCGCACAAGACGAACCGGACAATTTGCAGCTCCACAGGCGCGGAAACGAGCTTGCGGCCAGAGCCTGTGTCCGGCGCATTCCGGCGCTGCTTTTCGGATGGAAAGCGGCCAGTTGGCGGAACACCCGCTACCGAGCGCCAGGAGTGCTTTCGCTGGCACCAGACGGGATTTCGGCCCCTTTTTTAGGCGCCGTTGATGACGTAACGCTTACGGTGCTGGGATCAGGCTTACAGAATTAAATGTTTTCCGAGCAGGGTCCTATGCTGTGGCCGGCGTTACGATCGGCCAAAACTGAATTCTGTAGGCCTGACCCCCCTTCGCTAGTCTCCCGCCTGGTGCTAGCAGGCAACTCGAGCTGGCAAGGCCGGGAAGTGTCTGGCGGGAAAGATCAGGGGCCGGTCAAGACTCGCCCCGCTCGGCACCGCCAGAGGCGACGCGCCGGATCTCGCGGCCCTGGGCGTCCACGACCACCAACTCCAGCGGCATCCGACCCAGGGCGTGAGTCGAGCAGGACAGACACGGGTCGTAGGCCCGAATCGCCGCCTCGACGCGGTTCAACGCCCCATCTTTAATGTTCGCGCCGTCGACATAACGCCTGGCGACCTCCTCCACCGCGCGGCTCATGGCCCAGTTATTGTTGCCGGTGGCGACGATCAGGTTGACCTTTTCCACCTGGCCGTTCTCGTCGACCCAGTAGTGATGGAACAGCGTGCCGCGGGGAGCCTCCAGCACTCCCACGCCTTCGTGGTTGGTGATTCGGCCGGTGCAAAGGATGTCTTGGGACAACACTTCCCGGTCTTCCAGGATCTCGCGCGCCCGCTCGATGGCGTACAAGTCTTCCACCAATCGCGCGTGGTGGTAATACAGCGTGCCCTCGACCACTCGCCCGCCGCAAGCCTGTTGGTAAATTTCGTATTCCTGTTGGGCCAGCGGCGTGGCCATCTTGGCGGCTGCGTTCAACCGCCCCAACGGCCCGACGCGGTACACGCCGCCGGGATATCCGCCGGTCCGGAAATACGGGAACTTGAGGTAGCTCCAGGATTCGACGTGCTCCGCGATGTGGTTCAAGTATTCGCTTCCGTCGAACCGGTGCAGTTCTTGGCGATGCTCGTCCACGTGCCGCAGCTCGCCGTCGTACAGTTCCACCGCGTTGTCCGGGCTGACCATGCCCAGGTAGCCGGACGGGAACGAGGCGAATTCGTCCAGCAGCGTGCGGTTGCGGTCCGCCCAGTCCTTGATGATCGTCAGCGACTCTTGGACGTAGCCGATCATCGTGTCGACCTCGCCGAGCAAAACGTCGCGGTCTTTGCCGTCCAGCGCCTGGTTTACCCCGCCGGGGACGGCAAAGTTGGGATGAATGCGGCGGTCGCCCAAGGTTGAAATCAGGGACTGCCCGAAGCGGCGGAGGTTGATCGCCTTGACCACCAATTCGGGGTTGGCCGCGTACAACCCCGCCACGTTGCGGATTTCGGGTTCGGCGTCGAACCCCAGCAGCAAGTCCGGACCGGCCAATTCGAAAAAGTGCATCGAGTGCGATTGGATCACCTGGCCCATGTGCATCAGTTCGCGCAACAGCTGAGCCGGACGCGGGGCCTGGACGCCCAGGATCTGGTCGCACGCCTTGACCGAAACCAGATGATGGCTGACAGGGCAGATCCCGCAGATCCGCTCCGTAATCTGCGGCATCTCGAAGAACATCCGGCCTTCACAGAATTTTTCGAAGCCGCGAAACTCGTTCACGATGAACAGGGCCCGCTCGACCCGATTGTCGTCGCCCAAATGCACCACGACCTTGGCGTGGCCTTCGATCCGGGTCACCGGTTCGATTACGACTTTTTGGACCATCCCAGACTCCTTCAGCGTTCAGCTCTCGGCTCTCTGCCCGCGGTCGCCAGCCGGACACGTCCTCCCGGTTGACGATCAACAGGGGGCAACGGACAAGCGACCGTTTTTCAATGCCAATCCAGGTACTTGCCGCGCAGCTTCGGCTGCCGGCCTTGGACCAGTTCGCTCAAGACGTAGAAAATGGCGTCGGCCGAGGGCGGGCAACCGGGCAGATAGATGTCCACCGGCACGACCTGATCCACCGGACGCACGTCCTGCATGACGGCCAGGTCCTCGTGGCGGGGCACGACACCGTCCACCGTGCTCTCGCTTTCGACGTAGGCCCGCTGCAGCGCCCCTGCGGTGGTTACCGCGTTCCGCATGGCGGGGATGCCGCCGAACACCGCGCAATCGCCCAGCGCGATCAACGTTTTGCAGCGGGCCCGCATCCGCCGGGCGACTTCTTCGGTCGACGAGTTGGCGACCGCGCCCTCCAGAATGCCGACGTCGACGCCGCCTTCGTCCGGGTGCTTCAAGTCGGTGATCGGCGTCGCACGCAGCTGCACGACCTCCAGCAATTGGACAATCCGCTCGTCGATATCCAGAAACGACATGTGGCAGCCGGCGCAACCCGCCAGCCAGTCCGAAGCCACTGTGACTTTTTCGCTCATCGTGTTCTCCTCCGCATCGCGGAGTGTTTTTCCGCAGCACAACGCTCCCGGTTGCGCTGCCCGACTCTTTGCTTCGCCAAGGCCCGCACGCCTCGCAGAGCCTTGCGACGAGTTCCGCACCTACAACGACCGCTGCACGTCGGCCATCGACCCGAACAGTACGGCATTGCCCATCAGCGACGACAGCGTGGCCAGGGTCACCCAGTCCGGATGGATGTCCCGCGGCGCTTCGGTCAGCGGGACGACGGGCAGTTCGCGGCCTTCCAAATTCACCAGGCTCCCTTGCTTTTCGGTCCACACGCGCGCCGGCAGCACCACGTCGGCGGCGTCGGTCCAGGCAGTGCGGTAGGCGGACTGGATCACCGTGAACCCGGCCTCGGGCAGCGGCTTGCCATTGGGCAGTTCATCGCCCGCCAACACAAACAAGGCGTCGCCTTGGACGGCGCGAGCGGTCAGGCCGAGCCGCGCGGCACCGGCGGCGTTGGCGCCTTCGATCAACGGCAGGAACCGGGCTTTGCGCGGCAGTCCGCGCAAGGCCGCGTAGACCGCGATGCTCAAATTCGGGCCGTACATCACCACGGGGTGCTGAGCGCAATCCACCGCGGATTTGAGCTTCGAGACCCCCTCCAGCCGCAAATGGTACGTGTACCGCAACCGCTCGAACGGCGACGCCCCGGTGTGAGCGATCGCATCCAACTTCATCCGCTGCTGAGCGTACGCGTCCAGGTCCGTCCGGGCATCGTTCACAATCACCAACTGGGCGCCGCGGTCGAAGGCTCGCTTGGTCAGATAGCCCACCACCTTCTGATTCTGCAACAGGTCGCCGCCCACCACGACCAGGCAGTCGGCGTCGTTGATTTCCGCGATGGACGCCGGTTCGCCCACCTCCGGCGGAACTTCGCCGTGCAGCAGCGCCAGTTCGTCGCTGTTCAAAACCTCGTTAAAAAAGCAGCTGAACGCCACCAGTCCTTCGTTGATTGTGCGGGGCGAAACCAAGCCGGCGACGTTGCTGGTTTCCCGCAACCGCTGGGCCGTCAACTCCAGGGCTTCGCCCCAGGAACTGGGCCGCAACTGCCCGTCGGTCCGGACCCACGGCGTGGTGATCCGCGGAGGCCTTGCATCGACGGCCTCAAACCGTCCCACGGAGCACAGCAAACCGCCGTTGTGGCCCGTCCAGTCGCCTTCGATCCGCAGCAGGATGTTGTCGCGAGTCAAGCACTCGATCGCACAGCCGACCGAGCAGCCCAAACACGTCGTCTTCACGCGCCGGACATCCGTCTCGTGCCCCAGAAACGAACTCCGACGTTCCATCAAGGCACCGGTCGGACAGACTTGCAGGCAACTGCCGCAGGACACGCACGTCGATTGCCCCAACGGCTGGTCGTCGTCGGCGCCGATCATGGTCCGCGCGCCGCGCTGATGGACGCCCAACGTGTGGTTCGCGGAAATCTCGCGGCACGCGCGGACACAGCGCCGGCACAGGATGCAGCGGCTATGGTCCAGAACAAAGTACTTGCCACTGGCGTCCAACGGCCAACTCTTCTGCAGATTGGGAGCGTATTCCCAGCACGTCAGGCCGTAGCGGTACGCCAGTTTCTGCAACTCGCAATCCGTATTGCTGTCACTGCCGCTGGCCGGACAAAACATGCAATAGTGCGAACGCTCGGAAAAGAGCATCTGCAAGGCGAAAACGCGCGCCGCCACGATGGCTTCCGTTTCCGTCCGCACGACCATGCCCTCAAAAACCGGAAACGTGCAAGCCGGCTGCAACGTTCGCTGGCCCTCGATTTCCACCAGACAGACCCGACAAGCGCCCTCGGGCGGCAAGGCCGGATGATAGCACAGGGTGGGAATGTCGATGCCCGCCGCGGCCGCAGCCTCCAGCACCGTCTGGCCAGCCCGCGCATGAATCTGGCGGCCGTTGATTGTGATGTTCACAACGCCGGTGTTGATCATAAGGGCCTCTTGTCACTTGTCACTTGTCACTTGTCACTTGTCACTTGTCACTTGTCACTTGTCACTTGTCACTTGTCACTTGTCAGTCGTCAGTCGTCAGTCGTCAGTCGTCAGTCGTCAGTCGTCAGGAAGCGGAGATCAGCGGCTTACCCGCAGTCGGTGACCCAAGGGGACTGAGCACCGATCACTCGTTGCGGATCACCGCTCACTCATCACGCTCTCCAACCACCGGACGGGGCAGTTTCATGGCATCCAGCCATTCCAGGTCACAGCGCAGACAGCGGCGGGCTTCCTCCTGGGCAGTCCGTTCGTCGAATCCGGTCTCGACCTCCTGGAAATTGGCGTCGCGTTGTTCCACCGGCAGCCGGGACGAAGCGGGCCGATGACGTTCGGCATACGCCGCCAGGTCGTACAGTTGCGGCACATCTTCGCGCTCGGCTTCCAGGTGCGGCTTGACCAGTTCGCCGGTCTTCAGCCAATGATCGATCGACAGGGCGACCAGGTTGCCTTGGGCGACGGCCTCGACGATCGTCGCCGGGCCGGTCACCGCGTCGCCCGCGGCAAAGACGCCGGGTCGCGTCGTG
Organism: Candidatus Anammoximicrobium sp.; assembly: GCA_012515235.1. GTDB lineage: Bacteria > Planctomycetota > Planctomycetia > Pirellulales > Pirellulaceae > Anammoximicrobium. Next base: position 28,119 of record JAAYYU010000102.1, read on the forward strand.
GCGTACGCATCATCCACGATGAACGTATCGCCGCGTTGGCGCGCGATCTCGGAGCCGTGCAACCAGGACAGATCGGGAACCTGGCCGATGGCGGGGATCAGCACTTCGACGTTCAACACGTACGAGTCTGCGCCCAACGGCACCGGTCGGCGGCGGGCGCTATCGTCGAAGTCGGCCAGACGCTGTTGCTGCAGTCGCACACCCGAAACCGCCCCGTTGCCCAGCACTTCGGCGGGATTCACCAGGGTGTGGAAGCGAATTCCCTCCTGCCGGGCCGCCTCGATCTCTTCGGGCAAGTGCGCCGCCGGCATATCGTCGCCGGCCCGGCGATAGATCACGTGGACTTCGCGCGCCCCCATGCGGAGCGACGAACGGGCCACGTCGATCGCCACATCGCCGCCGCCCACGACCGCCACCCGCTTGCCGCGGACGTCCGGCAAAGGCGATTCGGCGGGCAAGCCGGCGGCCCGCATCGTCGCCTCGCCCGCCACCCGGCTCAAAAACTCCACCCCGTCGATCACGCCGGACTTGTCGTCGCCCGCGACGCCCAAGCGGCGACTGCGGTGCGCGCCGATGGCCAGCAGCACCGCGCTGTAGCCGCGTTGGCCCAGCAGATCGTCCAGGCTGAAATCGCGGCCCAACGCCTCGTTGCAGCGGATCTCGACGCCCGCGCGGCGGATGTTTTCGATTTCGGCCAGCAACGGCCCGCGCGGCAGCCGGTACTCGGGAATCGCCCAAGCCATCATGCCGCCCGCAACGGGATACCTTTCGAAGACGGTCACTCGGTATCCGCGTTGCGCCAAGCGCAGCGCGGCGGTCAAGCCGGCGGGGCCGGCCCCGATGACGGCGATCTTCTTTTCCGCCGCCGCCGCCCGTTCGGCCTCCGTGCCGATCGGTTCGGGCACCCAGGGCGTCTCGATTTCGCGATCCGCCATGTACCGCTTGACCAACCGGATCGCGACCGGTTCGTCGATCTCGCCGCGGCGGCACTTGCTTTCACAGAACGCCGGACAAGCGCGGCCGCAGACCAGGGCAAACGGATTGCGGCGGCGGTGGATTGCCAGGCCTTCGGCATAGCGGCCTTGGGCGACCAGGGCCAGATAGGCGGGCGTGTCTACGCCGGCCGGGCATGCATTGACGCAGCGGGCCCGGACCAAGGCCCGGCATTGGCCCGCCCGGCAGTGTTTCTGGTCGATGTGCTCGATGAACTCGTCCTCAAAGAACCGCAACGCCGCCAGCACCGGACCCGGCGTGCGCTGGCCCAGGCCGCAGAGCGACGAGGACATCATGTGATTCGAGACGTCCTTGATGATCTGCAGGTCCTTGCGCGTCCCCTGCCCGTCGCCGATCCGCGTCAAGGCCTCCAGCAACCGTTGGCCGCCCACGCGGCACGGCACGCACTTGCCACACGATTCGGCGGCGGCAAACGTCAGAAAGTACCGGGAGAACTCGACCATGCACGTGTCGTCGTCCAGCACGATCATGCCGCCCGATCCCATCACGGCGCCGGCTTCGGCCAAGGCGTCGAAATCGACGGGCGTATTCAGCGCGCTGGCGGGCAGACAGCCGCCCAACGGCCCGCCTGTCTGGACGGCTTTGAACTTCTTGCCCTGCGGGACTCCGCCGCCGACGTCGAAGATGATATCGCCCAGCGGGGTGCCCATGGGGACCTCGATCAGGCCCGTGTTATTGACCTTGCCCGTCAAGGCAAACACGGCGGTCCCCGGCGACTTGGGCGTGCCGATGCTGCCGAACCACTTCGCCCCGCGCAGGATGATTTGGGGCGTCATGGCGTAACTCTTGACGTTGTTGATGTTGGTCGGCAGGCCCCACAGTCCCGCGACGACCGGATAGGGCGGACGCGGACGCGGCTCGCCGCGGCGACCTTCGATCGAGGCGATCAGGGCGGTCTCCTCGCCGCACACGAAGGCCCCGGCGCCCTCCTTGACGTCGATGTCAAAGGCGAAACCCGAACCGCAGATGTTCTCGCCCAGCAGCCCCAAGTCGCGAGCCTGATGAATGGCTGTCTCCAGCCGGTCGATGGCCAGCGGGTACTCCTCGCGGCAGTAGACGTACCCCTGACTGGCGCCGATGGCATAGGCGGCGATCGTCATGCCCTCGATCACGCTGTGCGGGTCGCTCTCCAGGATCGAGCGGTCCATGAAAGCGCCCGGATCGCCCTCGTCGGCGTTGCAGACGACGTACTTGAGATCCCCCGGTGCATGGCGGCAGAACTCCCACTTGGCCCCCGCCAAAAACCCCGCGCCGCCACGGCCGCGCAGCCCGGAGGCTTTTACCTCTCGAATCACTTCGTCGGGCGACAACTCGCCCAGAACCTTGCCCAGCGCCGCGTAGCCGTCGCGGGCGATGTATTCCTCGATTCGCTCCGGATCGATCACGCCACAGTTGCGCAGCGCGATCCGGACCTGTTTGCTGAACAACGGCATGTCCCGGTAAGACGGAAGCGAACGCAACGGTTCGGGCTCGTCGTAACGCAGACGCTCGACGACCTTGCCCTGAATCAGCGTCTGTTCGACGATCTCGGGCACGTCCTCGGGCGTCACGCGGCAGTACAGCACGCCGGGCGGTTGGACGATCGCGATCGGTCCGGCCGTACAGAAGCCGCGGCAGGGGCTGGGGCTGAGCCGCACGTTGCGTCCCAGCGTCCGCCGCGCCAGCTCGACTTCAAAAGCCCGCAGCACGCGTTGACAGCGGGCGGACGTACAGCGGGCGCCGCCGCACACGGTGACGCTGCCGCGGATGGCAGCCGTCGGGGAAGCCGCAACCTGATCCATAACTTCACCTGCTGGAATACAACGCGGACTCGTCGCTGGGCATGCGGCCGACCACCCATTCCTTGACCGGCTGGCCCTTGATCACGTGTTCTTCGATCAGCCGAGGGACCATCGCCGGATGCACGTTGGCGTACACGATGCGGCTCCGGCCCGCTTGCTGGATATCCACCAGCGGCTCGCGGACACAGACGCCAATGCAGCCCGCGGTGACGACCAACGCGTCGATTTGGCGTCTGTTCAACTCTTCCTCAATCGCCTGCAGCGTCTCCCGCGCCCCCGCCGCGATGCCGCACGTGCCCATGCCCACGGTGATCACCGTGCTGGTTTCGCGGCGGACCTGCTCGGCCTGCTTCATCTCCTGGCACATCTGCTGCAGTTCTTCGAGGCTTTTGAGTTGCGCCATCGGGCGGTCACCTTTCCTTCCCTTTTCCCGTCACAAGACCCTGCCGAGCCGTGCGCCGGCTTGCGCACACGGCGCGACAACCGCACGGCTCAAGAGCGGCGAACGGACGTCACTCCAGGGATTCCAATCGCTGGACGAGCGCTTCGGGGGCCAGCCGCGCATAGACCTTGTCGTCGACGACGGCGATCGGCGCCAGGCCACAAGAGCCCAGGCAATAGACAATCTCCAGCGTGTACTTGTAGTCCTCCGACGTCTGGCCGGGTCCGACGCCCAGCGAACGCTCGACGGCCTCAACATTCTTGCCACTGCCCCGCACGTGGCAAGCCGTGCCGTCGCAAATTCGGACCAAATGCCGGCCGCGGCGCTGCAAATGAAATTGGGCGTAAAACGTGGCTACGCCGTACAGCTGATTCAGCGGAATCAGAGTTTTCTGCGAAATCGCCCGCAGCACTTCGCGAGGCAGGTACCCGTAGGCGTCCTGGGCCCGTTGCAAAATGGGAATCACCGCGCCCCTACGGCCCTTGAATTCTTCCAGGATGTGATCCAGCGGCGTGAGATCCAGCGGCTCTCCCGCCGCCGCTTCTGGGACGCAAGTCGATCCATTCTCAGACGCATTCATGCCCAACTGCTCCTCACGCGGCTCGCCGCCGCAGCCAAGGGTCGGTTGCCGCTGCCGTAGGACGCTCCCGTGAATCGCGGCAAAAACCGCCCGCGGATTCCTGGGGCACACGCCTTCCATGCCAGGCCTGCGCCACCGCCGGAAAACCTGTCGCAACGACGTTCACCGGGCAGCGCAAGAAGCGTGGCTACGAAGCGATCCTACGCCGGCGCGGCCGGAAGCATGATAAGCGATTCAGATCACCCCTGCCAGGGCCCGACCGGGAAAGGAAAAAAAGATCCAGCGAGAGGATGCCGGCGCCCCGCCATCCGGCGCGCGGCCGCTGCCCGTCGCCCGACAACCCGGCACTGCCGGCCCCCGTCCGTGCTTGCCGTCGCGTCTCGGAATCAGCCCGAGCGGCTGACGAATTGTACTTCTTCGTCTTCGTCCTCGGCGAAATCGTCGTCGTCGGCCTCAAAGCCGAGGTCGTCATCGATTTCGTCGACGGGCGGCGCTGGCGGGCGCAGCGAGACTCGGCGACTCTTCTTGGGAGGAAGCGACGCGGGCAGGGGTTCGGCGGCGGCGCTGGCGCCCTGCATCCGCTCCCAGTCTTCCACGGAGATCAGGACTTCTCGAGCCTGCGACCCGGCATACGGGCCGACGATCCCGTCTTCCGCCATGAAGTCGATCAACCGGGCCGCGCGGCCGTAGCCGATGCCCATCGCCCGCTGCAACAGCGAGACGCTGCCGCGACCCTCGCGGACGACCATGTCCACGGCGGTTTCGTACAATTCGTCGCGTTTCTTCAGCCCGCCGGCGGCGGGAGCGCCTTCCTCTTTGTCCGCGACCTTCAGATTCACCAGCTCGTTGACGAAGTTCGGCTCGCTGGTGCTCACAAAGTCCACGACCCGCGCAATTTCGTCGTCGTCCAGGTAGGTGCCTTGACCGCGCAACAGCGTGCTGGTGCCCGGCCACAGGAACAGCATGTCGCCGTTGCCCAGCAGTTTTTCGGCGCCCATCTCGTCCAGCACGACGCGGCTGTCCGTGCGGCTGGCGACCTGGAACGAGATTCGCGCCGGCAAATTCGACTTGATCAGGCCCGTGATCACATCCACGGTCGGTTTCTGCGTGGCCAGGATCAGGTGGATGCCGACGGCCCGGCTCTTCTGCGCCAGACGGATGATGTGCTGTTCAACTTCCTTGCCGGCGGTCATCATCATGTCGGCGATCTCGTCGGCCACGATCACGATGAAGGGCAGGTGCAGTGGAATCGAGGCCCGCTCTTCCTCCGATTCCGGATTCAGGCGGCTCATCAATTCCTCTTCGTCCAGTTGGTTGTAGCTGCTGATGTGCCGCACGCCGGCGCGGGCCAGCAGTGCGTACCGCTCCTCCATCTTGTCGACGGCCCAGGCCAGGATGGCTTCCGCCTTGCGCATGTCCGTGACGACGGGGTGCATCAGGTGCGGGAGCCGGCCATAACCGCTCAACTCGACCATCTTCGGATCGATCATCAGCATCCGCACTTCGTCGGGCCGCCGGGTCATAAGGATGGACGTGATGATCGCGTTCAGGCAGACGCTCTTGCCCGTTCCGGTGCGGCCGGCGATCAGCAGGTGGGGCAACGAGGATAGATCGGCCACCAACGGACTGCCGGACACGTCCTTGCCCAGGTACAGGGGGACGCGCATCTTGCGCACGATGCCGCCGCCCTCTTCGATCACTTCCCGCAACCGGACCACCTGACGCTGGTCGTTGGGGACTTCCACGCCCACCGTGTTCTTGCCGGGAATCGGGGCCACAATCCGCACGCTGGGAACGCGCAGGGCGATGGCCAGATCGTCGGCCAAGGCGGTGATTTTGGACAGCCGCAATCCGGCTTCCAACTCCACCTCGTACTGCGCCACGACGGGCCCCGTCTCGATCTCCACCACTTTGACCTTGAAGCCGAAGTCGGCGAATGTCTTCTCCAGAACCTTCGCTTTGCGGCGGACTTCTTTTTCCTGCTCGTCAAAGTCGAATCCGTCGGAGGGCAACAGCAGATCCAGACTCGGCAGCACGTAATCCAAGTGTTCGCCGCCGCGGGCGGCCTCGTCCAGACACTGCATCACCGCCGCGCGTTCGTTGCGATCCGTGGGCTTGCGAATTCGCACCTCGCCGGTTTCCTGCGGTTCTTCTTCCAGCGAGGCTTCAGCCAGATCCTTCAGCGCCGGCGGCCGCTTTACCAAAGCCCCGACGGCCGGTCCGGCCGCCTCGGCTTCGTACGACGCCTCGTCCTCGTCCAGGCCGCTCAGTTCATCGTCGGCGATATCGCTGGTCACCCGGCCGCGGAACTTGACCGAGACCACCTCGTCGAACTCGTCCAGCACCTCGTCTTTGTCGTCCTCTTCCGTGGGGGCCTTCGCGCGCGTCTGACGCCGGGCCGGCAGCAGTCTGGCGACGCGGGCAGGTCCGAGCAAAGCGACCGAGAGGAGCACGCCCAGCACGCGGAGCAGCACATAGTCGGTGCACAGCAGCAGGCCGCCGACAAACAGGCTGGCGGCCAGAATCAGACTGCCGGTCGTGGCGAAATGCGTGTGCAGCAGACCTTTGGCAACCGCCCCCAGATAGCCTGCCGAACCGATCACGGGTCCCGGCGATAACCGGGGCGCTACAATCGCCACGATCGCTGCCAGCCCCACCAACGACGCCAACCAGCCCGCCGCACGGATAAGGGGCGTATCGATCTCGCGGCGGCGCAGCAAGTGGCAATCCAAAACGGCCAGGGAGATCAGCAAATAATAGGCACAGACGCCCAAGGCGGTCAGCAGCAAGTCGGCGGCATAGGCTCCCCAGCGGCCACAGCCGTTGGTGACGGTCTCGTTTTGCGGATAGACGACCAGGTCGGGAGTGTAGATCCGATGCAGCGGTGAAACCGGCTCGCCGAGCGGGTCCGCCGGATCATAGGTAAACAACGCGATGCCCAGGAAGGTGACTGCGACCAGCAGTCCCAGGGCGAACAAATCAGAGGCCAGGTTTCGGTTTTCCAACACGGGCACAACCTGTTGTTCTTTCGCGATTTCGACTCCGACAGCTTGACCGGGCGTCGGTGCTCCGTGGGCGCGTCCATGCCCTCACGCTTTCCCTTGTCTGGCTTATTTATTCGTCAGTCTTTTCGCAATGTCGCCAATTTGCGCGCGGCTAGCGTTGAGGTTTGCCTGGCGCGTAGGACGCGAAACATCGTTCTTCCGGGCGCAAAGCGCAGGATCGAAACGACCGCCTGAAGCGGCGTCCCATTCCGCCTGACGATGCCCTGGAACGTACCTATCCGCGGCAAACTCGTCAGAATGCGACCGCTGGCGAGCGAGTGCCGTCGTTGGCTACCGTGGAAGGATGGTGCGCAATTCTACCCGAGTCGCTGGGGCAGGCTTTGAACTCGGCTGGCGAGAGGCCGAAATTGTCAGGTTCCGCGGTGCGGTTGTTCGGTCTGGCGAAACCTCACCGAACGAGGCGAGGTCTTGGCTGCGGCAAGCCGGCATCCACGGCGTGCGGACGGCAGGGTCTTCGGATGTCAAGTGCGTCAAGTTGTATGGCCCGCGAGTTTTCCGCCGGTTATACTGCGGCCCCAGGAAGGAAACTGCATGGCAATCAAGCAACTGAGCGACGAACAAATCCAGAATTGGACCCTCGAGCAAAAAGACCGCTGGTGGCTGGAAAACGTCTGGCGCGGCGACATGCCGCAGTTGACGGCCCGCGCGGCGGTGACCGGCATGTTGCTGGGCGGAATCCTGTCGCTGACCAACCTGTACGTGGGCGCGAAGACAGGCTGGACGTTAGGGGTCGGCATAACCTCCGTCATTCTTGCCTTCGGCATGTTCAAGATCCTGTCGGGCCTGGGCATGGCCCGCGAATTCACGGTGCTGGAAAACAACTGCATGCAGTCGATCGCCACGGCTGCCGGCTACATGACGGGGCCGCTGATCTCGTCGCTGGCCGCCTACATGATGGTGACCGATACGATCATCCCGATGGTCACGACGGTCGTCTGGATCACGTCGCTGTCGTTACTGGGAGTGCTGTTCGCCTTTCCTCTGAAACGCCGCTTTATCAACGACGAGCAACATCCGTTTCCGGAGGGCCGGGCCGCGGGAATCGTGATGGACGCCTTGCACAGCGGCGATCCGGGTGAAGGGTTGCGGAAAGCGAAACTGCTGACCGTCGCGGCGGGACTGTCTGCCCTGGTTAAACTGCTGACCAGCCACGACTTGCTGCAGCGGCTGAAGTTGGGCGTGCTGGCCATGCCGGAGTACCTGGACAGCTGGATCTACCGGTTCTGGTCGCCGCGTCTGGCCGGTACGGAATTGCGCGAGCTGACCGTGCGGCTGGACACGGACATCGTGATGTTCGGCGCCGGCGGGCTGATGGGGATCCGCACCGGCGTGTCGCTGATGATCGGCGCCGTCGTCAACTACTGCATCCTGGTGCCATGGATGATCCAGCGCGGCGACATCGAAGGCGCGCTGGTGGACGGCGTGATGCAGTACGGGTTCCGGCGGGTCACGGTCTGGGGCTTGTGGGGCGGCGTGGCCATGATGACGACGGCCTCGCTGTACGCCTTCTTTGCCCGGCCCCAGATTCTGGTGAGCGCCTTCCGCGGCTTGTTTCGCCGTGCGGGGCGGGAAGAACGCAGCGACGTGCTGCGGGACATCGAATTGCCGATGCGCGTGTTTGTGATCGGGATTCCCGTGATCGGGGCGATCGTCGTGGCCTTGGCCCACCGGTTCTTCGGCGTCGCTGTCTGGCAAGGCGTAATCGCCATTCCCCTGATTTTCATCTTTACCTTGATCGCCGTGAATTCGACGGCGCTAACGTCAATCACGCCGATCGGCGCGCTCGGCAAATTGACGCAACTCACCTACGGCGTCATCGCCCCGCGTAACATCACGACGAACATCGCCACGGCGGGGATCACTGCCGAGGTGGCCAGCAATGCGTCCAATCTGCTGATGGACATCAAGCCCGGTTACATGCTGGGTGCAAAACCTCGTCAGCAGGCGATCGGCCACGTTTTGGGGATCTTTGCCGGCGCGCTGGCCGCGGTGCCGGTGTACTACCTGGTGTTCCTCAAGGACGGGCCGCAGAGGATGATCACCGACGCCAGTCCGATGCCGTCGGCCGCCATTTGGAAGGCCGTCGCCGAATTGTTGACCCAGGGAATCAGCAACCTGGAAGTGTCGGCGCGCTGGACGGCCCTGGCCGCGGCGGTGCTGGGGCTGGCCCTGGAGGCGCTGCGGTTCGCCACCAAGGGCCGTTTCTGGCTTTCCGGCGTCGGTATCGGGCTGGCCGCCGTGATTCCGTTCAACACGTGCTTGGCGATGTTCCTGGGTTCCCTGTTCTTCTGGCTGGCGGAACGCCGCTGGAGCGATCCGGAAGCCAACTGGCACAAGATCCTGGTCAAGAACCAGGAACCGATCTGCGCGGGCCTGATCGCCGGCGGCGCCCTGATGGGAATCTCCGCGATGCTGGAAACCGTCTATGGTCTGCAAGCCTGGTTGCTGATCATGGCCTGCGCCGCCACGGTTGCGTATTTCCTGTATCTGCAATCCGTGGGCGGAGCGCTGAAGACGGCGGTCGCCCCGGCAGGCATCGCGTCTCTGCAATTCGCTTGGACCGCCGCGCGGACTCGCGAAATCATCGCCGATTGGTCGGCGCGCGGAGTCCGGGACCGAGCGGTGCGGAGTTTGTGGTGGGACTTTGGTTTCATTCTGGTCTACAGCGTTACCCTGGCGATCCTTGGCAAGATTGCCGCGGAGATGCTGGTTCCCGAGCCGAGTTTGGCGAGTTGGGGCGTGTGGGGACTGTTCTTGGCGGGCGTGCAGTTCGCTGCCCTCTGCGACATCTTGGAAAACTGCTTGCACCTGCGGTTCCTGTACCGCCAGCCGCCCCAAGAGGACTTCTGGCCCGCGCTGGCGTCGCACTGCGCGCGGGCCAAGTTCGCCAGTCTGATCTGCCTGGGCTTCGCCGTTGCGGTGTGCTGGGCGGTCGGCCTGGTGTTGCCCAGGTAGGCGTCGCGCCGCGGGACAGGCAGGGCTGCGATCATCGCCATCATCGCAGACCGCCGGAGCCGGCCGACACCAATCCGGCAGGAGTAATAAGCGGAAGTTCCCTTCTTGAAAACCGTAGTTTCTCCGGTGTTTCGTGGGGTTTTTGCTCAGATCGGGTGCGCTGGTTCTGCCTACACGCTGATGGACTGGAGCAGTTTGAGAGCTCTTTGCTGCT
>JAAYYU010000103.1 GCA_012515235.1 Candidatus Anammoximicrobium sp.
CCCGAACGGTCAGACGTGGCGTGCCGGTTTGGCGGTCAGCAAGTCTTCGCGGTCTGGCGGCCGCCGCCCGGCGCGTGGTTGAGCGGGGGCCGTCGGCTTGGCCCGGACCACGCCGTCGAGGGAGCCCAGAGGCTGGTGCAAGACGTGGCGGTAGAGGAAGACGAGGGCGGCCCGGGCCTGGGACTGCAGCGAGGGCGAGACGTGCTCCTCGACGGCCAGGTGGGAGAGGAAGCGGACCACCTCGGGCTCGGCCATTTGGGCCGGATGCCGTTTGTCGTGGAACAGGACGTAGCGGCGAATCCAGCTGACGAAGACCTGCTCGGTAAGGGGACTGTAGTGCCGCGCGCGGGCGGCGGCGCGGACCTGGTCCAGCAGCCGGGGGGCGGCGTCGGCGGCCGCGGCGGCGGGAGATGGGGGAGCAACGAGAGACGTCGTGGCAAGCATGGGAACCTCCAAAGAGAAAGGAACGGAAGTTAAACGAGCGCATGAACAGTAGTGTACCGATATGCATACTTTGTGCAAGTGGGGGAGGAAAGAAATGCGTGAACGGGAAAGGAGGCGGGGGTAGCGGGGAGCGTAACGATCCGCCGGGCGAGCCGGCGGCATTCGGAAGCGGCGGAGGCTGTTGTGGGTGTCGGGCGACTTGTAGAATCATGCGTGCGTGAAGCAACGGAGCGAAATGGGGTCGGGTCTCATTTGTGTAGATTTGATGCGCGGTGCGACCGTTCACGGATCGGGACGGCGGCGTTTTGGGCGGCCGGGGGAAGCAGTCGCATCGGCCCTGAAGGCGGCCAGGTCCTCGTAGAGCGCACGGTCGAAGCGATCAAGGCATTGTGGCCCGAGGCGAAGTGAAGCGACGGAAATGTGGCGGGTCTCATTTCGACGCAAATGAGACCCGACCCCATTTCCCCACGCAACCAGTTGGAACTGTGGGCAGCCTTCACCAAGAGGGAACTGCACCCAGCGATGATCGATCTTTGTCGCGCGCTGGGACGAGAAATCCCCCGGATTCGACGCTGGTAACAGGCTCACGCAGATCCCGACCCCCGAACACCTACCGGAACGGAGATCAGAAGAGGCCACCGGTACTTGGAGTTCCCCGTCATCTCGACCGCACTCCATCAGGCATCGCGGCCGATTGCCCATCGATTACCTCGCCCACGCTCACGCTGCCAACAAGTAGGCAGTGCCACACAAGCCCGGCGGACCGGTAGATTATTTTCTGCGGGCTGCCTTAGATCCACCCCGGCAACGAGTTGCTGATTCGCTTCAAGGACATCGAGGTGAGGCAGCCATGAGCCACGCCATTTTCGTCATCAATCCCTTCAAGTGATAGCCCTTCTTCCACCTGGGCGATACGGCCTGGGAGTTGTTTCATCGCCGGGATCGAGACGAAGCGGGACGCGAGCGGTCTACGGTGGGGTGCGGGCGCGAGACCGGGTGAAACCGCTTCGGCAAGTGGCTTCCGGTTTCCTCTGTTTCGCGGCGTCGTTATCGCAAGGTTTGCCGCTGTCCGGTTTCGGCCGACCGATACGCGGCGAAGACCGTTTCCAGCGCGCGGAGGCTCTCTTGCGACGTGAGCGGCGGTTGTTCGGCGCCGGCGGCTGCCCGAACGCAGGCTCGCACCCACGGGGAATAGCCGCTGGGGCCCTTGATGTTTTCGAGCCGGTGGACCTCGGGTTTCGGGTCGTCCTGGCTGTACCAGGCCAGCGGCGTCCCGCCATGTTTCTCGAGCTGGAGCCAACCTCGGGCCCCCCAGATCTTGAGGTGCGAATGATACCCCTTGTCCAGATAGTAGCCCGACGTCAGGGTTCCCAGCGTGCCATTGTCGAACCGGAACGTCACGGCGGCCGAGTCTTCCACGTCCAGCGGTTGACCGCCGACGTTGGCGCAGAGGGCGCAGACTTCCGTGATCGGCGCGCTGGTCAGAAACATCGCCAGATCGATCCAGTGGATGCCCAGCCAGATCAGGTGGCCGCCGCCCGCGCGCTCTTTGTGGGCGTACCAACTGGCGCGATACGCAGGCTGGACGAGCCGGGCTTGATCGGCGACCAAATGCATTTCCAGGCCGTAGATCCGGCCGATCTTTCCTTCCTGGATCAGTCGCCGCGCCGCTTGGACTTCAGGGTTCAGGCGGTTTGCCAACGCCAGCATCAGGTGGCGTTGCTGGCGTTCGGCCAGGGCTGTCAGGCGAGCGAAGTCGTCGATCCGGACGCACGCCGGCTTCTCCGCCAGCACATGGCAGCCCGCATTCAAGGCCGCTTCGATGGCGGGCGGGGCCAGGCGGGCCTCGAGGGACACCAGCGTCAGGACCGGCTGTTCGCGGTCGAGCATCGCCTCGTAGGAATCGTAAGTCGCAGTCAGTCTTTTTCCCAACCTCTTCCGGGCCTCCGAGACGGCCTTGCCGCTCGGATCGGCAAGCACCACGCTTGCGGCCTCCGGCGTTTCGGCCAGCGCTGCGAAATACAAGTCGAGATGGGCGCCCTCGGCGTTAGTGATGACCCCCACCTTGATCTGCGTTTGCCCTGCGCCGGCGTTCGGCGCGGCCGCCAGAACCGCGGTCCCCGCCCCCACCGCTTTCATGAACGTCCTGCGATTCACCATGCGTTCCGTCTCCCTAGCCCACAAGCCACGATTCCCGTCGCCAGTCGTTTCTGTGCTGCGGTCCGCTGGACGCCCTTCGTCGCCAGCGGCAGGCCGAGTGCGCACGTCGGTTACCGCGTGGCGGAAGCGCGCGGAGGTCATCTGGCGACGTCCTTCAGGTCGAAGCGAAAGTCGTTTTCTTCGTCTTTCACCTGTACCTTCAGCGGGCTGGTCCGGGGATTGCGGACCTTGGCAGGAATGCGGGAGGCCGGTTTCGAGCCCTTGGCCGGCCGCCCCGACTCTGGCGGAAGCGGGTCGGCATCGGGGGGCAGCACAGTCACCGTATATTCCCCCAGCGGCACGGCCGACAGGACGACTTTGCCTTCGCCGTCCAATTCGCCTCCTGCTCCCAGTCCCGTCTGGTCGTTGTTCAAATCGACCTGCCCCTTGGTCACCGCTTCTCCGCCGTGAGTGACGGTGATCGCCACCGACGCGGTGGGGATTTCAGAGTGCGGCGTGCTGCCGCAACCAGCCAGGACGCCCGCTAGTGCCGTCAAGCCGGCCGACAGGATCCAGGTCTGCCAATCGAGTGCTCGCATCGGACTCCCTTTCCCGGTGTGTTTCTCAGGATCACCACGCTCCGGGCACCATGCCGTCATCTCGCACGCACAACTGCCGGAACGTGTCCATGTTCACCGTGTCGGAAACGAATCGCACGGCCCCGTCGGTCAGCGTGACATGGATTCCGCCCGGATGGAAGGAATTGAGCACGTAGTTGACCTCGTACTCGCTGCTGCAACTGCCGGGCGCCCCGCTCAGCCAGTAGGCGTTGGGCGCATGGCGTTCGGTCGTCAAGCCGCCGGTATAGCCGCTGCTGTAAGTGATGTTGGCGACCGGCGTGTTGGCGGTCCACGTATTGCTGCCGTCGGAGGTGGTCACGGTGTTGGTGACCAGGCCGTGCCAGGCGCCCAGCGGATTGGCGCTCCGCTCTCGCCGATTCACCTGTCCCGACTGCTCGCCGACAATGATCGTGTTGCTGCTCCCGTCCGTCGCATGCTGAAACGACTGCTTGCGCAGGGCCACCAACATGCCGTTTTCGCAATAGATCCCCCCCTGAACCTCGCCGGACGTACACACCGCGGACCTGCCAAGGGGATCAGGATAGGCCCCGCTGATCCCGCAGTAATCGGCCAGCATGCCTTCCTTGACATTGACCATGTCCGCCGTATTCAGCATCCCGTGCGGGCTTGAAGGGCACACATAGACCGGCAACTGCATGCTCGCGATCTGAGCCCGATTGGCCCCGTAGTCATAGTGGGACCAGAAGTGGCCGGCGACGAAGTCGATCCCGTCGTAAGCGGCGGTATGTTCCAGATAGGGCAGGATCCGCAGACGCCAGTTCGGGCCTCGGTTCCCCAATTCCGCGCCGATCGGAAAGGCCTTGTACGTGTCGTGGTGGTTCTGCATCGCCAGGCCGATCTGTTTCATGTTGTTCGTACACTGGGTCCTGCGAGCCGCTTCGCGCGCCGCCTGCACGGCCGGCAACAGCAGGGCGACCAGGATCCCAATGATGGCAATGACGACCAGCAGTTCCACAAGGGTAAACGCAGTCACTCGATGGCGCCGCATGGCCCCCCTCCTCGAAAAAGATGGAGAATCGTGAGTCTCGCTGTCTTGCCGCGATGCGTGGAAACCGACACATTGAACGACGCGTGGCTGGGGAGTCCGACAAATCACCAGAAGAGAATCCATGTTCCGCCCCCCCAAGGTGCCTTAGCACTACAACTCAGTGTATGCAGATGACGGACGGCTGTCCATCCGCAGGGGGCCGTGACGAGCGGAAAATTTCGTGCTAACATCGATCCCGGGCAAACCAAGTCCGCGTGCCAGGATGTGTTACACTCAGCAATCAACGCTGGCCGCTCCGCGGCGTTGTGCCGCAGGCATCGCACGGCCGGCAGCGAGTTGACAGCCTTGACAGCCTTTCGCACAGGGGAGTGACACATGCAATCCGGCCGGGTTCGACTTCTGGTTTCAGTCCTGGTGAGTGCCATGTTAAGTACGGCGTTCGATACGGCAGAGCAGCGGGCGCAGGCGGATGAGCCGCTGGTTTTCATCTCGGCCTTTGCGGGCGGGGACGACGGCGCCATTCATGCCTTCCAGTTGGACCTGAAGACCGGCGTCCTGCAGCCCGTTCGGCGGACGACCGGCGTCGAGCACCCTTTCTTTTTGGCCCTGTCGCCGGATCACCGGTTCCTGTATTCGATTCATGCCTTGAAGTTCGGCGGCGCGGAGCCCGAACAGGTCGCCGCGTACGAGATTGTGGGGCGAAGCGGCCAGTTGAGATTATTGAACCGGCAGTCGTCGCGGGGCTCCGCTTCGTGCTATCTGGACGTCGACGCGACCGGCAAGACGGTGCTGGTGGCGAATTACTCGACGGGCAGCGTAGCATCGCTGCCGGTGCGCGAGGATGGCTCGCTGGGCGAGGCGTCGTCGTTCTTTCAGCATGCCGGTTCGAGCGTCGATCCGGCGCGTCAAGCAGGGCCTCACGCGCACTGCATTGTGATCGGTCCAGACAACCGTCTGGCCTTGGCCGCGGACCTGGGGCTCGACCAGGTGTTGACTTATCGCCTGGACGCGGCCGCCGCGAAACTCTCGCCGCACCGGCAGCCGTTTGTGAGAACGCCGCCGGGAGCCGGGCCTCGGCATCTGGCCTTCCACCCGAACGGCAAACAAATCTACGTCATCAACGAACTGGGCAACTCGATCACCGTGATGGACTACGAGTCTGACGGCGGAATGCTCATCGAGCGGCAGACGATTTCGACGTTGCCCGCAGGATTTGACGGCACGAGTTACTGTGCGGACGTGAAGATTACGCCCCACGGCCGCTTTCTGTACGGCACCAATCGCGGGCACGACAGCATCGCCGCCTATCGGCTTGGCGAGGACGGCCGGTTGACGCTGATCGGGATCGAACCGAGTCTCGGCAAGGGACCGCAAAACCTGGCGATCACTCCCGGCGGCGAACTGCTGTTGTGTGCCAACATGCCCGGCGACAACGTCGCCGTGTTTCGGATCGATCCGCAGACCGGCCGTTTGAGTGCGGTCGGCCCGACGCTGTCGATGCCCCGGCCGTCCTGTATCCGGTTGCTGCCGTGACCGGCCGGCAACGGCGCCGCGTTCTTTTTTACTCGGGCTTGGCGACGAAGCGGTAGCCGGCGTCGCGGATGGTGAGGAAGTGGCGGGGGGCCGCCGGATCGGCTTCGAAGATCTTCCGCAGGCGGCGGATGAATTGGTCCGGGGCGCGGGTATTGATGCTGCCGGGCAGGCCCCAGACATTTTCCAGCAGTTCGTGCCGCGGAACGACCCGGCCTTCGTGCTCCACGAAATACCGCAGGAGGCTCATTTCCAGTTGGGTCATCCGGACCGACTCGCCGCCCACGGTGACTTCGAACGTGTCGAAATTGACCCGCGCACCGCCGAACTCGGCTTGCCCCAACCGCTGGCTGGCGGCCAGCCTTTTCTGGCGGCGGTGGTAGGTCAACAAGTTCCTGATGCGGGCCAGGAATTCATCCAGATCAAAGGGCTTGGTGAGGTACTGGTTGGCTCCCGCCTCGAAGCCGCGGGTGCGGTCTTCCGTCAGCGTGCGGGCGGTGAGAATCAAAATCGGCAATTCCGTGTCTCGCGAGCGAATCGCCTCGCAGACCGCGTAGCCGCTCATGCCGGGCAGCATCAGGTCCAGGACGATCAAATCCACGGTTTGCGGGTCCTGCTCCAGCAACTGCAGTGCCGCCGGGCCGTCGCTGACGGTGGTCACGCGATAGCCCTCGGCCAGCAGGTTGTACTTGATCCCCTGCGCCAGGTGCTGCTCGTCTTCCACGACGAGAATGTGAGCTTGTTCGGTCATGACGGAGTACAGCCTTTCGAGGCGGCAAGCGGCGGCGTTTCGTTGACGGCCTCCGCCGGCGCACGCGTTTCGGCGGCCGGCCGGCCGGGCAAGCGGACTTCCAACACGGTGCCCGGTCCGGCTTTGGGAGTGCGCACGTGGACCCGGCCGCGCAGCCGCTGCAGCAGCGTGCGGACGATGTACAGGCCCAAGCCTGTCCCCGGCTTGTCGCGTTCCAATTCCAATCCCAGACGCTCAAAGCGGCGGAAAACCCTGCGCCGCAGGTGAAAGGGAATTCCGCGGCCGTTGTCCGACACCAGGACGACCACCTCGCGCGGCCCCTCCGTTCCGGCGGTGACTTCGACGCGCGGGGGCGCCCCCGCGTACTTGACAGCGTTGTCGATCAAGTTGCGGAAGATGATCTCCAAATCCATCCGCCGCGCCCGGACCCAGCAGGGCTGCGAGACCACCCGAACCGTCTCGCGCGGCACCCGATAGCTCAGGCAGACGGCGTCCGCACACTCGCGGAGCAGCCCTTCCAACTCGACGTCCTGGAGCGGGCTGTCCACCGTTTCGGCTTCCAGACGGCCGGCCGTCAACAGCTGATTGATCAGGCGGTCCAGCCGTTCCAGATCCTCCAGCATGAAACGATAGAAGTCCGCCCGCTCGGCCGCGCCCACGGGGAGCCGGCCGAGTGTCTGCAGATACAGCTTCATCGAGGCGATCGGCGACTTCAATTCGTGCGTGACGCTGTCGATAAAGTTGGACTGGCGCCGCGTCAGGTTAATCGCCTTGATCGACAAGATCAGGTACAGCACGGTGCCCACCAACAGCAACAAGCTGAGCAGCGAGCCGACCGTCAACAACGCCCAGTACAGGCCGGAGGAGCGTTCGTCCTGCAGCGCTCCGCTGACGTTCAACAACACCCAGCCGATGGTCAGCAGGGCCAATAGGGCGATCATCACGATCGCCAGCAGGATCGGAAATCGAAGCGAACGACGTGCAGACATGGCTGGTGTGGACCTCCGGCGTGGGCCAATCGCCCCGGCTTGACCGGTGTCTGATTGTGCCATACTTGCAGGCTGGAGTCAGGGGGGCAGGCCCTCTGACGTCCATTTTGTTCGCGTTGCCGCCGGAACATCGGCGCGGGCAAACATCCGGCCGGCGGCCGGCTGACCCCGGCCGTTCGCCGGATCCTCTGCGACACGGGGGGAATGGTCAGCAGCAGGAAATCGGGTAAGCTTGGCCCTCAATCGGCAGAACATCAAAATTCGTGGGGACAAAAGGCGGCAGGTCCGGGGGGCGTATGAGAGAGGCTCGATTTCCACCCAGCGACACGTCCTCGCGAGCCGCGACGGCGTGGGGAGTCCTGGCCATCATTTTGTGGAGCACCACGATTGCCTGCTCGCGGAGCGTCGCCGAGCAACTCGGCGTCTTCACCGGCGCCGCGGTGGTCTACCTGGCGGCCGGTGTTGCCGGCTGCGGGGTCCTGGCCGCGCGCGGACAACTGGTCGCTTCGCTGCGTCAGGCCGGTCGTCGCTACCTGATCGGCTGCGGCGTCCTGATGGTCGCCTACACGGTGCTGTTGTACGTCGCCGTCGGTTTCGCCGTGACGCGAGCCCAGGTGGTCACCGTGACGGTGGCCAACTATCTGTGGCCCAGTCTCACGCTGCTGTTGGCCGTTCCCATCCTGGGCTGGCGAGCCAGGCCGCTGGGGCTGGCCGCCGGAACGCTGGCCGGCGTGGCGGGCGTCGCGCTGGCCGTGGGTGCAGACCGTCTGGGGGCGGAAGCAGGCGGGTCGTGGACGGCTCACGCGACTTCGACGCTGCCGGCCTTGTTGGCCGCGGTGGCCTGGGGATTGTACTCGAACCTCAGCCGCCGCTGGGGTGGCCCTCAAGCGGCCAACGCCATGCCCCTGTTCCTGCTGGCCAGCGGTCTGGTGCTGGCGGCCTTGCGGGCCTGCCGGGCCGAGCACTCGGTGTGGTCCGCGCGCGTCGTGACCGAGGCGGGCTATCTGGCCGCGTTCCCGACGCTGCTGGCCTACGTCTGCTGGGACACGGCCGCCCGGCGCGGCAATTTGTCGCTGGTCGCGGCCCTCAGCTACTTGACGCCCCTGCTGTCGGTTTTGGTCAGCAGCCTGTACCTGGACCTGCCCGTACCGCCGCAACAGTGGCTGGCCGGCGTGCTGGTCGTAGCCGGAGCCGTGCTGTGCAAGCTCTCGGTTCGGACGGAGTCGGCACAGGCCGGGCAGGCCGTGATTGCGAGAACTTGCGACGACGATTATATTCGGACCCGTTGACGGCAGGAGAAGGACGCTCTGGGAGTGCCGCCGCGGGGATTTCATCACTCGGCCACACTCCTCCGTGTTTCGGAACCACAAGAAACCGACGAAGGACAGCCGCCGGCTCCGCGACTTTGCAAGATAACGATGGCTGATACCACCCGCACGACGGACCGCAGCACACCGCCAGCACTCGGCGCCCGGTCATGGCGTCGGTGGGCGGTGCGATTTGCCTGTCTGGCCGTGGGCTGCGTGCTGCTCGCGCCGGGGTGGTCCTGGGACACGGCCGCGCTGGCGGTGCCGGCGCTCAGTCCGTTTGTGGCCCTCGCCGCCGCGATCGCCACGCGTTCCATCAGCCTGGCCGCCTTGTTCGCGGTGCCCGTACTGCTGATCGTGCTCGTACGGCGGCGGTGGTTGTGCCGGTACGTGTGTCCCACCGGTCTGCTGGCCGATCTCGCAGGGCGTTTGCGGGGGCGAGGCAAGTCGTACGGGGCCAAATTGCCGCCGCTTGGCCAGTGGCTGGCGCTGGCGACGGTCGGCGGCGCAGGACTGGGGTATCCGCTGTTCTTGTGGTTGGATCCGCTGGCGATCTTTGCCGCGTTTGTCCACGTCTGGGGGCGCGAAGTCGCCGGCGCCGCCTGGCTGTGCGCCGCCGGCCTGCCGCTGGTCCTGCTGATCAGCTGGCTGGCTCCCGGCGTCTGGTGCGCGCGGCTCTGCCCGTTGGGTGCGACGCAGGACTTGCTGGCCTGGCCGTTGCAGAAGTTCCGCCGCCGCCAGGTGGACGATCCGCCGCCGCCGCGGGGTTGGCTGCTGACGCGGCGGGTGGCCTTGGCGGGTGGCTTGGGCGCCCTGGGCGCGGCGGCGATAATGCGCTGGCTGAACCGCCGCCCGGCGTCGCCGTTGCGTCCTCCGGGTGCGGTCGCCGACGGCCGATTCACGACACTGTGCGTGCGTTGCGGCAACTGTGCCCGCGTCTGCCCCTCGCAGATTCTCCATCCCGATCTGGGGGAATTCGGTGTGGATTCGTTTCTCACACCAGTGATCCGTTACGAGCATGAGTACTGCCTGGAGACCTGCCAGCGGTGTACGCACGTGTGTCCCAGCGGCGCGCTGCGGCGATTGGTCGAAGAGGACAAGCCGCACGCCGTCATCGGCCTGCCGCGCGTCGATATGGAGGTCTGCCTGTTAGGCGAGGACCACGAATGCGCCATCTGCCGCAATGCCTGCCCGTACGAAGCCATCCGGATCGTATTCTCGGAGGAAACGTACCTGTCCACCCCCACGGTCGATCCCAGCCGCTGCAACGGCTGCGGGGCGTGTCAAGTCCGCTGCCCCACCGAACCGGTCAAGGCCATCGTGGTCTACCCGGCGGGGCAATGATCCGCCAGCGCGTCGTTGGGTTGCCGCGCGGAGGCTCTCTGGCCCGCACGGCCATCGCCGATCACAATCTGGCCATTCCGACGCGCTACCGGGGCGAGTTGACATCCGGGCCTTTCGGTGGGGTGCCTCTGCAGCTGACGGCATCCTGGGTGGGAAAGTCAGCCGGGACGGGCCACGTCACCCGGCCGGTCGCCAGCCACTGGGCCGCGCGGACAAGCGTCGTGCGGAAGCCGACGCAACGCGTACTGTCCGGATCGTCGTCGCCGGCCCAGACGTGCCCCAGCGTCGAGTTATAGACGGCGCCTCGGCCGTACTTGACGACCCATTCCATGGGCCAGTTCTTCTCGGTCTGTGCATCGCGTGCGTAGGACAGCACAGTCAGCTCCTCGGCCGGCCCGCGGGCGTAAGTGTAGATCTCGGCCTGCGGCGTTTTCCAGGCCCGGGGATATCCGGCGTGGATCGGGTGCTGGCCCAGAACGTGGATCACCGCGTCCACCCGCGGGCCGTGGCTCGTGCCGCTGCCCACGCCGGGTTCAATGCGCGTGAGGCTGCCGTCCGCGGCCACCGTCAGCGCGTATCCGGCGTCCTTGCCGCGCCAGCCGAGTCCGATCATGCGGTCGTATTCCGCCCAGTGCGGAAAGGCGTTGTTGGCCGAGTGCAGGATGTACAGGCCGCCGCCTTGCCGCACGTACTGTTCCAACGCGACCTCGACCTCGCGCGGCCACGTCGGACGACCGCCGAGGCTGTTGCAGTTCAGGATCACAACGTCGGCAGCACCGAACGCGGGCCGCCAGGTGTCCCAGCCGGCGGCCTCTTTGGTGGGCGGACTGGTCGAGACGCTGACGTCGAAGCGGCCGGTATCCTCCAGGATCCGCCGCGCGATGGCCGTCGTCTGCTGCCAATCGTGATTGCTGAACCCATCGACGATCAGGGCGCGCAGCCGGCCGCCGACGCGTAGCGGCGATCCGTCCAGGGCCTCCAAAGCGAACACCGCCAGCGCCGGCAGCGCGGGCCGCGGTCCGTACTGGCCGCGATTTGGACCGGCCTCGAAACCGGCAGCCAGCGGCCGGACGAAATCGACGTAATCCCGGCGCGTGATCGGCTGCCGCGGAGCCGCGAAGCCAGCCGGGTCCCGTTCGGCATAGCGTTCGGCGGCACGGTCGTCGGTGGCTCTTTCATCCTCCGCCGCCGTGGTGATTCCGGTCGTGCCGAGCCAAGCGGCCAAGACAAAGGACAGCAAGGGCAACAGGAGTCGGCGGTGGTTGGACGAGTTCATGGCGGGTTTCTCGACGAGGACTGGCGGGCCCAAGAAACAGACGAGGGAAGGCTGGCGCCGTACGCTCGGCCTTCCCTCGAGTCTTCAGACAGAACCGATCCCTTGGCTCACTGCTTCGGAGCTTCCGGAGCCGGCGTCGCGGCGGGTGCCGGAGCCGCCGGGGCCGGAGCAGCGCCTTCGGCCGGAGCCGGGGCCGCGCCTTCAGCAGGTGCCGGGGCCGCGCCTTCAGCAGGTGCCGG
>JAAYYU010000104.1 GCA_012515235.1 Candidatus Anammoximicrobium sp.
GTCTCCCGGTGGGCCGCCGCTGCCTCGGAGTGGTGCTGGCTCGTTCGCCGGCGTTGACTTGTTGGGCAATTCCGGCCGCTTGGAAGTGGCCCGCTCTGACCCACCCTACGTCCGTGGAGCGGTTCCATCCCACGGACGCCGCATCCATCGCGCGCCGCCGCGATCGGTCTCACGATGCGGCTGCCTTGCCGGTGGTGACCGTCTCCCGGTGGGCCGCCGCTGCCTCGGAGTGGTGCTGGCTCGTTCCCCGGCGTTGACTTGTTGGGCAATTCCGGCCGCTTGGAAGTGGCCCGCTCTGACCCACCCTACGTTTTTGGAGCGGTTCCATCCCACGGACGCCGCGTCGGTCTCACGATGCGGCTGCCTTGCCGGTGGTGACCGTCTCCCGGTGGGCCGCCGCTGCCTCGGAGCGGTGCCGGCTCGTTCCCCGGCGTTGACTTGATGGGCAATTCCGGCCGCCAGGAAGTGGCCCGCTCTGACCCACCCTACGTTTGGCGATTCCGGGCACTGGTTTCGCGGACAATCTATAGCGCAACGCGGGCGTGCGCTTGGTTGACGCCCCTGATGGCGGTGGCCCGGCGGCCGATTGCGGCTCGCAGATCTCCGAGCACTGGCGACTGGTCACTGAGCACTGCACGGCCGGTCCAAGCCGGCCATGAGCGCTTCGCCTTGCACCCTTCTTCGCGATGCATAGAAGCCCCCCTGCAGATGCAACCATATAAGTGGGTATGGGCGGACCAGAAATCGGGAGCATAATTTTCCGAAAATTGGGGTCCCCTTAGTTGACAGGGCAATAGCGCCCCCTAGACTGACGGTTGTTTATTGAATTGCCACCGATGGAGAATCCGGGCCCCCTATTGCTTGCGGAGTGGCTTGAAATGGGGCGGGGCGCGGTGGCAGCCCCGCCGATTTGCGGGAGTCGTTCGCGGCTTTCGCTGCCAAGTTCGGGCCGCTGACGCAGCCTCGCACCACCGCGACCAGGCCGTCTCGCTTTCTCCATCGCGAATTTTTAGTGCTCTACGGTGATCGAACCAAGGGAGGTATCGTCATGTTCCGTTCCCGCCGCAGTCAGGTCCTGTCCGCCAGTCGCCAAACCAAGAAACGCCGCCAGACGCAAAACAAGCGCCGACTGCTGCTGGAACAATTGGAAGACCGGCGACTGCTGGCGAGCTATGTGGTGACGACCAACGCCGACAGCGGGGAGGGTTCGTTGCGTGAAGCGATTGGTTTGGCGAATGCCAGCATTGGCGTTGCGGACGTGATTACGTTCGACCAGCCGTACACGATTAGTCTCGAAATGGGATTGCCGACAGTAACTGGCGGCGGTGCCTTGACGATCGATGGCAGCGGCGTTTCAGGCGTGAAGCTGAATCATTCCGGCGATTGGTCGGGCAACGGTTTGTCGTTTGACACAATGTCCGCGGGCAGCGTCGTCAAGGGCCTGGAGATCACCGGCTTTGATGGCAACGGGATTTCGATCGCGGCTTGCTTGGTCGCCGGCAACATGACGATCCAAGGGAACATCATCCACGACAACACGGGTCACGGCGTACTCGTCCAGGGAACCATCGAGTCTGCGACTACGCCCAAGGGAATCAGCATCGTATCGAATTCCATCTATGCCAACGCTGGACTGGGCATCAACCTCCAGCCATCCGGGGAAACAGATTCCGTGGTGACTGCGAACGACGCGGCTGACGGCGATAGCGGGCCGAATAACCTCCAGAACTACCCCGTGCTCACCTCCGCGGCTGGCAGCACGATCGTCGGCACGCTGAACAGCGCCGCCAGCACCACGTTTACGGTCCAGTTTTTCGCTAGCGCGGCAGCCGATGCCTCCGGCTACGGCGAAGGTCAGACGTACCTGGGCCAGTTGACGAACGTCAGCACCGACGGCAGCGGCAGCGCCTCGTTCAATTTTTCCTACACCCCCGTTCCCGGTCAAACGTCCATCACCGCGACCGCCACCGACCCCGACGGGAACACATCCGAGTTCTCGCCGTTCGTCGCTGAACCGGCCGCGACGGATGATTTCGGCGACGCGCCGGATACCGGTGCGGGGACGGGTGCCGGCAACTACCAGACAATCCAGACGGACGGCGGGGCGTATCACGCAACCACCGGGCCGACGCTGGGGACCTATCGTGACGCCGAAACGGACGGCCAGCCCACGACCAACGCGGATGGGGACGACAACAACGGCAGTCCCGATGACGAAGACGGCGTGAGCATCTCCAACAACTTCACCGTCGCCCCCAGCGGCACGGCCCGCGCGACGATCTCCGCGCCGGCGGGCGGTGTGCTCGACGCCTGGCTCGATTTCAACGCCGACGGCGATTGGGTCGACGCCGGCGAACAGATCGCCACCAACCTCGTCATGTCCGCCGGCACCAACTACGTGGACTTCGCCGTCCCCGCCGGGGCCACGCTCGGCACGACCTACGCCCGCTTCCGCATCGCCGCCGCCGACGGTGACGTGACCGCCCCCACCGGCAGCGCGACCAACGGCGAAGTCGAAGACTACGCCGTCACGATCAGCGTCCCGAGCACCGTCTACGTCGACGACGACTGGGCCACGGGCGGCACATCCCCCAAGGCTCCCGGCGACCCCGCCGGTTCCGGCGTCTTCGGCTACAACGCCTTCGGCACGATCCAAGCCGGCATCAACGCCGTCGCTACCGGCGGCACAGTCGATGTGGCGGCCGGGGCGTATAGCGGCAACGTCAGTGTCGGGAAACAAGTTTCACTGATCGGTGATCCAGCAACGCCGCCAACGATCGCCGGACAGGTCGACGTGATCAAATCCGACAACGTCGTGATCCAGAGCTTCAACGTCTCGGACAACTACGTCTACCTGAGCAATGCGAACAACGCTGACATCGACGACCTTGCCGTCAGTGGCGGGGAAAAAGGCTTGTGGGTGACAGACTCGACAGGCGGCACCTTCGACGGCGTTAATCTGTCGAGCATCACGCGCGCGGCTGGTTCACCGACTGCTCTGCTGGTCAGAAACGGCGGGAGCCATCGGTTCACGGACCTGACGATTTCCGACGTCACCACCACGGGCGGTTTCTCGTGGGGCGTCAATCTCGGATCGAGTTCGAACAACGTCTTCCAGAATACCACGATCAAAAATGTCCAGGCCGGGTCCAACACCAGCTTCGGCATTTACTTGGTCGGTGCCAACGGTAATCAGTTCACCGACACTGTGATCGACACCATCAGCGGCCTGCCGGGGACGGTGGCAAATCAGGCTTGGGGTGTTATGCTCCAGGTGTCCTCGAACAACACGTTCACGAACTACACGGCAACGAACCTGAGTGCGACCTCGCAGGTAGCCGGCATTGCGCAGTTTTACGAGCAATCGAGTGACACGTTTGAGAACGTTCTGGTGGAGAATGTCAGCATCGTCGGTTCTTATGCTTCAGCCACGCTGGCGACAGGCATCGCTGCACAACCGCAGTCTCCGCCGCAGCCCACGTCCCAAAACCACGTCTACCGAGATGTCGTGATTCGCAACATCAACGGCTTGGCGAGCACCGTCGTCCGCGGGGTGTATCTGAAAGAAACCACGAATCTCCAGTTGATCAACGTGGACGTGTCCCTAGCAGGGGTGGCAGGCAATGTGGCTGAGGCGACAGGCTACTCCCTGATTCGCACCGTCGACACGCAGATCACGGCGTCCACCTCCAGCGACAGCGCCGCCACCGGCGCGAAGCGCGGCGTGTACGTGAGCGGCGGTTCTGTCGACATCGATGGCATGAAAATCTACGGCAACGAGACCGGCCTGTTCGTCACCGCCGATGGCCAAGTCACATTGGCCAACACGAACTTCGATGATCTGGACGCCGACAACCAGACCGACATCCGTCTGGAAGCCACCGCCGGCACGCTAACGATGCTGAGCGGCAACGAATTTGCTGGCGACAATTACTTCATCGACAACCACAGCAGCGAAGGGGTTGTCCTGTCGTCCTACGCGAGCGCCAACTTCGAGGGATTGACCAACAACTTCCGTATCGAAGACAAGATGTACCACAAGGCCGACGCGCCCGCGACGAGCGGACTTGTCCGCTGGGTGCCCGGAAACGTCTACGTCTCCGCCCCGACCACGGGCGTGAATGACGAGACCATCCAGGACGGCATTGCGGCGGCGGCCGACGGCGACACGGTCCACGTGGAGGCAGGGACGTACACGGAGAGCGTTAGCACGGCAGGGGATGGGAAGAACGTGACGCTGGCGGCCGGGTCCAGCCCCGCGCGGGTCACCATCGACGGGGACCTGACCCTGAACAGCGGCGACGCGCTGCTGGTCGACCTGACCGGCGCGACGGCGGGCAGCGAGTACGACCAGTGGGTGATCAACGAGGCCGGGGCGGACAACGGCAGCGTGACGCTGGATGGCGCGACCTTGACGCTGAACCTGACGTACGCCCCTGTCGCGGGCGCGGTCTATACGATCATCGACAACGACGACGGCGATGCGGTTGTCGGCACGTTCGGGAACGTGCTCAGCAACGGCGGCACGATCACCGCCGACTACGACTCGACCACCTACACCTTCCGTCTGTTCTACACGGGCGGCGACGGCAACGACGTGGTGCTGGTCGAAAACAGCGCCCCGCCCACGACGACCTACGCCGAAGATACGGCCTGGACCGGCCTGCCTGTCGGCACCTTGGTGGACGGCAATATTGCCACCCCCGAAATGGAAACGGCCGTGATCGGCGTCAGCGCGTTCACCACGATCCAGGCCGCCATCAACGCGGTCGTCACCGGCGGGACGGTGGTGGTCAACATAGGAACGTACCCGGAAAACGTCGATATCACCAAGAGCCTGACCATGCTGGGACCGCAGGCCGGCGTCGAGCCGGTTGCCGGCGGGCGGCCCGCCGGGGAGGCGACGGTGACCGGTTCGAATGCCTATCCCTTCGTGATCCGGGCCAACGATGTGACCGTGAACGGAATGGCGATTGGCGGCGCCTTCGCCTACGGCGTGCAGATCCGGTGCGTCGACAATCCGGGAGACGAGGACTCCGTCGACGGCGTGACGGTCAGCTACACCCACCTGCGTTCGACGCAAACCGGCTCGTGGACGGCCATCGTCTTTGGCGAAGATTACGACGGCTCTCTCCCGCGAAGCGGAACCGGTAGCGTTTCGGATCTCGAACTCAGCCACAACCTGATCGAAATGCCGGCTGGGGGCAACCGGGCAATCTCCGCGGCTTCGCTCTTCGATTTCATGACCTACGACGGAATCACCATTACCGACAACGTCTTGGATGGCCCCGGTTCGGCCGGTTCCAACTTTGGGTTTTTCTGTGGCGTGACTCCCGCCAAGTTCGTGATGAACGATCTGGTGTTTGACCGCAATGAAGTCGAGGGCTTTAGCACCGCTGTGAACTGCGTGAACATCTACGGCGCGTCCTTTCAGGGCAACGCGTTTTCGGACGTTGGCTTGGCCTTGAAAGTGAACCTGCACGGCACGGACGGCGAGCCGGCCCTGATTCGGGACAACGTGTTCACAGACGTGCTCACGGGCACCGCTGTGCAACTTCGGGGAACGAAGTACGGCGAGGGAGACGAGCACGTCGAGATTTCCGGAAACATGTTCCACTACAACGAAGTGGAGAACGCGACGCTGTCGCCTGCGGTGTTGCTCGAGCCGGGAGTGAAAGCCGGGACCATTCACGTCAACAACAACCAATTCGTCAACGGCGGCGCGAACGCGACGCCAGCCCCCGCTTTCCAGAATGCCAGCGGCGCCGGCATCGTCGACGCCGAGAACAATTGGTGGGACAGCGTCAACGGTCCAGTTCATGCCGGCAACATGTTCAATGTCGGGTCGCAGGGGGCGGATGTTGTCGGCGAGGCAGCCTACGTGCGGTGGTACGACAGCGGCGTTGACGCCCAGCCCGGTGTGATCGGGTTCCAGCCTGCCGGCACCCTCTTCGCTCCGGTGCACAACGACGATACGCCGGCGGAGTACTACTCCTCGATCCAGGCTGCGGTCGACGCGACTGACGAGGGCGGGATCATTTACGTCACGGGGGGAGCGTATCGCGAAAAAGTCAGCACGGAGGATGGGAAAAACGTGACGCTGGCGGCGGGTTTCAGCCCGGCGCAGGTGACGGTCGAAGGAAATCTGACGTTCCAGTCCGGCGATACGCTGCCGGTGGAACTCAACGGCGTGACGGCCGGCAGCGAGTACGACCAGTGGGTCGTGACGGCGGGGAACACGGTCAATCTGGCTGACGCCACGCTGAGCGTCACGCGCGGCTTTGATCCGGCGATTGGAATCGCCTTTACGATTATCGACAACCAAGGTTCCAACGCCGTGATTGGGGAATTCGCCGGGTTGGCGGAGGGGACCGTCGTCACACTGGACAACGTGCCGCTGACGATCAGCTATCTTGGTGGCGACGGCAACGACGTGACGCTGACGCTGGCCGCTCCCGACGAGGTCTGGGCGAACGACACGTGGCTGATCAGCGACGACCTCGCTCCCAGTGGGCTCAGCTACGGCGACGTCGTGTACTCCGACACCAGTGCCGTTCCCCCTGATGCAGACGTCAGCGGCAAGGTGTTTGGCTACAACGCCTTCGCCACCATCCAGGCCGGCGTGAACGCCGTGGTCACCGATGGCACGGTCAACGTCCTCGCCGGGACGTATCTGGAAAACGTCACGGTGGGTAAGACGCTTGAGTTGCTGGGTGCCCAGCAGGGGGTCAGTGCTGCCGGGCCAGGCGGGCGCTCGGGTCCCGAGTCGGTGCTGGACGGCGGCGACGGGCATTCCCTCATGATCACGGCCAGCGGCGTCGCCGTTGACGGCTTTGAGATCACCAACAACAGCGGTCCCGGCACGGACTACTACGGCGTCGGTTTGGCGACGTTGCTAACCGACGTGACCGTGGCCAACAACAAGCTGCTGAATGTGGACCGCGGCGTGTGGATCGACGACAACTGCGAGCGGGTGACGGTGGAGGGGAATCTGTTTTCCGGCAACTGGCGCGGGATCAATGTCCGCGCGGTGACGGACAACCGCACGGCGCCGACGATCACGGGAAACCGCTTCATTGACGCCCAGGTGGGGATTCATCTGTACCACGTCTACCAGGGTGGGTCGCAAGTGGAGATCACGAACAACTACTTTGAGGAGGTGACGCCAAACACCACGGCGTACGGGATTTATTCTTACGTGGCCTCGTTCCATGCCCAGCACAACGAGTTTGTCAACTACGGCATGGCGTCCATCGACTACTACACGCATGGCGGCGCTATCGCCGGGGTCGGCACGACCAGTACACCCGGCTGGGGCGACGTCCAACGCTCGATCATCGAGGAAAACACGTTTACATGCACCAAAGGTTCTGCTGTAGAAGGGTACTTCTCCGATTTTCTCGTGCGCAACAACACGATCACGAAGCATGCGGGCGGCTTCGGGATTACGCTCTGGATCCGGGGCGGCACCGGCTACGATCCGCTGCAGGGGGCCTATGCGGAATGGGGTATCGAAAACAACGTGATCGCTGGGCCCGGCGGGGAGACGGGGTTATACGGCACGGGAGGCGGATACGGACTGTCAGCGGTCTCCGTGACGCAGAACAAGATCTCCGGCTTTGCGGATGCGATCAAGTTCGTCAAGGACAGCCAGTCGGTCGAGAAAGCCGCGATCTACAACAATGACCTCAGCGGCAACACCAGGGCGATTTCCAGCGTGGCGGCCAGTCCGCTCATCGACGCTTCCGCCAACTGGTACGGGACGGACTCTGCGGCGGCTGTGGCCGATCTCGTCAGCGCCGCCACCGTCGACTACACCCCCTGGTTGGCGTTCGGGACGGAGGATCCGGGTACGGGCAGCTCCCCCGGTTTCCAGGGCGACTTCTCCGGGCTGTGGGTCGACGACGACAGCCCGCAGACGACCGGCCAGGGTGGCCGCATCCAGGAAGCGATCGACCTGCTGGCCGACGGCAGTCTCGCGGGCTGGGCCAGGACCGTCGAAGTGGAGGCGGGGACGTACGCGGAACGTCTGATGGTCAACAAACCCCTGACGCTCCAGGGCGCGCAGGCGGGCGTGGACGCGCGGGGACGCAGCGCGACCGAGTCGGTCATTCAAGACCCCGGAACGTATGCCAATCCCAAAGTGCTGATCGAAGTTACCGCCCCGGCGGACGGCGTCATGGTCGACGGTTTTTCGTTACGCGGCGATGAGACCAACACGACGGCGGACACATCGACGATTCGCACTTGGGCTAATGGTGTGACCGTCCAGAACAACCTGATCGGCGGAATGCACGGGCTGGTGTACAAGGGCGGCGACGGGCTGACGGTCGACCGGAATGCCTTCACAGTCAACAAGGGAGGCGTGACGGGCCAACCGGGGGCTATCACCAACGCCACGATTTCTGACAACTCGATCTCCGTCGGCGCGGCCCCGCAGTCAGACATGTCCGGCATCTACCTCACGGGCGTGAACGGCGTCACGGTCAGTGGCAATGCGGTCACGGGCTTCAGTGGGCGTGGCATCGGCGGCAGTAACTGGACGAACGCGGAACTGACCGGAAATACTCTGACCGGCAATCGGGATGGCATCAGCCTGTGGGGTTCGACGTCAGAGATCGACATTTCAGGTTCGAACGTGTTCACCTCCAACACCCGTTACGGCATCAACGTCAAGGGCACGAACGTCAGCATCACGGGCAACGCATTCGACAGCAATACGACGGCAGCGGTGAGCGTGGGGGACGCGGGCGTCACTAGTTCTGTGTCGCTCTCCGGCAATGCCTACGCCAATACAACCACCGGCATCATTCTCGTCGCGCCCGGCGGTGGACTCTCGAATCAGATCAACGTCAGCGAGACAATCACCGGGGCGGTCCGCGCGGTGGACATTCTTGGCGGGACCGCGATCGTCTCGTCCAGTTCGTTCTCCGGAAATACGACCGCCATCCGCGTTGCCGGCGGTACGCTGTCGTTGAGCACGACGGACTTCGATGACACCAACGACAACGCTACGGACCTCCTGATCGAAAGCGGTGCCGGGACGGTCACGATCGGCAACGGCAACCAGTTCGCGGGCGATACCTACTTCATCGACAATCAGAGTGCGCAGAACATCGACCTCAGCGCCACCAGCGGCACGACGTTCGACCAGACGGACAACTTCCGCATCGAAGACAAAATGCACCACCGGGTCGACACAGACCTGGCCGCCACGAACGGGCTAATTAGCTGGGTGGCTGGCAATTTGTACGTCACTGCGCCCACCGTGGCTCCGCTGCCCAGCACGGACTCCAGCATCCAGCGCGGCATCGACGCGGCAGCCAACGGCGATACGGTCAACGTCGAGGCGGGCGGCTACACCGGCGGCGCGGACGCGGCGACGGGCGGCAAGGACCTGACGCTCGCCGCCGGGGCTAGTCCGGCGCAGGTCACGATCGACGGCGATTTCACGCTGAACGGCGGCGACACCCTGCTGGTGGACTTGGCCGGCGCGACGGCCGGGACGGGGTACGACCAGTGGGTGATCGACGAGACGGGCACACCGCCCGACGGCACGGTGACGCTGGGCGGCGCGACGCTCTCGCTGAACTTGACCTACGCGCCGGCGGTGGGGCAGGTCTACGTGATCATCGCCAACGACGATACGGACGCCGTGGTGGGGACGTTTGCCAACGCGCTCAACAACGGCGACACGATCACGGCCACGTACAACGCCATAACCTACACCTTCCACGTGTTCTACACCGGCGGCGACGGGAACGACGTGGTGCTGGTCGAAGCCAGCAATCCGCCGAGCGGCGTGTTCGTCGACGACAGTTGGGCCGGCTACGCGCCGGGGCAGTTCATCGCCGACGCCGACGACGGGACGGTCGCCGACGAGTTTGCCGTGTTCGGCGTGAACGCGTTTGCGACCGTCACGGCGGGAATCGGCGCGGCGGCCACGGACGGGACGGTGATCGTCAACGACGGGACGTACCCCGGCACGGACTTGCCCAGCATGGCGGACGGCAAGACGCTGCAGGTGACCGGGAAGGACCAGGGGGCGAACGACTCGACAGTGACGATCGCGTCCTTGGACAGTGCCGCCGGCACGACCGTCGACCTGGGCAGCAACACGCTGGTGCTGGGCGACAACAGCACGAACAACACGCTGGCCGGGACGATTGCGGGCGCGGGCGGCAACCTCGCCAAGCAGGGCAGCGACGTGCTGACGCTGAGCGGCAATAACACGTACACCGGG
Organism: Candidatus Anammoximicrobium sp.; assembly: GCA_012515235.1. Classification (GTDB taxonomy): domain Bacteria; phylum Planctomycetota; class Planctomycetia; order Pirellulales; family Pirellulaceae; genus Anammoximicrobium. Next base: position 10,244 of record JAAYYU010000104.1, read on the forward strand.
ACGACCTCGGTCGAAACGGGAATCCTGAGGATCACGCACGCGGCGGCGCTGGGGACCGCAGCAGGGGGTACGGCCGTCGCCAACAACGCGCGTCTCGAACTGTCCGGCGGGATCACGGTTTCCGACGAGCCGCTGACGATCAGCGGCAACGGCGCCAACAATTTGGGTGCATTGCAAAGCCAAAGCGGCGCCAATACGTGGGGGGGCGACATCCTGCTGGCCGCCGATGGCACCCGGATCGGGGCCAACGGCGCGAGCCAGACGCTGACTGTCAGCGGCGTGATCGACGATGGCGCGAATACGTATACGCTGGCGGTTCGCAACGCTGACAGTGGAGGCACCACGGTGCTGAGCGGAGCCAACACCTACGGGGGCAATTCGGACGTCGTCGTGGGCTTGCTGAAGATCGACGGCGCCGACAACCGGTTGCCGGTTGGCAGCACCCTGCGGATCGGCAACGGCGCTAACATCGGGTCGGCGACGTTCGATCTGAACGGACGCAACCAGCAAGTGGCAGGCTTGGTTTCCGCCGGCACGAGCATGCCCATGACGATCACCAACAACGGTTCCCCCGACTCGACGTTGACCGTGAATCTCACTTCGGGCGCGAACACCTTCGCGGGTACGCTTTCCGACGGCGCGACGAATTCCTTGGCCTTGACGAAGACCGGCGGCGGCGCCTTGACGCTGTCCGGGGCGAACTCGTACGACGGCGCAACGCTTATCTCCGGGGGCGTGCTGGTCGCGGCGTCCGATACGGCCCTGGGCGGTCCGGCGGAGCCCACGAGCGTCGCCAGCGGGGCGACGCTGCGACTGGCCGACGGGATCACGGTCACGGGCGAGACTGTCACGATCCACGGACCCGGCAGCGGGAGCATCGGCGCGCTGCAGGCGGGCGGCAGTGCAGTCGCGACCTGGGCCGGCGACGTGATCATCGGTGATGCCACGGCCCGCATCGGTGCGGATACGGGAACGCTGACCGTCAGCGGCGTGATCGACGACGGCCCCAATGCGTTTCCCTTGAATGTCCGCAACAACTCGGGCACCACGATTCTCTCGGCAGTGAACACCTACGGCGGCGCGACGAATGTGATCGTGGGGACCCTGCAACTGTCCGGCGGCAACGACCGGTTGCCGACCACGAGCGTCCTGCACTTGGGTAACAGCAGCAACATCGGATCGGCCACGTTTGACCTGAACGGCCTGAACCAGACGCTGGGCGGACTGGGCTCGACCGGCAACTCGACCTACATGGCCACGACGGTCACCAACAGCGGCGCGGCGGATGCGACGCTGACCGCGAACGTGGCCTCCGAATCCTATCTGTACGGAGGCCAGTTGACCGACGGCACGACGAACAAGCTGCTGCTGACCAAGACCGGCAGCGGCACGCAGACGCTGGCCGGTGGCCAGTCGAACACGTACACCGGACTGACCAGCGTGAATGACGGGACCTTGGCGCTCAGCAAGAACGGCGTCGTAGCCGTTCCCGGCAATCTGACGATCGGCGACGGCAGCGGGGCGGCTGGCAGTGCGGTCGTGGAACTCGGCGGCAGCGGCGGCAACCAGATCGCCAACGCGTCTGACGTAACCATCGACAGCGACGGCCAGCTGAATCTGAACGGCAAGTCCGAAGGGATCGATGGCCTAAATGGCAGCGGCACGGTGGACAGCGGCACGGCCGGGGCGGTGACGCTGACCGTGGGGCAGAGCAACCAGGCCGCTGCGAGCTTTTCCGGTTCCATCAACGACGGGGCAGGGACGGTGGCGCTGACCAAGGCCGGCAGTGGCCAGCAGACGCTTGCCGGGGCCAACGCCTACAGCGGCACGACGACCGTCAGCGGCGGGGTGCTGAAGATTACCCACGGCCAGGCGTTGGGCAACACGACGGGTGCAACCAACGTGGCCAACGGGGCCGCGCTGCACTTGGAAGGCGGAATCGCGGTCGGCAACGAAACCTTGAACACGCCGTTGCTGGTCAGTCTGAGCGGCAACAATTCCTGGGCCGGCGATATCCGGGCGATCAACGGCGCCGTGCTGACTCTGCAATCCAACGCGGACAAGCTGACCGTCACCGGCAACGTCAACGCCACCAGTCCGGACAATGGGGCGCACACCTTCAATCTGACCGGCAGCGGCAATGGCGAAATCAGCGGTGCGGTCAGCAATCCTAGCGGGGGAACGGTGCCGCTGAACAAGACCGGCAGCGGGACTTGGATCCTCAGCGGCGCAAACACGTACCCCAACCCTACCAACGTCAGCGCCGGCAGCTTGCTCGTTAACGGCACGAACGCCGGTTCGGGCGCCGTGACGGTCAGCGGCAGTGCGGTCCTAGGGGGTACGGGTGCCATCGCGGGGAGCGTCTCGCTGGCCTCCGGCAGCGCCAGCACGCTGTCGCCGGGCTCGCCCGTTTCGGGCACAGCCGATCTGGCCACCGGCAGCCTGACGCTGAACTCGGGCACCAAGCTCCAGGCGCAAATCAACGGCCTGACGTCGGACAGCCAGCACGACCAGATCGTCGTGACCGGCTCGGTCAGCCTCGGCGGGGCCACGCTGGACACGTCCGGCTCGACGATCACCGCCTCGCTGGGCGACAAGGTCGTGTTGATCGACAACAACCTGACGGACGCCGTCACAGGCAGCTTCGCCACGTACCCGCCGGGCAGCGTGGTCACGGTCAACGGCCAGGCGTTCCGCATCTTCTACAACGGGAACGACGGCAACGACGTGGTGCTGATCCGTTCCGGCGACGGCTCCGGCGGGAACGTCGATGCTGCCTTCGTCAACGAGGATTGGGCGAGTGTCGTTCCGGGCGAAGATCCGGACGGCACGGGACCGGCCGAGGCCTACCTGGTCGATGCTTACGCCACAATCCAGGATGCGATCGATAACGTGAACGCCGGCGGAAGGATCTACGTGCTGGGCAACAACGACAGCGGGTATGCGAGTTTCGACTTGAACGAGAACGTCCAGGTCCGGTTCATCGCGGACTACCAGAACGCGGGCGAAACCACCGTCACGCTCAACGGCGCCGTGACGCTGTCGCAGAACGCCGATTGGGTGCTGTTCGACGGCACGATTGTCGGCGCACAGGCGACCACGGCGGTCGATCCGGCCAACCTGACGACGACGGCCGCCGGAACGATCGACGGGGCCGCGGCCAACGCGCAGAGCTTGAGCTTGATCAGCACGACCGACGGCACCGGTGCGGTGACGCTGGGCGGAGCGATCGGCGGCGGCCAGACGCTTAGCACGGCGACCGTCGGCCAGACCGGCCATCGCGTCGCGTCGATCGCAGTCAACGACCTGCGCGCCGGCACCGCGGTTTCGCTGGCTGCCACGGGCGCGGTCGGCCAGGACACGGCGGACGCCGGCGCGGACGTTGCGGCGGCCAGCCTGACGGCCGATGCGGGAACCGGGATTGACCTGGACACGAACGTGACGGACCTGTCGGCGGCCAACAGCACCAGCGGCTCGGTTTGCGTGGATGAAGCCGACGCCCTAAATGTGTTGCATCTGACCAATGCCAATGGGCCGATCACGCTGACCACGGCCGCCGCGGGCAATGTGGTGGTCACCAATCTGAACGCCGGCAGCGGGGCGGTGGACGTCTCGCTTGCCAACGGCGATTTGACCAGCGAAACATCCGATCCTGGCACGCCGGATATCGTGGGCGGCGACGTGACGCTGACGATCGACACCAGCGGCAAGAAGTTCGGCAATAGCGCCGGCGAGCGGCTGGAAGTGGATGCCACCGTGCTGAAGGTCGGCACACCGTCCGGCTTGGCCAGCAAGGCGTATCTGGTCGATACGGCGGGCGGCGTGACCATGAACGATTCGTCGATCGGCGCCGGCAGCGGAGCCACGTACGATCTGCTGGTCCAGGGCGGCAGTTTGCTGAGCAGCACGTCGCCAGCCGACACGCGGGACATCGGGGCCACGGTGATCGTCCTGGAAGTCACCGGCGCGGGCAGCACGATCGGGACGGCGGCGACGCCGCTGGAGATCAACTCGCCGACGGGCGTCGTCGGTGCTCGAGTGGACGCCAAGACGGCGGGTGGGGCGGGCGATCATCTTTTCCTGCGGGACATGTCAGATAACTTCCCCGTGGGCAGCATCGACGTCGGGGCGGCCACGGTTACGCTGCGGACGACCGCCGGGGCGATTCTGGACGCCAACGCCGGATCGCTGAACGTCAATGCGACTGCGGCGGCTTTGTCTGCCTCCACGGGGATCGGGACGGGCGTCGACGGAGCGTTGGAGACGGCGGTCGGGAACCTGGAAGCGACGACGGGCACGGGCGGGGTGTTGGTGGACAACACCGGGGCGCTCGTGATCGGCGGCGTGTCCACGGGATTGAGCGGCGTGCAAGTGACCGGGGCCAGCGGCGGCGTGACGATCACGGCCACAGCGGCGATAACCGTCGATGAGGGCGTGTCGGCGCCGGGGGCGGTGCAAATCGCCACGACGGACAACGGCAACACTAACGACTTGACGGTCAATGCGGCGGTGCAATCGACCGGAGCGAGTGTGACGCTCAGCGCGGGCGATGATTTTACCTTGGCGGCCACGGGATCGGTGTCGGCGGGCACGACGGTAACGGTCAATATCGACCGGGACGACGCGGACAGCGGGACCGGGGCGGCGGCGGTGCTTAACGGGCCGATCTCCAGCGGCAGCGGGGCGACGCTTTACGGCAACGTGGACGCCGATAACGTGACGGTCAGTCGGCTGGGGACCGGCGGGCTGACGATCGACGGCGCCGGCAGCGGGGACACGGTGACGGTGAACCTGGGGGCGACCGTTGGAACGGCCATCCAAAGCACGATCTCGGTGCTGGACACCGGAGCGAGCGGGACGACGGACAAGTTGTACGTGACCGGCGGGGCGGCGCTCAGCGACAGCTTTGCGATCGATCCCCTGCAATTGACGCGCAATGCGACGGAGACGGTCACCTACGACATGTTCTTGGAGCAGTTGCACGTCAACGGGCTGAACGAGACGGGGACGGTGGGCGACACGTTCACCGTGGCGCCGTCGTTGACGATGCAGATCTTCATCGACGGCGACGATCCGGCGGGGGTGACGCCGGGCGATCAGCTGATCTACCAGACGCCGGTCGGCCAGACGGGGACGCAGACGCCCACGGGATCGGACAGCGGCACCATCGACGCGACGGGCGGGTACCAGCGGGTGACGTACACGGAGATCGAATCGCTGGTGTTCGGCGGCGACGTGGTGGTCGTCGGTACGGGGTTCGACGACCATATCATCGTGACGGCGACCGGTGAAGACGCGGGCAGTTACGTGGTCTGGACGGACGCGGGCTCCGGGTTTGTAGCGGGCCCGACGGTGGGCTTTGCCGGGCTGACGAAGCTGACGTTCAACGGCCTGGCCGGCGACGACGTGATGACGATCGCCTACGATCCGGCGGCCACCAAGTTCCTGAATCCGCAATACGGCGTGTTCTTCCACGGCGGGACGCAGGTGAATGACGGCAACCGGCTGACGGCGCTGGACCCCGTGCTGTACGCCGACCTGCTGGGCGATACGTTGCAGGTGTTTGCTCCCGCGGGCGAGTCGGCCGACAAGATCACGCATCGGCTGGATCCGGCCAGCGTGCCGGCAGAGGGCCACGACGGGCTGATCACGATCGAGGACGTGTCGGGGATGACCGACGGGGCGAGCACGATCAGCTACACCGGTTTGGAACCCGTGCTGGACGCCATGCCGGCGGTGGATCGCGCGTTCAACTTCATGGCGGACGCGGAAATCGTGACGCTGACCCGGCCCGGTCAAGGTGGGTTGGCGAACAAGATCGGCAGCAGCCTGAGCGAGACGATCAGCTTCGACAGCCCGACGGGCAGCCTGACGATCGACGTGACGCCGGGCAGCGGCGCCGATGTGATTCAAGTCGAGGGCGTGGCGGCCGGGTTCAATGCGGACTTGACGATGGTCGGCGGGAACGATGATGCGTTGACGTTCCAGACGGCCGACACGAACATCGGGGGCGGGGACCTGAACGCGACGGCGGCTTCGATCGCCTTCCTGGCCAACTTTGCGACCAGCGGCGACGCGGGGCTGACCGCGCTGGCCGGCAGCGTGACGGACAGTGCGGTGGACGACGGCACGGCGAACGTGACAGCCAATCACTTGACGATCAGCGTGGCGGGAGTGGGCAGCACGATCGGCAGCAGCAACACGGACCGCTTGGAGATCA
>JAAYYU010000105.1 GCA_012515235.1 Candidatus Anammoximicrobium sp.
GTGAAGGCGGCGCGGGAATTCAATCCGCATCAGCGAATCCCCGAATTCCCGAATTCCCGCGAAGTCGGCCCAGTTCAACGCACGATCTATCCGGCTGAGTACAGCCGGATAGATCGCATTACGTTAGACGTTCCGTCCAGGGCGGCGCCAAGCGTGCGCGGGATTCCTGGGATGCTGGTTCCGAACATCCCGCCGTTTTCAGCTCGCACGGTGTTGTAGAAGTTGCCGTCGATGACCGTTGGATTATACGGATAGCCGCCGCCCCCGCAGACCGCATAGTTGCCCTGGAAGCCGATAGTCGTGCCGCCGCCGCCGAGGGCAGGGCCGGACGGATCGGAGGGACACATGAACGCGGGGACCGAAACACTCTCAATCGCAGCCGGGATGTAAAAGATGTACTGCGTCCTGTCGGCCTCATACTCCTCGGAGTACGGTCCCTGTTCGACGAAGGGCAGGATGCGATGATACCAGCAGTCCCTCCGGTGATACTGGTCCGCAGCCTCGACGCGCCAGCCATAGGGCAAGCACTTGTGCGTGTCGTGGTAATTGTGCATGGCAACGCCCAACTGCTTCAAATTGTTGACGCACTGCGTGCGCCGCGCGGCCTCCCGCGCCGCCTGGATGGCGGGCAGCAGCAAGGCAACCAAAATGCCGATGATGGCGATGACCACCAACAATTCGACCAGCGTGAAACCTCGAGATCTGTTCTTCATACAGATTCTCCTTTGGAAAAGATGAAACGGAAAAATACCGCGTAATGCCCGTCGCCGAAAGCAAGAACCAAGGCCGAAGCTAACTGGTTCATCCCGCCAAACCGCATGCTGCAGCCCGCCGCCGCCGGCATACTCCCGCTGCAGGCACCCCGTCGGGTTCCCGCACGATCCGAGCATTCAGCGTTTATCATAAGTGGCCCACGGCTTTCGAGCAAGGGAATGTCCCCTGATTCTGATCGTCTTGTCAACGGTGCTTGAAGCAAATCTCACGCGCGAAGACAAGAAACCGCCTGGTTTCGAGACCGAACTGGGGGGTAAGCAGCGAGACGCGGCGGGCTGCCGACATCGGGGCAAGTCATCAAGTCCGGCGGCCGGGCCGCGGTCAGAGGGCTCGCGCCAGCGTGCGGGTAGACGGCGAACGGCTGGGGTCAGCCCGCCGGTGTCTCGAACCTTCCGCCAGGGGAAACCCGTGTTCACGGGAGACTGCAAAAAAACTAGCGCCGCGCGGCCGGCAGCTAGATTGACGCTGCCCGATGCGACGATATGCTAAAAGCGATTCCTGTGACGCACACGTGGCGTTTATTCGAAATCTTCTGTTTTTTTCGGAGGCTGGTTTCATGAAGTGGTTGCGGAAGCGAGCTTTTACCTTGGTGGAGCTGTTGGTCGTGATCGCGATCATCGGCATCCTGGTGGCCCTGTTGTTGCCGGCGATTCAGGCGGCTCGCGAAGCCGCCCGCAGGTCGCAGTGCCAGAACAACGTCAAACAGTTGGGCATTGCGTTGCACAATTACCACGA
>JAAYYU010000106.1 GCA_012515235.1 Candidatus Anammoximicrobium sp.
AAAACGACAGCCCGCGCCGTCCGCGGAACTCCGTCCGCGTCCGTGTAGCGATAATCGGCTTCATGGCGGAGGTTTTCGCGGAGCGAAGTCCGCGCGTCCAGCGGACACAGTGCGTGCTCGACCAGGGTAAGTTGGCCCATGCCCAATCCAGCCGACGAGCGCGATGTCGTGCTCTCGCCGCTGGCCGGCGGCAAAGCTGGCTGGGCTGCCCGCGATCGAGTGCTACTTCCATGCGGAGGAGATGTCCCCGTCCGAAGTCCTGGAACAGCAGCTCATCGACAACCTGTTGCGCGAGGACCTGAAGCCCGTCGAAGAAGCCCGAGCTTACGCCGCCCTGATGGAGCTGAACGGCTGGACCGGCAGGCAGATCGCCGAGAGACTTTGCGTGCCGGCCTCCCAGGTGAGCCGGGCCCTCGCGCTGCTGCGATTGCCGGACGACATCCGCCAGCGCGTCGATGCCGGAGAAATTGCCGCCCGGGCCGGCTATGAGCTGTCGAAGCTCGAAAACGCCGACCATCAACGGCAGCTCGCCGATCGGGCTGCCGCCGGCAATTTGACACACGAAGAGACCACCCGCCTGGTTCGCCAGCATCGTGGCAAACGCCGTCGCACTACCGCGTCAGTCCCTGTCATAGCAAGCTGTACTTTCCCACCGAGCAGGGTTGGGAAGTGATCGTCTCCGCTCCGCGGAAGGGCACGTACGACGAGATCGAGCAGGCGCTGGAGGAGGCCCTGGCGGAGGTCCGCCACCGCATCCGCACCAACGTGCAGATCTTCTGACGCGGCCCAACGCGGCCGACCACACGCCCCACCCAACCCGCCAGCACCCGGCAGCGGGCAATCCTTACGCCGGCCATCGCCGCCGACGCGCCCGGCGAGTTCCTTGCGTGGACCGTGGCCAGCATGTCGGTACTCGATATCGGATTTCTTCATCCGTTTTCGCTTCCCTAGATTGTGGGTGTCTGGTTCTTCCCCCAATCGAAGCAGCCCGCCAATGTCCAGAAAGAAAGCTCCCGCGGGAATCAACCCTGGGAGCTTCGGTTCACGGTTCCGCGTCGGGCGAGACTCCTACCGGACCTTCCTCGCCCAGGTAGGAGTCATCGGCCGTAAAACGGGTTACCAAGGACCCCATCCCCACGCTGCTTACTCCCAGGCACGCGGTCCAGGCGCAGTTGCAATCCTACTGGAATTGCTTTAAATAGTGCTGGTCCGCCTCGCTGAGGATCGAAAGCGGCACCGTGACGATTTTCCCATCGGTCTTGCGGAGCCGGACTCTGTCGCCGGCGATTCCGGCGAAGGTTGCGGTGGCCTTGTAGCCCCCGGATGTCCACTCGCGGGGCGTGGGTGGGGGCTTGGCGGACGCGACGGGGCCGGTAGCTTTGTCTTCGCGGGGCATCGCGAATTGCTTCAAATAGTCCTGATCGGGTTTGCTGAGGATCGCGAGCGGAACGCTCACAACGTTTCCGTCCGGCTTGCGGAGTCGTGCCTGGCCATCGGCCAAGTCAACCAACGTCGCCGTGACCGTGTGACGCCCCGAGGTCCATTTTCGCGGCGCGGCCGGCGGTTGGGCGGGTGCCGCGGGTTCGTCTTCGCCAGGCACGGTGAACCTGGCATCCAGATCCTTGGCTCTGCCAGTCTGAGTATCGACAAGATACTTGTGGACCTCGACGAACGCATCCAGATTGTTCAGCACGGCCAGCATGGTCTCGGCGCCGTTGCCGGCGGCGATCTCGCTAAGGACGGGCTTGAGTTTCATCTGGTTGGGCGTCTCCAACGGCCCGACGTATTCGCAGTACAGCGTGTACATCACGTCGTCGCCACGGTGGTCGACGTGGAACTCTAGCGCGTTCCGCGTGCGGCGGATGAACTTCCACTCGGGCTCGTTGGCCGGCGTGTACGTCGGCAGCTTTTTGTCGTAACGCTCCACCTTGTTCTCGACAGCCACCTTCTTCCACGCCAGATAGGTTTCCAACGATTCGCGGATCCAGGCAATGTACCGCGAATCGCGCACCGGGAAGTCGAAATAGCTCATGTTGACGGACGGTCCGTTCGGGGCCGCGTGGTCGACGGAGAACTTGCCGATCTCCAGCCTTGTGTTGGGAGAAATCGTCCTACCCACAAGGCACAGACGTGGCGGCGAGCCGGCGGCGCTTCGCCACCCCTCGGGCCAGACGCAGAACTGCACGCCCTTCAGTTCGTACACTGTGGACGCTTCTCGACCGCTCGTGTACGTGCCGACGATTTTGGCGCCGGGGATCTCGACGTCGCCCTGCTGGAGCGTCGGGGCGTCCTGGGCGCCGGGGGCGTCGAGAACCATCGCGGTCTGCCCGGCGGCCCCGCCGCCCGGGGCACGGATCGCCCAGTTCGACGGCTCGCCGCCCAGCGAGACCTGCACCAGTTGCACCACATCGTCCTTGGCGGCCTGGAAGTGCAGGCGGTCGTTGTCGTCCCAGAGGATGCGGAAGTGCCGCGGCAGGCGGTCGTACTTGAGCCGATGCCCGTCGATCCAGACGTCGCCGGTGGTCAGGGCCATCGCCAAGTGCCGCCCGTCCGGGCTGAACGACAGCGAGTGCGGGCAGTACATGTCGTTGGGGAAGGTCATCGCCGCCCGCTCGGACTCCAGGTAGAAGTCGTCGAGCTTGCGGTCGTCCAGCCAGACCTGGATGTGCATGCCGTCGAGGTTGACCGCTGCGACGTGCCGGCTGTCCGGGCTAAAGGCGATTAGCCCGGCGTGATCGCCCTCGCAATCGCCACAGGGCATAACAGCCGGGTCGCACCGGAGTTTGGCGACGCCCCGGCCATCGACGACCAGCTCGGCGCCGTCGTCCGTACCGCGTATGTACGCAAGTCGCTGCGAGTCGGGGCTGAAGACGGGGCAGCTCACGATGGTGTTCTCGACCACCTTGGAGTTGACGACGAGGACCTGGCCGCCCCGGTCCGTCTCGGCTCGGTAGGCCATTTGCTTGCCGTCGGGGCTGAAGATGATCGGTCCGACGCGCTCGGCTTGCGGGTCCTGTCGACCGTCGTGGAAGACGTGCGTCGGTGCCACGCTGGTGCTGTAGGCCAACGACTCGCCCGCAGGCGCGAAGCGGATCCATAGGCGCGTCTCCGGATTCATGGACAGCCGGAAGATCTTGCCCTCCAGCGGGTAGGGCCCGGCGTGGGCCTTGCCGTTGACGACCAGGCCGATCTGCTCGGTCTTTTGGTTCAGGCCCCACCAGGCCAGCTTCGAGCCGTCGGCGTTGAAGGTCAGCTCGCAGACCTCGTGGTGTCGGACCGGCAGCGCCTGGCCGTCGATCCACACGGCCCCACGCTGCGAGTCGCCGACGTCTGGGGTGGTGACGGTGGCCGCCCAGGCGGCCTTGGCGTCCGGCGAGAAGACCACCTCGGTGTAGTCCTCCACGGCCGGCTGGGCGACGGGCTTGCCGTCCAGCATCAGCACGGGCTGGGCCTTGCCGCCCCGCTCGGCGCGCCACGCGATCCACGCATAGCGCCGCCCGTCGGGGCTGAAGCAGAACGAGTGGGAGGAGCCGAAGACCTCGCCGACCTGCCGCCCGTCCACGACGTAAGCCTGCCCGTTGGAACCGGTGCCGGGGATCGGCTTGCTGACGACGCTCACGTAGTGCTGCTGGTCGTCGCTCGCGATGTAGCCCACTCCCATGACGCTCCGCACGTGGTAGTGAGTGACGGGCTCGCCGAGGGGTCCAAGTTCCTTGCCGCGGAAGACCCACTTGGACGGATCGGGCCGGCCGGAGGGGCCCTGGGGCTCGACCTTGCCGTCCCGCCCAGGGCGACCGCCAGGGCCGGCCATGTCGGGCGGCTCGCGCGGCGGGGGCTGCGCAGACATGGCGCCTCCGCCATCGTCGAGGTCATCTTCAGGGTCGTGCATTTCCGTATCCCACGACGGCTTGACCGGCCCGATGGGTTCAAGCGTCTCGGGGTCGCGGACCGGCCCGAACTGTCCGGAGTCGAGCTTGCGGAAGAACTCCTGAGGCGTCGAGTTGGGCGTCCAGTCCGGGGACAGGATCCGGAGCGACTTCATCCCCCGCACCACCTCCCAGCCGTGGGCGACGATATTCGGCATCAGGCGAAGCTCCTCAAGTCGCATCCCCGCCAGCGGCGTGAGGTCGGAAACCTGCGTGCCGTGGATGGAGAGTTGCTTCAGCGGCATGCCCTTCAGCGGCGAAATGTCGCGGATGAAGGGGTTGCCGTTGATGTCGAGCATTTCGAGTTTCATGCCGGCCAGCGGCGAAAGATCTTCCAGTTCCACACCGCAGCTAGCCAGCGAGAGTTTCTTGACGCTTGCCCCCCGTAGCCCGGCCAAATCGGTGATCGGATTAGCCGCCAGGATCACCCAGGCATCTTGAAGCGGCAACTCGGCGAGGAACGTCAGGTCCCTTAGGTTCCCCTTCGACAAGCTGGCCACGACGATCTTGCCGTTTTCCACGGTGAATTTGCCCGTGTTGCGGTACGACGGGTTTTTCGCGCGGATAGTCGCGTGGAACTGCTCGGCGGTTATCTCCGCCCTCGCCGGATTCGCATCTGGCCACACGGAAAGCATCCCGATCCACACGCCGAGAACCAAGTTCGTCCGATGCATCGTCGCTCCTTTCGCCCACAATCGCCACCTCTTGGGACATCCTCCGGCCGCATCAACGGTGGAACGTGGTTTCATGCCGCCATGAGCCTGACGGTGTGAGTCGCTCGGTGCGCACTCCGTTGGCCGTTCTCGTGAATCGGGTGCGTCGGGTTTCCGAGCCCCGTTGCAACTCGATTTCTGCTACACCCGGCCGGGGATACGAGACGGAGAGGATCTTGATGGTCTGGCTTCCCTCATCGGGGTCCCTGACCCGCATCTTGCGGCCTCCCACATCGATGACGATGGTGTTTCCCGACGGCCCGTGAAAGGTGCCCTCTAGCCAGTCCGGTCCTGATGGTCCACCAGACCAAGCCAGCCCACCGATCACTACGATCAAACCCAGAACCCCTGCGACTGCCGCGCCCACGACCTTTGGATTCAGCTTCGCGGGCAGCGCGGGCAGCGCCACTCGGCCGCTGGCGCGGGTTTCTTGCGAAGGCCGTGCGGCGCTGGCCGATGGGACCGACCGAACTGCGTGCAGCAGCGTCGGCGCTGTGCGAAACAGCCCGAATCCCGTTGCGGCCAGGAGGACGATAATTCCCAGGGGAATGACCGTCACGTCGGCTTCGTGCTGCATCCGGCCGCCTAGCATTTGTACGAACCCCGCCCCGGGCTGCTGTTGGGCGACTCGATTCATCTCCGCCGACAGATTGGTCACAGGCACGCGCCTGCCCAGGTCCTCGACGTACATCGATACGCCGATACCGGCCAGTCCCAGCAGCAGCCCTAAGAGCAGCAGCGCGGTCAATGCGGCGAATCCGGCCGCTTCGGCTTTTGCCGCCAGGGCGTCCAACTCGGGCCGGCGCCGACGCAGGACGCCGGCGCCTAACGTCGCTGCGCCCAACAGCAATCCCAGCCAGCCCCACCATAGGTGCCAACCCCATACCATCGACGCTCCCAGTTCGCCCGACATGTGCTCAAACGGCATGTTGCTCGACGTCCTGCCGACCGCCGAAGCACGGAAGTAGGGCAGCAGAAAACAGCCGGTGACGACCGCGGCCGCGATCAACGGCCACGGCGTCCCGGACGCGGTGGTACCGGTGGCGAGCCCGCCTCCGTCAGTCGGCACGGGGACCTCGGCGGTACTCGGTGCCGGAGGTGCCGGCGGTGCCGGTGGCGTGTGGGCAGGAGGCGATGGCCGGTGCGGGATGTTTGGAGGAGACGCTGAAGGCGGCGGAGTCGCCGGCCGGGCTTGATGCACCAAGTCCGCCGCCGAACCGTCGGCCGCGATGTGGAGCTTCGCCTGGCACTGCGGACAGGGGAACGTGCGACCGTGGTGCGACTTGCCAATCAGCAGTCCCTTGTGGCACTGCGGACAGGAAATACGCGTTCGTTGGGTCGGGGAATGCATCTCGCTCTCCTTAATGTTCGCGCGTCTGGATCCTCAATCGGATTTCTCGACGACGGCCTGGTCGGCAGCGCTGAGCTTGCTGATCGGCAGGCTGATCTTCTTGCCATCTTTTGTCTCCAACAGGACCCAGCCGTCCTTTGTCGCCACGAGTTTCGCCTCGATGTGGTATTGACCGGTGGCGTCGGTCCAATCCCGGAACGCGTCGGTCGCCATCGCGCGAGGGGTCTCGTCCGGTCGGGCGGTGACGGCCGCGGTGGGACTGGCGGCGGGTTGGGAAGCCGGGGGCGGCTTAGGTTGCGTCTTGGGTTCCGGCGCTGTTCCGGCCGGGCGAGCCGTCACGCGTTGGACTTTGGCCTCGTGAACCACGACGAACCAGATACCGTCGTCGTCGAAGCCAACGCGCAGCGGTCTGGGCAACTGCGAGTTCACGCCCGAGTGCTTGCCGAAGTACGTGCCGATCAACTGGTCGTTGTAGCAGGCCGAGTACGAACCGAACCAGGCGATGCTGCGGCTGTCCGGGCTCCAGGCGACGGCCAGGGGACGCTCCCAGCCGCCCTCGAATTGGAGATGTTCGCCGATCTTTTTGCCGGCGACGTCGAAGAGCAGGATTCCGTCCGGGCCGCGAACCATGTCGACGCCGCAGGCCAGCTTCGAGCTGTCCGGGCTGAAGGCCAGCGCGCGGCGATGCTCCAGTCTTCCCGTGATTTCCGGGATTTCCTTGCCGTCGAGGTAGAGGCTTCCGAGGCGCGCCGCATAAGCGACGTGCTTGCTGTCCGGACTGAAGCACAGCCGACCCTCGATCGGCGCATTGAACTCGGGGCCCATTTCCCCGTCCACGACGACGTAGTGCCTCCGGCCGTTGCTCGCATCGTAGGCGACGCGCCGGCTGTCGGGGCTGAACGTCAGATCCGAAATGCTGTACTGCCCCGGTCCGGGCTCGCCGTCCACCACGAAGCACTGTTCCTTGTCGATCGTGGCCACGAAGGCGATCCGCTGGCTGTCCGGGCTGAATGTCAGCGACTCGCCGTCGGCGTCGGCGTACTCCGGCCCGGTCTCCTGGCCGTCGACCACCAGCACCACGTTCGACGCGGTGTAGGCGCGGTCGGGTTTCCGCTGGCGGAGCCAGGCCAGCCGCTTTCCGTCCGGGCTGACGGCGACATGATAGGCGACGACGGCGTGCTGTTTGGCGACCTCCTTTTCGCCGACCACAACGAAGGTGTCCTGGCCTTCGCTGGCCACGTAGACGACTTCGCCGCTGGCGGGATTGAAGCAGATACTCTGCGAGGGAACGCCGGAGTAGGCCTTGCCGGGCTGGCCGTCACAGACCACGGTCTGCTTTCCGTCCTCCTCGGCAATCCAGGCGGCGTGCTGGCTGTCGGGGCTGAAGTAGACCTCGTTGCTGGCCTGTCCGTCGTGTTTCCCGGCGAGTTCCCCGTCCACGATGCAACCCACTTTCCCGCCCGCGCGGGTCCAGAAGGCAAACCGCCGCCCGTCCGGGCTGGTGCATAACTCGCCTTCACCGCTCTGGGGCGCGTCCCCAAGAACCTCCGTCTGGACTTTGCCGCGGAAGTCCGGCTCCTTGTCCTTGGCCGGGGCCGAGGGCGAAACGACGGACAAACACAAAAGGACGCATGGGAGCACCAACGCTGGGTGCATGACCAGGGCCCGCCACTTTCCGCGGGCGAACTGACGATTGGGGCGGGGCTCGGTAATCAACCCCCCGTTGCCAGATTTGGGGAAGGAAATGGGGGGACGAAGATTTCTGCACTTCATCATGCTCTCCTTCGGGCGGAAGGACTCATTACGGTCTCCAACAACCATAGCCGCTACCTATATAACGGCGCGATTACCCGCACATTCTGGACTTGGAGAGCGGAAGGTTGTCAGGCCGGCGGTAATCGCGGACTCCGGGAGCCGAGCGGTCCAAAGAGCGGCCTGAGGGGGCGCCTAGCGGGATTCGCGGCGACCAGCGGGGATGTCGCACACGACGCGGAAACCCGTGTTGTCATGGCGGGCTTCGGGTGGAGCGCGATTGCGAAACGCGGAAAGGCACATCCAGGCGTGATCGACCATGCAGCCGCCTCGCTGGACGCGGTAACTACCGGACTCTGGGCCGGTAGGATCGGCCGGCAGATCGGCCGTTTCGTAGGCGGCTTGGAACCAATCGCCACACCACTCGTACACGTTGCCGTGCAGATCGCAAACGCCCCAGGCGTTCGGGAGTTTCTCGCACACCGGATGCGTCGCGAGCCCCGAGTTCGCGCCGAGCCAGGCATGTCTCTCAAGTTGCTTCAGGTCATCTCCGCACGAAAACATCGAGGTCGTGCCCGCGCGGCACGCATACTCCCATTCCGCCTCCGTGGGTAAGCGGTATTTGCGACCGGCCGATTGCTCCTCGGGCCGCTCGCCCAGTCGGCGGCAGAACTCGACCGCCTCATCCCACGTCAGCCGCTCGACGGGGAACCGCTTCGTGTCACGATCCAGGACTTTCTCGGCACCTTCACCCGTAGGGGACCAACTCGGGTTGCAGCCCATCACGTCGAGGAACTCACCCTGCGTCACCTCGGCTTCGCCCAGAAAGAAGGGCCGCGTGATCCGTACCCGGTGGCGCGGTGCGGCCATGGGAAGCTGTTTGAGGAACCAATCGTGCAAGTTCAGCGACCGTCCTTGCTTCAACAGGCGTTCGATCTCATCAGGGCTCAGGCCCATCTCGAACTCGCCGGGCGGGAGGAGCCGCATTCTCATGCCGAGTGAGTTTTCGTACTCGACCGGCAGGCCCAGGTATTCGGCCCAAGCTTGCTGGTGTTGCTTCGCGGTGGCGGCGTCGAAGGGAGCGATGGCCAGGGGCGGACCGAGACCGGCGGCCTTGCCTTGCGTCAAGGCCCCAGCTGCGGAACCGGACTGGGGAATGCCGGTCTGCGAGTTGGGCTCCGGTCGATCTACCAGCTCCACGGAATGGCCGTCCGCCACCGTGACCTCGGCGACGATTTCACCTTGCCGATCCTTGATGCGAAGGACAACCACTCCCGCCAGCAAACCGCCGACGACAACAGCGAAAAGGATCGCGCCCACTAACACAACGGCGGATCTTCGTGATCGTCGACTGGGGACCGCATCGGGCGTGAAAGGGGCGTCGTCCGTAGCCTCCGCCGCTGACGACGTCTTAGCGGTATCATCGCGCGTCGCATCGAGCAGACGGGGCAGGTTCGCCCCCGCGCAAAACGGCTCCAAGGCCGCCGCGACCTCTCCCGGTGTAACGTACCGCTCCCGTGGATTTCTCGCCATCATGCGATCCACGACGGCAACCAGTTCGGCAGGCGCTCGGGGGCAACGCTCGGCCAGGGAGGGTACGTCCTGGGTGGCCAACGCCGTCATTTTCTGCAGCGGCGAGTCGTGCCCCGACGCCGCGAGAGGCGGCTCGCCAACCAACAATTTGTGCATCGTCGCTCCCAGACTGTACAGGTCCGCGCGAATATCCACGGCGTGGCTGTTGTCGCCCTGTTCCGGGGCCATGTAATCGATCGTGCCCGTGATCTGTCCCGTAAGGGTCAAATCGCCATGGGAATGAGCGTCGAGCCCCTGCAACAAAGCCAAGCCTAGATCGAGGATCTTCACGAGGGCTGAAGGCTGAGGATTAGGAGGATTAGGGGCCGGGCATCCGTATCGGTCCGGCTCGACGCTCCTTGCTATCGGCTCTTCGCTTTTCGCCAGCATCAGATTCGACGGCTTGATGTCGCGGTGTACCAAGCCGTGTTCGTGAGCGTATTGAAGGCCCACGGACGCCTGCCGGACCAACTCGCAAGCGTCGGGGATGGACAGCGGGCCGTGTCGTGCGGCGAGTTCCGAAAGCGTGAGGCCCTGGATGTACTCCATCACCAGGAAGTGAATCCCCTGGATCTCGCGGGCATCAAACGCCTGGACAATGTTCGGGTGGTTCAACCGGCCCAGCGCTTCCATCTCCCGCTCGAATCGCGCCACGGCAGTCGCGTTCCGCGTGCGATCCTCCGGCAGAATCTTCACTGCAACGATCCGTCTCAGCTTGGTATGCTCCGCCCGGTAGACGGCCCCCATGCCACCCACACCGAGCTTCTCCAGCAGCCGATACTCAGCCAATTGGCTCGGAATAGCGGTTCTGTCTGCGCGTCCGGCCGGCGAGTCGCCCAGGGCGTCGGCCAGCGCGACAGCCTTTACCAACAAACGTTCCAACGCTGCCTCGCGCCGCGCCGGCGAATCCTCGAGATCGCTGGAACACCTTCGAAGACGCGAGATGACCGCATCGGCCGATTCGTCGATACGCTCGAGCAAGGACTGACATGCGGGACAGATGCCGGCATGGGCGACGACCGTGTCGAGTTCGGCCTCGTCGAGAGTGCCGACCAGCAGCGCGTACAACGTCGTGCGGTCAGGGCAATTGGAAGCAACCATGACTTACTGCTGTCTCTAACGTGGGGGCAAGCTTCCAGCTTGCCGACCAAGACCAGGCAGGCTTACACCCCGAATGCCTGTGACCAGGAAACTCAATCCGGCAAGTTCCCCAGCTCCTGGCGAAATCGCCGAATCACTCGGTACTTGGCTTTGTAAACTGCGGCTGGAGTCATCCCCAATTCGTCCGCGACGTCCGCCACAGGACGTCCCTGCACACCGACCATCCAGAACGCTTGCCAGGTAGGAAGTTCCACACTCGTCCGCACCAACTCCACGACGTTTTGGTCCAACACGTACTGCTCGGCAGCATCGATATCGCTGTGGCTGGGCGTTTGCGGCAGGACTTGAGGGATCTGAGCCAGCAAGCGATTCGCATCGCTCCCACCCTGACCGGGAACCGATCGCGCGGCCAAGCGAAAATGATCGCGCAGCTTGTTTCGCGTAATGGTCCTCAACCAGCCCCGGAACGTGTCCTCCTGGCGATCCCGGCGGAAATCCGAGATCTTCGCGACCAGCACGGTAAACACTTCCTGGGCCACGTCCGCCGCGTCGTCGGGCTGCAGACCGTCTCGCCGGCACCACCAGTAGACCAGCGGACCGTAAACGTGGACCAAGCGAAGCCATGCGTGGCCATCGCGCAGCTTGACGCGATCCAGCAGGCTGGAAGCCGTCGAAGGCGATGTCGGACTCTGTGTTCGGTCGCGGTACCGCATCTGTCTGGGCGTTCCCGATTCGGCCACAGGATCGCAAATGGAGCCAGTGGGCCAAAGGTGAGGGCCAAACCAAATTGTACCCGAAACGCGGCGAAAAACGAACCGGTCCGCGCGCCGGGCAGGTGGTATCGCGGAGTGTCCCGACCTGTTCGGGTGCTTCCGCCGGACGCATGAGGATGGAGCACGGCACAGCAATTGCCTCCTTTGGGGTGCCTTGCGGGGGTACGTTTCGTCGAAATCATGAGCCCAGGCCGGACTCGG
The DNA here is from genome assembly GCA_012515235.1 of Candidatus Anammoximicrobium sp. Taxonomy (GTDB): domain Bacteria; phylum Planctomycetota; class Planctomycetia; order Pirellulales; family Pirellulaceae; genus Anammoximicrobium. The sequence goes on from JAAYYU010000106.1 coordinate 11,390, forward strand.
CCGCCGTGCCGCTGACGGTGAGTCGGAGCCAGGATCGCGGCAGATCGACTCGGATCGGCTATCTACAAGAACGCGAGGTTTACCTGCAACTTTGTCGTGCGAACTGGCCTGAGATGCCGAGTCTCTTGGAGACAGGGACGGCGACGGGAAGCGGGGGCCACGGTCAGGCGAAAGCCGAGCGGCTGTGGGACACGCCTTGCAGCCATCGCACGCCGCGCCTTTCTGGTCCACGAACACGTGGCGATCGCCCGGCAACTGCTCAATCCGTATCGAGTACACGACGAGCACGGCCAGCCGAAATCGCCCTTCGAACTGCAACCGGGCTTGACGTTTCAGAAGACGCCAATCCTGTCCGACTTGCGCGTCATCGACATGCTGGAACTGGCCATGCGACACGACATCCCCGAAGTCAAAGACCGTAAGGGAAACTGGGTTCAATCGTTCGGGCCCGAAGACGACGCGCGGCTGTTTGCGACCGCCCAGTTTCGGCGGTATCAGGAACTGGCCGAGAAGTATCTGCCAAAGCTCCAGGATGCAAACCAGATCGCCGCGCTGATCCAAGGAGGCGAAGCGTGAACGTTGACGTCAAGAAAATCGCGGCCCGAGGCCAGACCGAGACGACGGAGGTCCGGGGCGCGCGGACCCCGGTCGAATCACTGGCGAAGGTGATTTGCGGCATGTTGAATCAGCAGGGTGGAACGATCGTCGTTGGGGTCGCTGACGGCGGCCAGAAACAAGTACAAAAAGACCGCATCGCCCGAGAGCCGGGCGGCGTATTCATGGAGGAACCGCCGATCTACCCAGGAGATGGGCCATTCTCTACCCCCATCGTCCTGCAGCCACCTCCTGGCCCCCGCTTCCCTGCGGAAACCGGCTCCCTTTTCGGTGCCGGTCCCAGTCGAAGCTCTTGCGCATGTCTGTCGGCAGGGCGTGGACGAAGATCCTGACCGCAGGTGAGAGACTAAGCATGCGACACCTCACCGGCCAGCGAGGCCATCGCACCACCGCGCAAGATCGTGAACACCGTTTGCAGTGCCGCAAGATTCTGTTGGGGGATCCGGACGATGGTCCCATCCACCAACGTCAACTCGATCCACGTCCCCGAACGTGTCCCAACCACCGGCAGTTCCAAAAAGTTCGCCCTGCCTGCCGTCGCCGTGGCGGCGTCCCGCGCCGGGCGTGGGCTCCGACGCGGCGCGATCGTATCAGACACCTTCCCACCGCGGACACCCACAGCACCTCCGGTGGCCGACGAACGATCCGGGGACTCGCCCTGCAACTTCCGTCTCCAAGTCTGAAATGTGACCGCCGATACCCCTTCCCGTCGACAGAACTCCGCGATCGAAAGCCCGCTCTTGCGCTGTCGTTCCAGCCGCTCCCGCCACTGGGCCCACAAAACCTGATTCACTCTCCGAGTCATCTTGGCGTAACCTCCATTGCACAGGGTGCGAAAAAAAACACCCCGCCAGATTACGCCAGCCGTCAACGGTGCTTATATCGGACGCTTACGGTTCACTACGTTGAATGCGACGCCGGGCTGCCCGGTCTGAAGTCGGCACTCTTGGAAAAATAAGTGACGCGGAATGTCTTCCGCTCGAAGCGATCGCCCAGAGGCGGCGTAGCGGGCCGTCACACGCGCCACGCGCAGCAGCCCAGCGGGTGCCAGCTCCACACGCCGCAACTGGCCGCTTTGGTCCCGGATGCCGGCTAGGCATTCCACCAGTACAGACGTCCACTCGGCCATGCCCCAGGACGCGTACAGGACTTCATTGGGCGTGCGGTGCCCCGGCTTGGCGTTGGGCCAGTACCAGACCCGCGGCTTCGCCCGTGCAGCGCAGGTGACCTATGCCGTGCTCGCTGCCAGGTTGTCCAGATGATGCACGCCGCGCTCGCGGGCCAACTCCCGCAACCGCTGGCGATCGGTCGTGAAATAGCTTCCCAGCAGCCGCGCCTTCCCAAACAATTGCTGGATGCGACGGCCCCAGATATCGGCGCTGGTGCCCAAGCGGTCCAGGATCGCCGTCACTTCGCCGCTCACCCGCGCCTTCCCCTGGCGGCACAAACGGCTGGTATAGTCCACCAACAGCAAATAGCTGCCCAAGGAAAAACCCTCCAGCATCCCCTCCCGCTTCGCCCCCAGGCGGCGACGGTCTTCCACCGGACACAGCCAGAAATCCTGCTCGACGTTTCCCACCGCACGGCTGCCCGCGACGCTGCCCGAGCCGGCCGCCTTCAGATCGTCCAGCTTCCCTTCCGCCTTCGCGTGCTGGACCCGCTGCCGCACCGACGTGTGCCGGCTCGTTTCAGGAGCCGCCGCAACCCCCGCCGCCACCGGGTTCAAGTCGATATAAGCACACGTCGCCAGCAAGGCTTCCTCGTCCAGAATGGCAATCGACTTGTACCGGCTCTCCCAAAACGTGCCCTTGCACTCGTCCTCCTTGTTCGCCATCCGGGCCAGCGGCTCCTTCAGCGCCTTCATGAACCACCCCAAGCTGGCCAGCCGCTGACGCAGCAACTCCACCCGCTTCTCGTCCTGCGCCTGATGATCGATCCAGGCCTGAACGACCTCGATCTCCTCCCCCGTGGCCGACTTGGGCGGATAGACCGTGATCCAGCGGCGAACCACTTCCTCCGCCGACCAGGCCTTGGCAGCGTCCCCATCCAGCCGCACCAGCACGTGCAGATGGTTATCCATCACCGCGAAACCGCAAACCGAAACCGCAAAACACCCGGCCAGCAACTCCAACCGGTCTTCAATCCACTGCTTCCGATGCTCAAACCCCTCCCCACACAAGAACGCCCGCCGGACACAGCGGGAAATGCAGTGATAGTAACGAGTTACGCCCAAATCCACCAATTGACTTCGAGCTACAGTCATCGCGTCACCCTCCCCCAAAAAACTCTGCGTCCGTGAATCATCCTACCAGCAAACCGACCCGCCATCAATAATGCCTGTCCTTTTCGGCGCGAAATTGGGTCGAGCGGGTCAAGGCCAAATGCCGACTCGTCGCACGTCAGCCGGGGCTGGGCTAAGTCCGGGAAGACCTTGGTGAGGGCGTTCACGCCACGATGGTGGGCAGTTACGTGGTTTTCTACCGAGTGATCGGCGGGAACCTCGAAGTATCCAGAATTGTCCGTGGCGACCGCGACATCAGATCCGTCTAGCCTCGTTCGTCCGACCGTAGAGAGTCGGCTACTCGTACTCCCCTGTCCGAATGGCAGTTGTGGGCCGGCGATCACGAGCCTTTATGCAAACGCGGCGCGACTGTGGTTTCCCTCACCACATTCTGCTCCCGATTCCGACGCTGAAAACCGATGACGGGGAGAAGTCTGCCAAGATCGGCCAAACCTACAAGGCCAAATGCTGGATGTCTTTGTTCGCCAATTGCGTGCCGTCGGAGGAGGTGTCGACGGCGTTCATGCATCTGGGCCCCGACGATGAGCAACTGGTATCGTCGGAAGAAGCCTGAGCCTTTTTCACGTTCCCAGGCGTGGTTCGGACTTTCCGGGCGCCGAAAGCGGGATTGGCTGGCGCCGCCGGGGATTCGTCTTCAAGAGCGGCGAGGTCTGCGACGCCTCGGTATGCGGATTGGCAGGCTTGGGAGATGCAATGCTGCCTTCCGGTCGCTATAATCGGACTCGACCGGCGCCGGCAACCGGTCTGTCGCGGTGGCGGCGGATCGGGACGTTGTCCGGGCTGAGCCAACGTCGCCATGTCCACGCTCACCCCTTCGTCGTCAGGAGACCCGCCATGTCCGTCACCCGTCGTGAATTCGTTCGTCAATCGGTTGCGGCTGCTGCCGCGGCGGTCGGGCTGCCGATGGTCGCCAGCTCGCGCGTCTTGGGAGCCAACGAGGAGATCCGCATGGCCGTCGTCGGTTGCGGCGGCCGTGGCGGGGCCCACGTCTCGGCGTTCGGCGGCCAGCCGGGCGTCCGCATCACGGCGGTCTGCGATCCCGACCGCACGCGACTGGAGGCATTCGCCAAACGCATCGAGGCGAGTTACGGCAACCGGCCCGCCCAGGTGGTCGACGTCCGCCAGTTGATGGATCGCAAGGATTTCGACGTGATTTCCGTGGCCACGATGCAGTACTGGCACTCACTGCCCACGATCTGGGCCTGCGAAACCGGACGGCACGTGTACGTGGAAAAGCCGCTGGCCCATTTCATCTGGGAGGGGCGGCAGATGGTCAACGCGGCCCGCAAATACAACCGTCTGGTGCAGGTCGGCACCCAAGCCCGTTCGCGGGACACGGATCGGCAGGTGATCGACTACCTCCGCTCAGGCCAGTTGGGCAAAATCCAGTACATCGTGTGCTTTGCCAACAAGGCCCGCACGCCGATCGGCAAACGCAGCGAACCGCTCCCCATTCCGGAAACCCTGGATTACGACTTGTGGTGCGGCCCGGCCCGCAAGGAGCCGATCTACCGCGATCGCCTCCAATACGATTGCAGCTTCACGTGGAACATGGGCGACGGCGAGTCGTGCAACCAGGGCGTCCACGAGGTGGACGTCGCCCGCTGGCTGCTGGGCGAAACCACGCTGCCGCGGCGCGTGATGAGCGTGGGGGGCCGGTTCGTCTTTAACGACGCAGGCGACGTGCCGAACACCCAGATCATGTACTACGACTATCCGTCGGCTCCGATCCTGTACGAAGTCCACAACCTGCGGGCGGGCAAGGACACCAAGGCCATGTCGCTGTTCCGCGGCCGCGGCGTGGACACGTGCGTCCAGTGCGAAGGGGGCTACGTGATGATGCACGCGGGCCTGGTCTTCGACAACCAAGGCAAGGAGATCAAACGGTTTACCGGCCGCGAGGATCACTTCGGGAACTTCATCCGAGCCCTGCGGAGCGGCAAGCGCGAGGACTTGAACGCCGACGTGCTGGAGGGCCACCTGTCCACCAACCTCTGCCACGCGGGCAATCTCTCCTACCGCTTGGGCCAGCGGGCCTCGGCCGCCGACGTCCGCGCCCAAATCGGCGATCTGCCCGTGTTCCAGGAAATGTTCGACCGCTACGTCGAACACCTCAAAGCACACGATGTCGATCCGGGCGAATCGACCCTCGGCCCGTGGTTGGAATGCGACACGGCCAACGAGTGCATCAAGGACAATGCCCAGGCCAACGAGTTGGTCAGGGGCTTTTATCGCAAGCCGTTCGAGGTGCCGGAAGTCAAGGTTTAGCGGGTAGCCAAACCGGCGATTCGGGGTTGGGCGGCCGGGGGCGGGCAATGCGTTGCCGGCAAAGTCAGGCCGAGGGCTCAACCGGCTTCGCCCCAGGCGGCCTCAGCGGCCCCCGCACGACGTGCTAACACGGTCTCGGGCAGGGTTCGCTGCGGCTCGGCCGGTTGAGCCGCGTTCGACCACGCGGGCCGGGGGAGTGCCGTCGGGAAACCAGGAGTCAAGTCATGGGCCAGGTCCTCATCCTCCACGTCGACGATCGTCCGCGGTTTGCCGAAATGCGAGCCGTCTTTGAACGCAACCATTCCGACTTGCGGCTCAGCCTCGTTCAGATCGACGGCGATTGCGTCCTGCGTTCGGCACACGGCGGCATGCGGGTCTTTTGGATTTACCGCGGGCACGGCGAGGCGCTCTTGCCGCGGGGCTACCGCACGCAGGAAGGCGACGGATGCCGGTTGCCGGACGAGTACCGGCCCGATCCGCTCGATCCAGCGCTGGCCGAGACGCTCCAGCGTCTGAAAGCGGGCCTGCCGATGGTGTCGTCGGCAGCGGCCGTTCCGGTCCAAGCGATCCTCAGCCGGTGGACCGACGCGGGATTTGTCGGCGATTTTGCCGGCGAACTGTGGAGGCTGGACCATCTGGCGCGACCCTGGTCCAGCGACGAGCGTGTCGAGGCGGCGATCGGCTCCCTGTTCCGGCTTTGCCGCCAGTCGGGCTGCTCGACAAAACAGCTCGACTCCTACGAGCCCGTCCTGGCCGGCGACCAGTTGATCGCGTCCGGCGGGGAGGAAATCCACGTCCGCGGCCAGTTCGACTGTCTGGCCTTGGAGAACGTTCGGCGACCGACCAGCCATGTGTCGGCCGCGCGGCGTTTGCGGTACCTGGCCGACACCGCCGGCGGCTGCAATCCGGATTTCGATCCCTTCCGTCGGCTGCCGCTCACCTGGTTCTACAATTACCCCGGCGAATCGGACGACGGTTTGAATTGGGTCAACAGCCACGTGGTCAACATCCCCAAGGAGTCGTCGCCCAGCCATTTCCATCCTTCCCGGCCCATTGGCAGCGGCAGCACTCAGTCCGAGTTGTATTTGGTCCTTGACCCGCAGGCCTACCAGCTGAACACCTACGGGCGGGCGGCCTCGTTGATCGTCTGGCCCGACCTCCGCGACCTGACCCGCTACGAACAGCATCCTTTGCAGCCCGGCTCCTTCGTCTACATGCCGCCGGGAACCGGTCACCGGGGCCTGGACGTGTTCGTCAATGTGCTGACCCTGCCCGGCTTCAAGCCGCATAACGAGTACTATATCGACCGCGACATCCGCGACACGACCGGCGGACAAACGCCCTACAACGAGAACCTGTTGGACCTGAAAAACTATTCCCGCATCGAAGACCTGCTCTAGCATCCGGGAAAAGGTGGAACAGCTCATGAAAATCGCATTCACGCCGGTCGTGTACGAACACGCAGCCCGGTTTGTCGGCCGCTGTCCGTGGGACGTGTCCCGCGATCCGGAACTGCTGTTCCACGGGCATCGCCTAGCTTATCTGGAATACCATCAGCAGGTAATTGCCGTTGGGATCGATATCTACAACTTGGAAGCTGAGGCCTACGGGGCGAAGGTGGAGAACATGGGCGGGGACGCCATTCCGGCGATCCATCAACCGCTGCTGTCGTCGCTCGACGAGGGGCTGCAACTGAAACCGTTCGACGCAAAGCGGGACGGGCGGATCGCCATGGTGCTGGGCGTCGCCCAGCGGCTGAAACGCGAGTTCCCCGACGCCGACGTGCGGCTGCCGGTGGCGGGGCCGTTCTCCATTGCGTTTAACCTGCGCGGCATCAACGACCTGTGCCTGGACGCCGCGTTGCGGCCCGACGACACGCGTCGCATGTTGATGCGGCTGGCGGAAAACCAAGCGGTGCTATGCCGGGCGGTCGCGGCGGCGGGCCTGGATGTGGCCTTCTTTGAATCGGCCGCCGCGCCGCCGCTGCTCTCGCCGCAGCAGTTTCACGACGTGGAAATGCCCGCCCTGCGGCGAATCCTGGAACTGGCCGCCGACTGCCTCGGCCATCCGGTGCCGTGCATTATGGGCGGCAACACCGTGCCCGTTCTGGACGACATCCTGTCGACCGGCACGAATTACGTCGCCTGCAACGTGGAAACCGATCAAGCCGCGTTTGTGGAACGCGTGTCGCGCACGCATCCCCAGGTCAAGATCCGCGTGAACCTCGACCCCGGCGTCGTGGCCTGTCACGAACCGGAACGGATCTATCGAGCCATCGACCGCGTCCTGGAGATCGTCGGCGGCCGCCCCCAGTGCGTCATGGGCACCGGCGCCCTGCCGTTGGAGACGCCGCCCGACAATCTGCGCCTGATCCGGGACTACGCGTTGCAAGACTGAGCCTCGCTGGAAAACTGCAGTCCCGTGTTTTTGCTGACCATTCCCCGGTGGCTGACGGCTGCCTGGGATGGGCGGCCGTCATTTCTCGAACGGTGTCAAACGCCGGCGCGGCGTGGCGGCGAGCGCCGCGTGACCCCGGACAGCGCGGTTCGGCCTCAGTCCAACTCGTACAGCGTCTGATCGACCTCCGGAGCCCGCAGTTTCTTGGCCAGCCCGCGGAGCCGGCCGCCGGATTCGGTATCGAGGAACGGTTCTTCGTCGTCCAGGAGATCCCCCATTTCCTGCTCGATCTGATCCGGGTCTTCCCCCGCCTCCATGCGGCGCATGGCCTCTTCCAGCTTGCCGTTCAGCGGCATTCCGGTCCGCTCGTACAGCTTGCGCATCAGCTGCGCCGCCTGGCGGGGATCGTCCTCGTCCAGCGCGCCCGCGTCGCATTCCAATTCCGCCATGACCTGCTCCAGTTTCGCTTCGTCCATTCCCGGCGGCAGATCGTGCTCGCCGCCCGCAGCCGCCGCGGGCTCCCGCCCCCCGCGGGCGACGGCGAACCGCGAGATCTCTCGCTGCAGCTTGGGCCTGCCGCAGCGCGGACAATTGGGCCGCGCCGTCGTGTTCACCCGGCGGGCCAGGAAACTGAAGACCGTATGGCAATCGCGGCAGTAGAATTCGTAGATCGGCACCTGCGTTCCTCCTGAAGTCAGACCAGCCCCCACTTCTTTCTCCAGAACCACTCGGCCGTCAGCAACGCGACCAGCAGCAACAGCAGTGTCCAGGCGTCGCGGCCCGTGTCGGCCAGTTGCCACTTCGTTTGCACTTCGATTTCCATCTCTGGCGGCCGATCGCGGATGTCCTCCAACAGCGCCGGCACCTGTTCTGGCGCCACGACGCGGCCGCCGAACGGCTTGGTCATGGCGGCCAACCGCGCCAGCTGGTCGTGATCGGCCGCGGGCGTGCTCAGTTCCACGTCGCGGTCGAAGACCAGGAATTCGCCGCGTCCTGTGCCGAGCGTCTTCCCGTCCCGGACCGCCGTTACCTCCAAGGTGTAATCGCCCGGCAGCGTCACCGTCTCGATGCTGCCCAGCCACTGGGCGTCGTCCCGCGTCATGGGGACCTCGCGGCGGCTGCCGTCCGGCAGGGTCACCTCGCAGCGCAACTCGGCCGCCGCGATCGGCTCGCCGCTGGGCGCATGCACGCCGGCCGTGAACGTCACGCGGGCCTCGGGCTGCAACCGCCGCTGGGCCAATTTGACCCACACCTGATCCTGCTCCCGGTCCTCGCGGCCCACCAGCCACAGCACCACCTGGCGCCAGAAACGGCGATGCACCGCGTCGAAGCCCTGCATGGCCCAGCGGTACGTCGAGTCGCCCGCCATCGCCACCACCCGGCCGCGGCCATACTCGCCGCTCACCAGCACAGGCTGCCCCGCGTCGCTTTCCGCCAAGACCTGCACGCCCGCGGCGTCCTTGACGCCCTGGAACCTGTTCGCGCCCGCCAAGGGAGGCAGCTGGCGCCAAACGGCCGCGCTGTCCCCGTCCAAGTCCAGGCTGACCAGCGGGTGAGAACGCGCGGGCCGGATTCGCAACGGACCGGGCCACTGCAAATCCTGGCGGATCGGCGCATCGAAGTCCTGCCGCTCCAGGCGATCCATCGTGATCGGCATGACGTCTGCCAACGGCGTGTCGCGGTAGCCCCCGGCGCCGTAGCTGTGATAGCCGCCCAAAAGCGCCAGTCCCTGGCCGCGTCCGACCGCCTCGGCCAGCAGCTGCAATTGCTCGTTGCCCAGCGCCGCCGCGTCCAGGTCGCCCAGGATGAACGCATCGTAGCGAACGTCGCGCAGGCGGCTTGCGACATCGACCGGCCACGTCTCGCGGCGACGCGCATCGATCCACAGGAACTCCAATTCCATGTCGGGAGAAGACTCCAGGACCCGCCGCAAAAAGAGTTGTTCCTCGCGGAGTTCGCCTTCCAGGTACAGGATCTTCAAGCCGCCCTCCAGCACGCGGAGAAAGGCACTCAGTTCATTGTTCTTCGTCACCAGCTCGCCGGGTTGCTCGGCGGCCTGCACCCGCAGTTTGTAGTTTCCCGGCTGCTTCGGCACGTAACGCAACTCAACCGCCACCTGGTCCCGTTCCCCGCGAGCCAGGACATTCACCGGCCCGACGGTTTCGACCTCGCCGCCCGGTTTTTCCACGAGCAGCTTGACGGGAATGGGTTGATTCGCACAGCCCCGAATTGCGATCGTGGCCGTCACCGGCAACTCGTTCTTGACGAACACCGTGTATTGGTCCTGCAGGCTCTCGACGGCCACGTCGCGGGCCTGGACGGCATCCATCGGCAGCCCGAAGGGGACCGCGTACAACGGACAGCCCTGCCGAGCCAGTTCGCGCCCCGCCTCAGGAATCTCCACGCTGGGCCGAAACGCGGTCTGCACCCCGTCGCCCAGAAGGACGACCCCCGCCAGTCGCTTGCCCAACTCCCGCTGCAACACGGCGTGCAGACTCGTGCCCAGGTCGGTCTGTTGGCCTTCCGGAGCGTTGGGCAGATCCAGCGAGGGGCCGGCCAAGTCCACCGGCCGTGCCTCGGCATCGTACCCGTAGAGCTTCACTTCCAAGCCCTTCGACAAGGCCTGCATCTGCGGCCAGGCCGCTTGCAGTGTCGCGCGCTGCGCGGACCAGCGGGTGGCCCCGGCAGACGCCTGGGGCAACTGCATGCTGCGGCTCTGGTCAAACAGGACAATCAGCACGGCGCTCTGCGGGCGGCGAGTCGTGTTGACGTGCGTAGGCCGCAACATGGCCAAGACGACCAGGACGATCACGCCCAGTCGCAGCAGGACCAGCGCCGTCCGCTGCCGCTTCGTCAAGCGGCGGAACGCGGGCCCGATTGCCAACAACACCACCAGCACGACCGCCGTGGCCGCCACGAGCGCGTAACTGTTCAGAATGGGCTGAAAGAACCAATGCGACACGTTGCTTCCCAGCTCCGGGCGGCGGTGCGATGCGAGGTGATCCGTGGTGAAGGGTCAGTGATCAGTGCTCAGCAATCGCTGAGTACCGATCAGTGACTACCCATCGCTTGCGCGTCAGCCGTCACCGCTCGCTGGTCACCTCGCCGATGTAAATGCTCTTCGCTCGCCGACAACGGGCACCCAACGGGATTTCGGCACTTCTTGCGCGTCGTGGATGAAGTCACGATTTCGGTGCCTGACCCCATTCTGATCACTGGTTCCCAATCGCCAGATTCGTTTTACGCAATCACCGAGTCGTAAATCCGCCACGTCTTGACCCGCTTCGCTCCGCCCCGCTCCAGCGTCGCCTTGGACAAGTGGTTGCTTTCCATCACCCAGGAAAACTCCGCCTCCTTCAGTCCGTACGCCAGCGCGTCCGGCAGCAGTTTGTTCAGCAGCACCAGCCCCAGCCCCCACTTCTGATACTCCGGGATCACGTTGGTGCTGACCAGTCGCACGCGGGGAATGGCCCGCCGGTTCCACAGCAGCCGGATGAATCCGAACGGGAACAGACGCCCGTCGATTTTCTTGATTCTCGGGTTGTAGTCCAGCAAACCGAACACCGCCCCGACCATCTTGCCGTCGACTTCCGCCGTCGCCGTCAGTTCGGGCACAATCAGCTGGCGAAGCCCCACGCTGGCGTGCTCGATCTCGGCTTCGGACATCGGCACGAATCCCCACGAGCCGACAAAGGAGCAATTGAAGACATCCAGGAACTTCCGCACGTCTTCTCGGAAGCGCGAACGGTCCAGGTTGCGGAGTTGGAAGTTGAAGCGGCGTTTCGATTCGTCGATGATGAACTGCAGCTTCTTGTCCAGGTGCTGCAGCATGTCCACATTTCCCCAGTAAGCGTACATTTCCTGGGATTTGCTGAATCCGCAGCCCTCGACTAACCGGGCGTAGAACGGCGGATTGTACGTCATCATGAACGTGGGCAAACTATCGAAGCCATCGATCAGGAGTCCGCACTCGTAATTCTGGGACGGGTTGACGGGCCCGCGCATTGCGGTCATCCCGCGGGAGGCGCACCACTGGCGGGCTGCGTCGAACAGCGCGGCGGCGACCTGCGAATCGTCGACCGACTCGAAAAAACCGAAGAATCCCCGGTTCTCTTTCGCATGCCTGTTGTGCGCATGGTTGATGATCGCCGCCACACGACCGCAGGGCTCCCCGCCGCGCAGAGCCAAGAACGTCTGAATCTCGGCTTCGTCGTAGAACGGATGCGGTTTATAGTTGAGCAGTTCCAACTGATTCTGACGCAGCGGCGGAACCCAGTTCGGATCGCCTCGATACAACTGCCAAGGAAGCTGAAAGAACTGTTTCTTCTGTTGCTTCGTGGCAACCGCCTGAACTTCGATGTCCGACATCCACTACCCCTTCTTATCGACGCAGCATTTCCCGCAAGCTTTGCTCCACGACGGCGGGATCGCTGACGATGGCGAAGGTGACTAGCGCCACCATGAGCAACCCGAAGAAAACCAAGCTGAATCCGTACGGATTGGGCGAACAGGAAACGCCCTGAAGCCCTTTGACCAGACCTCGCTCCAGCCGGCGCCAGCCAGCGAAACTCTGGTGGGGTCCCGAAGAGACCAACTGCACGTTCCGCATGGCCAGAAACGGTTCGATGAACAGTTGCACCCCCAGTCGCGGCAGCACCAGGCATTCGCCCGCCCAACGCGCATCCGGATCGAGATCCGACACGACGTTGGCCAGCATCGGACGCAGTTGGTCGACGGTCATATTGTAGAGCACCAGCCGCGGCCTTCGCACCAGCGTCAAAAGGACGACCAGCAGCGCATACAGCCCGATCAACATCAGCCAGACGAAGCCGCCCAACCGCTCCACGGCGGCTTCAGGAAAGAAAAGCTCCAGCGGCCCCACGACGACCAGACCGCTGATTCCCATGGCCAGCGCAGCCAAGTCCCGTCCGCCGGTAGTGAACAAAGGGCGAGACGCGAGATTGACCAGCCCCAACAGCAACACGTAGGCGGCCAACGGAGTCAGCGCGATGCCAAGCCGCAGCGGATCCACTAATGTATCCTTCCAGAGCGAATCGAAGGCGTGCAATCAACCCGTTTCGTCGCGAATTCTACCCGTCGGAGCCTCGCTGGTCAACGCGGCTCTCCTGCGCAAGTTCAACAATATCAACGAGTTCAGCGGCTCTCTGCCCCCCGCCTTGCGAAATCGCGACTCGGACGGTTGCGTCGTCGGAAACGCAGGCCCAAAATTTGAAGCAACCCCGTCGGCAATCCGATCCAGAAGCCGAGATTGCTTTCCTTTCCTTTCGCAGGACACCTGTCATGAGCCCCCTCGCATCTCAACCGCCTGCTGGGCAGCCTGAACAATGGATCGCCAAGATCCCGCTTTCCAATGGGCTTTCGTTCTATCTGCCTTCCCAGACGATGCATGGCGCGGCCCGCTTCCTGATCACCGAGATATTCCGAAAGCACCGCTATGCCCACCCCGGCTTCGAACTCCGACCGACGGACACCGTTGTCGACGTCGGTGCCAACATGGGCCTGTTCACCCTTTGGGCTGCCCCCCAGGTGCCCCAAGGCTGCGTCTTGGCCATCGAGCCGACCAACGTCATCGATTGCCTGAAGATGAATGTCCGCCTCAACTCCCTGCTGAACGTCATCCCCCTGAAAACCGCAGTCGGTGGCGTGCAGCAGTCGATGGGCTTCGTCGAGTATCCGGGCTTCAACATCGTCACGCATCAGGTCGGCATCCGGCCGGCTCTGGTGACCCGTTTGCTGATTTGCCTGCTGTACCGCCGCTACCGCCAGGAACCGGTGCGTGCGACCGTTGCTTGTGAACCCTTGGCGAAGATCCTGGACGAGGCACACCTGGACGTTGTCAATCTCCTCAAGATGGACTGCGAAGGCGGCGAGTACGAGATCTTCCGCAGCCTGCCCCAGGAGTATTGGCATCGGATTGAACGCGTCGCTCTGGAGTTCCACGAGCTGCGCAAAGACCAACGGCACAGCGAATTGGTCCACTGCCTCAAGAAGGCGGGCTTCGAGGTGGAAGTCCGCCGGAGGCTATTCGACTACTACTTCTTGCGCTACGGTGAAATCTGGGCTCGATCCCGCCGGCTGTAAGTCTTTCCAACGGGCGGTCCGGTCACAACGGCGGTGTCAGCGTGGTTCTTTACGTGCTTGGCGTTGAGCGTTTAATCGGTCCTGTTCGGGCATCATGAATCGCGGCCTCCAATTCCAGCAGTCTCTGTTTCATGGCAACGCCCCCGGCGCCTGAATATCCCCGCAGCGCCCCCGTCGAGCCGACGACGCGATGGCAGGGGATGACCAGGGGCACTGGGTTGCCCGCCATGACGGTGCCGACGGCGCGGGCCGCGCCGGAAAAACCGGCTTTTGCCGCCAATTCTCCGTAGCTGAGTGTCTGTCCGTAAGGGATTCGGCGGCATTCCTCCAGCACGCCACGCCGGAACACAGACGTCTCGTCCAGGGCAACGGGAACGTCCAGGAAATCATCCCGCCGCCCTGCCGCGTAGGCCTGAATCCGCTTGGCGAAACGGCGGACCGGGTCGCCCGCCGCGTTGGGATTCTGGCCGATGTCGTGCCAGCCGGAAACCGGCACGCAGGCCAGATCCTCAACCGCGCCCGCCGCTTCCGCTCCGCTGGACCAGCCGAATGCCAAGGCGCACAATTGCCGCTCGTGCCACTGGACGGCCACCCAGCCAAGTGCGGACGGAAAGACGTAGACGGGAGGCGGGTCGGGTTCGGGACGGCGGTCTTGAGACATCTTTGGGTTCCGCGGCCGCGGTGGGAAGAACGCCAGACGCGGTGTCCGCTGTGCGAGTCACAGGATGTTCGGGCGCAGGGTCTTTGACAGCGATAGCGGTGTCATTCTATACTGAACCATCGCAGGCAACCAAGTCGGGCGCAATGCGGAGGTCGGCTGTCGCGAGTGCCTGGCTCGGTTCCCAAGGAGGACGCCATGAGTCACTACGGTTCGCTGAGTGACGATTACTACATAAACATGAATCTGAACACGGAGATGGATCTGCCCCAGTCGCGGGAGACGGTGCTGCATTTCTTCGAACAGATTCAAAAACGCTATCCGGCCATGCGCAATTTCTACGGCCGGGAACGCGGCGAATTCGTGTTGGAGGAAGAAAAGGACCAGGGCACCTACCGCTGGGCTTCCGTCGAACCGCGCCGCGTGTGCTCCGGACACGTCAATCCCGAAACGCCGCAGGAAGCCTTCCGGCAACACGAACTGGCGCTGGAACTGGCGCCGTACGCGCTGTCCGTCAGCCCGCTGGATTGCGAATCGCTGAACATCATGTACGGATTCGATTTCACGTTCCGGGGAAACCACAGCCAGTTGCTGGTCGAAGCCCTCGGACTGGCACCGGCGATGGAACGTCTGCTGGAGATTCCGGGCGCGATGGTGTTGGGCAACGAGCCCGCTTTACAGCTGGCCTTGGACGAAGACTGCCGCATTCAGTGCCGGCTGAGCTTCGAGACCCGCACCACGCCCTACCACGTGCGTACGGGTGAATACCCGGAGGATCAGTTAAGCGTCTACTTCACCGCCCGACGCTACGGCAGCCTGGATCCGGGAGAGACCTACGTCAGCGCCATGCATCGCTTGGCGAACCTGTGTACCGAATTGGTCGACAGCTACGTGGCAGAAAACGTCCTCAAGCCGCTGCAGCGGGCGATCGCAATCCGCTAGGCCGCCGGGACTTGGCGTCAGCGGCGGGACTTGGCGTCAGCGGCGGGCAAGCCGGCACGATCCGGGATGGTTCTTGGGGTCGGTCCCGAAGCGGCGGCTAGTGCCGGGCCGCTCAGGTGCTTGCCTCCTTCGAGAAATAACTGTCGCCTCGTCAAAGCAGCCATCACACTCCGCGGCAACGGACGCCGAAACAACTTCCCCCGGGCATGTAGCCCCCAAACACAAGGACAGGAAAGAAAGGGCCATTTTGGCTTTTTAGCGCAACCCGGCAGCAAGCCAAGGCACCAGCTGACTAGCAAGGTGCAGTCTACACCTACGTTGGGGGGATATCGCCTCCTCTTCGCCACCACGCTGCTTGCCAGCGTGGAGCGGTGTTCAAGACCAGATATCTGCACCAAATCGGCTGCTTCGCCACCACGCTGCTTGCCAGCGTGGAGCGGTGTTCGAGACCAGATATCTGCACGAAATCGGCTGCTTCGCCACCACGCTGCTCGCCAGCGTGGAGCGGTGTTCAAGACCAGATATCTGCACGAAATCGGCTGCTTCGCCACCACGCTGCTCGCCAGCGTGGAGCGGTGTTCAAGACCAGCTATCTGCACCAAATCGGCTGCTTCGCCACCACGCTGCTTGCCAGCGTGG
>JAAYYU010000013.1 GCA_012515235.1 Candidatus Anammoximicrobium sp.
CGTACCGGCGGGGTTCACGACCGATTATGCAGCAGCCGGCATGGTGCTCGCGCCCGGCGGAACGCTGGATTTCGACCTGACGCTGGCCGCGGTCTCGGCGGGCACGTTGGCGGGCGACGTGGCGCTGTCCGGAACCGGCGGAGATCTGCCGTTTGTGTTTCTGGTGAGTGGGCAAGTCGTCGCTGGACCGCCGCCGCTGACCGCCCCGTTGTACATCGACAATGGCGATGCCGGCTACAGCGACACCATCGGGTTCTACAGGAGATCGCTGTCGGGCTATCTGGGCGATTACGAACTAGCCAGCGGGGATGCCAACGGGGATTACGCGGAGTGGACGTTCACGAATTTGCCCGAGGGCGCGTTCAGCGTGGCCGCATCCTACTGGGCGCGTTACAACTGGACCGACGCGGCCCAGTACACGGTCCGCTTGTTCGACCCCGCGACCAACGTCACCACCGATTTCGGCCCGTACTCCGTCAACCAGCGCGTGGCACCCGACGACATCTACGACCAGGGGATCTGGTGGGAACAGCTGCGCGCTTCCTTGCCGGTGCCAAGCGGCGCGACACTGACCGTCCGCTTGACGGACCAAGGCGGCGGCTCCAAGGTGGTCGCCGACGCGATCCGGGTCGAGCAGTTGACGCGGCCGGAGATTACGGTGCTGGACGGGGGCGTGGAATTGACCAGCGGCTCGAGTGTGGTGGATTTCGGTGCCACTCCCGCGGGTACGCCCGTGTCGCGGACGCTGACGGTGCGGAACGACGGCGGAGGGCCGTTGCAGCTGCCGGTGTCGATTACGGTGCCCGGGGGATTCACCTTGACGGCCCCCTTGGGCAACCCGTTGTTGGCGTCCGGCCAGTCGACGGACTTCACGATTCAACTGGATGCCGGCGTGTCGGGGACGTTCTCCGGGCCGATCAGTTTCGAAAACAGCGACGCCGACGAATCTCCCTTCCTGTTCACGATTCAAGGCAGCGTGACGCTGGGCGTCCCCACGCTGACCGAACCGATCTACATCGACAATGGCGATGTGGGCTATACGGACACACCGGGCTTCTTCAAAAGATCGCTGGCGGGCTACCAGGGCGATTACGAACTGGCCAGCGGCGACGCCAGCGGCGATTATGCCCAATGGGAGTTCGTCGGTCTGCCCGGAGGCACGTTCAGCGTGGCGACGTCCTACTGGGCACGCTACAACTGGACCGACGCGGCCCAGTACACGGTGACGATCGCCGGGATGCAGTATGGCCCCTACTCCGTCAACCAGCGCGAGGCGCCCGACGACATCTACGATCAAGGCCTTGGGTGGGCGCAGCTGGGCAGCGTGTTCACGGTGCCAAACGGCGCGACCCTGACGGTCCGACTGACGGACGAAGGCGGCGGATACAAGGTCGTCGGCGACGCGGTGCGGGTCGAGCAGCTCAGTCCGCTGTTGGGGGAACTTCCGGCTTCCGGCGTCACGGGCGCGGAGGTGAGCGTGCTGGAGGCGGTGCCCACGTCAGTGGTCCAGCAGGCGGCGGTCCTGTGGTCGGCGGCGGAGTCGCAGGCGGCGGACCGGTTGGCCAACGTCGCAGTGATCGTAGCGGACCTGCCGGGGCAGACCCTGGGCTTGGCGTCGGCCTGGACGCAGACCATCTGGCTGGACGCCGATGCGGCAGGACAGGGATGGGCGGTGATCGGTCATCAGTCATCGGTCATCGGCCGCGAGCCACTGGTCCCTGGTCACCGGTCACCGATCACCGGCTTCGACTTGCTGACCGTGATCGCGCACGAGTTGGGGCACGTGCTGGGACTGGAGCACGCCGACGACGAGCACAACGTGATGGCCGAGACGTTGCCGGCGGGCGTGCGGCGGCTGCCGCCATCGGCGGCCGGGGCTCGGTTCGGCACAGCGGCCAGCTCGGCCGGTGACGCTCTGTGGGCGGCTGGGGCCGAAGTTTCCGTGCGGCGTGTCGATCGCGACGCGGACGAAGCGTCAAGGCGAGCGGATGCGGGCTTGGCGGCCCTGCTGGACGAGCCGTCCGCGGCGTGGGCTCCGGCGGACGAGCAGGTGGCGCAGCTGACGGCCGGACTGCGGAAGCGATCCGCCGATCCGAAGCAACGGCTGGACGAAGCACTGGCGTCCGTCGGCGACTGGCTGGACCCGCTGGACGCGATCCTGCGCGACCTCTAGTCCGGCAGACGCACGTAGGTAGCTTGGTCTCCACGAAACCGGCCTACGCATCATCGTAGGCCGCTCGCTCCGCGAGCGGAGTCGCGTCGCGGAACGTCGCGTGTCCGATGCCCGGCTCTTGCCTCCCGAAGACTTCCCGACGAGGTGAACAGTCACGTTTGACGCACGGCAGGTCGGGCCACAAGAGGTACGGAACGTCGCAAGAAGCGGCAGTCCGAGACGGATCTTTTGTGCCTGTTGGCGTTTGTTGCGACCATAAAACGCCAGAAGCTCGGCGTCTTCGAGAAACACCGGGCTTCTTTGCGCGCTTTCAGGACGACCTGCGTGCCTTCCGTCTGGTAGTGGCAGTTATCCCCCGCTACTTTCACCCACCGTTGCCGGAATCGACACGTTGACATGACACGCGGGCTGGCCCGGCTGATCCACCGTCGTGCCGGCCAGATTGAAGTTGTCGCAGAAATCGACCACGTCGTCGAACGCGCTCCCGGCGATCGACGAAGAATGGCCGGTCACGCCGGAGAACGAAAAAGCCTGTTCCGTTCGGCTGACAGCAGCGGCCATGTCGGCCAGTTCCTGGACCACCTGATCGCGAACCGTCACCAGGCCGACGACCATTCCGATGACCATGATGGTCGCGATCAGCACAAGTTCGCTCGAAACCACGAAGGCCCGTTCGTCAGACCAGAGTACTCTCAGATGAACCAACATTTGAACCTCCCATGAATCAACATTTGAACCTCCCATGAACCAACATTTGAACCTCCCAAAAATCACGAAGAACGTCTCTCCCGCCATCTGGGCCTGGCAGTCTTTGAGACACTCACTGCCTTGGCGACTTCTTGTTACGGGGTCGGCGTTCCCGCACTTTCACCCGGCACTGCTTCCACGATTTCGATGAAGGCTGGCGGTTCGCCTGGATTCTGGTCTAGATAGGAGTCGCAGAAGTCTTCCATGTCCTCGAACGCAGACCCGGCCGTGCTGGACGTGTGACCGGTGATTCCCGAAAACGAGTACGACTGATTCACTTGGGCGATCGCCAGGGCGAAATCGCCCAGCTCCTGCACCACCTGGTCCCGGACGGTCGCCAGGCCGACGATCATGCCGATGACCAGGATGGTGCCGATCAGCACCAATTCCGCGGAGACGACAAAGCCCTGTTCATCTCCCCACAGTTGCGTCAAGACTTTCATGAGATACCTCCACTTTGGGAAACGAGTGAGACAACGTTGCTGAACCGAGCAAGGCGTGTTGGCGGGCGTGCTGCGGAACACGTGGCGCGGCTGCTCCGCTCAACCGACTTGCGTCGCCGTCACATTTGGCAACCTTCAGACGAAAGTAATTGCGGGACGGGCGAGCGCAAAACGAAAAGACAACTGAATCGCTCCAGTTTTCCAGACGGCGACGGAACAGCCCCGACGACTCGCATCGTGCGGATTCTCGGCAGTCGTCGCGCATTGCGTGCGAGTCGTACGAGCGTCGTCGGCGGAACGTCATCGCGGGAACGACCGTCACGCTCGTTGTGTCCGGAATCGGGACGCCCGCTTGCGGATCGTACCGAAGAAGCGATAGAGTTTAGTGGCAGGGAATACGCGGCGCACTCATTCGCACCGGTGGCTGTGAGCGTCTGCCGCAAAACGGAAGTCGTTCCGTTTGGAACGGCGTGAAATCCGGTTCTCTCGGTCCAACTGTCGCACGTCGGCGAACCGTAGGCGTTAGCCCGCCGGTCCCTCCGGTGCCAGCAGGCCAACGTTGGGAAACACCGGTGGGCTGATGCCCACCGCTCGCCGGGAAGGGCGGCGAAACCGTTGGAGTTGGGCCCTGACCATTAACCTCACGACGGAGACTTTGCGATGCTGCCAGAACGGAAACCCCCGGTTCATCTGCGGTGCCTGGGAATAGATCGGTGCGTTCTGTGGACGCGGGGACGGTGCGCGGGCGTGCTGCTGCTGGTGACGGGCATGGCCGTCGCCGCGGTGGCCGAGGATTGGTCGCAGTTCCAGTTCGACGCGCGGCGGTCGGGCGATGCGGCCCAGCGAAACGTAAGCACGCCGCTGGGACTGATCGCCGCCGTGCCGCTGAGCGACGCCGTGTTCACGGCGCCGGCCGTGGCCGAGGGGCGGGTGTATGTGGTCGACGGGACCGGGACGGCGTGGTGCCTGGACGCGGCGACGCTACAGACGGTTTGGTCGAACACAAAAACGGGGACAGGCACCGATCGTCCTGATCGGAGCCAGGGGACAAAAACGGGGACAGGCACCGATCGTCCTGATCGGAGCCAGTCCCCGTTTTCGTGCAACAATCTTTCGTCGCCCGCCGTCGTGGGGCCTTACCTGCACTTCGGCACGACGGCCGGGTCGTACTTCGTGCTGGACCGGGCCGACGGCCGGGTGGTCCGGGAGATCCGTTGCGACGGGCCGATCTTTACGGCCCCGACGATCGCCAACGGACGGGCTTACTTTGCCACGGTCGGCGCGGAGGTCTACGCGGTCGAGGCGGATGGCGCGGTGGCCTGGACTTGGGACTTCGTCAAGGAAGTCATCGGCTTTACGGGCGACCGCTGGAAGGGCGAGGACTGGCTGAAATTCAAACAAGACCGGGTGACGTGGAAGGACCATTTCTGTTGCTCCCGCGATCTGGCGGCGCACGGCAAGACGATCGTGGTACCGGCGGGCGGCCGAGTGGTGTTCCTGGAGGACGCCGGGAACCAACCGCGGTTGCGGTCGGTCGGGGTGATTCCCAACATGAACGGCAGCGAGTACCCGGCGGCGTTCGGGTTGAGCCTGGGGCCGGAGGGCGAAGCGTACGTGCAATGGCATCGGCGGGACAACGCGGGACGCGTGGAAATCCTTCGGTTGGGCGCGGATGACAAAGTGGAAGCCAGCGTTGTGCCGGACACCCAGACGGCGATCAATCTGCCGGGCTTGCTCAGTTTCAGCCCGGTCAGCATTCGCGGCCGCGATGTTTACCGCTGCCGGCCCCAGGAGGGATTCGGATTCTGCAAGCACGCGGCCGACAGCGACCGCGCGCAGCCCCTGGGCGCGTATCCGTCGATCGCGCCGCCGGTGTTGCTGCGGGATCAGGGCGTCGTCGGCGGATTGGACGGACGGCTGTACGTCGTGCCGCTGTCGGGCGCGGGGCCGGCGTGGTCGTTCGCCACGGCGTTCGGCAAGCCGATTACGGCGCCGGCGGCGGTGTGCGACGGTCGGATCTACTTTGGCTGCGAAGACGGCTACCTGTACGCCCTGGGGCCGGACGGAAAAGCCGCCTTGCCGCGCACGGACCTGGGCTTGGAGAAGATCCGCAGTCCGCTGACCGGCAAGTTTACCGATCCGCAGTACGATTGGTACACGAACTACGGCAATGTCCAGAATACGAACGCCACCGATCAGACACTGGATCTGCCGTTGCGCGTCAAGTGGTTGCGGCGCTACGAAGGCACCTTCAAACACCTGCCGGTGTGCGGCGGCGGGCGGATGTACACGCACACGTCCGAAGGCCAGGTCTTTGCCGTCGAGCAGGAGACGGGCCGGTTGTTGTGGCGGCGGTACTGGCCCGGTGTTTATCTGTCGTTTACGTCGCCCATTTACTACCGGACGGCGACGAAAACGGGGACAGGCACCGATCGTCCTGATCGGAGCCAGGGGACGAAAACGGGGACAGGCACCGATCGTCCTGATCGGAGCCAGTCCCCGTTTTCGGAACGCTTGTTGGTGCCGCAGGCGGGGCTGCGCGAGTCGCGGATGCGGTGTCTGGATGCGGCGACGGGCGAGTTGATCTGGGAAGTGCCCTTCACCGGCTCGCCCAGCTGGAGCCGGCAAGCGCCGCCGGTGCTTTGGGAGAATCTGGCCATCTACGCTTCCGGTTCAGGCCGCTACGCGGCTCAGGGAACCGAAAAGGCGTTTATTTTCCGCGCCGATCCGGAACCGTCGCCGGGCGGCGAGGAGGTCATGAGCTTCATCTACACCCACGACAATCCCTATTATCCGAAGGACAACAAGCCGCTGATCTGGGCCTGGGATCTCGACAGCGGGCGTCTGGTGTGGCAACAGGATTTGTCCAAGTACGGCACCGGGGGCAACGACTGCGGGCTGTGCCTGATGGACGGACGGCTGTACTACTCGACGTTCTTCGGCTACTCGGCCAATCAGCGGAAACGCCGCGGCCTGGCCGACGGGCCCAACGGGATTACGGCGGCCTTGGATCCCAAGACCGGCGCCGTCCAATGGTTGACGGATAAGCATCACGTCACGGCCGGCTGCACGATTTCCGGAGCCGACGGCCGGTTGTACATGGGCGGCTACAACCAGCCGGACGAAAGCGGCAAGGAGCGGTTCGTGTTCTGTTTGGATGCGCGGGACGGTTCGCTGGTCTGGCGGAGCGAACCCGTGCGGTCGGCGGTCAACGTGGTGACCCTCGGCAAAGAGTACATCTTTTCCAACGCCTCGGGCGGGGACGGACACGTCTTCGACCGGGCGACGGGAAAGATCGTGTCGCGGTTCAATTTCCGCTATGCCTGCACGCGCTTCACGTGCGCCGGCCCGTTCGTGCTGGGCGCGAATATGGACATGATCGACTTGTCGGACGGGAACCGTCTGGTGACCACGGGGCCGTCGATCGATTCGCGGGAATGCCTGGGGTCGGTGGTCTCCAACGGGCGGATGTTCTACACGTCGCAGGCCAGCGGTCTGCAGGTGTGCCAGGTAGCGGGTGAGGAGGCCAGGCAGTTGGCCGCACCGTGGGAAGGGCGTTAGCCGCGTTCGGGAAACAAGTCAGCGAAATGGCGCGAGCCACCGGTTCTGGAGGGACCGCAGGGCCGGCGGCTAGCGCCGTGCCGCTCACGTGATCTTGGACCGTTTTTTCTCGAACGCCGCCGAGGTTGCCGCGTGGGGAGTGGAAGCGATTGATGTCAGGGGATGTTTCCGAACCGGACAGCGGGTGCGTTTCTCCGGCGGGCGTCGGGGCTGATTCCGCCGACGGGGCGGCGTCTGCCGTTTGGCTATCCGCCGCCGGTCTGGCAGTCGCGGCGCTGTTGGCCTACGCCGGCAGTTTCACCGTGCCGTTCGTGCTGGACGACTTTCGCTGGATCGTGGAAAACCCCGGCTTGGGCGATTGGGCTTCGGTTGCGGCCAGCCTGTCGCTTGACAATCGGCCCTTGGTGATGTTGTCGCTGGGCCTCAATTACGCGTTGGGCGGACTGGACGTCCGGGGCTATCACGCGTTCAATCTGGCCGTCCATCTCGCGGCCGGCTTGTTGTTGTTCGGCGTGGTCCGTCGCTTGCTTGGCCGGGTGAACCGGGATTCGGACCGCGCGTTGCCCGCCACGGGATTGGCTTTCGCGATCGCCTTGATGTGGCTGATTCACCCGCTGCAGACGCAAAGTGTCACGTACGTGATCCAGCGGTGCGAGTCGCTGATGGGGATGTTCTTCCTGCTGTGCCTGTACGCCGTCGTGCGGTCGTCGGACGCGCGTCGGGCTTGGCCTTGGCAACTCGTCGCGGTCGCGGCTTGTGTGTTGGGGATGGGCTGCAAGGAGGTAATGTTGGCGGCCCCGGTCGCGGCCTTGTTGTTGGACCGCGTCTTTTTGGCCTCGTGCTGGGGCGAGTTGTTTCGGCGGCGCGGCGTGATGCACGCTCTGTTGTTTGCCGCCGCCTCGGCGTTGCTGCTCGCCATGACCTCCAAAATGAGCGGGGACGTTTCGGCAGGTTTCGGCTGCGTGGCCGTGACGCCCGTGGAGTACTTGCGGACGCAGCCGGCGGTGATCCTGCACTACCTGCGTCTGGCGTTTTGGCCGCGCCCGTTGTGCCTGGATTACGCCTGGCCGCCGGCCGATTCACCGCGGGAGATTTATCCCGCGGCGGTTGCGGTCATTGCAATGCTGGCGGCCAGTGTCGCGGCCCTGCGACGCGCTCCCCGTCTTGGTTTCCTGGGTCTGGTTTTCTTTGTGGTGTTGGCGCCCAGTTCCAGCGTCGTCCCCATTGCGGACCTGGCCTTCGAGCACCGCATGTATCTGCCGTTGGCGCCAGTCGTGACGCTGGCTGTGCTGGCGCTGTACGGGCTGGGGCGGGCGTGCCTGCGGGACCGTCACGCCCGGCGTCTGGCGGGAATCGGGGGAATCGTCGTAGCGGCCTCCGTGCTGGCGACGTTGACTTGGGAGCGCAACGCAGACTACCGCGATCCGGTGCGGTTGTGGTCCAAGGTGTTGGCCGTTGCGCCGCACAATCCCCGCGCTCATTTTTCGCTGGGGCAGGTTCACCGCATCCAAGGCGACGTGGACGCAGCGCGGCGATGTTACGAACAATGCCTCCGTCTGGACGCGGACTACGCGCGGGCCCACGGCGCCTTGGGGCATATTCTGCTGACGGAAGGCTCCCTGAAGGCGGCGGCGGAGCACTTGCGGCGGGCCATCGAACTCAAACCCGACTATCTGCACGCCCTGGTCAACTACGGCAACCTGCTTGTGCGCCAGAATCAATTTGCGGAAGCCGCCGTCTCCTATCGGCGTGCGCGAAAACTGGCGCCGACCAACGCCGTAATTCATCAGAATCTTGGCACGGCGTTGCTGAAGTCAGGCCGGCCGCAGGCTGCCGTCTCGGCCTATCGCCGGGCCTTACAGTTGGATCCGACGTTGGTCGGGGCCAAAGCCCAACTGGCCTGGGTCTTGGCGACAACCCCAGACGACCGTTTGCGGAACGGTGCCGAGGCGGTCCGGTTGGCCGAGGAGATCAGATCGCAATTCGGCGGGAATCACGTCCGGCCCCTGGATGTCCTGGCAGCGGCTTACGCCGAAGTCGGCCGATTCGACGACGCTTGCCGAGTGGCCTCAGAGGGTCTCGACCTGGCCGCGTCCAATGGTTCGACGGGCGATCAGGAAGCAGTTCGCGCCCGCCTGCTGTTGTATCGTCGCGGCCAGCCGTACCGGGACGATGGCGGTTCGGCAGTTGCGGGAACCGCTTTCAAATCACCAGAGGAGGGGTCCTAGCCAAAAGTCTCTGCTGATTTTCTCTGTCGATTCTCGGCGGCAGTACATTTTCACACATCCGCTGGCATTTGCCGTAAACGGTTGAGAAATAAAGCCGTTTGAATTCAGACAAATGCATCCATGAGCATTGATGTGAGCGACCAGACGTGTTGTCGAATCCCTGAGTTGGTCCCGGCCTTTTGACAGAAGAGGGACGCCCGCGTATCATTAAAAGGCTAGGCTTAATGTTCGTGTTTCCAGCGAATCCGCCCTGTCGCCTGACTTGTGCGGAATCCACACCAGGGAGAAATAGCATGAAGAAGTCCGAAATGAAGGTTTACAAGGAACTCCTTCTCGCCATCCGTTCCCGGTTGCGTGGCGATGTCTATGCGATGGCCGACGCGGCGTTGAACAAGACGCGAGCGGAAGCCAGCGGAGACCTTTCTCTGATGCCGATTCACATGGCCGACGTGGGCACGGACAACTATGAGCAGGAGTTTACCCTGTCGCTGTTGCAGACGGAGGAAGGCGTTTTGGGATTGGTCGAGTCTGCGCTGGAGCGGATTGAGGATGGCACGTACGGCGTTTGCACCGAGTGCCAAGGGCGGATTCCGAAAACGCGGTTGACCGCCATTCCGTACACGCCGTACTGCGTCAAGTGCGCGAGCAAGGTGGAGACTGAGTGAGTAGCGGGCAGGCCCGTGGCGGCCTGTTACCGCGTGGCACAGAGCGCGAGCTAGCTTGAACGCGACGGATTCATCTCTTCCGGTTCTGGTTCCCCGTAGCCGCTATGTCGTTTTCTTCGGCATGGCGGTGTTAGGTTGTGCGCTCGATTTGCTGACGAAACACCGGGTTTTCCTGTGGCGGGGCATGCCTGGCCAATCCCCGATTTGGTGGATCTGGGAGCCTTATGTCGGAATCGAGACGGCCCTGAACCGCGGCGCTTTATTCGGCATGGGCGCCGGTTTTGGGATCGGTTTTGCCATTCTTTCGATCGTGGCGGCCCTGGGGATCGTGGTCTGGCTGTTCGGGTTTCGGGCTGCACGGGATCGGCTTTTGACGTTTGCGTTAGGCTGTGTGATGGGGGGCATCGGCGGCAATCTGTACGATCGGCTGGGGCTGTGGCAGGTTCCCGGCGATCCGGGCGTGTTCCGCAACGAAGTCCGCGATTGGATTCTGCTGCGGTATCAGGAGTTTACTTGGCCCAATTTCAACGTTGCCGATTCGCTTCTTGTTTGCGGCGCGGGTCTGCTGTTGTGGCACGGTTTGCGGTTCGAGTCCCCGCCGCCAGACTCGGAGGCGGGCGCAGGCTGAGCAGAAACTTTTGCCATGTCCGGCCTGTTTGATTGACATTTCTGCGGTCTTTGCTATATGCTGGCAGTCGTTGTTTCGGCCAAGCGGCTGCACTTGACCGGACCCGGGGGACGGAGGCTGTGCTGACGATCTCCCCAGGAAACGTGCGGCATCTCCATCGACAACAACGGGGCCAACCATGAAGCTGTCGCGGACCGTATCTTATGCCGTGCGAGCCACGTTGCAGCTGGCTCAAAACGAGTCCACCAACCCGGTCCCCTGCAGCAAGCTGGCGTCGGACGGCGAGATGCCGGAGCGGTTTCTGCTGCAGATTCTGCGGGTCCTGGTCACTCATGGAATCCTGAAATCGACCCGCGGAGTGGAAGGCGGCTATTCGTTGTCACGTTCCCCGCAAGACATTTCCCTGCTGGATGTGATCGAGGCGATCGACGGCCCGTTGGAGACCGCGGGTGGGTTGCCCAACGCGGAATCGGAGGGCGACGTACAGCAGCGTCTGCAAACCGCCTTGCGGCAGGTGACGGATACCGCTCGCCAGCAATTGGAGTCGATCAAGCTGGCACAACTTCTGCCGCCGGCGGTCTTGCCGCCTGCGGCGTCTATCCCGAGGGAGCATGTGCAGAACTAGCCTGGCGAACCCGCGATGTCTGATCTGCCCTGCGAACTTGCCACGCGTCTGGATCTGGCCGTCTCGGCGGCTCGTGAAGCCGGACAGTTGACGTTGAAGTTCTTTCAGCGGGACAACTTGGCCGTCGAGCGCAAGGCGGACAATTCGCCCGTCACCGAGGCGGATCGGCAGGCGGAACAACGGTTGCGGGAGCGCATCCGGGACGCCTTTCCCGACGACGGTATTTTGGGCGAGGAGTTCGGCGAGCAGGCCGGCGTCTCCGATTTCCGTTGGATCCTGGACCCGATCGACGGCACGAAGAGTTTCATCTGCGGCGTGCCGCTGTACGGGACGCTGATCGGGGTCGAACGAGCCGGGGCCAGCGAGATCGGCGTGATTTACGTCCCCGGCTTGGACGAGTGCGTGTATGCGGCCACCGGGGGTGGCGCTTGGTACACGCGGGGCGCGGCCGCGCCGCGTGCGGCTCGCGTCTCGCAACGCGACCGGCTGTGCGACGCCGTGTTCCTGACGTCGCAACTGGACAATTACTATCCGCGCGGTGCGCAACAGGTTTACCTGGAACTGGAGCGGACGGCCTACATTACGCGGACCTGGGGCGATTGTTACGGATACCTGCTGGTCGCTACCGGTCGCGCCGACGTGATGATCGACCCGATCATGAATCTCTGGGATGCGGCGGCGTTGCAGCCGGTCTTGGAGGAGGCGGGGGGCGTGTACACCGACTGGTCAGGCCGGCCCACGATCCACGGCGGTGAAGGCATCGGATGCAACGGCCTGCTGCTCGACCAGGTGTTGGCGATCACGCAACGTTTTGCACGGGCCTGAAGCGGCTTGCGGACGGCCCTGAAGCCGTCCTGCCTAGTACCCATCCCGGCTGGAGAAGGCGGCCGCATTCGCCGGGCGGGGAGTCGAATCGCCGCTGTTCTGACTACGCCGCCCCGTTGCCCCTTTCTCGCCAATCGCTATAATCCTGGTTCACCGGCTTGGAACTGAGCGTGTTTTGGGCAGCATCTACAAACAACATTCTGGAACAGGAGACACTACTTTGGCAGTACGCGTCGCGATCAACGGTTTTGGACGCATCGGTCGGCTTGTTTTTCGGTCGGCGATGGGGGATAAGGACATCGAGTTTGTGGGAGTGAACGACCTCGTTCCGCCCGACAATCTGGCATATTTGCTCAAGTACGACTCGATCCACGGGCGTGCTTCGGCCGAGATCAGCTGCGACGATCAGGGCCTGATTGTCGACGGCAAGCACATTCGTTGCGTGTCCGTGATGGATCCGGCCCAATTGCCCTGGAAGGAACTCAAGGCGGATTACGTCATCGAATCCACCGGCCGGTTCACCAATCGGGAAGGTGCCGAAAAGCATTTGATCGCAGGCGGCAAGCGCGTGGTCATTTCCGCGCCGGCCAAGGACAAGGACATCGGGACCTTCGTCATGGGCGTCAACGAAGAAAAGTACGACCCGGCGAAGGACAAGATCGTCTCCAACGCCAGTTGTACCACCAACTGCTTGGCGCCAGTCGTGAAGGTCGTCCTGGACAACTTTGGCATCGTCGAAGGTCTCATGACGACGGTCCATTCGCTGACGTCTACCCAACCCACGGTCGACGGGCCCAGCAAGAAGGATTGGCGTGGCGGGCGCGGCGCCAGCTTCAATATCATCCCGTCCTCGACCGGTGCCGCCAGGGCCGTGGGACTGTGCCTGCCGGAGGTTGCGGGCAAGCTGACCGGCATGGCCTTCCGGATTCCCACGGCGGACGTGTCGGTGGTGGACCTGACCGTGCGCACGGAGAAGTCCGCGTCGCTGGCCGACATTAACGCGGCCATGAAGAAGGCGTCCGAGACCACGATGAAGGGCATCCTGGGTTATACCGAGGACCAGGTTGTCAGCAGCGACTTCATCCACTGCTCGCTGTCGAGCATCTACGACGCCACCGCCGGCATCGGCCTGAACGACAAGTTCTTCAAGCTGGTGTCCTGGTACGACAATGAATGGGGCTATTCCTGCCGCGTGATCGACTTGATCAAGTACATGGCCAAGAAGGACGGCTTGCTGTAAGCCCCCTCCGCGTGCCAACGCTTGGCTGAACACAAGCCCGGCTTTGCCAAGAAGCCGGGCTTCTTTTGTTGGCTTTTTTCAAGGCGGCTGGCGGCGAACGAAGTTCCTTCGGTTCCGGGCGTTTTGGGCGGCGGGCGTTGCGGGGCGATCCGAACGGAGTTCCTTCCGTTGAGCCTGGTCACCGCCACAAGTCGTCGTCGGCGAACGGGTGGACGGGTCCGAGGATTTTGGGCTTGGGCAAGGCGCGCAAAGCTTGCTGAGCGAACCGCAAATCCTCCTTGGTGGTCACTTTCAAGTTGATGGGCGAGCCCTCGACGATCGTTACCGGGTGGCCCAGGCGTTCGACCAGTTGGGCGTCGTCCGTGGCTGCGAAATCGCCGCGTTGGGCGTAGGCATCCAGCAGCAGTTGGCGGCGGAATACCTGGGGCGTTTGGGCTTCCCAAAGATCCCGCCGATCGACCGTTTCGGCGATCACGCCGCCTTGGACGCGTTTGAGCGTCCCACGCACCGGAATCGCCAGCATCGCCGCTCCGGTCTTCTCGGCGGCAGCGAACACCTGGTCGATCCATTCGTTTGCCAGGCAAGGCCGCGCGGCGTCGTGGACCGCGATGCAATCCACGTCGGGACGCACGCGAGCCAGGGCGCGCGCCACGGAGTCGGTGCGGTGTTCGCCGCCGGTCACGACCTCGATGCCCAGGACGGCGGTGTTGGCCGCAAACTTGGCCTGGAATTCCTCGCGGTCCTCGGCGGCGATGACCAGGATCAGTTGCTTGACGTCGTCGCGGTTCAGAAACCGCTCGGCCGAATGCAGCCACACCGCCCGGTTTTCCAGCGGGGCAAACGGTTTCTTGTAATGGGGATCGCGAAAGCGGCTGCTCTTCCCAGCGGCGGGCAGGATGACGGCAAACTTGGACATAATAGGCAACCCCGTGAGCAAAAAAGTGTGAGCGAGGATCCGTTCCATCCCGCCGGAAACCGAAACGCCGGCCTCCAGACGCAACGGGCGACTATTCTAAGCCCTCGGACCCGTCGCGTGGTATGGGACTGGCGCGAAGCGTGCGGCGCGGGGACCTGCACGCCGGGCACTGGGCAGCACGTGTCCCTGGGGAACATGGCCCTCAGATCGTGCTCGACCTGGCCGGCGGCGAGATGCGGCGGAATCCGGCGTTCGTCCGTTTCGCGTGGCGTTCCCGGACCCCGCCTCTGCCCCTGGTCGAAGAACCCCCGGTCGGCACTCAGGCCACGCGGATGCGTGCCCAGTGCAGACTCATCGTGTCGGGAGTGCCGGCGTACCAGGCCAGCAGCACTCGGCCCTCGGCCAACGGCCGGATGGCCGGGTGTCCGAAACTCCATTTGCCCATGTCTTCCCAGTACTGTTTGAAGTCGATGTTCTCGCGGCCCTGCGTGATCGCCGCGTGTTCATCGTGGGTGTAGACCACCAGGCGTGCTGAGCGAGGCCAGGTCTGGCCGTTGTCGTGCGAGCACCACAGCGTCATCGTTCCCGGCCGCCCGCGGTCCACGACAAAGGCCAGCAGTCGTCCGTCGTCCAGACGCAGCGGCGCGGCGATCTGGCCGGGAATCTGCGTGGCGCGGAGCGGAGAAACGGCGAGCGTTTCGCGAGTCACGGCACCGCGCCGCAGGTGCACCGCCAGGTCGCGTTTTTCGGCCAGGTCGTGGGTCCAGAACAAGGCCGTGAATTCTCCCGCACGCGCGCCGGGACACAGCCGCTGGTCCCAGTAGTAGATCTTGTGCTCGGGGTGCTGGGCCACGAGCATCGGCGGCGAGAACGATTCGCCGCCGTCGCGTGAAACCAGCAGCCAGGCGGCGTGCCGGCCCGGACGCGGATCGTCGAACTCCTTGAAGCTCTCCAGCGCAACGGCGATGGCGCCGTCGTGCCAACGCAGAACCGGGCCGGTCAAAGAACAGCCGCGGAGATCCCCCGTCGGCAGCTCGCGCCAGTCGCTCCAACTCAGGCCGTCGTCGCG
Organism: Candidatus Anammoximicrobium sp.; assembly: GCA_012515235.1. Lineage (GTDB taxonomy): Bacteria > Planctomycetota > Planctomycetia > Pirellulales > Pirellulaceae > Anammoximicrobium. The sequence continues at coordinate 15,121 of JAAYYU010000013.1, forward strand.
GGACAGGGCCAGCAACTGCTTGGATTTGAGGATCCCTTCCGTCACCGGGTCGAACAGCGGCCGCTCCGGGTCGCGGCGGTCAAACCACGTGGAAAACAGCAGCAGCCGCCCCGGCTCGACTTCGACCATTTCGGCCGCAGCCAAAGAACCGGGCACCCCCGCCCAGCGGGTCTGGAACTGGAGCGGCAGCAAGGCCCACGATTGTCCGCCGTCCGGCGATCGGCACAACCGGACGGTGCCGCTGGCGGCGTGCTTGCCGGGTCCGTTCTGGAAGCCGCACAGGATCTGGCCCGAGCGCAACGGACACAGGGAGGTGAAATAGGCGATGCGCCGGTCCGGTGGTTGCCGGGCGGCGTCGAACACCAAGCCTTGGTCTTCCAAGGTGAACATGCGGCGAACCACTTTCGATCGAGTTCGTCGCGCGGACGCTGCGCGTGCTGCCCAGCGAATCCGCGCGGACAATTCGGGCGTGGAACTGGTCTCGGATTCCGACTTCCGGGATTCGGACTTGACCGCAGCCTGAAGCCGCCTTACTCCTTGTCCTTGGCCGCCGGCTGTGACAACGCCAGCAGCGACTGGGCCGCGCGGAGGCGAGCGTCCAGGGTGCGATCGTCCAGCAGTTGCACGAGTTTCGCCTGGAATTCGACGCCCCGTCCGAGGCCCACAAATTCGGCCGCCATCGCTCTGACTCCGGCGTCGTCCGAGTCGAGGTTTCGTCCCAACTCCGCGCGTCCTGCCGCGTGCCCCAGGCAGGCCAGGGCACCGGCGATCATGACTCGTGCCGTCGCATCCGGCTCGTCAGCGAGCAAGTGCCGCAGTCGCGGGACATCCGGCTCGCCGCCCAGTCGGGCCAGGGCCCAGGCGGCCAGCCTGCGGATCGGGCGGTCGTCCGAGTGCAACCGTTCGCGGAGATGCCTCAAGCCGGCTTGATCGCCGGACTTGGCCAGGGCGGCCGCGGCCATCAGTTGCAGAGGCGGATGCGGAGACGTCTCCAACGCCGCCCGCAGCCGTTGGCCGTCGCCTGCCTCGCCGATCTTGAACAGGCTTTCGGCCGCATGGACGCGCCCGTTCGATTGCTCGTTGCCCAGGATCTCCAACAGCACCGACAGCGGACCTCGCTCACCGGCTCGCACCAATTCCCGCGCGAGTCCGCAGCGCCGCTGGTCGTCGCGTTCCTGCGGCAGTCGGTCCCGCAGCGCCGCGACGACTTCGCGCCCGTGGCCGGCCAGCGTCAGCGCCTCGGCCGCGTGCATCGACGGCCAGAATTCGTCGGAGGCCAGGCCCTGGCGGAGCGTCGCCAGACAGCGTTCACGGAGTTCGGACGCGACCTGCAAGCGTTCCCGATGGTTGGCCTCCCCGGCTTGTAAGACACACAGCGAAAGGAAGTTCAACGCGGCGGCGGCCGCCGACAAAAGTCTCAGTTTCAGGTTCATAAACTCCTCGCGTGGCAAGACATCAAAGTGGATCGCCTGACGGCACCCATTCCGGCAGTCGTTGGCCGAGCCGTCGGACCAACGTTCGAAAATCGTCGTCGGTCGAACCGACGTAGGGCGGCAACAGACGGAGCGGGAACTCGGAATCGTCCATCTTCGCGAACAACTTGTCGTAGGCCCCGTCGATGCGGCCGGCGGGGATCGTCTCAAACAGCGTCTGCAGGACCAGGCCGACTTCCCGCTGGATCGAGGCCAGCGTCGCGACATCGCGGCGTTTCCCGGCTTCCAGCAACGCATGCAACTTCGGCCAGTTCATGATCAGCGACGCCAGCAAGCCGCATTCACCCAGCAGCGAGCCGTAGGCGAAACCGGTTTCCGACAGGAAGTGCTGCAACGCCGGGGCGTCTTCCAGCAGGCTCTGAATGTGCCTCATCGCATCGCCGGTGTTCTTCGTCGCCACCAGGTTCGGATGCGCCTCCGCAATCCGGCCGTAGTCCCGGCCCGTCACGATCCGCTTGGCACGCGGCACGTTGTAGTGCAGGAACTGGCAATCGGGAAACGAGCCGCAGACGGAGTCGAAGAAGCAGAACAGTTCACGATCGTCCAGCGCGCCCCAACTGGGAAGCGAAATCTGGAACTGCCGCACGCCCCAGTCGCGACAGCGCTGAATCCGCTGAAGGATCGTCCCCAGCGACAGGCTGATCACGCCGACCATCGGCTCGGCCCCGGCCCGGCGCATTTCGTCGGAAAAGGCCGCTACGACCTGGTCGAACTGCTGATCCGTCACCGCGTAGCCTTCGCCCGTCGTGCCGAAGACGTACACGTGCCTGGTCCCCGCAGACAGCGTCGTCTGCACCGCGCGCCGGAAAATCGCTTCCGCAAAACGGCCCTGGTCATCCCACGGCACGCAGCACGTCGCCAGGATGCAACGGGGATAACGCTTCATGGCTCGGTCCTCGATTTCCTAAATGGCCGCTCTCACGACCATCGTACCGCAGCCCAAACGCTGCGTCGACCGCGCAACACGCTGAAGCGGCGATCGAGACCTTCGTCCACCGCGACCGCGGAAAACGGCGGAGACAACGGCTGCGGTGTCCGCCGCGAATACGCGCGCATATCGAGAACCGGACGGACGCTGGCTTGCGGCACCGCGCCGGACAACGCTTCAACACGCGAGCGTCCGAGAGACGGCGCGGGTTGACAACCCCTTCCGACGCCCGAACCGCGAGTCGAAAACCAAGTTGACGCCGCGTCTGGGCGGCCAAACGACGTGCGGCGATCAGATGCCCGTCAGGCCGCACGCACACCGCGAAAGTCCGGCCGCAGGGCGGACATTCCGGCCCCTGCGGGAGGTTTTCGGACAGGCCTGGGACGCACTCGGCCCGCGGCGTCTGCGTTCCGCAGACGTCGTCAGATTACTTCACCTCGTCCAGGTTGATCCAGCGTTTCTCTGCGGCGGAAATCAGCGCCGCCTCCAGCACTCGCTGGGTCTGATACGCGTCCTCAAAATCCGGAATCGGCACCGTCGGCTGCTGGCCGGCGAGCGCACACAGGAAATCGTAGGCTTCGTTCGTGAAAGTGTGCTCATAGCCGATGAGATGGGCGTCCGGCCACCAGTTGGCCACGTACGGGTGATCCGCGCCGTGGGTACACATGATGGTCGTCCAGCCCTGCACGCGGCGGGGGGCCGTGGCGTCGTAGTATTCCAGTTCGTTCATCCGTTCAAAATCAAACTTCAGCGAGCCCTTGGTTCCGTTGATCTCGAATCCATTCCGGTTCTGGTTCCCCGTGCCTTGGCGGCAAGCTTCGAAGCTGGCCACCGCGCCCCCGGAGAACCGGGCCAGGAACAGCACCGTGTCGTCGACCGTCACGTCGCCGTATTCCTCGCTCGCCTTCACTCCGTCGCCGATCCCGCCCGCAGACACGCCCGTCATCTTCTTCCGCTTCTTGACAAACGTCTCGGCGATCGCTCCACAAATCTCGGTGATGTCCTGGCCCGTTACGAACCGCGTCATGTCCACGATGTGCGCGTTCAGATCGCCGTGGGCTCCGGAGCCGGTCAGTTCCTTGACGAACCGCCAAGTCAGCGGCACCGAGTCGCCGGCCCAGTCCTGCAGATAGTGGGCGCGCACGTGGCGAATGTCGCCGATCACGCCCTCCTTTACCAGCTGATGGGCCAGAGCCACCGCCGGGCAGCGGCGGTAGCAGAACCAGACGGCCGTCGGCACGCCCGCCTTTTTGGCCGCCTGGGCCATCTCGCGAGCCTCGGACAACGTGGCGGCGATGGGTTTCTCGCAAGCCACCGCCTTGCCCGCCGCGATCGCCGCCTTGGCGGGCGGAGCGTGCATGAAGTTCGGCGTGACGATGTCTACCAACCCTATGTCGGGCGACTTGACGACCTGTTCCCAATCGGTTGACGCGTTCTGCCAACCCCAGTTCTCGGCAAACACCCGCGGGTTCTCTTCCGGCTGGCCAAACACGGTGTGCATCACCGGCTTGATCGGGCTCTTGAAGAACCTCGCCACCTGACCCCAGGCGTTCGAGTGCGACCGCCCCATGAACCCCTGACCGATCATCGCTACGTTAATCGTCTTCATGCATGTCTCCTTGTCCTGCGTTCAATCGCGACCGAACGTTCTGCGCACTCGATTTGTAAGCCGGCTTGTCCCGTTTTTCAAGGGGGCGATAACCGCGAATGGACTTTACCCACAAGGACTTCGGACTCGCCACCGCCCTGAAAACCAAGCTCGTTTCCCAACTCCCAATCCGATCCAGGAGATTATCGGGAAATCTGCCTCGGCGCTCCTTGAAAATGCCCCGTGTCTCACTAGAAAGCTAGAGACTTCAATTTAAGCAAGAAACCATTGGTAAAACAACGACGGACGAGTATCCGAGGGAGTTTCTGCCCATGCCGCGCGCATTAGAGCGTTCCCGATCGCATCTTCCCGACCGTTTCTCGCTGGAGCCTGACAACGTGGAACGAGACGAGGTTGACCTGCGGGCCATCGAGGGGGCCGTACGGACCATTCTGCAGGCGATCGGAGAGGATCCGGATCGTCCCGGCTTGCTGGACACGCCGCGTCGAGTGGCCCGGATGTATCGCGAGATGTTCGCGGGCCTGAAGTTGGACCCCGCGCGGCACCTGCGCGTCACGTTTCCGGAGGAGTACGACGAGATGGTGCTGGTGCGCGACATCAGTTTCACGAGCATGTGCGAACACCACCTGCTGCCGTTCAGCGGGGTGGCGCACGTGGCGTACATCCCTAACGGGCGCGTGACGGGACTCAGCAAGTTGGCCCGCGTGGTGGACGAAGTCGCCCGGCGGCCGCAGGTGCAAGAGCGGATGACGGGCCAGATCGCCGACTTGGTCGAACAGGAACTGGACAGCCAGGGGGTGGCGGTGGTGGTCAGCGCGGAGCATTCCTGCATGTCGATCCGGGGCATCCGCAAGCCGGGCAGTCGGACGGTGACCAGCGCTTTGCGCGGCGTGTTCAAGACCAACGAATCCACGCGCGCCGAGGTCATGTCGCTGATCAACCAGAAGTAGGACTTCGTCGTCGCGATTCCGCCGAAACGAAACCGTTGAAAGAAAGCCGGGTTTGTGGCACAGCACGCCCGAGACCTCCGCCATGATCATCCAGAAGCACTACAAATTCTACGCCGCCCACCGCAACGAAGAAATGCAGGACAAGTGCCGCAACCTGCATGGCCACCGCTACGGCGTGACCTGTTTTTTTGAAGTCGAGCGGACCAGTTCGTATTCGACGCTGTTCTCGGATTTCGACGACAAGATTGAACCCTTGTTGAAGTCCGAGTACGATCACGGCCTGCTTATCAACGTGCACGACCCGTTGTACGAGACGCTGTGCGAGCACATGGAGCGGACAGGCGAATGCCTGAAGCTGAAGAAGTTCACCGTGCCCACGTCGGTCGAGAACTTGGCCCATCAGTTGTTCACGGAAATCACCGAACTCGGCTTCCGCCTGAACCGCCTCGAAATCCGCGAGACGGACACGTCCGTGGTCGCGTACACGCGGGACGACTGGGTTGCCGACAATCGCCATTTCGCCCGCCGCGAGCCGCGGGGCCCGTGCCGCGTCGCGACTGGCTGAGTCAGCCCGGTCTGGCCTGGTGACGAAGTTCGCCGGTCGTGGAAGAAGGGTGACTGGCTCTGGGTTGCGTTGGAAGCCCTTCGGGAAAAAACCCGCCGCGTGGCGCCTGGCCTCGTTTTCTTTCGATTCGGCGGGCTTACGGCGTCCGCCCGCGCGCAGCCCGCACCTCTGGCGATTTCAGCCGATGCTCATGGCCTGAGACGAGTTCAATGGTACAATTCGCAGGCACCAGCGGGGCTCCCTGCTGGCGGTGATCAGGGCGTCGTGGGATGGCGATTTGACGGGAGGACAGGCAGATGGCCAAGGGCGACCGGACAACTTCGAGTCAGTCAGAGCAGGTTCTTCACTGGCTGTGCCGCGACTTCGACACGACGGAAAAGTGGAAACGAGCAGCCCGCTCCGTGTTCCTCAAGACCCTGGGAGACAGCGTGCTGGCCCGATACTATTTAGCCGACGACATCAGGCAGGAGGTCACGGGGGCCGCCGAGAGCCCGCCGCCGTCGGTCAACTCGCCAGAAGAGGACGGCTTCGGCCTCCAGGCTGTCGCTCGCCCCAAAGTGGCTTCTCCCTACGTCAATTGGATTTGGGTCGCGGACTACTTTCTGCTGGCGGCCGCCAATGCGTGGGATGAACTCGACGAAGAAAACCAAAAGCGGCGTGACGCGTACAGAAGGGCCTTCGACGGATGGGAGGCCAGAAAGAAGGTGTCCGCCGTTCGGACGTACTTGGAAGGACACCCAGAAGCTGACGACGAAGAGGTGAAAAGGGAGCTGAAAAAGAGCGGCAGCGAAATCGCCAACATTCAGATCTCGCTGGCGAGAAAAACGCCGTATGACACGTGTCCGGGCAAGGCCGAGCTGGAGCCGGAACCGCCGCCCTACCTGGCCCCTTACCAGTCGCTTTACTTCTGAATCACACCGTGGCCCATCGCGGGCAGTCCCTCCGCCGGACCGGAGTCTCCCGCTCCGATCACCACGGCGTCTGCCGCGCGCAGCATCCGGCCCCTGGGGGCTTGGCGCAGCCCACCGGCCCGGATAGGAAACTGACATCCGTCGCCAGTGCGACGGGGACTTGCAGTTCGGGGAACATGCGGCGATGGCCGTCTGATACGAAGGAGAACGAGAGAGATGACGCGATGCAAAGGCCAGGGGGTGGTCTGGGGGCTAACGCTGTTGGCTGCCTTGGAAGCGGTGCAGGCAGGGGCAGCGGATGCGGTACCCGCCAGGCACGGTCCCGGGGAAGCATGCCTGGGGGGGCTCGGAGGAGTGTACCTGCTGGCCGAACCGGGCGAGTTGACGATTGAGGTCCTGAAACGGGACCGGAATCGGCGCGGGAGCACGGCGGAATTGCGGGCCATTCTCGTCGGACCGGAGCGGCGCGTGATCCAGGAGGCGACGATTCCGGACGATGGCCAAGCGCGCGGCAGCGGCTGGGGACCGGTCCAACAGACACGGCTTTCCGCACGTGTCCCACGGAAGGGCCTCTATGTGTTGAATATCACCGTGTCGCAGGACCGCTACGGCGAAGAGATCGCGTGGGGCTTCGCGACGAACTGCCCGCGATACCTGATCGAAACGGCGCGCGGCCACAAGGACGAACGGCATCAGGAACCGATCGTACTGTGGGGTTCCGAACAGCCTGCGGACGTGTGCTTTTTGCCTCGAAAAGGCCCGCTGAATATCGAGGTCTCCGGTCTTCCTGCGTCGGCCACAAAGCTCGACCTGTTCGATGCGAACGGCACGCTCCTCCGCGAAATTGCGGTTGCTGGCGACGGCACGGCTGCGTGCAGCGTGCCGGCCAGCATGGCTCGCGACCGCGCGCCGTGGCGGCTGCACCTGCCAACCCGGCAAGCTACGATTCAGATCGACGGCGTGACACGTTGGGACGGCGATGACGCCTGGCCCGATCTGTGCTGCTGGACGACGGAGCCCGAATCGTTCTTCCCGCTGCTGGATTACCGTTGGCTGCTGACGCCCTATTCCCGAATCGTCTATGCCCCTGCCGGCGAACGGGCCGAAGCGGTGTTCCGCGTTCACAACAACAGCGGCCGGAAGCAGACAATTCAACTGGCGATCGAGTTCCCCGGTGAGTCGTGGCCGGTTGAACTGGCGGCAAGCCAAGTCACGCTGGGCGGCAAGCGGGCCGCCGAGGTGACCGTGCGCGGTGCCGTTGCTGCGGACGGGAAACCGCGGATTTGCCACCTCCGCGGCACGCCGGCCGAGACGCCGGAGTTGACGACGTATGCGACGCTGGAAATCCGCGGCGGCGAAGCTCCGGCAAGCCAACCGCTGGCCCTGCCGCTGACGCTGAAGGCGTACCGGCACGAGAATGAACAGTTCGGCCACGTGGCCGATTTCCCCGTCGACAGCCAGGTCTACTTCGATCCGCAGAATCGCCCGTTCATCTGCGCAGAGGGCGGGGTTGCTGCGCTGCGTAACGGCCGCTGGACCGTGACCGATTTGCGCCACAACGTGCACTCGGCCGGGGGCGCCAGCGAAAGAGATTCCTATCGGCTCTACGGCTCGAAGGTCGCTTTCGATCGAGACGGCGGAGTCTACGTCTTGGCCCTGACGGGACGGCAAGCGGCCCTGTTGCATTCGACCGACGGCGGCCGCACGTTTAACGCCTGTCCGATTCCCGGCCGCGAAGGCCGGTCGGGGTCTTACGACTTCGAGCAGTTCTCCGGACACAACGGGGTTTCAGGGAGTGGGACACAGGCGGAGAATGGGACAGGCACCGATCGTCCTGATCGGAGCCAGTCCCAGGCGGAAAATGGGACAGGCACCGATCGTCCTGATCGGAGCCAGTCCCGTTTTCCGCCGCCGATTGTCCGGAATAGCTTGACGGGCAGTGACCCGAAGCTGTTCTGGCGGCGGTTGCACGACGTCGAGTTGTTTGCGCCGAAATTCGACGGCGGGCGACTGGTGGTGGGCGAGCCGATCTTGGTCTCGCGCAAGGGCATCGGCCTAGCCTCGCACTCCGGGATTCCCTCCAGCCTGGTTTCGCGAGGCGACAAGGTCCACCTGGTCTGGGCCGAAGCAACTGAACCGACGGAAAAGGTGCCGGGCGTGCCGACGTACGTGGTCACGTACGATCGGGCGACGGGAAAACTGGGCGCGCCCGCGCTGGTCGGCTACGGCGCGCCGCCCAACGACATTCACAATTCGCCCAGCATCACGATGGACAGCCAGGGCTACCTGCACGTCCTGGCCGGCACGCACGGCCGGCCGTTCCAGTACGCCCGGTCCCTGAAACCGAACGACTCCGCGGGCGGCTGGACGCCGGCGGAACCGGTGGGCGCGGATTTGTCGCAGACCTACATCGGCTTTGTCTGCGGTCCAGACGACACGCTGCACCTGGCCTATCGCCTCTGGCACCGCGGCGAGCAGCCATACCCGAAGAGCCACTACGCGACCCTGTCTTACAGCCGCAAGCGGCCCGGCCAACCTTGGGAAGCGCCCCGCGACTTGATCGTGCCGCCGTTTTCCGAATACAGCGTGTACTACCATCGCCTGACCATCGACCGGCAGGGACGGCTGTTCCTGTCGTACGACTACTGGTCGACGCTGTGGTTCTACCGCAACGATCAGCCCGGACGCCGCCGCACGGTCATGATGAGTCCCGATGGCGGCCAGACGTGGCGGCTGGCGACGAGCCGCGACTTGGCGGGCGATCGCTGATCGCCGCATGGCCGGCCGCGATCGAGACCTGTTGGATGTCAAGAGACGGGAGTCCCACGATGCCGAAGGCCGGAAGCCACCTGCCGACGAGACAGGTTGACATGTCGGCCGAGGCGATTGATCAGCGATTGCGCGACTTGGCACAGCTCTACAAGCTGGGCATGTCGCTCCGCGATGTGACGCTGGTGGGGAAAGCCCGCCGACCTGCCTCGAGGGGGCCATTCCCCCGGAAACGACCGCGCAGGCTGGGTCCCGGTTCGGGGGCGTGATGCCGCATCTTCGGGTCGCGTCCGGAATCCGCGTCATCCCGGTGATTGACCGAAGCGGGGTCAGGCGTACAGAATTCAGTTTTGGCCGAGCAAGGTCGTTCCAGCGGGCTGGACTCGCCATCGGCCAAGAATTGAATTCTGTACGTCTGACCCCAGTTCCGAGTCCCACCCCCAGGAGGCCGCTCTGATGTCCCGCTCGATTCCCGCCTTGTTGATCGCCGGATTCTGTCTCGTGTCCGCTGCCGCCGCACACGCGGACGACCTGGTCTTGGCCGACGGCGGACAATCGGCCTACCGCATCGTCGTAGCCGACGACGCCTCGCCGTCCACCCGGCACGGCGCGGAAGAACTGCAGATGTTTCTCCAGCAGATAACGGGCGCCAAGCTGCCGATCGTCTCGGACCGTGAACCGCTGGGCGCACAGGAGATCATCCTCGGCGATAACGCCCACCTGCGGCAGCTCGGCGTGCAGATCGACTTTCCGGCGCTGGGCCGCGAGGGGTATGTGATCCGCACGGCCGGCCAGCGGCTGGTCATCGCCGGCGGCGCGCAACGCGGCAATCTGTACGGCGTGTACGGGCTGTTGGAAAACCACCTGGGCTGTCGCTGGTTTACGCCGGAGGTCAGCCGCATTCCGAAGACGCCGCGATTGGTGATCGGGCTGATCGACGAACAGCAGATCCCCGTCCTGGAATACCGCGAGCCGTTTACGTTCGATTGCTTCGACGGCGATTGGTGCGCCCGCAACCGGATGAACTCCAGCAGCGGGCGGTTGGAAGCAAAGCACGGCGGCAAGGTCATGTTCGGCTCCGGCTTCTTCTGCCACACCTTTGCCAACCTGGTTCCGCCCGCCAAGTACTTCAAGGAGCACCCGGAGTACTTTTCGCTGGTCGGCGGCAAGCGGCAGGATGGCTACGCCCAGCTGTGCTGCACCAACGAGGACGTGATCCGCCTGTGTACGGAAGGCATCCTCCAAGGCATGAAAGCTCATCCGGAAGCGTTTGTTTTTTCGGTCTCGCAGAACGACACGGACAAGCACTGCGAATGCGACCGCTGCCAGGCGCTGGCCAAGCAGGAGGGTTCCCAGATGGCGCCGGTGCTGGCGCTGGTGAACCGCGTCGCCGAGGCGGCGGAGAAGGAGTTCCCGGACAAGGCCGTCGAGACGCTGGCCTACCAGTGGACGCGCCGTCCGCCGAAGACGCTGCGCCCGCGGCCCAACGTGATCATCCGGCTGTGCTCGATCGAGTGCTGCTTTGCGCATCCGCTGGAGCAATGCGACAGCCCCGCCAACCGCGCGTTCTGCCGGGACTTGGAGGGCTGGAGCAAGCTTTCCAACCGGCTCTGGGTCTGGGACTACGTCACCGACTTTTCGCATTACCTGATGCCGTTCCCGAACCAGCGGGTGCGCGACGACAACATCCGGCTGTTCGTGCGGAACAACGTCAAGGGCATCTTCGAGCAGGACACGTACAACTCGCCGCACAGCGAACTGGCGGCCCTGGGCGGCTACCTGACGGCCAAGTTCCTGTGGAACCCGGACTACGACGAGAACACGGCCCTGACGGAGTTCCTGGATGCCTACTATGGCCCGGCCGCCAAGCCGATCCGGGACTACCTGGACTTGATCCACGACTATGTCGAGAAGCACAACCTTCACGTGGTGATTTGGGCGCCGCCGACGAGTGCCCATGTGACGGACGATTTGCTGAAGGACGCCAATCGGCTGTGGCAGGAAGCGGAACGCCTGGCGGGCTCGGACGCGGCCGTGTTGAAGCGGGTCCAACTGGGCCGGATGAGCGTCGACTATGCCATCGTGGAGCGTGTGCGGGCCGCGGCCGGCAAGCAGGACTCGCCGCCGTCCCCGCTGGCCGCGTTGGCGGTCGAGCGGTTCAAGCCCTTCGTGGAAACGCTGGCCGCCAGCGGTCTGACCCGCCTGCACGAATGGAAGGCACTCGACATCGCCGACTACCGCGCCAAACTGGCCGTGGCCTTGCGCGTGCAGCCGTAGCACCAGACGAAATCAGGGCGATCTGCCGGCCCTTGGAAATCACGGCGTTCGGAAAATGGGTAGGTCGTGTTGCTGTGCATGATCGCCCACTTGTCCGACAGGGGTCAGGCCGACAGGGGGGTCAGGCTTACAGAATTCAATTTTGGCCGATGGTGGGGTCAGCGATAGGCAACGACCTTGCTCGGCCAAAATTGAATTCTGTAAGCCTGACCCCAGCGCCGAGACCGTCGGCGAACCGGGAACAGGCATCTTCCGCGGGGCGTTCTCAAGCTGTCCGGCAAGTCGGATCCTAGCCGCCGCTGCCCCTGTGGCAGCGGCAAGATGTTCAAGAATTGTTGCATGAAGAGGTCTCGCTGAGTGGCGCGGCACGGGCCGCCCCGCGCGTCTGGGGCGCCGCTCAATTCGTTCGCCGCCTGGTTTGACGTGTGCGGAGTTCAGCGGGTCCGGACAGAACGCCGCGTTCGTTGCGGCGGCGTGGTGGAAGCCGAACCCGTGTGGTCTGCGGACGCTCGTGCTTCGGGTCGGCGATTCGGCTTCGGCCGGCAAGGCCGAGGCCTCTTTGCCGATAGGCGGATTTGTGTTTTGCCCCGGTGGCGGTTGGCGGCCGGCTGCGGTAAAAAGCGGTCTGACGGTTCAGCCTTTGGGAACAGAACCTGGAAATCAACACCTGCTTCAACTGGGAGGCCCTTCATGAACGACCGACACAACACCGTGACTCGCCGCAGTTTCCTGGCCGCCGGGGCGGCCTCGGTAGCCGCACCTGCCGCGCTCCGCACAGGCACGCTCGCGGCCGCAGACGCCGCCGCCGCGGCCGTCGTCACGCCGCCGACGGGCAAACGCATCCTGCTGTCGTGCAAGCTGGGGATGATCGCCAAAGAAGTTGACGGCAAAAAGCTGTCGCTGGCCGAGCGGTTGCGTCTGGCCGCCCAAGCGGGATTCGACGGCGTGGATTTGGATCAGGCCGGCGAATGCACGCCGGAGCAAGCCCGCGACGCCGTGCGGGAAGCGGGCGTGTTCGTCCACAACGCGATCAATCACGCCCATTGGGCCCAGCGTCTGACCAGTGCCAAGGACGAAGAGCGGGCCCGCGGCCGGGCCAATATCGAGCATTGCCTGCGAGTGTCGCACGCCGCCGGCGGCAGCGGCGTGCTGATCGTCGTGGGACGCGGCGACGACGGCCCGGCGGACGTGATCGAGGAACGCTGCCGGCAGGAAATCAAGCAACTCATTCCGCTGGCCGCGGCGTTGGGCCAGCCGATCCTGGTGGAAAACGTCTGGAACCAGATGTTCTACGACCACAACTCGCCGCCGGAACAGACGGCCGAGAAGTTCGTCCAGTTCATCGACAGCTTCAACAGCCCCTGGGTCGGCATGTACTACGACATCGGCAACCATTGGAAATACGGCCAGCCCGGCGACTGGATCCGCGCCTTCGGCTACCGGTGCGTGAAACTGGACGTGAAGGGCTTCAGCCGGGCGGAGAACAAGTTCACCGACATCACCGAAGGCGACTTGCCCTGGGACCAGGTCCGCAAGGCGCTGGATGACATCGGCTTTGCCGGCTGGACGACGGCCGAAGTGGGCGGCGGCGGTCTGGAGCGTCTGACCGTGGTCCGCCAGCAGATGCAGAAGGCGTTCGGGCTGTAGCCGTGCCCGACCGATCAGACACCATTCTTTCATTTTTGCGGGAGGTACTGCCCATGTTGGTGCGTCCGATTCGATTTCTTGCCGCGCTCGCGGTCTGGGCTTCGTTGTCCGTGCTGGCGTCCGCTCTCTCCGCAGCCGACAGCGGCCCGCATGAAGTCTCGCGGCAGCACAACGTGATGGTGCCGATGCGGGACGGCGTGCGTTTGGCGGCCGACGTGTACTTGCCGGCCAAGGACGGCCAACCGCTGGCCGGCCGGCGGCCGACGATCCTGATGCGCATCCCCTACAGCAAAGGGTCGGCGGAGAAGGGCCATTCGGACGGCCACTATTTCGCCCGCCACGGTTACGCCGTCGTGTTTCAGGACACGCGCGGGCGGTACGATTCCGAGGGCACCTGGCACATGCTGGTGGACGACGGGCCGGACGGCTACGACACGGTCGAATGGATCGCCAAACAAAGCTGGTCCGACGGCAAGGTCGGCATGATCGGCACGTCCTATGTCGGCGGCACGCAGCACGCGTTGGCGATGTCGGGCAGTCCCCATTTGAGCACGGTGATTCCCGTCGACGCGATGTCCAACCTGGGCTACGCCAGCATGCGAAACGGCGGCGCTTTCGAGTTGCGGTTCTGGAACTGGATCATGCTCAACGCCGGACGCGGCAGCCAGTACCAGCGTGATCCGGCGACGGCCGAGGTGCTGCGTCAGATGGCGGACCAGCGGAAACACTACCTGCTGAACCTGCCGCTGCGGGCCGGCATGACGCCGCTGAAACTGGCCCCGGCTTACGAAGAGTGGCTGGTCGAGGCGTTGGGGCACGGAATCAACGACGACTTCTGGCGGCAGAACAACATCATCGATCACGCCAAGGAGTACAAGGACATCCCCGTGTATCTGGTCGGCGGCTGGTACGATTCCTGGGCCAGCAACACGACGGCGAATTTCGTGGCCCTGACCAAGGCGATCCGCGGCCCCGTGTATCTGATCATGGGGCCCTGGATCCACGGCGCCCAGGGACGGTCGTCGCACGGCCAGGTGAGTTTCGGAGCGGCGGCGGCCATTCCCGATCCGCAGGCCTGGCGGCGCGAGTGGTACGACCACTGGCTGAAGGGGATCGACAACAGCGTGGGCAAAGCCGATCCGTTCCGGACCAAGGTGCGGATCTTTGTGATGGGTTCGGGCGACGGATCGAAGGACGCCAAAGGCATGCTGGAGCACGGCGGTTTCTGGCGGGACGAGCAGGAATGGCCGCTGGCGCGGGCTCGCGCGACGAACTACTACTTGGGGCCCAACGGCTCCTTGCGGGATCAGCCGCCGCCGGGCAACGCCGGCAGCACGAGTTTGCAGTTCGACCCGCGGCAACCGGTGCCCACGATTGGCGGCAACATTTCCTCGAACAACGACATCATGCTGCAAGGCGCCTGGGAGCAGCGGGGCGGCCCGCACATCTGGAACGGCCAGGAACCGCTGCCGCTCTCCGCCCGCAACGACGTGCTGGTCTTCCAGACCGAACCGTTGCCCGCGGACATCGAGGTGACCGGCGAGTTGGCCGTGCGACTGTGGGTCTCGTCCACGGCCGTGGACACCGATTTCACGGCCAAATTGCTCGACGTCTATCCCCCCAGCCCCAGCTGGCCCGGTGGATTCGACCTGAACATCGGCGACGGCATCCAGCGGATGCGGTTCCGCGAATCGCTGCAGAAGGAAGTCCTGATGGAGCCGGGAAAGATCTACCCGATCACGATCAAGCTGTATCCGACGTCCAATATCTTCAAGAAGGGCCATCGGATTCGCGTGGACGTGTCCAGCAGCAATTTCCCGCGTTTCGACGTCAACCCGAATACGGGCGAACCGCTGAACGGCAACCGCCGGCACGTGGTGGCCGTGAACACGGTGCATCACGACGCGGACCATCCGTCGCACATCGTGCTGCCCGTGATCGCACCGTGAGAGCCGGCACGCGGGAGCCCGGCGGTGCGAGCAAGCCGGGCTCCTGGGGCGGCCAGCCCCGTCAACGCGCGTCCGCTTCCACGGCGACCTCCGCCTCCAGCCATTTCACCAGCAGCGTGGCGTAACAGCCTCGCCCCAGGGTGAACGCCAGGATCAGCTTCTGCCGGTCGGCATACAGGTCGTCCGGCTCGACGGCGTGACTGAACTGCTGCGGGGTGTACACCGCGGATCGGTACCCCTTGGAAAAGAACGTGTCGCGCGGATACTTGATGCGGATCTGCCTCAGCTCGATGCCCAACTCGCACAGCGTCTGGTCGAGCAGGTCGCGAATGGGACCCGGCTTCGGCTTCAGGCGGGCGGACGGCAGCGGCAACTGGCAGGCGGCCAGCGCAGCCGCCTGGCGGTCGTCCAGTCCGCGGGGAAAGGCGACCGGTCCCAGACGCAGCGGCAGCGTGCCGAACTGCTCCGGGCGGCAGAGCGAGCGCAGGTAGCGGTCCAGCAGCCGGTTCCACAAGTGGCTTTGGAACGCCGACGCGTACAAGCTGCGCAGATCGACCGGCAGCCGGGCGACTGCCGCGCGGAAATTGTTCGGCCGTTCGGCCAGGAAGCTGACGAGGCGGCGGCGGTCCCCCGGCGACATGCGGAGCTGGCACGCCGGCCAGTCGCCCCAGTGGTCCCGCAGGAACGCTTTCTCGTCGGCGTCCGTCGGCGAGTCGTGGTCGTTGGAATCGGCCACCGCCAGCCACAGCGCCCGCTCGTAGTCCCCGCGGCACCACGGTTCGGCGATGAACTGGCCCGAGCGGCCCAGGGAGCCGAATCGCTGGTCGTCGAAGTAGTTCGGGACGCCTTGCCGCGCCAACGCTACCAGCGCCTGGCGGCAACGAGGTGCCGCCGCCGCAGCCACATCCCGGAGTACGATCCGGAAACGGTTGGCCGTCACATCGCAAGCCTGGAAGGGCCGAGGCACTTGCCCCAGATACGACAGGTCGAATCGCGTCTGGTGCAGGTCGCGGCGCGGGCCGCGCTCGATGGTCACGTGTTGCTGCGTGACTCCGTGAAAATCCTTCAGACCGCCGTACGAGACACGCTGTCGTTCGATCCGCCAGCACTGCAAAACCGCCTCAATCGCTTCCGGGGTTCCCAACCAGCGTTTGCCCAGCCGATACAGCGCAAACGGCCCGCCAGACGGCGTCACGTCCGTCAACTCTTCGACCTGAAAGTCTTCCGGAATGCGTTTCAGGATCATGGGCCGGTCTGCCGCCGGGAACGAGGTCCGGCGTCTTCAGGGGCGTTGGGCTGGGGAGTTCACGGGTCCGCCGGCGCTGTCTCGCCGTCGGGGGCCGGCGCGGGGACTTCCTCGCCCAGGTCCGGCGCCGCGCCGTCGGGCCGGTGAATCAGCGTTTCGCCCGGCGGAACCTGGAGCATCCGCTGGATCATGCAGGACGGCAGCGTGCCGCGCGGCAATGGGCCGTAGACCGGCAGCCCGTAGTCGGGCAGTTGCCGATTCGGCGCGGGCTGCGCGTCCTCGTCGTACAGCTGCGTCCAGAAGCCCTGCTCGTCGACCTCCAGCAACTCCAAATCCAGGAACAGTCCGATCCGGTCCAAGACGTATTGCACGTGCGAGCCTGCCAGACTGCTCAACGATTCGGTGTAAGCCCCCTGGGCGTCGAGCACGTCCTGGACGCGGATGTTCTCCAGCCCCAGCCGCAGTTGCAGTTGCGTGCTGATTCGCCGTTCGTACGCCAGCGCGGCACTGGCCACCGCGATGTCGTACTGCTCCCGGTCCAACGACAGATTCCGCAGGCTGTCGCGCACCGCGAATTTGATTTCGTCTTCGGCGGCGATCAGCGCCCGCAGGCCCGCGTTGTAGTCGATCAGCGACTTGCGGAAACTGTTCCGCTGCGCGCGACGATTCAAGGGGGCGTCGAAGGTCACTTCCAGTTGGGTTTCCCCCTCGTCGAACGTAAAGTCGAAGGGCCGGTTGTACCCGCTCCTCGTCTTCAGCCGCTGGCTGGCGTGCAGATTGAGGATCGACTTCAGGTCGTCGGCCTGGAACTTGATCTCCCGCCAGCTGTCCGCCAACCGTTCCCGCTGGTTCATCAAGTCGTAGCGCAGGGTCAAGGACGTCAGCATGGCGTCGTCCGTTTCGATCTCGACCGGCGTCAACCCGCCGGATTCCCGAGCCAGCGCCTGGTCGCTTTCCGCGATCAGGCGGTCGGCGTCGGCCAGCGTTTGCTGCAACGCGGCGGCGGCGTCCGCTGGCGGCGGAGGCAGAAACCGCTGCAGTTGCTGGGCCGCCGCTTCCGTGTCCGCCAGCAGGGTTTCGGCCGCCCGGACGAACTCGGGAATACGTTCCAAGCCGCGGCGGACGCGCTCCAAGTCCTGCAGGGCGCGATCCGATTCCCGCATCACGACGACGCCCTCCAGATCGGCTTTCAGTTGTTTGTGCCGCCGGCCCAGTTCTTCTCCGCGCTGCCGGATCCCCTCCAGCGCGGCGGCATCTCGGCCGCTGGTGTCCGCCACGCGAAGTTGCCGCGAGATCAGCACCAGCAGAGAATCCACCAGGTCCATCGTCCGCTGAAACACCTGCAGGGGGGACGGTGTGGCGTCCGCCGTCTGCTCGCGGGCAATGGCGTCCCGTTTGGCCTGGACATCCAAGCGGGATTCGGCGGCGGCCAGCTGGGCGAGTTCCCGTTGCAGGGCGGCGATCTGGGACGCCTCCTGGCCGAGCCGCTCCCGCAGTCGCTCGACCAGCAGCATCTTGCGGACCAGGTCGACCGACGAGTTCAGCACCGCGCCGCGTTCCGGCGACGGCTGGGCGCGTTCCTTCACCAGGTTTCGCCGCGCCCGGCGGACACGCTCGGCGACCGCCATCAACTCGTCGCGCAGCGTCAGTTGCTCCAGTTCCGTCAGGTCGACGTTCAGCGGCAGTTCCGTGGGCAAGCCGATGTTGAGCTTCAGCTGGTCCAGATTCTCCTCCAGGCTGTTGCAGCTGTCGATCAATTTCCGGCGGCTGGTCAGCGTGCTCTGCTCGAACTGGTCCACCTGGAACCGCGGCAGACGCCCGGCGCGGTATTCGGCTTCGCCCTGCTCGAAGCCGCGGAGGCGGCTGAAGTAGTCCTGCGTGTCGATCTCGATGCCGCGGTAGGTCAGCAGCAGGCGGTAGTACCTTCCCGCCAATTGCTGGAACAGCGTCTTGCGGTAGCGGGCAAAATCGCGGGCCGCGTACACCACGTTGCGCTCCGCCTGCGTCAGGTTTTCCAGGACGACGTCCCGCTGGAAGATCGAGTGGGACAGGTCGAACAGCAGCTCGGACCCGACGTCAGCCGTGAAGCCGCTCGGCCCGTTGAACGTCAGCAGGATGCTGTTGGCAAAGCGGGCCACGAAGTTGCCGCCGGTGGCCAGCGCCTGTTCGGCGGTGAGCATGGTCGGGATGCGCAGCGAACTCTGACGGCCGACCGCCGCGGGGCCGTCCAGGTACTCGACGGCCGTCCGGTTGCCCGTGGTGGCGAATTTCAAGTCGTAATCGAACCGCTCCAAGGACAGGGCCAGCGCCGCCAGGTACAGTCGCTCCTTCTGCGTCTGGTACTCGCGGCTGTTGATCAGCGCCAACTGCATGATGTCTTCCAGCGCCAGACGTTGCGAGCGGTCGCGCAGGTCGTCACCGGGCTCGCGTCCGAACGAGCGGCGGTACTCCTCGCGCACCGACGCGAATTCCAGCATCCGCCGCAGGCAGACGTCCGGCAGCGATTGCCACGTTGTTTGCGGAATCGGCAAGATGCGCAACTCTTCCATCGAGATTCCCAGGATCAGCGACAGCTGTTCCATGTCGATGGCCGAAATGTCGCGCGGCGGAGCCGAAGACGGCGCGGATGGCGGTGCAGTCGCCGGCGCAACCGCCGCCGGCGTTTGATACGCGACGGGACGCACCAAACCCGCGTTCAGGTCCGGCGGACAGCCGACCGCGGGCGTGGGAGGGATCGGTCCGGCAGCCACATTCTCCGGCAGACTGCCGCCGAACCGTCCCGCGTCCCGCGGCGGCAGTTCCGGCAACCTGTACGCATATAACTGAGGCGCCGGCACCGGCAAGAGGGGATCGTCCGTGGGCGTGAAGTCGAAAAACCGGGAGCGAGGATCCGGATACACGGAGAACGCCGCCGGCAGCTGCCACGGCTGACAGGCCGACTTCTCCGCCAGGATCGCCGTAGCGTCTCGGTCAGCCGCCAGGCGATAGCGCGTACGGCTACACCCGACCACCGCCACCAGCAGACACCAGCAGCACAGGGCGCGGACCAACAGTCCGCACGCTCGGTTTTCCGCCATGAATTCCCGTCGTGCTTTCTTGAGAAACCCCGGAGGCTCGGCTTCGTCCGACAAGCCGCGCCCCTTTTTTTCCGCCTACGATTTGCCCAATTCCGAAAAGCGAATCGATGGGTAATGTTTACTCAATCGGTCAAGTCGCCATCTTCGTCCAATCTTTCCTTCGGACTCTGGCTGGCAGGCGGTGCTGGCATCACAAAGCGGGGAAAATGCACAGGCCGGGAAACCTGCGAGGCGGCCCTGCGGCGAACGCCCGAAAGGGTCCTGAACGCCCGAAAGGGTCCTGATTTCTTTTTTTCCTTTTCGCGAAACTCCGCTTAGATCGACCCCCGTTTGCGCAGTTCGCCGACGACATCGCGGACGATACGGGCGACCTGTTCCGGATCGATCGACGGCGGCACGGCGCAACCGCCGACGGGCTCGCCGGTGATGCCTTCGGCGGCCAGCATGCATTGCAGTGCGCGGCTCAACTTGTCCAACTCCAACTTCTGCACTTCGGACTTCGGCTGACGCCCGACACCCGCCTGGATGCCGCGAAGCTTCAGGGCCGCTCGAAAGCCTTCGGGGAACTCGGCCGAATAAAGCATGGCGTCGAAGAGGGTCAGCAAGCGGTACTGCAGATCGCGGGCCTGATCCAGTCGGCCGGCCAGGGTCAAATCGTACAGTTTGCGAGTGATCTCCGGCACGACGCCGCTGGTCGCATTGGTGCCGCCGTCGCAGCCGATCAGCAGCATGGGCATCAGGGCCGCGTCCCAGCCGGTCAAAAAGCTGAAGTCGGGCCGCCGGGGGCGGATGGCCGCGATCATCCGCATCATCTGCGGCAGGTCGCCGGACGAATCCTTGATGCCGACCACCTTGGGGCATTCCTCGGCCAACCGCGTGACCGTGGGAACGTCGATCGGCGAGGCGAACATGGGAATGTTGTACAGCGTCACGTCGATTGGCGAATGGTCGGCGATCTCCTTGAAGTAGGCGTACACGCCGGCCGGGGTCAAGCGGTAGTAGAACGGGGAGACGATCGCCACCGCGCGCGCCCCCAGTTCGTGATAACGCTCGCAGGCCCGGATGGTTTCCCGCGTGTTGGCCTCGGCCGCGCCCGCCAGAATCGGGACTCTCCCAGCCGTCTGGTCGGTCATGATCTCGATGATCCGCCGCCGCTCCTCGGCCGTGAACCGCGTGAACTCGCCCGTCGAACCGTTTGGATACAGGCCGTGGACGCCCCGCTCGATGAGCCAGTCGACGTACCGTCGCAGTTCCGCCTCGTTGATCCCGCCGCGGTCGTCCAGCGGCACGACATTGGGAGTGAAGATACCGGTTAAGCGTTTCTTGTCGGTCATCGCAGCGTCGCCATCGTTAAAAAACAGAGGTCTCACGGTTCTCGCACCAGGCCGCTTCGCAGGCGGACTGCCGCACCTGTGCAAGCATAGCTCAGGGTACGGCGCAGCAGAGAACGAGTGCCGCCCGAAATGTGGGACCGGCTGCACTTGGCCGGCGAAGAAGACTGCCCGAACGCCCGTCCCGCGTTGACGGCAGCCCGGCTTTTTCGGAAAAGCAGGATGTAAGCACCTGTCCGGGAACCATTTCGCAGGGCGGCCTTCATGCCGCCCGAGCGGACTGCAGCCCGCTCGACGAGAGAACCGCGGAGTTGATTTTGGACGGGTGCCCTAAAGCCACAGACTCCCGCCGCAGACTTGTGTTTCTGAAGTTGCGATTTTTCGCGGCGCCGCCCCCGCCGAGCTTCCTCGGTGGAAGCAGTGATTTTGCACTGCGGTTCGCTTCACCGAGCAAGCTCGGCAGGGGCGGGTTTTGCCGGGGTTTCTCGGCCCTGGTGTAGAATCGCCGTCACACCGAGCAAGCTCGGCGGAGACGATCCGCAACTTCAAAGACTCCCGCCGCGGTCACGAAGCCTCGGCGGACCCGCCGCGGGCGGACGCCAGCACACAGCGGATAGCTTGCCGCATCCGCGCTGCGTCCACCTTGTGGACCTCCAGAGGCTGGCCCACCCCGCGCAGCATCGTCAGCGTCAACTGGCCGCCCAGGTGCTGCCGGAACTCCTCCAGCCCACGGAACAAGGTCTCGACGTCCTGCAGGCTGGAACAGTACAGCGACAGGCCCAGCCGCTGCAGGCAATCCAGCACGCGATCGGCGTCGTGGTTGGGCAGTCCGTGGACCAGCGACGAATACACCGTGTCGACCGCCACGCCGACGGCCACCGCCTCGCCGTGCCGCAGGCGAAAACCACTCATGCTCTCCAACTTGTGGGCCGACCAGTGCCCGAAGTCCAGCGGCCGGGCTTCCAGCATCTCGAACGGATCGCCGCCCTCGGTGATGTGCGCCAAGTGCAGCAGCGCCGCGCGGCGGATGACGGGCAACGCGGCCGACATGTCCCGCTGGCGGATCCGGTCGGCCAGCGCGCAGACATCGTCGAACAACTGCGGGTCCTTGAGCAAGGCCACCTTGACGGCTTCCGAAAAGCCGCAGGCAAAGTCGCGGCCGCTGAGCGTCCGCAACAGGCGGGCGTCGTTGATGACCGCCCAGGGTGCGGCGAAGCAGCCCAGCCAGTTCTTCTGCTGAAACAGATTTACGCCGTTCTTGACGCCCATGCCGGAGTCGGCCTGGCCCAGGGTCGAAGTCGGCAGCCGCACGAGCCGCAGGCCGCGATGGGCGATCGCCGCCGCGAAACCGACGGCGTCCAGCACGGCCCCGCCGCCGACGACCACGACATAGCTGCGGCGATCCAGATCGGCGGCGTGAAAGACTTTCAGCATCCGCTCCAGCCCCTGCACGTCGTTCTTGATTTCCTCGCCGCCGGGAACGATCTGCGGGTCGCCTGCCTGCTGGATTCGCCCATCGTACGCGGCGCAGAAATCGTCGAGTTTGGCCCGCCAATCCGCTTGGGCGGCCGCGACGTTCGCGTCGATCCAGAACTGGACGCGCGCCGGACCGGCGCCCGAAGGCTCCAGTACGTCCGCCAGCACCGGACGGTCCGCCCCAAACACATCGTGGGTAAAACGCAGGCGGTGGACCAGCGGCACTTGAAAGGGGCGGTCCAGGACTTCAAAACTTGGTTGGGTGGTCACAGCGTGTACAATCTGTTGGCGCGGAATTCTCACAAACACTCGGCAACCAGCCCGAATTCCGTGAACCGGCCGGGTTGCTCGGACTCTGGCCGCGGGCAGGGTGCCCCGCGCAACGGAAGAAATTCGCTCGTCCTTAATTACTCTACCCACCCGGTTCGGCTTCTTGCAACCGCCCGGCGAGTTGCCACAATAGTAGGCCAGTCGCAGCGTGTCGAGACAGCCTGTTTTTTTCCAACCTGGGTTTCCAAATGCGAAGAGGAGAAGACGCGATGTTCCGTTTCCAGCATGTAATCCGCCCGGTCTTGGCCTGTTGCTTGTTTGCCGCGGCCCTGTCCGTGACAGTCGCGGACGGTCCGGGCGAGGGGTTTGTCAGCCTGTTCGACGGCAAGACGCTCGACGGCTGGGTGCAACGCAACGGGACGGCCACCTATCGCGTCGAGGATGGCTGCATCGTCGGCAAGACCAACGAGGGCAGTCCGAACTCGTTCCTTTGTACCGAGAAAAACTACTGCGATTTTGAATTGTGGTTCGAGGTCAAGGTGGATGACCAACTCAATTCCGGGGTCCAAATCCGCTCGGAGAGCAAGGAGGAGTTCAACAAGGGCCGCGTCCACGGCCCGCAGGTCGAAATCGCCGTCAACGGCACCGCCGGCTTCGTCTACGGCGAAGCGCTGAAGATGGGTTGGATGAGCAAGGATATGAACAACCCGGCGGCCAAGAAGGCGTTTCAAAGAGGTGTGTGGAACAAGTACCGCGTGCTATGCGTCGGCCAGTCCATCAAGACGTGGGTCAACGGCGTCCCCGCCACCGACCTGGTGGACGACCAATCGGGCAAATCCTGCGGCTTCATCGGCCTGCAGGTCCACGGCATCCGCAAAGGCACGGGCCCGTATGAAGTGCGTTGGCGGAACCTGTACCTCAAGGATCTGACCAAGAAGTAGGATCGGGAAGTAAGACCGGCGAAGAACCGGAACGTGATCGAACCGAAACGTTGAAGGCGCTCCTGCATGCACTATCCGGACTGGACCACCTTTCGCAGCTTGGCGGAAGACTATCAACTGATCCCCGTCTACCGCCGACTGGTGAGCGATACGCTGACGCCCGTCACGGCCTTTCACAAGCTGGACCACGGCGGCAGCGCTTACTTGTTCGAGAGCGTCATCGGCGGCGAGAAGGTCGGACGTTACAGTTTCTTGGGCGTCGAGCCGGTTCTGGAACTGGCCGCTCGCGGAACCGACGTGACGGTTTCTGAGGCCGGACGCACGCAGTCATTCACGGCGGACGATCCGTTGCAGGTGCTGCGGCAACGATTGAGCGAGCCCCGCGCGGCGGTCCTGCCCGGCATGCCGCCGTTCGGCGGCGGCGCCGTCGGCTATGCCGGTTACGACGTGGTGCGGTACAGCGAACATCTGCCCCACGCGCCGCACGACGACCGCGGTTTGCCCGATCTGGCGTTCGGGTTCTACGACCGCATGGTTGTGTTTGACAACATCGACAAGACCATGTACGTCGTCGTCACGGCGCGCGTGGACGGCCCGGCGGACGCGGAGCGCGCGTATCGCGAGGCCCGGCAACGGGTGGACGAAACCGTTACGCAACTGATGTCCGCGCCCGTGACGCTGCAGGGCACGGACATCCATTCCGGCGGCGAGCCGACGATCGCGTTTCGCTCGAACTTCCGCCGTGAGGATTTTGAAGAAGCGGTCCGCAAGTGCGTGCGTTACATCCAGGCAGGCGACATCTTTCAAGTGGTGCTCAGCCAGCGGCTGGAACTGGAACTGCGCGTCGAACCCTTCGAAATCTACCGCACGCTGCGGGTCGTGAATCCCAGCCCGTTCATGTTCTTCATCCGCACGCCGGAGTTGACCCTGGTCGGCAGTTCGCCGGAGATCATGTGCCGCGTGTCGGGCGGCAAGGTGACCGTGCGGCCGCTGGCCGGCACGCGCCGGCGGGGCAAAACCGAGGAGGAGGACCGGCGGTTGGCCGAGGAGTTGCTGGCCGATCCCAAGGAGCGGGCCGAACATGTGATGCTGGTCGATTTGGGCCGCAACGACGTCGGCCGGGTAGCGCAATTCGGCACCGTCGAACTGTCCGACGAGATGGTCATCGAGCGCTACAGCCACGTGATGCATATCACCTCGAACGTGACGGGACAGCTGTCGCCGGGCCAGGACGCCTTCGACGCCCTGCAAGCCTGCCTGCCCGCGGGCACCGTCTCCGGCGCGCCCAAGGTCCGGGCGATGGAGATCATCGACGAACTGGAGCCGCACCGCCGCGGTCCCTACGCCGGCGCCGTGGGCCACTTCGATTATCGCGGCAACATGGACACCTGTATCGCCCTGCGGACGATCGTCGTGCAGGGCGACAAGGCCTACATCCAGGCCGGCGCGGGAATCGTGGCCGACAGCCAGCCGGAACTCGAGTACCAAGAGACGCTGAGCAAAGCTCGCGGCCTGCTGCGCTCGATCGAAATCACCGAACAGCGGCTGGGGCGGTGAGCGAGGCGCTCTGTTTGAACCGCCGATCTCCTGGCCGCGCCCCGGCCGCTGATCGGTCACCGGCCTGCAGCACGCTCCCGGCGGTCGCTCACCCGGTCGCAGCCTGGCAAGCCTGCAGAATCTCACGGAGGGCCGTTTGGGCTTGCGCCAACCGCCCCTGTGAGTCCGGCACGTTTTCGCGGACGTCCAGTTCCGCTTGGGCCAGCGCCGTTTGGGCGCGTTCGTAGCGGGCGCCCTGGGCCGCGGCCACGGCGAGGCTTTCGTCCAGGAACCGCCGCGCGCGGCGTAGCCGGCGAGCGGTCGCGGAGAGCAGGCCCAATTCGCGCAGGCAGTGTGGCAGGTCGTTCTGGAACTTGCGGGCCAAACGCAGTCCGCGGCGTGCCGCACGTTGCGCCTGCCGCAGCAGCCGCCGGCTTGCCGCCGGATCGGCCTCGCCGCACCGTTCCGCCTCCCGGCGCAGCGCCGTCGCCAACCAGGGCAGGCAGGGAGCCACGTAGGTGTTCTTGATTCCGGCCCGCCGGGCCGTTTCCCAGCCTTGCTGAAAAGCGGCGGCGGCGCCTCGAAAATCGCCCTCGGCCAGCAGACGCACGCCCTCCGCCTGGAACACCTGGGACGCGGTCTGGGCGTCCGCGTCGCGAGGCCGCTCCAGTTCGGCTCGCAACACCTCCCGCGACACGCGTCCGCAGGCGGCTTTGGACAAAATATCGACGGCCAGCCCGGAAGCTTGCGAGTCGCCCAAGTCCAAGCCGGACTGGTGCATTTTGCGGGCCTCTTCGTAGGCGCCGGCCAGGTCTCCCAAGCGGTACCGGCTGGCGGCGACCTGATAGCGGGCCATGTTCAGTTCCCAGAAATCGCCGGTCCGGTCCAGCAACTCGATGGCCTGTTGACATTTCTCGATGCACAAGGGGAACCGGGAGGCCGCATACAGCACAATGCCATAGTAGTGCAGCAACGGTCCTTGGCCCCAAACGTCTCCCAGGCCGCGACGGATCTCAATCGCCTTCTCGTTGTAACGGAAAGCCCGCGCGAAAGCCGGGATGAGGCTCATGACCGGACCGTGTTCCGCATAGGCTTGCGCCAATTCGGACGTGGGCACGTACTTCTCGCTGAGATTCAAGTTGCGCAGGTGCGTCCACAGGCAGCGCGTCTTGCCGGCCACGAACCAATACACGTAGGCCAGGCGGCTGTACAAGCGAATGACGACGAATTCGTCCCCGGCCTGGTCCAGGCGGCGGCGTCCCACAAAGCGGTTGGGGAACCACGTGTGCAGCAGTTGAACCCCGATTTCCTTGAACAACTGGAGCGTGCAAACGGCCTGGGACCGCGGCACCCCTCGCCGCATGAGTCGCAGGGCGTCTTCCAGCGAGGCGCGAGCGGCCTCCAGGTCGCCGCGCTTGAACGCGAGTTCGCCGAGTTTGCCTTGGATCCGGGCGAGGACCACGGGCGGGGTCTGAGTTGCTTCGCGGCGAGCCGTTTCCAGCGCGGCCTTCGCCTCCGCGTAACGCCCCTGCAGCATGAGGACAGCGCCCAAGCCCTCCGCTACGCGGCGACGCGTCGTCGGATCGCGCCCCGCAGCGCCCCGCTCCGCGATCCGGTACTGTTGCACGGCGATTTGCAGCGAGTGCTGCCGGGTTGCCTGTTCGGCCGCGGCCAGGCTGTATCGGAGCGCCTGGTCCGGTTCCCCGGCCGCGTCGTAATGGAACGCGACTTCAAACAGCCGCTGCCAGTACGGAGAACCGACCGCCGGTTCGTTCCCGATGCGCGTCCCGCCGGACGGTGTTTCGGACGCTTCGAGGAACTTCCGTTCGTCGGTGGTGAACGAAGCTTCCATCGCCCTGGCCAGGCGGCCATGGATCTCGCGTCGCGCCGAGGGCTCCAGTTGGCGGCACGTGGCTTCGCGGATGCGGTCGTGGTAGGTCTCCAGTTGCGTCTTTTGCCCCGCCCCCGTGACGCGAATCAAATGCTCGGCCTTCAGACGATTCAGCAGCGGAGGACCTTCGGCCAGCGTTTCCGTCACCTGCAGAATCTGCTCTTGGTTCGTGGGCCGCCCGGCCACGGCCACCACTTCCAGGAGCCGCAGGGCCGGCACGGGCAGGGCGTTCAGGCGGGACCGCACGACGGCGTCCAAGTCCACGGCGTGCACCGTCTGGGCAGGCGGGGAGTCCTGGAGGTACCGCGCCAGTTCCCGCGTGAAAAACGGACTGCCGCCCGACTCGCGGGCGATCGTCGCGGCCTGCGCTTCCATGCCCTTTCGTCCCCGGAGCAGGGCCAGTGCCAGACGCTGAGCGTCCGACTTGCTGAGCGGCCCCACTTCCACCTCGCGGAGTTTCAGCCGCTGCAGGCCGCGCCGCTCGGTTTCGCGGAAGGCCCGCAAAAACGGGCTGGCCAGCGCGTCTTCGGCACGATAGGCCCCGGCCAGCATGAGCAGCGGGGCGTCGGGCGGCCTGAGCAACTCGCACAGCATCACCGCGCTGTCCTCGTCTCCCCACTGCAAATCATCGATGACCAGCACCAGGGGGTGCCGGTCGCCGAGGCGGGTCAGCAATTCGCGGAGCGAACTCACCGCACGCCGCCGCAAAGCCTGCTGATCCTGCCCCTCCACAGGCCGCCGCGGCGCCGCGCACACCGCCTCTACTCGCCCCAGGACGGGAAAGACCCGCGTGAGCGTCTGAACGTCCCGCGGCATCAGCGCGTCGGCTTCGGCTCGCGACAGCTTCCGCAAGTGGTTGCTCAGCGAATCGATCAGGCTGTCCAACGCTTTGAACGGCACCGATTCCTGTTCGTAGCAGCGTCCGGCCAGCACCACCGTCGAGTTCACGCGCCGCACGCGGTCGGTGAATTCCTGCAACAGCGCGCTTTTGCCGATCCCGGAATAACCGTGGACAAAAACGACCGTCGCCTGGCCACGCTCCAGTTCGCGATAGCAGGCTTCCAAGTGCGCCAGGTGTTGGCCGCGGCCCACAAAGGGCGGTTTTTCGGCGCCGCCGGCAGCCTCCGCCGCGTGCGGCGACGAGTCGGCCGGCAGGGCGGTCAAACGCCGCAGGATCTCTTCGGACGAGGGACGCGCGCTGGGATTCCGCTGCAGCAGATCGACGCACAGTTGGTTGAGGTCCTCCGGAAGGTCCGGCACCAGGGACGCCGGCGGCGGCGGGTCCTGCTGGCTCTTCGCCATCAGCACCTTCAACCGATGCCCGGAAAACGGCAGGCGGCCGGTGAGCGCTTCGTACAACACCGCGCCGACACAGTACCAATCGCTGGCCTGCGTGATCTCTTCGACCGAGGCCTGCTCCGGCGACATGTAAGCTACCGTGCCGACCAGATTGGCGTCGCTGCTCAGATAGCCTTCGTCGCCGCCCAGTTCGGCGGCCAGGCCCAAATCCAGCAGGACCAGGTGCTCGTCGGCAGTCACCAGGATATTCGACGGCTTGATGTCCCGGTGCAGCAACCCCGCCCGGTGCAGCGCGGCGACGGCGGCGACGAGTTGGGCCAGTCCGCGACGGAGGCGAATCAACTGCAGCGGCGTCAGCGCCGGGGCAGCGGCGGCATTCTCGGTGTCCGGCTCGGCGCCGACCGGACCCGAACGGACGTATTGCACGAAGTCCACTCCCTCGACCAACTCCATCGAAAAGAACCAGGTCTCGCCGTCCGAGATCAATTCGTACAACGTGATCAGGCCGGGATGGTCCACGTCCGCCAGGGCACGAAACTCCTGCTTGAACCGCTGCAACGGCACGGGATCGATCCGCTGCAAGGTCTTCAACGCCACGACGCGATTCAACTTCGTGGAGAACGCGCGGTAGACAACCCCCATGCCTCCCCGGCCCAGTTCGCGCTCGATCCGGTAGCCAGCCAGCGACGGCAGCCCTCCGAGCGTTGCGGGAGAAGACGAACCCGGTCCGGAGTCCTCGGTGGTCTTCAAGTTGCCGGCGTCGTCCGGAGCCGCCTGCGACGAGCCCGTGTCCAGCAGCGCCCCGCACCGCGGACAGAATACGGGCCGGGTCGCCGCCGCGCCTGACTCGGCGCCGGTTGGCTGCCAGCTGTGCCCACAAACGCAGCGGAAGAGTTCTGACATAAGGAACACTCAACAGCGAAAACCCGACACCACCCAGCCAACCGGGATGCACCCGCCCAGCGTTCGATACTGCCGCCGCCTTCATCGAACCCTCGGTTCCCGACGGAACACCATGACTATACCACGGATGGAGGAAGGCAGCTACAGTTGGTTGTGGGAGGATCGGGGCCCGCTCGGCGAGTTGGCACGTTGTGCCGGCCGCCAGGCGTTCAACTTTGCCATGCCTGGATTTGGGGTCGCCGTGGTCCGCCGCGGCGCGTAGCGCATCTTAGGCAGCCGTCAGAAGCCGTCTCCTTGCCACCGATCCAGGCCGCACGATTGGCGGAAAGAGCGCGGCCCCGTCAAGTAATGCAAGCAGGCAAGCCGATAACAACGGCTGATCCGTCACCGGACAACCGGCCCCATTCCCGGTACCGGCGGGCATCGCCCGCGGTGGTCCGAGATGGCCCACAGCCAAACCCGCCGTCAATCATCCCACCTAGAGTCGCGGAGAAGTCAGGGACCCGAGCGGAACCGCTGGCACCTGCGATTCGCCAGTTTTGCGAGGGGAAAGATGTATCGCCAAGCTATCTTCGCCGGATTCGCAGCCCTGCTGCTGACATCGCTGTCTCCCGCCGTGCAGGCCCAGAGCCGGTTCTCGGAACTGAACACGTCCTCGACGGTTCCCGTGATCTCCGTCGAAACCTCGGTCCCCGGCGAGATCAACATCGGCGCGTCCGCCCAGTTTATCATCTCCGTCAAAAACGCCGGCAAATCGCTCGCGGAAGGGGTCTCGATCCAGACCACGCTGCCGCCGACCGTCAACTTTGTTCAGGCCGATCCGAATCCGAGCATGGCCAGCGATCGGCTGATTCAGTTCGAGATCGGCGATCTGCCTCCCGGCACCGTCCGCCGCATCACCATGGAACTGATTCCGCAGAAGACGGGGCCGGTCGATCTGCAGACCAAGGCGTTCTTCTCCGCTTCGACCCAGTCGGCGTTGCAAGTGCGGCAACCGGAAGTCACGCTGCACTGCAGCGGTCCCGAAACGGCGCAGATCGGGGAAACCGTCACGTTCCGCGTGGTGGTCGAGAACATCGGCGACGGGACGGCGCAAAACGTCCTGCTGACGCCGCAACTGCCGGAAAGCAGCTACATCGAGTCGCAAACGCCGCGTGCGGCCAAGATCGCCACGCTGGGGGCAGGGCAGACGCAGGAGTACAAGTTCACGGTGCGAGCCAGCCAGCCGGAATGGCTGGAAGGCAACTTCGTCGTCCAGGCCCAGGATAATCGGGAAGTGCAGTGCAGCCACCGCGTGAAGATCCTCCGCCCCGACCTGAAGGTCGACGTGGACGGCACGAAGGTCAGTTTCCTGCAGGCCGAGGGCGAATACGAAGTCCGCGTTTGGAATCCGGGCGACACGGTCCTCCGCAGCGTCAGCGTGGCTCTGCAAGTGCCGGAAGGACTGCAGGTCACGACACTGTCGGAAGAGGCCAAGATCGACCGCAGCAACCGCATCTACAGCTGGTGCCTGGACGCCATGAACCCCGGCGACTCGCACTCGATCCACCTCAAGACCAAGGCGGCCAAGGTCGGCCGACAACTCCAAACCGCGGTCGCCATGGCCAACGCCCAACTGCGGGCCCAAGATGACCACCTGAGCCACGTGATCTCCCGCGCGGACGTCGACGCCGCGGTCAACAACACCAACGAAGCGATTGCCGTCGGCGAACCGGAACAATTCACCGTCTCGGTCGTGAACCGCGGATCGCGAACTGCAGAAGCCGTCGCCGTGACCGTCGAACTGCCGGAAGCCATCCAACCAGTGGCCTTCGATGGCTCGACCACGGCCGGCCAGAAAGTCAATTTCCCCGGTTTCCGCCTGAATCCCGGCGAATCCAAAGTCCTGACGTTCCGCGCCGTCGGACTCAGCGCCGGCGATCACGCCGTCCGTGCGTCCGTCGAAACGGACTTCGCCTCGGTGCCCACGATCGCCGAGACCGTTGTCTACTTCTACGATGACGACGAACTGCAACGGATCGCCCGCGAATTGGACTCCACACTCCAAATCCGCTAACAGCAACCCGCGACATCGCCCCCGTCGCCTTCTTCCTGTCCCATCCTCCAAACTCGCCGGAGCCAGTCGCTCCGGCGAGTTTTTTTGGTTTCTGGGAAATCGGGTGGCCGATCCCGCGCGATCGTGTCCGGGC
>JAAYYU010000107.1 GCA_012515235.1 Candidatus Anammoximicrobium sp.
CGGAGTACATCCCTCGCGGACCTTGATCCAGTGATCAGCCTTCGCGAGGGAATTTTTTCGCGCCCATCAGGCAACTTGCGCAGATTCTGCCGGTTATCCCGCCCTGATCTCGCCCACGCTCACGCGAGAACAGATTCAAGCGATTATCGACTCGCCAGACACAGCCACCGTCTCAGGACGACGAGATCAAGTCCTCCTGGTGCTCTTGTACAACACCGGCGCACGAGTTTCAGAGCTTGGCCGTCTGCAAATTCAGGATGTTTCGTTGGAATCGCGGATGTCCGTTCACATTCACGGCACAGGTCGCAAGAATCGTTCGGTGCCGCTTTGGCGGCAAACCGCCAAGTTGCTGCGAGCCTGGCTTCGACAGCTTGATGGTACGCCGGATTCGTCCTTGCTGCCGAACGCCCGAGGTAATCCCATGACCCGCTCTGGCATCGCACAGCGTTTGAAGGTGGCTGTAAAACGGGCCGCATCCGAAGATCCAACGCTGCGGTCCATGCGAATTTCACCTCACATGATCCGGCACACGACTGCTATGCACCTGCTTCAATCAGGTGTGGACCTGACGGTGATCGCCATGTGGCTTGGCCATGAAACGACCCAAACGACGCATCAATACCTGGATGCTGACCTAGAAACCAAGAAGCGGGCCCTGGCATGTCTGGAGCGTCCCCGCGTGCGTATCCACGGACTGGGGGCATGCCCTGGGCATCGAGCGTTCTCTCCCCTCGAATCGGACGAGATTGCCTGGAAGACGCCGCCCTGTCCGTGGAATGGACCGCTGTGTCGGATTCCTGGCAGCCGGGTTTCTGGACGGTGACCATGACCACCTTGACCCCGGTTCGCCTGAACGCGTTGGAACCGTTGAAGGCGTCGTCCGGCAACTCTACCACGTCCCCCGCCATCTCTTCGAGCCAAGCGCGGAAACCAGTAGCCAGGTTGGTTTGGCGGAAGCGGAAGCCGTTGGACATGATTGCGACCAGCCGGCCGCCGCCTTTGACGTAGTTGAATGCCTGGCGGACGTGGGCCATGTCCGCGCCCTTCTCGAAAGGCGGGTTCATCAGCACGCGGTCATACTGGCGGCCGTTGCCGTTCCAGGCGGTGAAGTCGCCGCCGACAACCGCGTGGCCCTTGGCCTTCAGAATCTCCTGGAACGTGGGACGCACCTCCACGGCATCAAGTTCAACGTGGGGGAAGGTCGCTTTCACGCGGTCGCAAATGGAGCCGATGCCGGCCGAGGGTTCAAGGATTGTGTGGCCGTCTTGCATGTCGGCCGCGGCGATCATCTGGTCGATTACGTGATCCGGTGTGGGGAAGAAACCTTCGACGTCCACGTTGCGGAGTCCATCGACCATCCGTTTGATTTCTGCCTGACGGGTTCGTTCGGCATCGGCTTGTTGTTGCTCTGGGCTCTTGACGCTGGCGGCCAAGTCGCGAATCGCTTCGGCCTCGGGGCCGGTGTCCTGCCACTCGTTGCCGTCCACGTAGTAGCCGTGGTAGCCGTTGCTGACCATGACTCCCTTGCGGGCTGCGATTTCGAGAAAACGTTGCTGTGTCGGCTGGAAGCCTTTCAGCGCCGACAGTTCTGCGGGCAGGTCGTCAGTGAACACCCTGGCAAACGTGCGGATGAATTCCGCAGCCCGCTGCAGCTGGGCGCCTTCTCGTTCTGCCGACCTGGCGTGCTTCAGCATCCGGGGCGTGTGCGTCGGGCGGTCGCGGAACTTGTCTTCCGCCTGACGGTCGAGGCTGTCGGCCATCTTCAATAGGGCGGCGGAGGACCAGCGAACCGACTTCTTTGTGGCGGCTTTGGCCGTGTTGCTGCGGGACATGGTTTGATCTGGCTTTCTTTGGGGTTGGGGATAGGATGGAGCCGCTGAGATGGACGGGGATGGACGAAAACGGGTGCCCGTGTCGAGGCGGGCACCCGCGTAGGCAATGACCGCGGCGCCGGGCGGCACCCCGGCGTTCAGTCTTCGTCGTGGGACCGCGATCGTGACGTAGGGGGCACGGGCAACGGCTCGGTACAAACGGACTTGGGGCATGGGTCTTTCATTTCCAGGTGTTAGTGCAAGAAACGAAACGAGCCTCGCCGCAATGGCAGAGGCTCGTAGAGACAATTCACGGTTGGGCAGGGAGCGGCCCCAGGTTACGGTTTGGAGCGAAGCCGCTGTCAACTGGCCAGGCCCTGCTCGAACACGGACAGCGGCACGGCGGCGCAGTGATAGTCGTAGCCGTCACCGCCTTCGATCAGCACGGCCGACCACAATACCCACAGATGCGGTGGCTGCGGTGCTGACTGGCGAACAAAGTCGGCGTTGCTCAACAGCAGCAAGTCGTTTTCGGCTTCGCTGGGCGGCCAGGCGAAATCATCCGGCACTTCGAGGACACGCAGTTGCTCGTCATACTCGTCGCATGCCTCCAAGGGACGAGCCTCGGCGCTGTCGACGACGGCAGCGATGGTTGGTGGCAGGGATTCGTACCAGCGTAGCGCCGGCAGGTCCTGCCACTGGGTGTGCGTGACGTGAAACCGATCGCGAAGCATGTAGCTCTGGAATCGCCGTGCTTCCGTGGTGACGACCGGCTTCATTTCTTCGCCCTCCATTTTCTTCTTGACGGTCTTTTTGGTGACCACATCAATCACCAGGACCGCCAAAGATGACGCTCGAATTTTGGCCCCGCCGCTGCCTCACGCCCCGGCCTGCTCCTCGCCCTCCGAAGCCACGGAAACGGCGCTGGCCACGTCTGCCGATCCCTGTTGGCAAGGCCCACCAGAAACTTTCGCAGGCAATCATCTGCGCCGATCATGAGTTGGCGTCGTGGCTCGACCGAGCCGTCAAGTTGTGCATGGTCACTGGCAATCCGCAGTTGGTTCGTGAACTGAAGCAACGGCTCGATGCGGTGATGGCACCACTGGCGGACGAAATTTTTCCGCCTTCGCCCCAAGCGTGACCGGTTCTTCTTTCTGAACAACGGACGCAACACCGGAGCCAAAGCAATGGACAAGCCGCAACTCGACATTTTGCTGCTGGTCCACGGCGCACTGACCGCCCACCTGAAGGCCAACAAGCCGAATTGGCTGACCAATGTGTCCTGCGACAACGACGCCAACTCTGGCGAGATCATTTTCGAGTTGAGTGACGGTCGCTCGTTCGTGGTTAGCACGGCTGGCATCCGTGAGTTGGACTGAGGACCACGACATGGCACTCGCACCTGGACATCGACGGAATTTCGAGATCTTGCGACAGGCGTTCGCTCACGGTGACGCCGCCTTGATGGAATGCGAGTTAGCCGCCACCGGCGAGATCGTATCGGTCATTTGTGCGGCCAACCGGCTGCCCGATGGAGAAATCGAATTTGTGCCGTTCGGCATGTTGTTCAACGACAACCCTTACAAACTGTTGAATCCACCGGCCCCGGAAGGTGGCTTCCACGGCCTGGAGAACTGAAATGGGTCTGACAATCCACTACAGCCTCAGCAGCAAAACCCGTTCGCCTGAAAGGGCCAAGGCCCTGGTCGAGCGGATGCGTCAGTTGGCGCTGGACTTGCCGTTCGATTCCGTTGATCCACAGGTGATGCACCTTGGTCCCGACGTGTGCCAGCGCCCGCTTGATGATCTTCGCAGCGATCAGCACTTGTTCTCGACGGTGCTCGACGCCTCCCAGCACGTCGCCGTGCCTTGGCACCGCAAGCAGCAGGCCAGCGTGACCGTGCAGCCATTGGAGATCGTTTCGTTTTGGACGGTCCCCGGCCCCGGCTCCGAGTGGGCCAGCGTTGGGCTCGCCCGGTATCCGGCTGAGATCGAGGTCATGTACACGCCAAGGGACGACGACAGGTTCATCAGGACGATCAAGAGCCGTGGCAGCACCAGTTGGTCGTTCGACTGGAAACGGTGGCGGCGCTGGCTGGTAGCCAACGGCCACCGCACTTGGGAGCACGAGGATGACGAGAAGTTCCAGGAGCCACGAAAAATTAAGACGCACCTGGGCGGCTGGCGGTACTCGTCGTTCTGCAAGACGCAGTACGCCAGCAATCCGCAGCACGGCGGCGTGGCAAATTTTGTGCGTTGCCATTTGTGCGTGATTCACCTGCTTGACAGGATCGGCGCACTACCCACGGTCAAGGTCGAGATCGACGACGAAGGCAAGTACGGTCGGTCGTACTACACGGACGACCCCTGGGCCGCAGAGCGTATTTATACATGGCACGATGGCCTTTATGACGTGAAGGCGTTGGTCGAAGAGGTCGGCGAATGGAACGAGATGATCGCAGCCCGATTCGGAGCGATCAGCGACCTGCTCAAGGCCAGCCGGTCGTCAATGGGCGTCGAGTCGCCGATCACGGCCTTCCCCGACTTCGAGCGGCTGGAATTCAAGGGGCAACAAAACGTCGGCCCGTTCCTGCAAGCGATGCGCATTCTGGCTGAGCAGGAGCGGGCCAAGCAGGCGGCGAAGACGGCGTGAGCGTCGAAATTCTTCTGGCCTCCCCCGGCCCTGGCCGTCCTGCAAACCGGATTTGTGCGAATCAAGTTACAAAATTTCGGGCCATACGACTGTACCCAATTTAACTGGGAGCCGGTTCCATCTGCCCCCTGGCCCGCAAGGCTCTTGACCACCCTTTTTCTTTTGGGACTCCACCGAACTTTCCCTGCTGGCGGTGTGTACTAGGCGTGGACGGTCCTGTACTTGGGATCGGTCCAGCCCAAGCCTGCGGCAAGAAGGAATCGCCCGTGCCCACTCACCTTTCCAAATTTTTCCGGCAGCGCCGAATCGCCCTCGGTCTTCGATTGTCAGACCTTGCCCGCCGCTGTGGCTATCAAAATCTGTCCAAGGGCAGCAACCGGATCGACCGCTTCGAGAACACGGGCGAGATCCATGTCCTGCTGTATCCCAAGCTGGCCGACGCCCTCGGCATCGACCGAGAAACATGCGAACGGTTGAACGAAGAGGACAGGCAGCAGGCCCGGCGTGAGTGGTTGGAGTACATCAACACGCCGGTCGAGCCGACGTTGGTCGTCCGAGCACTCCCCGGCTGTTTCATCGGCAGAGACCTGCCCGAGGATTGCACGACCATCGACCAGATGGAACAGTTCGCCTCGGACCTCGCTCGCCGATTTCACAAAATGGTCTGGCTGGTCGTCAGTCGCAAATTGACGATTCGGTTCAATGAAGACGGGTCAAAGCACTCCGTCGAAGAAGCCACGCCGGACCATCCCAACGCTCCGTTCATGCGACTCAAGGGCAGCAAGCGACCGTTTTTGTTTGGCTGCTACGGTGGCGGCGGTTTGACGCTCAAGCCACTGCCGCAGGCACCGAAAGTACCATCCGACCGGGCAGACAACTCCTAGACAGAAAGGAACGCCCATGTGGATTTTTTCACGTCACGGCTTCGTCGATCTCGTGCAGCATCCGCACCCGGACCATGCCGACAAGTTGTTGGTCCGGGCGCAGGTTCAAGAAGACATGGCCGCATTTGTGGCGTTGCTGGATGAGGCCGCAGGTCAGCCACACGCCGTCGAACAAACCTACGACGGCTCCCTGCGATTCACAACGGTTGCGACCAAGGAAACAGTCGCCAAAGTCGTCTCGGACTTGGTCGCCAACATCGACTACACGAAATTCAAGCAGTCCGCAGTCCATTTCGACCTGGGAGCCAAATCGTCCTACGTGGTTTGGCTCGGCCCGAACGATCTCCAGGTTACGAAGCTGCTGAGGGAGCCATGATCGAACTGGGCGAAGTGATCGTTCACGGTGAAGCGGAACTGGCCGTCCAGCGGGCCAACCAGACGGTCCAGGAGTTCCTGGATCGGTTCGAGGCTGGCGATTTCGGCGACATCGACGCCGAGACGAGGCAGTTCAATGCACAGGCGATGAAGGATGGCGGCGATCTGTTGGGCGTTTACGAAATTTGCAGCGGCCTGCCGCTGTGGATCATCGGCGACGGGAAACAAACGGACGTGGTGTTGCCTTAACGTGGGAGAAAACGATGAGCGACGAGAAGAAACATCGGCCTGAAATCGAGGAAGTTGTGACCGAGTTCGACGGCGGCGTCCGGCTACGTTCCGGCTTCCAAATGGAAGCACTGGGGCCGGGCGTGGTCTCCTTCAACCTGTTCGGCCCCGTGTTCGAGTGCGATGACGGGGACGACCTGGACGACGACGACGAAGGCGACGAGGAACCGGAGCCCCGACAACGCTGAAAATGATGCCGTTCTTGGTTGTGTCTGTGCTGCTCGCTGGGGACACCAAACATGATCCTTGAACTTCTTGCGCTCGTTGGCGGCTGCGCCACTGCAATCGGCTTCATCGAAGCCGCAGTTGGAATCCGAGACGAGATTCGCTGGCAGAAAAATTTGACGGCTGATGGTGATGGGGAGCAGGA
The DNA here is from genome assembly GCA_012515235.1 of Candidatus Anammoximicrobium sp. Taxonomy (GTDB): domain Bacteria; phylum Planctomycetota; class Planctomycetia; order Pirellulales; family Pirellulaceae; genus Anammoximicrobium. The sequence continues at coordinate 6,382 of JAAYYU010000107.1, forward strand.
TGACTTTGGTCCTGGCGAAAGGCCGCCCGCAACTCCCTTTCCCAGCGAACGCAAGCTGGGCGGCGGTGGGCTGACACTGAAGCAGCAGCAGGCCATCCATCGCCTCGACCAGCAGGGCATCTCAGCCGCAGAGATCGCCAGGGAAGTGGGCTGCGCCACCGCCACTGTCTACCGCCACTGGGGTAGGGGCGGTAATCATGCCATGCTGCCCAACTCGCTCGCCGACAAGCGGAAGAAGGTTGGTCCCAACGTCACGCCGAGCTAGATCAGGCAAATCCGGAGCCTCCGCAAGCAGGGGTTCAAGGTCAAGAAGATTGCCGAGTTGGTGGGGCTCACGACCTCCACCGTCCATCGGCACTTGGAGAAGAAATGAGCCAGATCTGGGAATCCGTGACGCCCGGCTGGGCGAGTTCTATGGGACACTCTGATACGGTCTATGGGACAAGAAACCCGTTGATTATGGGACTTTGGGCAATTTCTGTCCCTTTGAGGCGGCTCGGATGAGAAACGGAATTCGTCGCAAGTCAAAGAAAACGGCCGACTTGCGACGATTCGCAAGTCGGCCATCAATGTGGAGGCGGCGGGGGTCGCTCTTGACCCAGAACAGAATCAGCGCAAGCGCTTTCACGACAAGCAATTTTGAAAACGGACTGTTCTGTCCATTATTGCCAAAAATCGCCAAAATCAGACACGAAATCAGACACGTCAGACACGGGACAGTTTAGTGGAGGTGCAACGCCTCCAACCCGCGTCCTGATACTTCAGCAGTAACCGTCATTGCCGGACTGTCACCTATCAGAACCGATACGCAAATCGGATGTCGTTCAGAAAGTCCGGGGCCGCTGAGTTCAGCCCCACTGCGGATCGCCAACTGATGGACAGCCGCTCCGTGAGCAGGAACGACAGGCCGCCACCGGCCATGTGCTGGCTGGTGTCGTTCCAGGAGCCATGGTTCGCCAACATGTCCCAGGACACAAAGGCGCCCAGCCGTTCCGTCACGATGACATCGAAACTGAAGCTCTGCTGGAACTGGACGTAGTTGTCCCCGGCCGCCTCGAAGATTGCGAAGCCCGATCGTCCGGTGACCGCCGTCCGGTCGCTGATCTCCCACGTGTACATCAGCTCGGTGAGCGGTTGAAGGCTGTTCAGGGCGAACGGATTCCCTTCCAATGAAACTGGGACAGCCGCGAGGACCGCGGTCTGGGGCAGCCAGCCGTTCTGGCCCCACAGATCGTAGAGAACGCCTACGTTGGGGTCCAAGGTGCCAGTGAACCCGCTGCCGATCGCCGGATCGTCACTGTCACTGCTGACGAAGCCCGGCCATCCCAGCCTCAGCTCCAAGCGGTCCGTCAGGCCGAAACGCAGCAGCATGTCGGGGACGGCATGCTGCGTCCAGTCACGGCCACCGGCTGAACCACGCAGATAGGAGTACCCGCCCTCCAACTGCGTACGTCCCCGAGCCAACTTGGCGATCCTCTGCGTCCAGGTGAGGTCAGTGGACTTGGCTTCCGGTGAGCCCCATGCAGTGTCTTCGGCGAACCCGTCGTCGGGTGCGACTAGCGGCTGGTACGCAAAGTCTCCACCCGCGCCGGACAGATCCCCGAACGCATCCTGTGCGGTGCTTGCCGAACAACGGAAGTTGACAAACCAGGCCGTCAGGACCAACGCCGCGATCAACGCCACGTGTTTAGCGTTATGCAACGGCTTGCTCCCTAACGATTGTTACCACGACCTGGATTTGGCCGCGAAGCCGTTGCATTTCCGTTAGCATGCGGAGGCGGCCCTTGGGGCGACATCGACCGGGGCGCACCACCGGCCCAAGACGGTTGGTGCGTGTTCTGGCTCCCACGGGTGGACGGGCGTTCGCTGGAGCTGAGTGAGGAAGGTCTGGCTGAGTTGCTGTTGGGCGTACCGACCGTGAACCCTTGCCTCGGCGCAGATGCTGCCGCCGATCCAGCGGTCTGGTTACCTTGCTTGCGGAAAGGATTCATTTTCTGCCACCAACTGAGCTGCTCAGTTGGCTGAGATGCGGCTGGAGCTGTTGTTGATGGGGATGTCGTGACGGCGACGGCGGATGGCACCACTGGTTCCGGCATGCTCGCCATCTGTCCGGCGATCGGCTCGTCAGGCGTCCAACCGCGCACCGACTCGCGTGCCTGACCGTTCGGCCCGGCAAACGACCGTTCCATGGTGCCATCGGTCCCGTCCCACGTACGAACCTGGGAATGGTTGATCGTCCGACCATCTGGCAGCGTGATCGTGTGTTCGCGGGTGTAGTTGTAGGGATCGGTGCCGGCCATCGTTCGCTCGTGTTGTCGCAGCGGCGTCCCATCCGGGTTCAACCACACCTGCGAGCGGCGGTACTCGTACCCATCTTCCGTGTTCACTCGTTCCCAGGTCTGCGTCATCTCGCCGCGAGGGTTGGTCACGACGTGCTCCCGGACGTAGCGACCGTCTTCAGGAGCGTCCAAGTACCGATGCGTGTTCGTTACCGTGCCTTGCTGGTTCTGCATCTGTCGCTCGTAGGTCCACTGCGGAGCGACCTGCGATGGATCTGCCGGTGTAACGAGATCACTGGGCGCGGCCGGATCGGCAGTTGGAGGAGGTACCGGCGTCGTCAGTGCGGGGTCCTGCGCCCATACGGCCGAAGCCGCCATGGACATCACAATGGATAAGCAGATAGAAATCCGAGTCATGGGTATGGCTTCCTTGCGTAGATGAGGGAGTTGCCGGATCGGATCGACTTGGCTGGGCGATAGATCCGACGATAATACCGCTTCTCGTGTATCGGCAGGATCACCTGCGACAGGCCAGAGAATGGCTACAAGGCGCGACACGGTACAAGCAAGGTCTGGGCCAAGTCCAGACAAGAACCACAAATCCGGGGTGATGCTAGCGTTCCGGCATCCGCCTGGCCCCGACGATCGAGTGGGCGAGTTGCGCGCGGTGCCCCCCAGTCTGATCGGGCAAGCCCGGCCAAAGTGGTCTTCGCACTGCACGTTCGTACGCAACATGCTACTATGTGTGCCACGGATGCACGTCGCCGGCACGGAAGCCACGCCCGAAGGGGTCGAAGACTGGAAGAAACGCTACGAGGATCGACACGGCGGCCACTTTTGGGTACGTGGAAAGGGCACACATGGCTGATCGGCCAGGCAACAGGAAACTCGGTACAGCTTATGGAACGTAAACATTTCGAGGTTCGTTCAGCCTACAACGCCAAGCTGTTCCGGTGCGATCGTCCCTGGGCCGCCATCTCCATCACCACCGAGGGAGACTTCCCCGCGCTGTCAGAAGACAACCGCCTGGAGTTGCTGCAACTCGTGTTCGCCGACACCGCGGACCCGGACAGGACCGACTCGTTCACAGCGTCCCAAGCCGCGGAACTCCTGAGCTTCGTCGAGCAGGTCTGGGACCGGGTGGAAGTCCTGCTGATCCACTGCGAAGCCGGCATGTCGCGATCGCCCGGCGTAGCTGCCGCTCTGTCCCAGATCAACTACGGTGACGACGGCCCGTGGGGCGAGTATGATTTCCCGAACAGCTTGGTCTATCAACGGCTTGTTGATGGGCACCAGCAGCGGTGTGCGACGAAGTGACGGTGCTGAGATCGACTGCACGGAGAAACCGAACGACAGAGAACGCAGCGGGAATAGACTCAATGGCTCCATCTGGTTTCCATAGACTGCTGAAGATTCCGGGAGTGGTCGCGGCCGCGGCAGCACTATTGCTGTGCGGTTGCGATCGTGCCGCTGTTGAAACAGCTCCAACGGAAGCATCTCCTGAGAGCCGGGCATCCGATTCTCTGAATCGCACTACATCGGAAGATCCGGAGGCTAGTCCGTCGCCTCAAGAAAACCAACCTCTGATCGTTACAAGACTACCGCCCGGAGGACCCTACGAGGATTATCCTGAAGGCGTAACGCCTCATTTCATACACGATGAAACGCCTTCCGAAGAGGAGATCAAGGCTCTTCAAGAAATCATAAATCGCCAAGCACAGATGGAGGGTCGTGAGGCCTTTGACGTTCGGGCTTATTACGACGAGATTGACAGGCTTCGCACCCTTTACCCCCTGGAGGAGACATTGAAGAAGAACACCAAACCAGATGAGGGCTTGGACGAGTGCGGTCCAGAAGATGGCAGGTGAAGATCCAAAGACGCAGCTCCTGGCTTTCTTCGACGTTCTGGACGTCTGGTTCAACGCTCCAGATTTTCGCGGCTGCCAGTTCATCAACGCGGCGGCCGAGTTTCCCAACCCGCACGATCCAGTGCACAGCGTGGCAGCGGAACACAGACGGAAGAACCGGGATTTTTTTCCGTGATCTTGCTGCCTCGGCAGGAGCTGCCGACCCCGAAGCGTTCGCCGATCGGTACACGGCCTTGGTCGAGGGAACGCTGGTGTTGCAAGGAGCCCCGGAAGGAGTTGAACCTACATGTACGCTTCGCTCAAGAACTTCGACCAACTTTCGATCCGCAGATCGTGGGCCGCGTACAGCGGGTTCCAGATCGGCTGGACCGGCTTGCGCTTCAACCGAATCTTGGCCTGCTCCGGAGTGCGGTCAGCCTTCCGCTTGTTGCACTCCAGGCACGCCAGTACGCAGTTGTTCCAGCGCGACTCACCGCCTTGGGCACGGGGGATGACGTGGTCGAGCGTCAGCTCCTCCGTGCCCGGCTGCTTGCCGCAGTACTGGCATGTGTAGTGGTCACGCTTGAAAATGTTTCTCCGGCTGAACGATACGGCCGCCGCAGGCAGCCGATCGTAGTCGGTCAGCGTGATCACTTCCGGCACACGCAGCCGGAAACGAACTGCCTGGATGAAGCGCACGCCATCCGCGGGCTGCAGCTTGGACCAGTCCTCCCACGTGTAGGTCTGGTAGTCGCTTGGGTCCACGACGCGAGCGGACTCGTTCCACAGCAGCACCAAGGCCCGCGCCACGGTGGACACGTTCACTGGCTGCCAGTTGCGGTTCAGGATCAGCGTCGGTCTGTTCAGTACCTTGGTGAAGACTGTTCTCCTTACGTGAAAAAGCAGGGGTGTCCGAAGGGAATCGAACCCTTACCTCCTGGTTCACAGCCAGGCATGCAGTGACCGCTACACCACAGACACCATAAGTGCGGGCCGCCGTCACCGGCGGTGCGACGGCCCGGGTTTCGGTTGTCAGTCAATGAACGCTACGTGCCGCATGGCCACCGATTGGGTCTCGGTGTTCATCAGCACCTGGTGCCAATCCGCCAAGACAATCGTCTTGTGGTCGGCATGTCGGATCTTTCCGCGGACAAACACCTGGGGGTTCCGCCGCTGCGTCACCCACTGGAGGTTTCGCAGCTTCGGGCGCCGGCTGAGCAACTGCCGGTACTGCACGGCGGTCAATCCCTCGGGATGCTGCGGGCTGACGTAAACCAGCTCGCCGCCGTCGCGGATCAACTCCTCGCAGATATGCGACGTTCCGGTTCCCCGACGGATCGGCTCGTTCCGCAGGATCAGCTTCTCGTTCGCCCGGTACCACCTCGGCACCGGCACGAAAAACCACTCACCCTGCCGGACGAAGGCGTCGTTCCGCCGCCGGTTTCGCTTCTGCGGCTTCACCCGCTGCACGTGGTCCTGCAAGTACCGAACGGAGTCGGGCTTGAGGGCCTCAAACGCCGTGCGGACGGTCGAAACGGCCAGCCGCTCGGGCACCGCCGCGACGAACCAGTGTCGCTCGTCATGTCCGCACAGGAACTTGTGCTTGTCGTCATCCTGGCGGGACAGCAACAGCAGGTGCCGCAACCGGGGCTGCGTGTCGATCACGGCCA
>JAAYYU010000108.1 GCA_012515235.1 Candidatus Anammoximicrobium sp.
AGAATTCAATTTTGGCCGAGTTTGGTGCCAGCCACGTCGCATGACTCCGCTCGGCCAAAATTGAATTCTGTAAGCCTGACCCCAGCACCGAAACCGTGACTTCATAAACGACGCGGAAAAGTGCCGAGATCCCGTTTGGTGCTAGTGCCGCCGGAATAGAATCGCGTGAGTTGAGAGGCAATCGTGACCGAGTCATTTGATCCCTATCACCGCTGGCTCGGGATTCGGGCCAAGGACCAACCACCGAACCACTACCGGCTGCTGGGGCTGGAACTGTTCGAGTCCGACGCGGACGTGATCGATGCGGCGGCCTTTCGGCAAACGGGCCACGTGCGCACGTACCAGGCTGGTCCGCACTCGGACCTTTCGCATCGGCTCCTCGCAGAAATCTCTGCCGCCAGGGTATGCCTGCTGAATGCAGACACGAAGGCTGAATATGATGCGAGTCTGCGATCCGCGATGGCGGAACCGCCGGTCATCGCCCCACCGCCGCCGACAAGCGTTGCGGAACCTCCGGTTGCGTCTTTGTCCGTGCCGGTTGTTTCCGGCGTTGCTGCGCCGGGTAAGGAATCCACGTTTGGACGGGCGCGCCGTCAACGGGCTACCAAATCGCCGGTCGTCGAGCTGGTGAAAGTCATCTTTGGCGGCATCGGCGGGCTCGTGATCGCCTATTGCCTGTTGCGGTTCGGCTTCCAAATCGACATCCTTGACAAACTGTTCAGCCGGACGTCGGGTTTGTCCGCAACAAGGCCACGGCTCGAAGGTGCCGGCGTCACTCCATCGCAACCGGTATCCGTCGATTTCACGGGCACCGGTGCGGACGGGCCGATCGCGATCCGTGACAGATACGAAGTGGATTCGATCAAGACCGCCCTGACGCAATCGGCCGCAAGCGGAGCGACGGCTTTGTCCGTTGCCACGCCGAGTGGTTTTCATCCCCAAGACGAAATCCTGATCGTTCAGCTGCGAGGCGCCGGCGCAGGTCAGCACGAGTTCCACCGTGTCACGTCCGTTGGAGTGGACTCGCTTGAACAGGCGTCCGCGTTGGTGAACCGTAGCAGAACAAGAGCGATTCCCGAGCGCCGCCGAGCACCGTCTGCCGGGCCTGCTCCAGGTACGTATACTCCGTGGTACCATACGGATCGTACCACCCGCCGCCACACTTGGCGCCGCCGATGCCGCCCAGCCAGCGCATGATGAAGTACGCCTCGTACTGGACCGTCCCGCCCCAGCGTTTGTCGTTGTAATCGCGGGTCTCAGTGCCCACCCAGATCCGGTCAAAGTCCGCAGTCTCACGGACCACTTCGTAGCCCCGCTCGTGGAAGTTGTCGTACCACTGCGGATACTTGATGATGACCTGGACTCGCGGATTGACCCGCCGGACAGCAGCGAGAATCCGGTCTTGCGACAGCCGGACCATCAGCTCGCAGCGATAGTCTTCCCAGGTGTCGCCGGATACCGGGAAGCTCTTGTCGCCGATGGTGACCCGCTTGCTTTGCCGAGCCGTCTCGCAGGCCTGACACTTGCAGTCGGTGAACCAGAAGTCGTCGATCATGATCTCGTCGAACAGCCCCGCCGTGTACTCGAAAATCTGCTGGAGCTTGCCCTGCGTGGCCGGATCGGTGTAGCACGAGATCAGGTTCCAGCCGGTTGAGCGTTTGCCCACGATCGTCGTGGTGACGCAGCCCGAGACCTCGAACCCCTCAGACCGGAAGCGATCCTTGGCCCGCTGGAGCGTCTCCCGTTCCGCGGTGTAGTTGCTGCGGAACGTCTCCAGGTAGACTTTGGTCACGCCCGTTTGGCGGCACCACGCGATGGCCGCCGCCAGGCCCTCTTCCGTCGCCAGGTGGTCGCGCACGTTCTGGGCGGTGAAGAGCGTCGAGAAGCGGTGGATCGTCTGCTTGCTTTGGGCCAGATCCCAGAGGCTCACCGGCGTCTTTTCAGGGCCCGGCGTCTCCGCTCCGAGACTCGCAAGCAGGCCATTTAGTCGAATGCCGACGACGATGATCAGGGCCATCCGGACAACGCGACTCGACATGGCTATACCTCCTGAGAACAAACAATGCATGATTTCAACGATCCAGCGCCGGCGTCCACCTCATCTCTTGCGTCGTGTCGAACCGAACCAGGGTGTCATTAGCCGCCTGCTGTCCGGGGCGACTCGTGCCGCGGTCGATGAGCGTTTTCAGATCATTCGTCAGCCGCTTCACAATGTCCGGGTGCTTTTCTGACAATTCGGTCTGTTCGCCGACGTCGGAGCCGAGGTGGTACAACTCCGGGACGGTCGGTTTGCCGCGAGACTGTTCAAGATTCGGCTTGATCATCCGCCAGATGAGCTTCCAGGAACCGTCTCGATAGGCGAACTCTCCGAAGTTTGAGTGACTTACCAGCGTGGTGCGCCCGACGGCGTGCGGCTTGCCCAGCAACGTCGGTAGAAAGCTCAGGCTGTCCTCCACGCCATCGGCAGGCAGTTCCGCTCCCACGATCTCCGCACACGTGGCGAACAGATCGGTGAGGCACACGAGCTGATCGCTGGACGTGCCTGCCGCGACATGCCCCGGCCAGCGGACGACCAGTGGTACGCGATGGCCGCCCTCCCAGATGTCGCCCTTGTGTCCGCGATACGGACCGCTCGGTCGGTGCCCAGCGGCGACGAGTTGCTCCCAGCCGGTGTAGTGCGAGTGTCCGTTGTCGGCCGTGAACACGACGACCGTATCGTCGGTAAGGCCGGCGTTGTCGATCGCCTCCACGACCTGTCCCACGGACCAGCTGGTCTGCATCACGAAGTCCGCGATCGGAGCGATGCCGCTTTTGCCTTGGAAGTCCTTCGAGGGCACGATCGGCTCGTGCGGCGACGTGAGGGCGAAGTACAGGAAGAACGGTTGTTTCACCTTCGCCCGATCGTGGACATAACGCACGGCCCGCCGCGTGATCTCCGGCAGAATGTCCTGCATCCGCCAGTCCGGCGCGGCGGGCGCGCCCGCGAAGCCCTTGGGAAGGACAACGCCCTCGCTCGGGTCCGGTTGAAATTTGGCAGTGGGAAGGGGCACCACGCGATCATTCTCGATGTACGTGAACGGCGGGAGGTTCGGCAGGTCGACTCCGAAGTAGTAGTCGAAGCCGCGCTGCGTCGGGCCACCGGCAATCGGCTTCGTGAAGTCCCATTCAAGCCGCGCCTGCCCGTTGTGCTTCTCCGTCATGCGGCTGGGTTGCGGCCCAGGCCATTCCCAGCCCAGGTGCCACTTGCCGATACACGCCGTGTGATAGCCGTGCCGCCGCAGAAAGCCCGGCAACGTCGGCCGATCCTTGGCGATCAACGGCGGCTCGTACGCCGCGATCACCCACTCCTGGAGCCGCGTCCGCCAGTTGTACCGTCCCGTCAGCAGGCCGTACCGTGTCGGTGAGCAGACCGCCGAGGGGCTGTGGGCGTCGGTGAAGCTCCGGCCCTGGCGGACGAGACGATCGAGGTGGGGTGTCGGGATCTTGTGCGCGGGGTAGTGGGCCTGGATGTCCCCCACGCCGAAGTCATCCGCCAGGATGATGACGATGTTGGGCCTTGCCGTAGGCTGCGATGCATCACCAGCACGCAACACGGTTGACGGAGCCAGCAGCAACAGAAGAGTTTGAGCGATTGTAGAGCGTCTCATCAGTGCCCCTTCCTGTCGACGATCGTGATGTCCTTGTACCACGCCTCGCTCGCGGCGCCTTGGTGGATTTGCAGCCCGAAGACGCCCTCCTGGGGAATCGTCGCATCGGGCTCCGTGTAATCGACCGTTTTCTGACCGTTGAGCCACAGTTGGACGTGCCGTCCTTCGCGACCGCGCAGAAATAACTTGAACAAATTGGTATTGTTGGTTTTGATAGATTCGGTGATAACACGTGCATGCAAGATGCACAAGTGGTTGCACGGATTCGCAGCAAGTACCGGTCTCTTGGC
>JAAYYU010000109.1 GCA_012515235.1 Candidatus Anammoximicrobium sp.
GCTTGGGGTGCAAGAGGTCGGGAGTTCGAATCTCCCCACCCCGACTTTTGTAAGTATTGCTGAGTCTTAGAGTTAGATCACCTTCCGACGGTCGGAAGTGCAGCAGTCCTGACAACCTTTTACGCGTTTGTACGCGTTTGGAAGGGGTGCTGCAATGCCGAAGCTGTCGTATCGTGCTCCGAAGTACGCTTATCACAAGGCCAGCGGTCAGGCCGTCGTCCGAATCAACGGCAAGTTGGTCTACCTGGGGCCGTTCGAGTCCAAAGAATCCAAGGACCGCTATAAACAGGCCGTCACCAAGTGGGCGGACGATCAAGACCGCCAGACGGCCGCCGTTGCCGTGGTCGCCAAGTCCGCGCCGGAATCCTCGACCACGCTCGTCGAACTGCTGGCCGAATACCTCGACCACGCCGAGACGTTCTACGTCAAGAACGACAAGCCGACTTCAATGGTGCCGATCATTCGTCGCATGCTACGGCTGTGGCGGGAAATGTTCGGCGCTGTACTCGTCCGCGATATCAGGCCGAGCCACTTGAAACAGCTCCAGGCCCGTATGGTCAAGGAGGGGCAGTCCCGCAGCTACATCAACAAGCTGACGACCTATTCCAAGGCCATGTTCCGCTGGGCGGTCGAGAACGACCTTTGCCCCACGTTGACATGGCAGGGACTTCTGGCCGTGCGGGGACTCGCCAAGGGCCGATCCAAGGCCCGCGAGACGGAGCCAATCCTGCCCGTGGCTGACGCCACCGTGGACGCAACGTTGGATCATCTGCCCGACGTGGTGGCCGATATGGTCCGGTTTCAGCGAGCCACCGGCGCACGGCCTGGCGAGGTCTGCACCATCCGCCCAAAGGACATCGACAGGACAGCGGACGTGTGGCTGTATCGGCCGCTGAGCCACAAGACCGAACACCACGAACGCAGTCGAACCATCGCGATCGGCCCCAGAGCGCAAGAAATTCTGCTGCCGTATCTCCTGCGCGCCCCAGACGCCTACTGTTTCTGCCCTCGCGAAAGCGAAGCCAGGCGGCATGCCGACCAACGCGAAAACCGCAAGTCGCCGATGACGCCCAGCCAGGAGGCCCGGAAGCCGCGACGCCGCCCGCGACGGTCGGCCAAGGAACGGTACTCGAAAGATTCGTACCGCCGCGCCGTGGCTCGCGCCGTGGAACTGGCGAACGAGGCCCGCAAGGAAACCAGCGCGACCCCCGTGCCCCCTTGGCATCCGAATCAGCTACGGCACAGCCTTGGGACCGAGGTCCGTCAGCGGTACGGATTAGAGGCGGCGCAAGTGGTGCTGGGCCATGCCAAAGCTAACACGACCGAGATCTACGCCGAGCGGGATGTGAGACTGGCGATCGAAATCGCGAAAAAAATCGGGTGAGAAGGATGATGGAGGTCAGGAGGCATGCCTACACTCCTGGTAGAGACCAAAACATAACAAGTCAGCCGCACAGCTGACGCAAGACGCACAAACAGCAAACGTTCAGAAAGGGGATTGCTGGGCCGTGCGGAACGCTGGGATTTTCCCTGCGTTCCGCACTGCTCCGGGTCCCTTTCTTTTTTGCGCCGAGGAGAGTTCAGGAGAACACAAATGATCGACTTGCACACCGAACATGTGCTGAAGCTGGCCGGGGCGGCAATCGCACGAAAAATCGCCTGAGAAGGATGATGGAGTCAGAAGGCATGCCTACCCTACTTATAGACGAAGGCAAAACATGACAAGTCAGCCGAGCAGCTGACGCGAAACGCACAAACAGCAAACGTTCAGGAAAGGGGCTGTTGGGCTGTGCGGAATGCGGGGGCCTGTCCCTGCGTCCCGCACGTCCTGCAATCCCTCCTTTTGCGCGCTGGCAAGGACAAGATGAGATGATCGACATGAGAAATGAGCATCTGGTAACGCTGGCGGAAGGGGCGCGAAACGTGCCGCCCAGTGGCGTAGCCGTCAGTACGCTGTGGCGATGGAAAACAAAAGGCGTCCGTGGCGTGCGGCTGGAAGCAGCGCTGATCGGCGGCCGATGGTACACCAGCGCGGAGGCGATCGAGCGGTTTTTCGCGGCCCTGGCAGCCAAGGCTGGCCAAGAAGTCGCGACACCAACTGAATCGGCGGCGCGAAAGGCGCGTATTGCACGGGCCGAACGCCGATTGTCCAGGATGGGAGTCTAGCAGACAGCAAGATGTCGCAGCCTCAGATCCTGCAAGAACACGGGGCCGACCCAACGTCCACGAGACACGGATTCCCGATACCCCAATCGGAAACGACAAGAGGCGGCATGTTGCGTTGACGGAGAGAACTTGCACGACGCCAAAAAGATACACCATGAATCATAACATAAAACAGCTAACAAAGGAAAAAACGACGCTGCTAAAGGCGGCTCTGGGCTATGCCCGTCGCGGTTGGTCGATAATCCCGATTGCTCGGGGGCAGAAGAAGGCGAAGATCAAATGGAAGCCTTACCAGACATGCAGACCGACTGAGGAAACGCTTCTCGGTTGGTTCGGCAGTGGAACTCACGAAGCGCTCGCCGTGATCTTGGGAACTGCGTCCGGTGGTTTAGCGTGCCGTGACTTCGATTCGATGGAAGCGTACGGCTTCTGGGCGACGGCACATCCCGACTTGGCAAAAGCCTTGCCAACAGTTGAGACGAGTCGCGGCCGGCACGTTTATTTTCAGACGCACGACCTTCGGTTCGAGGACATGGGCGATGGCGAATATCGCGCCGACAGTGGGCATTACTGCCTGCTCCCTCCTAGCCGACATCCGGATGGTCACGAGTACCGTTGGCTAATCGAGTTACCCGATGGCCCGCTGCCCCTTATCGCCGACGTTCGTGCGGCAGGCTTCCTGGGTATCGGGCCAGGTGCAACAGAGGACTACAGAGACAACTTAGGAAGACAGAGGAACACAGAGGCCATTATTGGGGAGCGCTCTGTTGACTCGGATGACTCTGTTGGCTCTGGTGCTCTCTGTTGCATGACCGACACACTCGGCGAGGACGAACTGCCGACAAGGATCGAATCAGCGATCTTCGCGTCACTGCCGACAGGTCCAGGAAGGCGAAACTCCCAGGTCATGGTGCTGGCGCGCGCACTGAAGGGCGTTGCAGAATTGGCCGATGCCCCAGCGCAAAGCCTGCGGGAGTACGTCAGACGCTGGCACGAACAGGCTCTGCCGGTCATTGGGACCCAACCATTCGAGGAAACGTGGATCGACTTCCTGCGCGCATGGCCACGAGCGAAATTCCCGTTGGGCGGCGAGCCGATCCGACAGGTGTTTGAAGCCGCAAAACGCGCGGCCATACCCTCGATCGCGATGCAGTACGAGCAGCCGCAACTGAGGTTGCTGGTTGCTTTGTGCCGCCAACTCCAACTGGTCGCTGGCGATCAACCGTTCTTTCTGTCCTGTCGGACGGCTGGTTCCCTGCTCGGCGTTGACCACACGACGGCATGGCGCTGGTTGTTTCTTCTGAAGGAGGACGGCTTGCTCGAAGAAACGGAGAAAGGATCGGGAGGGCGGTCTGGACGCGCTGATGCCCTGCCGCCGCAAGGATCGTGGCCAGCCCCGCCGCGACCGAGCGGCCATGATGGCCAAAGCCATCGAGTTGAAGAAGGATCAACCCCGCCGCGCGCA
>JAAYYU010000002.1 GCA_012515235.1 Candidatus Anammoximicrobium sp.
CGGTCTTCGGAACCGAGGGTTGGGGGTTCGAATCCCTCCGGGCGTACTTTTGTTAGTTCTGCCGAATCCTGGACTTAGGATACCTGTCTGCGTTGGACAGTGCGGCTCGAAAGCCAGAACCGAACCCGGTAGTTACCGGGTTCCTTGGCAAAGGAGCAGCACGATGTCCAAACCCCGAGTCCCTTCTTACCGGCACCACCGTCCATCTGGCCAAGCCGTGGTCACCCTGAACGGCAGGGATCACTACCTCGGCACCTGGAACACCGAAGCCAGCCGCCAGGAATACGAGCGGCTCATCGGCGAATGGCTGGCCAACGGCCGCCGCCTTCCTACGCAGGACGCGAAAGACGATCTGCGAATCTGCGAGCTGTTGGCGGCGTACCTCGACTTTGCCGCAACCTACTACGAGGAAAACGGCCAGCCGGGACGCGAGTACGTCTGCATGAAGCAGGCCGCCAAGCCGCTCAGCGAATCGTATTCGCGTACCCGCGTCGTCGATTTCGGCCCGCTGGCACTCAAGGCCGTTCGGCAGCACTGGGTAGACAACGGACTTTGCCGGACCCACATCAACATGCGGATCAATCGCGTCCGCAGGATCTTCAAGTGGGGGGTGGAGAACGAACTGGTGCCATCCAGCGTTCTGCACGCCCTTCAAGCTGTGGCCGCGCTCAAGAAGGGACGGACGGCTGCCCGCGAATCCGAACCGGTCAAGCCTGTGCCCGACGACCACGTGGATACGGTCCTGCCGCTGGTTTCGCGGCAGGTGGCGGCCATGATCGAACTCCAGCGTCTGACCGGGATGCGGCCGGGTGAGGTCGTCATCATGCGGCCGTGTGACATTGACCGGTCCTGCGACGTCTGGGTCTACACCCCAGCCGGTCACAAGACGGCCTACCGCGGACATGGCCGGGAGATTTACATTGGCCCCAAGGCCCAGCAGGTGCTTGCCCCTTGGCTGCTGCGTGACGCTCAGGCGTACTGCTTTAGCCCGAAGGAGGCCGAGACCGAGCGAAACGCCGAACGCCGGGCCAACCGAAAGACACCGATGACGCCGTCGCAAGCGAAACGGCGGCCGAAGGCCCGCTCCAGACGTGCCAAGCGGGATCGCTACGACGTTTTCAGCTACCGTCGCGCGATCAAGTACGCCATCGAACGGGCCGGCGTCCCGTCTTGGCATCCGCATCAGTTGAGGCACAACTGCGGCACGCAGATGCGGCGGCAGTTCGGACTCGACGTGGCCCAGATCATCTTGGGGCACCGCAGTGCGGATGTCACCCAGGTCTATGCCGAGGTGGACCGGGCAAAGGCTATCGAAGTCGTGCGGAAGGCGGGCTAGAATCGGGCCATCCACGGGCCAGCCGCCTGATCAGCGGCGTGCCCCTCCGCCGGTGCCGGACGTACCTTGCCGGCGTCGGCGGACGGCGGCCCGAACGTGACGAGGTGCAGACATGGGCAGGAGAAAACCCGCAAGGAGCGGCGATTCGCAAAAAGGCAAACAGGTGCCTCGGGTAGCAAGTACCGCAGTCGATCCCCGACCGCTTGCAGCATTTCGGCTTGGCTATCTGTGCCGAGTTCTTGAAATCGACGATGACGCTCTTGGTGATCGGCTTCAACGGGTGAGGCATGTGCTGCGGATACTGGGCGACGAAATTGCGCCGCCGACGTATACGCATCTCCGTGAATTGCTCGCGTCGGTGGACGACTTGCCACTGTTGCGCGGCCCGGTAATGGAAGACGACACGGTCTTCGAGGCGGTCACGGCCGGCATTATGCAGGGCATGGCACGCGCTCGCGGGCTGACTCTGGAGTCTCTGTGGGAATTGGCTGACAACGCTCTTGCTGAAAGCACCCCATGCCGCGTGTGGTATGATCTGGGCAGTGCCCTCGGCAACTACGTGCGGAACGCATCCCGCCAGAAAGGGCGGGCTCCAAGTTTGCGTTTGCTCCAGGAGCGTGTCCTTCGACTGCCCGACGATGCACGAGCACCGTACCCGGTATTGCGGCAGCTTCTCGAAGTGAAATTCACCGGGCGCAAGTTGTCAGACCTGCGGACGGCGATCGGAAACCACGTCAGCTTGCCGCCGGAGGTGCACACTTTCTGTGGCTCCGGGGCGCTGTTCGAGGCCGTCTTTCAGGTTATTGAACGACAACTGGAGGCCGCACCTCCGAATCCGGAAACCGTCACCCAGCCGAGGGCAAAGGCGGTTCGTTCGAGACCACCCCACGGGTTCATGCCATCGCCATTGCAGACCGCCATCCTACGAGCGTTGGAAGGGAGGGCGATGAAGAAGCAGGCCCTGGCCAACGCCGTTTGCGCCGGCGAAGGCACGCGGCTTTACCGACGCAACGGGATCCAGGAACTTATCGAACGCCGACTCGTACAACACAAGCACGGAGTCGGGTACTACCGTCCAGACTCGCCCCCGGACGGCTACATCATCTCCTAAGTTTGCACCAACTGTCTACCAACGTGCCCCCGATGAATGTGCTCACTTAGGGTTTAATGCTCGCAGTTTATGGCACTCCTGCCTGTACTGCGAGGAAACCCTGATGAGTATCGACATTTCGCGAGAATCACTTCTCACACTCACCGAGGCGGCCAAGACGCTTCCCACGCGGCCCGCAATCAGCTCTCTGCATCGTTGGCGACTGCGCGGCGTCCGTGGGGTCAAGTTGGAAACCGCCCTTCTCGGCGGGAGGCGTGTGACCTCTCGCGAAGCTCTGGAGCGGTTTGCCGCCGCCGTCACAAACGCAGCCGAGGGCGATCCGGCCCCCGTACGCACGCCCCGTCAGCGGGCGCAGGAGATCGCGGCGGCGGAACGGAAATTGGGAATCCGCACTCAGCTCTAGGCCCTCGTCCGACCCGCGGTGTCACCGCTCTTTTCCCCGCAGGCGCGGGCATCTCAGCAACCTCAAACAACACTCAAACGAGGAAGAACAATGTCCAACAGACGTAAACACCGCCCCCGGCGCCGCCCTGCCCGCCCCGAGGACGCCTTCATGGTGCTCAGCGGGCAAATCAAGAACATCGCTACTGCGTGCGAGGTCCACCAGACCGACGCCGCGGACGACCGCCGGTGGCTCGCCGCTCACCCGGAGGCGGACGCCCGGCACCGTATGGCGACCGCTCGGGAGATGGCTGCGTATGGATTGCCGCCGGGGTGTACGGTCGTGGTGCAGCGCGGGCCGCTGGGAAGCCAGGTCCGTCTGATTTATCCGCCCCAGAAATAGCGTGGGCCGGAGGTGGTGGCACCCACCGCCGGCCCTGTGTGTTGTCGGTCTCCCCGGAACGACGGTAGGTATTATGACAGCATTTGGCCAGGACGGCAATAGGCAGACCCGTGGAGCACTGGCCGCGGGCGCTGGGTATGCACCAGCAAACCCGATGCCATCAGCATCTCCTCCGGCGTGGGGACGCCCGCCCGATCCGCTTGCCAATGCCCACCGCTTCAACGGTCACGATACATTCGCGGCAGATCGCTTTCTGTATGCGCTCCGGGCGCTGGTGCGCTGCGAGTCTTGTTCGTTGCTGTTGCAGGTTGGATGCCAGAACCACGAGCATCCGCTGCCACCGGTCCTCCTCGATTGCGGTCAACCGACCTGGGCCTTGGCGTGGGATACCCTCCATGAGTGCTGGCGGCGATTTCACGCCCTGCATGACCGTGAGTTGTTGGAGCTGACGCTGCGCGAATTGGAAGCCAGCAACGCCTATGACGGGGTGTCGGTGGATGATGCTCGCACGCTGTTGCAGGGTTGCTTCGATGGCGACATCCCACACGCCGAGGCTGGCAAGGTTGTAATTGCCGAGCTGCTGCGGCACTTCCTGGTCGATCTTGCCCGCGGGGAGGCTTGGCAAGACTGGTGCGTGAATGGCGGCCCGCCTCCCCGCGACGTTGAGCAGCGGGTCGCGGCCATCGAGCAGGAGTTGGATCGGGCCTTGCGGTACGGTAACGAGCCAGAGGGTCCACTGACTGACGTGCAGCTCGGTGGGCTGATGACGGACATGGTGGAGCTGGTGCAGGGCGTCCTCGTAGCACGGCAGCCCGCAATCCTTGGTGGCCCACAAAAGACGCTCAAGACACTACTCGGACTGGACATGGCTTTGTCCCTGGCGACGGGAACGTGTTGGCTGGGTAATCCCGACTGGAGTACCGGCAACCCGCGCCGCGTGGCGTTCTATTCCGGTGAATCTGGTGGCCCCGTCCTGCTGCGAAAGCGGCAGGTGATGCAACAGGTCAAGCGGCAGGCGCTCTCGCCGGAGGAGCAGCAGCAATTCGATGATGCCTTGGCACGTAACAACTTTTTGTGGGAGGTGCGCCGGTCCCAATTGCCGGACCTCAGCGATCCGCACTCCGTCGATCAGTGGCGACGCCAAGTCGTGGCCCACGAGGTCGAGGTCGTCTTTGTTGATCCGGTCCTGCTGTGCCTCGGAGTTGCCGCCAAAGACCTGGCCAACTCGTCAGCGACGGGACAGGTGATTATCGAAGCGGTGGACGCGTTGCAGGCCGAGGGCGTTACCGTGGTTTTGCTGCATCACTCCGCCGGGGATCGGTCCCGACGGTTCGCCGGCAGCGACCGGGAGCCGCTGGAGCTGTCGGACTTGGCATATCCAGGCATCACCCAGTTCATGCGTCAGTGGATCACCGTCAATCGTGCGGACGTGTACGACGAGGAGACGCGGCGATCGACGCTGTGGGTGAGCATCGGTGGGTCCGGCCTGCAAGCCGGCGGCGTCTTCCGGGCGGTGATCACCGAGGGACGAAACCACGACCTGTGGAACGTCCACACCGAAAGTCGCGGTCGGCACCAGGAGCGGGAGCGGGCAGATCAGGAGCTGCAAGACCGCGAGGAGCAGCGGGACCGGAGACGACGGGTGCTGGAGTACATCCGTGCGCATCCTGGCACGACGGTGAACGCGATGGCTCGCGACCGGGAGGCGCTGGCCGGAATCGGCGAAGCAACGCTGCGGCCCATCCTGCTGGCCTTTCAGGGGCGGGGGGCGATCCGGTGTGAGCAGCGTGGGGCGACAACGCTCTACTACCCCGTGGATCAGGACGCCGGACGCCGCACCGCCACGGATGTGGGTGAGGAGGACTTGGGAGGAGACCCGGACGATGAGTAGCAGTCAACAGACACAGCGCGCAGGCGCGCAGCACAGCGCGCAGTGGCTGCGCTGCGCGCCGCAGGCTTGGGCCGTCACCAGGGTGCGCACCGCGCGCAGCGGTGGTCCCTATGTATATAGGGACCCCTGCTGCGCGCTGCGCCGCGTGGTGACATGTGGTCACTGTCGCCTCCTCCAACCCGGAGGAGCACCTCCCCAAGGTTGATTCACAGACCTCCCCGCCGCCGCGGCTCCCCACGTAGCTTTAGCAAAGGACCATGCAACGATGTCACTGAATCCGACCCTCTACGACGCGCTCAACAGCGTGATCCCCGGCGGAGTCCGGCACATCCGGCACGAAGGCGATCCCGGCTCCAGCCGGCTTGTTCGCCGCCCTGGCGGTGGCTACAGGCCGGATATCCAGATCTGGGGCGAGAGCTACATCCTGAACTGTCCCTACTGCGGTGACACCAAGGGCCATCTGACGGTCAACTACCGGTTTGGCACACCGGACCCATCGACTGGTCGCGATCGCCCTTTGACCCGTGTCCTGAAATGCCATCGTCGGGATTGCCTCAGCAACCCTGACAACTGCCGGGATTTCATCCGGCGTGTGCTAGGGACGGGCAGTACACCGCTACCGCTGCTCGCACCGGCTGGCACCCGGAATCCTGCCCGGCGTGACCCCCTGGGACCCTGTCTCCCCCCCGGCGATCTGGTACCCCTGGCGGACCTGCCCGACACGCACCCTGCCGTCGGTTACCTCCTGCTCCGAGGGTTCGATCGCCAGACGTTTCGCCGCTTCGACCTGAGCTTCTGCGAACAGGCTGAGAACCGGGCGGTGACTGGGCGCATCGTCATCCCCATTGACTTCCGGGGTGTCCGCATCGGCTGGCAGGCCCGCCTGACGCACACGCCGGCCGGCAGCCACGTCCCGAAGTACCTAACGATGTTCGGCTTGCCCAAGGCCCAAATCCTCTACAACTTCGATCACGCCCGGCACATGCCGTATCTCGTCCTCGTCGAGGGCGTGACCAGTGTTTGGCGGCTTGGCGATGTCGCCGTTGCTGCTCTCGGCAAGGACCTGTCCGAACAGCAGGCCCGCCTGCTTGCGGAAGCCAGCGGCGGTCAGCGGCCCGTCGTGGTGCTTCTGGACGGCGGAGAGGACCAGGCCATCTGGACGGCACTGCACAAGCTCCAGCGGCACCGTGTACCGGCGATCCGGGTCGATCTGCCCCGCGGCCTTGATCCTGCCGATTTCGGCCGTCAGCAGTTGTTTGGGCTGATCCATGAGCAGGCCCGCGCCCAGGGCCTGGTTCTCCCCAATCTCGGAGTCACCGGATGACCACCGCGACCGCCACATCACGAAACGGTGTCGCATTGACCGGGACCATCCCGCGCTCCATTGCCGTGGACTACGTCGTCGATGGCCCACGGACGGCGGCGGCCGTCGCCAGCGGCAGGTCCATGCTCCAGGCCGTCGTCATGGTGACGCCGGACGGTGAAGTGCATACTGCCCACCACGCACAGAATCCCGCCCTCCACCTGCTGAGAGCACCGCACCGGGGCTACTGCGACGCGGTGTTCGGCCGGGCCGTCGAAATGAAGTTCGGGCTTGCCCCGCCGGCCGACTTTGACGATGTGCGGGCGATGCTCGTGTTGCTGGGGGATGAGGACCCCAACGACCCGATCGTGTCCCTCGACGCCGCCGCGGAAATGGCCCAGTACATGGCAGCCAGCCTGGACCGGCTCAGGGCTCGCATCCAGGCCGAGGGGCTCGCCTATGTCTACCGGCAGATCGAACTGCCAGTGGTGCAGCCGACAGCGGACATGATCCTCAACGGCGTCGGGGTGGACACCCAGGTTCTGGCGCAACTGATAGCGGACAGTACACGTCAAATGGCACACGGGCGCGAGCAGCTACGCCAGCTATCCGGCCGGCACATCAATCCGGCATCTGCCGAGGACCTGGGATCGTACTTGTTCGGCGAGCTTGGACTACCTGTGGTGGAATGGACCGGCAACGGCAATCCCTCCACCGATAAGCTGGCGCTGCGGCAACTGGAGGACCTGCATCCAGCGATCCCCATGGTGCAGGCATACCGGCGGTCGGAGGCGATCCATAACGTGGCGCAAGCACTAAGTCACGCTCGCAGTTCCGTCACTGGCCGCATCCATCCGCATCTTGATCCATTGGGTGCTTCAACAGGCCGATTTTCCTGCTCATTGCCCAATTTGCAGGGGCTGCCAAACGAGGTGCGCAGGGCGATTACGGCAGACCCGGGTCACATGCTGATCGAGTTGGACATCGCCCATGCGGAACTGCGGGTCTTGGCTCAGATGTCACAGGACCCCGAGCTGCTGCGTGTCTTCCAGCAGGATCGGGACGTACACCGCGAGACTGCCGCAGCGTTGCTGGCTATTGATGCGGAACGTGTGAGTCGCGAGCAGCGCAACGACATCGGAAAACGCTTCAACTTTGGCGTGTCGTACGGCCAAACTGCCTACGGCGTGGCCAAGCAGCTTGGGGCCTCGTTGTCGGAGGCGCAGGATTGCATCGAGCGGTACTTCCGACGCTTCCAGGGTGTACGCGCCTGGATCCAGGCAATCCAGCAAGCTGCGCGGTGGACTGGATTGCCACGCACGCTTTACGGGCGCCAGCGCCGGGTCGATCCGTTGGCGGCCGAGGACGACGCCGGACACTACCTCAGACAGGCAATTAACGGCCCGGTCCAGGGCACCGCCGCCGACCTGATCAAGATGGCCACTGCTCGCGTCCATCGCGCTCTGCCTGCCGACTGCCGGTTGCTCCTGTGCGTCCATGACTCGCTGCTGGTCCAGGCACCAACCGAACGCGCCGAGGAGGTTGCTAGTGAATTACGCCGCGTGATGGAGTGTCCACCCCCTGGCTTCACCGTGCCGATCAAGGTCGAAGTCAAGATTGGGCCGACGTGGGGGCGTTGTGTATCGGGGAAATGATGGCGTGCGGGAATGACACTAACGTGGGTGCGCCAAACTGTGGCCATACCGCACGTCTTCAATCAGTCCTGCCAAATCAGGACGTATTTTACGGGCCGTGGGACTTTATGTCCCACGGCGTTAGTGCAAGGCACATTGGTGCCTCGTTTTCTACTGACGCTTAGGAGCGAAACGTGATTGCTTTACCCAACACCCCACAGAAAGTGAAGATTGCGGACCTGAAACCCTACCCCCGGCAAGACGCACTGTTTCGGCCGCCGAGCCCCGCCGAGATCCAACTGATGGCCGCCGACATGGAAGCTCGCGGACTCGAACACCCGATCGAGATCATGCCGGACTACCGGATCCTGTGTGGCCATTGTCGGGTCCGTGCCGCCGAGCATCTCGGCTGGACTGAAATCGACGCCATCGTTCGGCAAGACTTGGCGGACGCCGGCGAGGCAGAAATTGAGAAACACGTAATCCTCGACAACCTCCTCCGTCGGCAGCTCGAACCACTCCAACGAGCCCGCTGTGCACAGCGGCTTCGCGAGCTGCACCACGGCGGCAATCAGCTAACCGACGACGCTCAGGACGACGTCTATGTCCACACGCGGGATTGGATCGGGCAGGTGCTGAACATCAGCGGGCGGCACGTGAGCCGGATGTTGGCGGTGCTCGACACTCCCCCTGCGGTGCAGCGAGCTTACGATGAGCGCCGCTTATCGCTGGAACTCGCCGCCAAAATCGCCAACCGCTCCCCCGATGTCCAGGCTGCGATCGCGGAGGAGATCGAACGCGGCGGCGATCCGAAAACGGTGGCCATCAGGTTCCTCCGGCGCCGCCGCTTGCCCAACGGGCCGGAGCGACTCTACAGCAAGATCGTCACCGGGCTTGCTAAAGCGGCCACTGTTTTTGGCGGAGGTTTTTCGGAAGTGGAAATCGTGGACGTTGTCGATGACCCCGCAGGCGTTCTGCGACAAAGCATTCCTTTGCTGGAGGCGATGGCCGAGCACGTGGAACGCCGCCAGGGAGAGCAGGCCACGGCCCTGGCGGAGAGGCTGGGTTCCGTTGCCGCCTTGATTGACAGCACTTGCGAAACGGAGTGACTGTCGGGACCTGGCATGCGGTAGGGTCCGTGCCGCAGGCGGTCCCGGAAATCGTCTGACCGAACGAGGTGCTGGCCTCAAAAACAGTACCGAGAATGCCACCCGCGGCTGCTCGCGTCGGAGGGCTGAGTAGCTTTCCGGGCGCCGTGGGCCGCAGGGTGGCGTCGGCGTCTGTCAGCACCGTTGGGACCTCTGGCCCGTACCCGGCGACGCAGATGTCAGTGCCGCGGACTACCCAGATTTCCCAAGAATCAGTCGGCTGGTGTGTCTGAACACCCCAATACTGTCCGTGGACACCGCCACAGCCAGTTACCGGCCGATCAAGACGGGTGATGCCGCGCGGGCTTTGCGATCGAACCCCTTTTCAGCCTTTCGGTTGCGTCGCACTCTCGGCTGGTAGCCCCCGCTCCCGTGGCCCCCGCCGCCACGGCTGACGCGGGCTTCGCGGTCAGTGGCCCCAGTCCCCAGTGACGGAGTCGCCGCCGTGGCCGGTCTCCGACGCGGCTGGCGGGGCAGTAACTTCGCCCCTGGCCGGGAAGTCGATGGCCATGCCGCCGCCGGCGTGCGGGGGCCGGCAACCATGCAGTTGGGACGCCGGTAACGGCACGCCTGGGATGCCAACTCGTTGGAACGGCGGCCCGGACCTTGCTAGGCAGCCTGTAGCGACAAAGACGCCGTAGAGCCGGCGGAAGAACAAGCTCAGAAAGCTGATCGTCCATCAGACCCCAGGGCTCACTATGGATTGACTCCTGCTACAATGCGTTCCTCGTACCAAGCTGAACCGGCAATACGGTGCAGATCGAGAGCAGGCAATGACAGACACGCAATCCCTCCGCCGCCTCTACCTCGTGCGTCACGGCGAAGCAAAATCAAAGGAAGAAGACGCCGAACGCGACCTGACCGACGCTGGCCGCACGGCCGTCAGGAGAATGGCTGCCTGGGCGGCTGCTGCCGGAATCCAAGTTGACGAAATCCGGCACAGCGGCAAGCTGCGAGCCCAGCAGACGGCGGAAATCTTCGGCGAGCAGCTAGGCGTGCCGACTATGGCAGCTCCCGGCCTGGCCCCAAACGATGACGTTGCCGCTGTCGCCGAAGTAATCGAGCGGGAACAGGGCGTCGTCATGCTGGTCGGGCACCTGCCGTTCCTGGAGCGACTGGCCGCATTCCTGATCACCGGCAACGCCGAAGCCAAGATGCTGACACTGGAAGCCAGTGCGCTGGCGGAACTGACGCAGACGGACGATGGCTGGACCATCACCTGTCTGATGCAGCCCAGGCTGTTGCCGGGGGCCTGACATCGGCACGGATTCCCGATGCTGGAGTCTTAAAATGGGAGGAACGACATTTCAGATCAGCGCGAGCCGCAATCACCACCGCCAACGCCCGCCAGTGATGGACAGCCTCACCGTCACCCGGCCTCGCTTCTGGAGCACCCCCGCGTACTTCGGGTCATGCTCGGCTTTGTGGCTGGCATGGTGTTCGCGATGGTCCTCGTTCACATGTACGAAATCGCCACCGGGACGTATGTCCTCGGTAAGCTGGAAATGATCGAGCGGCGCGATCCGCCCGTCACGGTGGCCCTAATGGTGACTTCTGTCATTGCTTGGACGCTGATCGGCCTCTTACCCCGGCGCATCTTTCTGACTGCGATCGGTGCAGGCGCCGGCTGCGTGGCTGGTTACTTCCTCGCCTGGGGCCTGGCCGGTGTGCGTCTCGGTGATCCCCTCTATCTTGAGTACCAGATCGGTATCCGTGAGCGGATGCCGTTTACGATTCCCGCTTGTGCCGCAGTCGGCGTTCTAGTCGGTTTCATCCTTGCGGGGATGCGGACCGGCAAACCGCAGGCAGCGGGTTGACTAGGCGATGACAACTTTGCAGCAAGGCGTAACTGATCGAGATTCGTACCCTCCCCCTGACCCGGTGGTCCTTTTGTGATACACGAGCTGTTTTGCGTGGGGCGATTCACTTCCTGCCCCGGACACGACGAGCAAGCGATGTTGGAGCCCGCACGGAGAGCCCTGTCTCCCGTCGTTGCTATCCCGATCACCGAAGCCGAACTTCTGGCCGCCGCCGAGTGAATCGGCCAGCCCAAATCCAAAGAGGAGTCACAGCAGTTCTACGCCGCAAACGGGATTACCCACGTCGAAGGCTACCTTGAAGTGATGGCAGATCACGTCCGGTTTGAAGGACAGCGACTCATCGAGGAATTATGCCGTGCGCAGGGCTGCAAGGTCATTGACTGTCTGGGCCGCTTTGTTCCGACGGAAATGCTGACCAGCTATACTCTCGAATGAAAGCAACCCGAAGGTCCCGCCGAAGTCATTGTTTGTGTGCGGTTGAGCCGGGGGGCCGCAGAAACCATAGGTGTTGTTTGTCACAGTGGAGGCGATTCGGATGGAACTCCGACCAGAACTGATGCCACCGGTGCTCGACGAAGCCAAGGTCAGCCGTTTGGCCGAACTCGCGGCCGACATTGACGGCGCCGGTCCGGGTCAGTGGGAGGACAACCTGGTAGAGTTCAACCGGGTCGCCGGAACCGCTTTCGCCTTTGAGGATTTCCAGGGCATCTACGGCGCCGAAGAACACGACACCTGGGTCCGCCGAGTCCTTGTGGGGCAATGCGTCCGGCCTGTCCCCGACGTGACGCGGGCCGAACTGGTGGAGATCGTCCGCCGCGCGATGCCCCAGTCGGGCGATCCTGTGTACGAAGCCTACATGGCGATTTTCGATGCCAACGTGCCGAGACCGAAGGCATCCGACCTGATCTTCTACCCGCTGGACTACGACCCTGCAACGAACACCTGGGGCGGTGGCCGGCAGATGGGCGAGTACGATCCGACGCCGGAGCAGATCGTGGACTGGGCATTGGCGGACAAGGGCGGCAGCGGCGGCGAGTGACCCCGGGTGCTTGCCATTACGGGCCGTGCAGACAAAACACCGCGCAATGCGGCGGCTCGCGCCGCGGG
The DNA here is from genome assembly GCA_012515235.1 of Candidatus Anammoximicrobium sp. Lineage (GTDB taxonomy): Bacteria > Planctomycetota > Planctomycetia > Pirellulales > Pirellulaceae > Anammoximicrobium. The sequence goes on from JAAYYU010000002.1 coordinate 12,135, forward strand.
GGGAGACCTATATGGAACCGAATCCGTATGAAGCCCCCGGTGATGACAGCGCACAGGCCCGGCGAAGGCATCGTCTGGAAATCTCGATCGTCGAGGCGTTCCTGGTCGTCACCATCCTGAGCGCGTGGTGTGCCTTTCTCGTTCCGGCAGTGAACCAAGCCCGCGATTGGGATGGTCACGCCCCGATTCTCGACAGCTTTACCCCCTTCGCGGCCAACAACGGCTGGTCTGTCACGGAGCAGTTGCTGTTCATCCCCGCCTTTGCGGCCGTAATTGGGGGAATTGCTGCGGCATTCCTTGCGATCGTCCGTATTCTCCTTCCACCCAAAGCGCGCCAGCGAATCGTCTGGCTACCGACGACGGGACCGTTGAGTTCCGCCACGAAGCGTGATTGGCTCCGTGGAACGGTGATTGTTGTGTTTCTGATCGCGGTGCTGTTCTTGTCGATCATATTCATGCCGCGTTGACCGCCCAGTCGCGCCGCCGCAGCCTCACTTGGAATCTGAGACTGGCCCCGCCGCCCCGGATCGCACAGGGCGCTGGCCTTACCGCGACGGAGTGCCGTCACCGGCCCGGTGGTTCAAACGGCGGTGCCGTCGGTACAATACTCGGGCGTACCGATTCTGAATCATGCGGCCCGGAATGGGGCGACGCTCCCAACGTCCGTTGATCGGAGCCAATCCAGATGGCACGCTCTCAAAACGCCATGTTTCGTGGCCGGGAACCCGCGCCGGACGGCGATCGGATCGGCGGGGCTTCCTTGGTCAGGCTCCTCGCGACCGAACTCACTCGCGGTGGCTGGGAGGTACGCGATTTTGACTGTTGGCGTGACGGCGGGTGGATTCTGCCTTGCTTCCGGGGCGCAAAATCCCTCGACTTGGTTCTCGTTCCACTCGTCGGCGGCGATGCTTGGGCTATCCAGATCGCTGCACCACGATTCCCTTGTTTCGTTCTTCGGTGGTTCGGTGCAACACCGTCCGCCGATGCCCACGACATTTTTCAGCTTGCCTCCGCTACACACGCCGCCTTGACGGCTGCGGGAATGACTGATATTCGCTGGGTTTGGGATGGACCGGCGGATGCGGAGGATGCTGGAAGCGAGCCTCAACCTGCGGCTTCCGGCCAAGGCGATTCACACACCGGGGAGGTGCCATGATGCAGAACCAACGTATTTCGGCCACAGCGGCGTTCATCGCCGTCGCCCTCACTGTTCCGGCCGGCCATTCGTGCCTCGCGGATGAGCAGCCGGTCAAGACCGACGTGTTTGTCAGCGGCACCGACGGCTACCACACCTACCGCATCCCGGCGGTCGTCGTCACGCCGAAGGGCACGGTGCTGGCGTTCTGTGAGGGCCGCAAGACGAGCCGCTCCGATCACGGCGACCTGGATCTGCTCCTCCGCCGTTCCCGCGACCGCGGCAAGACGTGGGCTCCGATGCAGATCGTCCACGAGGAGGGCGGCGACGCGAAGATCACGATCGGCAATCCCTGTCCCGTGGTAGACCAGCAGACAGGCCGCATCTGGTTGCCGTTCTGCCGGAACAACGACAAGGTGCTCGTCACCTACAGCGACGACGATGGAGCGACCTGGTCCAAGCCCACCGAGATCACCGACAGCGTCAAGACGCCCGGTTGGGGCTGGTACGCCACCGGCCCCGGCGTGGGCATCCAGCTTGAACGCGGCGCGCACAAAGGCCGGTTGGTCATTCCCTGCGATCACCGCGAGCAAAGTGCCCCGGAGAGAACCACGTACTCCCACATCTTCTACAGTGATGATCATGGCCAGACCTGGCGGCTGGGCGGGACGGTCGGACCGCACACCAACGAGTGCCAGGTGGTCGAACTCAGCGATGGCACCCTGATGATCAACATGCGGAACTATTGGGGACGCGACGGCAAGCAGCAGGACAAGGACAAGATGCGGGCCGTGGCGATTAGCCGGGACGGGGGCGCGACCTGGGGAGACCTGCGTTTCGACCCCGCCCTGATCGAACCGATCTGCCAGGCCAGTTTCCTGCGGTATTCGGTAAAGGGACAGCCGGGCGACGGCCGACTGCTGTTCTCCAACCCGGCCTCGACGACCACGCGTCATCAACTCACGGTCCGGCTCAGCAGCGATGAAGGCAAGACATGGCCCGTAGCGAAGCTGCTGCACAAAGGCCCTTCCGCCTATTCCTGCCTGACCGTGCTGCCGGATGGTTCGGTCGGCTGCCTGTACGAAGGCGGGGAGAAGCACGCCTACGAGAGGATCATCTTCGCCCGGTTTTCCGTGGATTCATCGCCCGAGACAAAGGGCGTTGACGTGCCGGTCGTCGAAGAAATCACAGGCATCAAGCCGCTTGGTAACTTCCGGCTGCCCGGGTTCCAGCGAACCAAACCGACCGTAATCGAGGACCAGAAAGCCCTGGCCGAAGCCATCGGAAGCGAAGGGGCAGAGAGAATCGCTGGTCAGGTCAAGTTCGATCAGCGGCTCCTCGTGTTCTTCCAGTGGGCGGGATCGGGCCAGGACAAGCTCGCCTATGCCGTTGAAAGGGCAGGCGACAAGGCGGTGGTTGTCTTCACGTTCACGCCGGGACGAACTCGTGATCTTCGTCCGCACGCGCACCTTTACGCCATCCGCAAAGGCGTCGTTTGGAGCATGGCCAAGTAGCCCCGCCACGAATCTGAAAATGGGCACGCGAGCAAGACACATCCTGCTCACTGGTTTCCCAGGCTGCGGCAAGACGACACTCGTCCGCCGTGTCCTTGAGCAGCTTCGGGACCTGCGGCTGGTCGGCTTCTACACGCAGGAACTGCGTGACGACGCCGGCCTGCGGGTTGGCTTCCAGGCGATCGCTTTGAACGGTGGTTCAACGACGCTGGCCAGCGTCGGGTCCAAGTCGAAGATCCGCGTCGGCAAGTACGGCGTCGAGCTGCCGGACTTCGAGAAACTACTGGGCGACGAGTTCAGGCGCGAGGCCGGTGACGTTGATCTGTTCGTCATCGACGAGATCGGGAAGATGGAGTGCTTTTCCGGGCGGTTTGTGGATCTGGTCGGGAGGTTGATGGACGGGGACGTACCAGTCCTGGCAACCGTTGCCATGAAGGGCGGGGGCTTCATCGCCGCTGTCAAGCAACGCAACGACGGCGAACTGGTTCGGGTGCATGACCGCAACCGAGACCATTTGGCCGGCGAACTGACGGAGCGCATTCGTGGCGTAACCACTCGCTGATTGCGAAGACAACTTCCCCATGCCTCCGGCCTTAGCTGGACGGCTGAACCATTTCACTTCTTGGGTGTCAGTGGGGCGAATTGACCGGAAACGTGGTCGGATGAGGCTCCTTCTGGCCCTGGACGGCCTGCGGTGCGATCGCTGACGGCACGGTGACCACAACTGAGCCTCTTTGGCCGTGAAGTACGGGCCATTGCGTGACAGTCGAAGAAAACTGCACAATCAATAGCCCTTGCGTCCACGAACTACGCGTAAGGGATGGTGGCCGAAGAAGGTGCGCAATCGGTCTTGCGACAGGAGCCAATACATAAATGCAAACGGAGAACCCCCGTCCCCCGTCCGCTGCCGACGGGACCGTTAGACGGGCTCACATCCGGTCTGTTCCAGCGTTTTGGACGACGGCAGCCATCGTCCTGACTGGGACGCTCCTGCTGTGCTCTCAAGCGGATCCCTTTTCTGCCGGGCTGTTCTTCGTGCCATTCGCATTCGGTCCCCTCGCGGTCACGATCGGGCTAGCACTTGCATGCCGTTCCACCTTCGCTCAAGTCCTGCTCACGGTCAGCTCCGTTTTGTATGGTGCTTGGTTTGCGTATATTTGCGCGCAGGCATTCTTCGTGAACCCGGATCCCCAGTCGCCGATCGCTTTCCTGTTCGTGGGGATTTGCGCGGTTCCAGTTCTGGTTGTCTTTTGGGTTGCAGCTGCGGTCGCGCATTGGCGGAAACGGACGCGGACGGCGAACTGACAGAAAACTGGATTGTGCGGTGACCGGAGGAGGACGACTGGAACCGGTAAAGTACGTTCCACGCGGGGCGGCATCGCGTGTGGGATGATGGTTGAGTCACTCGCGCCGCCAGCGTGGCTCGGACGTTCGACGAGAAGGACAAAACAAAATGAATGCGAGAAGATCATCCATTGTTGCCGTGATGTCACTGTTGCTCGGCATGACCTACAGTTTCGGCCAAGCGGCGGAGCCGGCCCAGGCGACGCCGTTGCCTGCGCCGTTCGACATGCAGAAGGCGGAGGCGGAGGTCGAAAACTCCTACGCCAAGGCGCACCCTGAAATCAAGGAATACGTCCTGTGGACGGCAAGGACATTTGGTGCGAGCGGAATGTGGCTCAACGAAGACGCACTCGCGGCTTTGCCCGCCCCTGCGCGAGAAAAAAAGATCCAGCACTTGACGGTGCTGTTGGAGGAGGGCGAATACGGACGCCACCTCTGTGCGGGGCTGGCAGAGGCGAGCGTGCTCAAAGACAAGCGACTTCTGCCCGGCCTCATGAAGGTAGCCGGCTATCACCGAGCGGACCGCGACTACGACTGCCGTCCGAAGTGGATGGCAGTGGCCGCCTTGGCCCGCCAGGAATCAGATGAGGCGGTACCATTGCTTGTCAGCCTGGCTGACCATGGCAACCAGAACACGCGGCAATGGGCACGCGCAGCTTTGTCGCGGAAGACGGGCCAGGATTTCAAGCAGGACAAGCGGGCTTGGGCGAAATGGTGGGAGTCCCAAGGAAACAAGCCTATCGACGGTGGGTTCCTGCAACCTTGGGTGCCGCCCCCTCAGTCCAAGCAGTGATGAGGCGTGTGGCTGCACGCGAGGCGGTTCGGGGGCGCGCGGACAGGAGGACGGTTGACGTTACCGGTCGCCTGGGCCATGTTGGTCGTGCTATTTGGTGACCGTCCGTCGCCGGATCGCTAGGCGGAGGCCCGCATGAGGCTCACCATCAATGTGTTCGTGGTTTGTACCCTGACATCGTTCGCGCCGGGAGCGGAAGAACGCCCGGGGCCGGACGCGAGCGAGTCCGTCGCAGCACGGCCGATTGTGGGCGCCATCCGCTGGGATGCGTGGTACGGCCGCGGTTCGCCCGTCTCGGAGGTCGAAAAAACACTGGGACCCAAGAAGTACCACTTTCGCCTGCCGTTCTTCGCCAAAGTGATGTCCCCGGCCGCCGTCAGCATCGACGGCGACTCGCAGCAGGTGATGGAACAAGAGATCAGCTATGCTGCCGGTGCAGGACTGGACTACTGGGCGTTCGTGGATTACTGGGACCAGGGAAACCTCGGGATTGGCCTCCGACGCTATCGGGCGTCCGTGGATAAGAAGGGCCTCCGATTCTGCCTCATCGAGGAAGGCGGACGAATTGATCGGATCGGGACATCCGGCTGGCCTCGGCTGGTAACGTGCTTCAAGGACCCCCACTACCAGACCGTCCTTGATAACCGACCCCTCCTGTTTGTCTTTGGTCGCCCGAAGGTCCTGGGCAAGAAGGAATTCGAGTCGCTTGCCGATCAAGCGGTCGCCGCGGGACTGGGGAAACCGTATTTCGTCTTCATGGGCTGGAACCCGGTGGCCGACGCGCAGGAGGTAAAGACGCTGGGCTTCGACGCGGTCTCTGCCTACGCCGCCGGAGCGGGCTATCGTTGGGAGCAGTGGCCCTACGAACAATTGACCAAACACGTGCGGACTGCGTATTGGGATGTTTGCCGCCAGCAGCGGATTCCCACCATCACGTTTGCCACGGCGGGGTGGGATCCCAGGCCGCGCGTCGAACACCCGGTTCCGTGGATCTCCGTAGAACCTCGTCCCGACCCGACTCCGCCCGCACAGCAACAGCCGCTGATTGACGCCGTGACGGCCACCCCGGCGCAACTGGCCCGGCATCTACACGACGCGATTGACTGGACGAAAAACAACCGGGATCTGAACCCGGCCAACGCGATCATCGTCTACGGATGGAATGAGAACGACGAGGGCGGCTGGCTGATACCCACTTGGAAACCCGATGGGCAACCCGACAGTAGCCGCGTCGATGCAATTTCTCAGGTCCTCAAGCGCTGACGCCATGCGGAGGATTCTGTGTCGCGCAACCATGCCATCAGCGTTTACACGAACGGCGACATGCTTCCCGCCGAAGCAGCGGAGATGTTCAGGAACGAACTTGCGGAGTCGCTTCGCGCCCGCCCCGATGCCGACCGATGGCGCTTCGTCACCGTCTGCGCCGTGGACTCGTCCGGTCACGTCCTCGGCGGCGTTCACATGGACATTGGTCCCATGGAATTCGGCCCCTTAGCAGAGGAACGGCTGGCATACCTGGAGCAGCTCTTGGTGCTTCCACAGAACCGGGGGCAGGGGCTTGGCACAGCGCTGCTGCTTCGCGCCGTCGAGGAATCTACCGCCAGGGGATGCAGCCACATTCGGTGCAACGTGTCCTGGGGCAATCCCGCGGCGATTGCCGTATACCGCAGGGCTGGCTTCGCGCTGACATGCCTGGAGGATGGCGAATACTTCGCGGTGAAGCCGACCCGTGCCGCCTCGTGCCGTGCCTAACGAGCCCTGGCATAGCGGCCTTGCCGCACGGCACGGTTGCCGTCTATTGCGGGCACAGGCACGCCGGTGTTGGGCGCGCGGCTGGCCGTTGACGGAGATGACTGGCGGACCCTTGTTACTCGACAACGACGGCCGTGCCGCTTGCGGACACCATAAGCATGCCGTTGTTTTGGCCAAGTACCTCGTAGTCCAAATCGACACCGACGACCGCGTTTGCGCCGGCTTCCTCCGCACGTTGCTGGAGTTCCTGCAACGCGATCTCGCGCGCCCGCTGGAGTTCCCGTTCGTAGGTCGCCGATCTTCCGCCGACAAGGTCGCGGATTCCAGCAAACAGGTCTTTGAACAGGTTGGCGCCGAGGATCGCTTCCCCTGCCAAGACACCGCAGTACTTGGCGATGCGTTTGCCCTCGATGCTCGGAGTCGTCGTAATCTGCACTTGGTTCTCCTCGTCTGGATTGGCCAACGGGATGGTATCCGTATGCTGTCGAGCGCAGGTCATCAGCTATGTATTCGTACTTGGGGTTGGGATCTTGGGCAGTCGGCCACGACGCCCTCTTGTCCGGCGACCGCTGGTTCTAGCCTAGCCGGCTCCGTCAGGTGATGGCCCACGCGGCCACAGGCCGCCGGTCAGCCACACAATTGTCGCCAACGCGTCGGCAGCCACGGGCCGCAATCCGGCAGGTGCTGACCACAGGTTCCCCGCCGCGTTTCGCCGGCGTGCCCAACGGGCATCAATCCGCGTTGTAGCCTTCGGGGAACTGCTTGGTCCGCTTGCCGGTGATGCGGTACAGGGCGATGGCCGCATTAGCCGATACAGTCGGGTTGGGGTCTTCGAGCAGTTCGGTCATCAGGTCGGCAGCCTGCGCTGCCTTGAGTCGCCCCAGAGAGAAGATGGCGTTGCAGCGCGTGCCGGCCTCGCGTTTGCGATCGGCGGCGGCCGTCATCAGCGGCGGGACGGCAGCGGGATCGCCGACTTCTCCGAGGACCAGGGCTACCCAACTGGTGACCTTTGGGGATGGGTCATCCAGCAGCCGGACCAGTTCACGAGGAGCTTGACGGAGTTTCAAGAAACGAAACGCCACGACGCCGGAAATTCGCTGCTCGGGATCGTCTGCATGCAGCCGGTCCAGGAACGGCTTGATAAGGGGTTCATCCCTTGTGACCTGGTACAGGGCTTGGATGCGGGCGTCGGCAAGTTGCTCGGGGTCGGGCTCCGGCGGCGTCTTGAGATCGCGCAGGACAGCCGCGACACGGGACGCAACGTCGGGAAACCGGCAGGCCAGTTCGGCCAGCGCGAATGTCGCCTGGCGGCGGGTTGTCCCAGTGCTCTGGATACACCCGACTTGGAACGTGGTTGGCTTGTCAGAGGCGGTCAACTCGGCCAGGACGCCAAGGCAGTCCTTGGAACCCTGTTGCCCAAGGACTGCCGCTGCGCGGCCACGAATCATGGCGTCCGGGTCCGTTCGGGCCACCCGGACCAGAAATGCCTCCAATTCGGGAGCGGCAATCTTCGCCGCGATCGCCAGAACCTTTCCCCGGAACTCCGCATCCGGCGCATCGCGCAGTGCGTCCGTGCAATGTGCCAATTTCGCGGACGGGCTGTCGGCAACGGCGACGGCCTGTTCCAGTGCAGCCAACCTCTGGCGCTGGTTCTGGACGTCTACGGCCGAGGGAGGCTCGCCTTGGGCGCAGGCACAGACCATCAGCACGACGACGGCGATATGGCAGGGCTGCATGCGGTGCTCCACTGGTTGTTGAAGGCCGTCACTCCCGTATTCTACGGCAGTTCGCCACCGGCACGCCACATTCCCAGGCGGCGTCGCCTGCGGTTTCCGCTTGGCCGCGATCCGGCAGGCGGGCGAACAGGGATCGTGTCCCTTGCACCCGCGCGGCCCCGACTGGCCCTGCCCCAGCGTCGCGACGTGAACTCGGCAGGCCACCGGGCCATGATCCCGCAGGTGCTGACGCCACCGCCTGGGGGGCTGCCGTCCATCGTTGGGCGATTTCCACCTCGGCCGGTTGCATGCGGGACGCCCCTTGCCCAAAATACTGATGTCCCGGAGTGCCCGGGGCGTTCGTTGAGTAACTTTTTGGAGGACCAGAAGACAAACGGTCGCTGCCGAGATCGCAGGGGCCGACAACTCGAATTGACGCGCGAGCGTCAAGATCTGCTTCCCGAAAAACCGCCAACCTGAGTCCCTGGACTCTTGAACCAAAGAAGCAGCACCTTGAGCCGCGCCCCGTATGGGGCGCTGGCCATGTGCTGTTCTTTGGTGCCCCTTGGCGGGGGTTTCGGGAGCAGTCGTGGTTCGGCGCCTCTTTTTTTTGCGCCGACGGTCAAGTTTGCGAAGTCCTGATGACACCGCCTACCACTGGACGGCCAAGACGATGAATACCTGCCCCGAATGTCAACACGCGGTCGATGTCGGCAACGCCTCATGTCCGAATTCCGGGCATGCCATGTCAACTCCGCCGCCGCTGCCCGCGGTCGGCCAAAGACAGGCGTTTTTCACCAATGCCCAACAATGCTGTAGTTGGCTGCTGACGCTTGCCGTAGCGACGTGGCGCTACGTAGCCTTGAAGGTGCGCGCGACCAAGGCCGCCGTCCTCGACCTGCCACCACTCTACCGTCAACTCGCTGAGCACATCGAGGCCAATGACGCCTTCCGCGACGAGTTCGCTGACCACCATCGCGCGATTGGCCAGTTGAAGCAGCAACTTGCATCGCTTTCTGATGCGCGGGCAAGACCGCGAGCCGGCAGCGCCCTGGGAAGATGCCGTGCGATCCTCTCCGCCGCCGGGGACAAGCTCAGGACAATCCCGCTGCAAAGGCAACTGAAACGTTCACGGCGGCGCCTGGGCGAAATCGCTCTTGGCAAACACGGGAATGCTGCCGGGCCTGCTCGATTGGTTTCCCAAATCGTCGAGACGGTATCTCACGTTGACGATCTGGTGCAGCAGTCACGAGGACTTGAAGAAAGGTACGCCAGCCGGATCGTGACGCCCAGCCGAACTGCCGTTGCAGGTGCGACGCTGGTGGGTCTGGTCGTCTGTGGCCTCGTGTGGTGGTGGGCGTCCTCGCCAGAAACGGAATCGGCACCCGTTGCATCGGCTAGTACGGGCGAAGTCCGAGGAACTGCATCTGAGCCCGAGCAGCCGCCACCCGCTGAGAAAGTGATGGACCCCGGCCGAGACGCGTCGCCGACGAGCGGTAAGTATGGCGTCTTCATCCAGAACGATCCCTTTTGCCGCGACGTCGTCAACGCCATATCGCTTGAACGATTCCTCAAAGACAACCCGGATGCGACGTTGGACAACGAAAACGCCAACGCGGGTATTGGCTTCCAACAGTACAGCGAGAGTTTCTTTCAGTACGGGTTCTTCGACAAGAAGCTCGTTTCGATCACGATGCTCTTGCCCCGCGACCAGAAGGGGATTGACGCGGAGTTCACGAAGTACCGCGATGCGTTCGGACCGCCCCACGATACGAGCATCCCGGCTCAAATGAAAGAAAACGGGGCAACACGTTACGCCACATGGAACCTCCCTGATTATGATCTCGCCGTCAGCTTGACGGTGCAACCAAGTGCAAGCGTCGGCCTGGTACTGGTCGGAAA
>JAAYYU010000110.1 GCA_012515235.1 Candidatus Anammoximicrobium sp.
GCCGTGCCACACGGGGGCGCCGTGGCACGGAGGACGGCGTTAGTGATCCGCTGGCGGAGGTCCGCTCTGCGCCTCGTCGGCCGCCGGCGGCGCGTCGGCTTGCTCGGCCTGTTTAGGTCCGAACCGGACGCGACCCTCGAAACGCTCCACCAGCGGCATCAGGTTGAACATGAGTTCGTCGATTTCGTGAAACATGTTGATGATTCTCGTCTCGAAAAAGTGAGCGAGGATGGACGCCGGAATGGCCACCATCAAGCCGCCCAGCGTCGTCACCAGCGCGATATAGATGCCCTCGGCCAATTGCGTCGCCCGGTCCTGTCCGGGGGCCAGCAGGGTGGTCTGGTGAAAGGCCACGATCATGCCCCAGACCGTGCCGATCAGTCCCATCAGCGGCGTGACGCCGGCGCACAGATTCAGCCAGCGCACATTGGCAAAGGCCCGGTCGGCTTCGCGATCGCTGGCTTCGGCCACCGCGTGTTCGATTTCGCTGTGCGGCCGCCCGATTTTGACCAGCATGGCGCGAATCACCGCCGACGCGGCGCAGGGAAACTGTTGGCAGATCCGGTAAGCCTGGCGCGGATCGAATCCCGTCTGGCCGCCGCTCAACTGGCCGAGTTGGCTGACCAGACCCTCCGGCACCAAGCGGCTGCGCCGCAGTGCCAAGCCGCGTTCGATCGCGAACACGACGCCCAGCAGCGACATGAACGCAATCGGCACCATGAACCAGCCGCCGGCGACGAGCAGGCGGAAAAAGCTGATACCCTGGACGCGCGACGGGGCCATGCTGGCGGCCGTCGCGGGTTCGGCCGCGGCGTCGTCGGCGGCGTCCGCAGTTCTGTCGGCAGCGGGTTCTGTCCCTGCCCCGCTGGGGCCGGCGACCTCTTGTTCGGCTTGTTGCGCCCGAGCCTCGCAACACAAGCCTGCGAAAGCCGCCGTCACGAGCAGGGCGACCGCCAGGTGGCAGCAGATCGCGTGGCGCGGGTAAGGCGATGCGTAGAGCATGATTCCCTTTCCTAAGACGTTCGTCAGGGACCGATACCGGCTGCGCTATTTGCGTGCCGCCTCGAGCCTGGCCGGGTGTTCGAGTCTCGGCCGATCACAGTTTGGACAATTCCTGCAGTCGGGATTTGGCTTGGGTGGCCAGTTCATCCTGGGGGTGTTTTTCGATCACATACTGGTAAGCCTGTTGGGCCTGTTTCAACAGTTCGGCGCGAGTCGCACCTTGCGCGTCCTTGATTTGGACTTCGGCGCAGCGGGCGGCCTCGAATCCCGCCTTGGCTTGCCACTTCTTGGCTTCCGGTGTCGCCGCGTCGCCTCCGTAGCCGAACATCACCCGTTGGAAGTCCCGGTACGCCTCGGCAAAGTTCTTTTGGCTGAAGGTCAATTCGCCGATCATAAAGCGGGCGCGCGCGCCGACTTCGCCGCGCGACAGGCTGGCTGCCTTCTGATAGTCTTGCATGGCCTCCGCTTCTTTACCAGAGTTTTGTTTGGCCCTTCCCAACTCGCAGTAGGCTTCCGGCAGATAGGGCGAATCCGGGTGCTCTTCAGGGATTTGGCTCAGCAACGCGATCGCCTGGTCCCATTTCTCGGTCTGCAGGGCGCTTTGGCCGCCGTGCAGCAGCGCCAGGATCTGGCTGACCGGCGAGGCCAGTTTGACGTTTCGCGTCGCCAGGTAAACGGGCAAGGCGTCGGCGTATTTTTCCAGGCGGAACAGGCACTCCGCCTTCATGAACAGGGCGTCGGCTGCCAAGGGCCCTTGGGGTTGATCCGTGGCCTGTTCGCCGAACTGGTCCAAGGCTTCCTGGTACTTCTTGTCCTGGAACAGCGACCAGCCGAGTTTGTAGGTCGCCTTTTCGTGCAGTTCGCCGGGTTGGCTTTTCTGTTTGGCGGCCGAGTAAGCCTTGGCGGCTTCCTCGTAGGCGGCCTTTTCATAGTGCGCTTCGCCGACGTGAAAGTTGGCTTCCGCCGCCAGCGGGCTGTCCGGATACTTGCCGGCCAGTTCCGCAAAGGCGGCGACGGCCTCGGCCTTCTTGCCGTCAGCGGGGACGGATTGGTAGGCCCAGGCCAGTTCGTACGCAACTTTGTCTGCCGCCGGATAGTCGGGGCGGGCCGCCAGCACCTGTCGGAAGGTCTCGGCCGCTTGGGCGAAGTCTTTCATCGCCACCTCGGCCAGGCCGCGTTCGTACAGCGCATCTGCCTTGTTCGCGGCCTCGCCTTGGCCGCTCAGATACGCGTCGATTTCCTTGACCGCTTCCTTGAATTTGCCGGCCTGGCGGAGGCACATGCCCAGGGCGAAATGCGCGTCGGCGGCCAACGCGTGCTGGGGGTGGCTTTGGATCAGGGCGTGGAACGTTTCGGCCGCTTCCGGATATGTCTTGCTCTTCAGTTGGGCCCAGCCCTTGCCGTACAGGGCGTAGGGCACGAACGGCGAATCGGCGGCGGCCGCGGCCACCGCGTCGTATTGGGCGATCGCCGTCTTGTGGTCGCCGGCCGCGTACGCAAATTCGCCGTAGCGATAGTGGGCCTGGTCCAACAGGCGGCTGTCGGGCCAGTCTGCGATCGCCCGCGAGATCGCCTTGATCGCCTCGGCAGTCTGATCCTGTTTGTGCAGGGCCCGCGCCAGATACAGCAGCGTTTCGTCGCCCTGTTTCCACTTCGGGCTGGCTTTCACGGCGGCCTGGAGAGCGGCGACGGCGCCGTCGAATTGGTCCAGGTAAAAGCGGCTGACGCCCAGCACGAATTGGGCTTGGGCCTGGTTGTCTCGATTCTTCAACTGGGTGACGACCGGCTCCAGTGCGGCGATCGCGTCGCCGTACTTCTTCTGCAGGTAGATCGCCAGGCCTTGACGCACTTGCCACGTTTCGCGGTCCGGGTGGTCCGCCGCGGACTGGGCCAAATCCGCGTACCGCTGCTGGGCCTCCGCGTGCTTGCCGAGTTGCAGATGGCACTCGGCCGCTACGTACTGCACGTCGGGAGTCAAGCGATGTTCGGGATGCGTCTTGAGGAAGCTGGCGGCGTGCTTCAGGGCGTCGTCGTACTTGCCCAACTCCAGGGCTCCGAAGGCCGCGTTGTAGAGGGCTTGAGCCGCCATTTCATGTCGCGGATGATCCGCGGCGATTTTCAGGTACAGCGAGACAGCTTCCGGACGCGATTTCGGCAGCTCGTACAGCGCGTCGGCCTGGTCCATCTGCAAGTTCACCAGGAAGGGACCCTCGTCCGCAGCAGCCAGTACCCGCTTGGCCAAGTCGACGGCCTGCTGCGGCTGTTTATCCCGCAGGTAGATGCGGCACAGCCAATGCGCGGCTTCGTCGCGGCCCGCGGACGGGGCGTCCGCCGCTTTCTGCAGCCACTTGGCAGCCTCCGGGAATTGCTCCGCCCGGTAATAGCATCGGCCGGCGGACAGGGCGGCCTCGGCAGCATCGACCGACCGGGTGAATTCCGTCGCCACGCGGGCGTACAGTGCGGCGGCTTCCGCGAACTTGTCCAGTTTCGCCAGGCAGAACGCCTGGCGGTTCAGGGCGTGATCGACCGAGCCGAAGCCCTGGACCTTGGCGACCTCGGCGAACATCTTCTCCGCGGCGGCGAAATTGCCGGCCTGCAGCACGGTCTCCGCCCTGCGCATCCGCACTTCGTGGGCCAGGTCGTGCTGAGGGAATTCCTCCAGAAACAGATCGTACGCCCGGCCGGCGTCCGGGTATTGGGCCAGTTCTTCGCGCGTCACGCCGAGGGCGTACAGCACGTCGGCGCGGAGCGGCGATTTTGGGTACTTCTTGACCAGTCGGTCGTAGGCCGCCACGGCTTCCTTTTTCTTGCCCTGCTTGTATTCCGCCTCGCCCCAGAAGAAGAGCGTCTGCTCCGCGTGCTTGCTGTCCGGGAACTTCTTGACCAGTTCCGCGAACGTTGCGGCCGCTTGGGCGTAGGCGCCTTCGACGTTTTGCCCGCCCAGCGAATACTGGGACCAGCCCAGGTTCAGATAGGCGTCCTCGAGCGAGTCGAATTTGGGATGGTTTCGCACGACCGCCTCGAATGCGGCGGCGGCCTTGTCGAAGTGTTTCAACTGCAGCTGGCAGACGCCCAGATAGTGCTGTGCCTTGGCCGCGAGCGGATCTTGCGGAAATTTTTTCAGGAAACTTTCCCATTCCTCGGCCGCCAAATCAAACGCGCCGTTGTTTTGATAGCTGGCGGCGTCCGCATACTGATTGAGTGCTTCCTGCGGCGAGTTGGCGGGCTTGGCCGCCTCGGCCCCCCGGACCAACTCGGCCGCCATGCCTGTCAGAGACGCGGCCAGAATCGCCCCGGCGACGAAACACGTCCAGCCATACAATTTCCTGCTTGGTGTCATCCCTTCCTCCCCTAATTTCCAGCTGGGACTGCAACGGTCAACTGCTACAAGTCTACCGGTCCGTCCGAGAAGCGAAAAGGTAGCGACCAAAGAGGGAATCCGTCCTGAGCGGGGATTGATTGTGCGTTTCGTCGGCAGATGCTATCGTATTGGGGGCTGTTCCTGACACGGCAAGCAAACCTTATCTCGCGTCCGAGCGTAGTACCTGCTATGCACGATCACGCTAGTTGGAGTTTCGGTTTTGGCCGCTGGAGCGGAGTTCATGTGCGGGTGCACATGTTCTTCTTCCTGTTTGCCGCCTTTACCTGCTATCTCAGTTGGCAGGAAGGCCGGTCAGCCGGTTCGCCCCAGGTGGACCATTTGGCGATCTGCGGCCTGGGCGTCTTGTTCGCCAGCGTGTTGTTGCATGACCTGGGCCATTTGTGGGCCGCCCGGAAGCTGGGCGGCCGGATGGAGCAGTTGGTCCTGGCGCCTTGGGGCGGCGTAGCCACCGTGCGCGGGATTGCGGACCCTGGGGCCGAACTGCTGGCTCACCTGGCCGGACCGGCGGCACACGTCGTGGTATGCCTGCTATCGGCTCCGTTGCTGGTGGGAGCTGCGGGCAATCTCCAGGGCCTGCTCAACCCGCTGGCCCCGGAACAACTGACCGTGGGCACGACGGCCTTGAAAATGGTCAAGCTGGCCTTCTGGGTCAATTGGACTCTCCTGCTGGTGAACCTGTTGCCGGTATTTCCCTTTGACGGTGGCAGTGCGCTCCGCGCAGCCATCCTGGCCAAATGGCCCGGTCTGGGACGTCTCGGCGTTTCTTGGTTGGTAGCGGGCTTGGCCAAAGCCGCCGTGATCGGGGCCGCCGTCTTGATCGTCGTGCTGCCCTTCGACGACTCGTACGGTCCCGTGCCGATGCGGTTCGCACTGATCCTGCTGTGCATCTTCCTGTACTTCAGCGCTCAGCACGAGGAGCGGCGGGCAGCAGCCGAGGAAGCGGACATGCAGGACCTGTTCGCCTCTTCCGACTTACCTGCCAACTTATCCACCCTCGAGCACAGCCTTGAAAGCCACGAGGATGCCGCCGGGCCGCTCCAGCGATGGCGCGAGCGCCGCCGCGAACTGAGGTTGCGCCGCCAGCAGGCGTTGGAGGCCGAAGAGGAACGCTCCGTCGACCAGATTCTCGAACGCTTGCACCAGCACGGCATGGGGGCCCTCTCGCCCGAGGACCGTGCGCTGCTGGACCGCGTGAGCGCCCGCTATCGCAACCGTCTGAGTCACCGATCGTAGCAGATCCTCCAATTCGCCTCTTTCCGCCGGAAAAGCGGCGGTTCCGCCTGCTTTGCGGGCCGATGACAGAGGTGACGACGGTTGTGTCGGCGGATTTGCCGGACTTCCAAGGGGACGCCGGGCACGACGGTTTGCCTGCCGCCAGATCGCAACCTAGCTTGCAGTAAGCAGGCGCCTGCGCGACGCGACAGGAGTCCATCCTGGTGCGCCCTCTCCCTACCTTACCCCTGAACCCGGTCAGTGACATGCTTTCCGCCTCTGCGAAAGCCGCGGTTTGCGACGGCGAGTCCGCCGACGTGCATCCGCCTGTGCT
This sequence comes from Candidatus Anammoximicrobium sp., assembly GCA_012515235.1. Classification (GTDB taxonomy): domain Bacteria; phylum Planctomycetota; class Planctomycetia; order Pirellulales; family Pirellulaceae; genus Anammoximicrobium. The sequence continues at coordinate 5,931 of JAAYYU010000110.1, forward strand.
GCCGGAGGGCTGCGATTCCACCGCAGTTCCGTCCGAACCAGAAGGGCTTTCCTGGCACTTGTGGCAAGCGGATCAGCGGTCGGCGGAACAGCAGGACAGCGATCCGCTGGCCGAACTCTCGCTCTGCCTGGCATGCACTGCCGAAGCCCATCGCCGACACCGCTGGCCGGACGCGATTGACGCGGCGAGCGACGAAGAACCTTCGCGAATCGCCTTTACGCCGACGGCCTGCTGCGATTTTGGGCTGCGGTACGCCAACCCGATTCGCTTGGCCGGAGTATTGCACGACATGACCTCCGCCATCGACCGGAAGGACCCGTACACCTGCGGGCACAGCGACCGCGTCGCTCGGCTGGCGGTGCAACTGGCCAAAGAACTGGGCTGGCGATTGGACCAACTGGTGGTCGTCCACTTGGCCGGACTGTTGCACGACATCGGCAAGATCGGCGTCCAGGCGGAGATCCTCCGCAAGCCGGCCAGTTTGACGCCGGAGGAATACGAGCAAGTCAAATCGCATCCGCGGCTGGGACATGAGATCCTGCTGGACGTCGATCCCCTCAGGCAGGTGCTGCCGGCCGTGTTGCATCATCACGAACACTGGGACGGCAGCGGATATCCGAGCGGTCTGGCGGGCGACGAGATTCCGGACATCGCCCGCATCGTGGCGGTGGCCGACGCCTACGACGCCATGACCAGCGAGCGTCCGTACCGCGGCAGTCTGCCGCGAAGCGAAGTCCGCCGCATTTTTCTGGAGGGGCTGGGCCGTCACTGGGATCCGCAGGTCCTGAACGCTTTTTTGAAAGCGGAGCCCTGTTTTCACTGCAGCCCCCTCATGGCGCTGCCCGCCTCGGCGGATACAATCCGCTGAGGACGATTTGCCATGCGCAGCGAAGCAGTCAAGGCCACTCAGGAAAACTCCGCGCCCGCCGAACGCCGCCGGCTGCGTAATGGCCGAGCGGTGAACATCGCCCTGCGCACGGCGCACATCGGCGTGACGGGCGTGTTGTGCGGCGGGCACGTGTTCGGCATCTCGCCCGAACTGCTGAAGATCTGGCTGTGCGCCGCGATCGCGACCGGGGGCTTGCTGGCGGTGGTCGAGGCCTTTCCCCACGTCCGCTGGCTGGCGGAGGGCCGGGGCCTGTTCGTCCTGACCAAGTTGGCGTTGTTGTGTCTGATTCCCGTTCTGTGGGAGTGTCGAGTGCTGATCCTGGCTGTGGTGGTCGTCCTGGCCTCCGTCGGTTCGCACATGCCCGCCCGGTTCCGCTATTACTCCGTGTGGCACGGCCGCATGGTGGACGATCACCAGTCGCCCCGAGTTGATCCTCGCCCGACACGGTGACGTGCTGGCCTTTGATTTCCATCCGGCAGGTCCAACGTCTTGCCACTGACCTGCCTGGACGGACATCTTCGGCCACCACGCTGCTTGCCAGCGTGGAGTCATGTTCAGAACCAGCCGTCGTGGCCGCCCCGCGAGTTCTTCCTCTTCGGCCACCACGCTGCTTGCCAGCGTGGAGCCATGTTCAGAACCAGCCGCCGTGGCCGCCCCGCGAGTTCTTCCTCTTCGGCCACCACGCTGCTTGCCAGCGTGGAGCCATGTTCAGAACCAGCCGCCGTGGCCGCCCAATGCGTCCGGCATCTTGAACACCGCTCCACGCTGGCGAGCAGCGTGGTGGCGAAGAAGCCGATTTCGCGGACGTCTCTGGTCTTGAACACCGCTCCACGCTGGCGAGCAGCGTGGTGGCGAAGGGGATGCCATCCTCGCAAAGTCGTCGCAGTGTTTTTGTCTTGCCGGCAAGAGACCTCGTCCTGGTGCACACACCGTCCAGATGTTCTTTCATACCGCCGCCAGCTTGGACCAGTCCAACTCGACGCCCGCCCGCAGCAGGCTGTCCTGGAATTCGCGGAGCAGCGATTCTTGAGACCGCACGCGCCGCGGCGGTTGGTGTTTCGCCAGGCAGAACGCGGCCAGTGCGCCCGCCGCCTCGCCGATATTCCACTCGGTGGGATGCAGACGGTAAGCGCCGTTGCTGAGGTGCGTCGTGCCGATGTTCTTGCAGCCCGCCAGCAGGTTCTCCATTCGTTTGGGGATCAGGGCGCCTAACGGAATCTGGTAGGGATAAGCGCCGACGTGGAAGTAGTTGTCGCCGCCGGTCGTCGGGTGCAAGTCCATGCTGTACGAACCTACGCCCACCGAATCGGCAAACGGCGGCGCGACCTGGTGGCGGCCGATCTTCTGGGCCGCAGGCTCCCGGACGTGCTGCTCCAGAATCGTCGTCTCGGCAACAATCCGCCTCGATTCGCGGATGTACGGGTACTTCGCGAAACCGTCCGCGGTGCCCAAGACGTCCGGCCGCAGCCGCAGACCGCGCCAGCCGGTGGCGCCGTCGGGCCGCGGAGCTTCGGTTTGGAGCCAGTACAACAGCGCCAGACTCAGCTGCCGCGCGCCCTCCAGGTGCCTGGCGTTCTCCTCGGCCGGCCCGCCAAAGGGATTCCCCAACATGTAATCGTTCTGGGGCCAGTTGATGATCGTGATCTCGCTGGAGAACGCGCCGGGCCGGAAGTTGGCCAGATTGAGAATGCGGCGGTACACCCACAGGTTCAGGGTCGGCGTCCGCATGCCGGCGTAACGGCCCATCGTCGGGACGAACGACAGTTCCAGCGGCTGGAGGGTGCCGGGCCGGGAATACCAGAAAGAGAGAAAAGGATGTTCGGGCCAGGGCGGGGTTAGCTGCGGCCGGTACTGGCGCCAGAAGTCGTACTGCGGAGGTTTGTCGATCGTGTGGTCTTCGTCTTCCAGGTAATCGACGGCATAGCACCACGTGACCGCTTGCATGTTCGCTGGCCGCGCCTCCGCCGCTGCGTGGGGCTCGCCGGTCTGCGCCTGCGACTCCGAGCCGGTGACAAACTCGGTGCCGGTCAACGGCAACAGCTCGCCCGTCTCGGAGGCGTCGATGAAGTACTTGGCCCGCACGGTCATTTCCCGCCGCCCCCGCGCGTTGACCAGGCGCACGGCCCGAACGCGGTCGCCGGCGACGTCGGCCCCGGCGGGGCTGGTGTCCAGCAACAGCCGCAGCCGGCCGGCTTGGACCGCGGGAGCCAGCATTTCCTGCAAAACGGCCAGACAGACCTTGGGTTCATGAGCCAGCGGTGACACGGGACCAGGACCGCCGGGGTTGAGGTTCGCTCGTTGCTGGGCCTCGTCGGTCAGCGGGTAGTGTCGGCGGTAGTGGTCGCGAATCCGCTGACGCAGTTCGCGGTACGACGCCGTACACCCGCAGGACTCGATCCAGCGGTGATCGTCCGTGGGCACCGCCTGCTGGGTGATCTGTCCGCCGATCCAATCCGTGGGCTCCGTCAGCACCACGCGTGCGCCGGATCGAGTCGCGGCCAAGGCGGCAGCACAGCCTCCCAATCCGCCGCCGGCAATCAACACGTCGCAGTCCAGTTCCTCGTCCGCCGGCGCGGTCGAACGCGATTCGGCCGCAGCCAGCAGAGCCGGATACCACAGCCCGCTGGCCGCCAAGCCGCTCCACTCCAGAAACTCCCGCCGGCCAAGCCGCCGCTTGCTCTTTTTCGTCCACAACTCCCGCTTCATCGCGCACCTCTACCCCCGTTGGACGCTCCTGGACCGTGCCGCAGAAAACCCCGGAAGCCTGAGTCTTGTTGCCGCGGGGCGTTGTGTCAATCGGACGACGCGCGTCAGCCTCAAGATGCGAAAGGCGTCTGTCTTCTCGTTGGCGAAACGAAAACCGCAGACACTGGCTTGCAGACGCGAGTCGCCGCCCCCAGACTAAATCGGACGCCGTTGAGGAGCCTTCAGGCCGGCAACAGTCCCTCCGCCGTTGCGGCAATTCGGCCCGAAGACTGCAAGGCGCAGCGGTGATGAAAACCAGGAAATCCGGCAACGGGCGGTGAGGTGAACCATGCGATCACAGGTACTGGCATTGGCGATCATTGTTCTTCCCCTTCCGGCGGCGGCCCAGTCGTTTGAGGCCACGGACCGCGGCTACGTCTGGCGGCAGGGCGGCGAGTACATCCGCTTCGAGCGGGGCCGCTGGTCTGCCGGCGTCGCGGGCCAGGCCGAGTACGGCTGGCAGATGTTCCTTTGGCACGACAGCTGGATTTACGAAACGCTGCCCGGCGGCAACGTGCAGGCGGACCCGGCCCTGGAAGCCGACGGCAGTCTCACGATGCAGGGCACGTTTTCCGCGCGCGACGATTCGCCGCCGGTCAAGTACGCCTACCGGATCACGCCCGGCGGCGACGGCTTGCGGGTCCGCTGCGAACTCCAGAAGACGGCCGCTCTGAAATTGACACGCGGCATCTGGCTGCACCTGTCCGGCAGCCGAGACACGTTCCAGGGCTCGGAACGGACCTGGTTCGCCCCGTCGGCGCACGGCACCCTTTCGGCCACCCCGGCGGCAACGGCCAATCGTGTTCTGCTGGAACTGCGCCAGGGACGCAGTCTGTGCTTGGGACTGCCGGGCTACCGGTCGGTCGAAGACGAGGGCGGCCGCCAGGCCTACGTTTTTCGCGTCCAACTGTTGTCCGGCGATTTCGAGGTCGGCGAGACGGCGGTGTGCGAGTACACGATCTCGTTCGCCCAGATGCCGGAACGGTTTCCGGGGCAGATCGAGCCGGCCCGGCAGCCGCTGGCGATCGGCACGGTGACGCCCGACGCAACCCGCCTGGAACAATACCGGCGGCTGGAACTGCGGGTAGACGCCAGAGCGACCTACGACAACCCCTTCGATCCCGACGACGTGCGGCTGGACGCGGTGTTCACGACTCCCTCCGGGCAGACACTGACGGTGCCCGGCTTCTTTGCCGTCGAGCACCGGTGCGAGGTTTCGGAGGGGGCCGAGTTGATGATTCCTCAGCCCGCAAGCGGCTGGCGAGTCCGTTTCACGCCGCGAGAGCCCGGACGGTATCGCTGGCAACTGCGGCTGTGCGACCGCAGCGGCGAGGTCCACGGCGGACAAGGCTCGCTGGAATGCGTCCCCGGCGCGGGACGCGGGTTTGTCCGGACGAGCCGAGCCGACCCGCACTACCTGGCCTTTGACAACGGTGACGGTTTCTTTGCCATCGGTCACAACCTGCCGATCTACCACACGACGGGGCAACTGGGCGGCGAGGCGATGCGCAAGTTCGCTGCGGCCAGCGAGAACTTCAACCGCTGGTGGATGAGTTCCACCGGCCTGGGAATCGAGTGGACCGACCGGCTCGGCTGGTACCGGCAAGACGTCGCGGCGCGGATCGACCAGGTGCTGGACCTCGCGGCCGAACTGGGCCTGTACTACATGATGTGCCTGGACACCCACCAGGACTTCCGCGAAACCGGCTGGGAGCGCAATCCGTTCAACGCCCGCCGCCAAGGCCCCTGTGCGACGCCGCGCGACTGGTTCACCGACGAAACGGCCCAAGGGTACTACAAGAAGCGTCTGCGCTACACCGTCGCCCGCTGGGGTTACAGCCCTCATGTCCTGTGCTGGGAGTTCGGCAACGAAATGGAAGGCTGGTCCGGCGCGGGCGACGACGTCAAGCTCCCATGGCACCGGGAGATGTCGGACCACCTCCGGGCCATCGATCCGTTCGGGCACCTGATCACGACGAGCTTCTGGAGCAAGACCGGCCCGGAGGAGTATTGGGGCCTGGAGAACATCGACATCGTCCAGACGCACTGCTATACGAACAACGACGCCAATGTGGCCGAGGCGGTCCGGGGGTACTGCCTGCACCAGTGGGAGCGGTTTGCCAAGCCGCACGTGTTCGGCGAGTTCGGCATTCGCAGCCACGCCAGCACGGCCGACAAGGACCCGCCGGGTTGGGCCATCCACAACTCGCTGTGGGCCGGGCTGGCGAGCTTTGCCGCGGGCGGTCCGATGCCGTGGTGGCACGAGAACTACATCGAACCGTTGGACCTGTATTTCCACTTCACGTCGCTGTCGCGTTTTGCGCAGGATCTGCCGCTGGGGTCCGCCCGCTGGACCGTGCTGGCAACCTCCCCGCCAGCCTTTGTCGACGCCAACCGCCCGCCCGACACCCGCGACGTCGTGCTGGCGCCGGTCAGCCGTTGGGGCAAGCCGGAGCACGCTGAGTTCATCATCCGCCCCGACGGCACGATCGACGAGCAGCGCGTGCCGCAGCAACTACTCCACGGCCAGTCGCACCGCGACCTGAAGAACCCGCCCGCCTTCGTCGTCACGTACCCGAAGCCGGGCCAATTCGTCCTTCACGCGGGCCGCGTGTCGGCCTCCGGCCTGCTGAAAATCTGGCTCGATGACCGGCTGGTCCACGAGCGCGAGCTGCCCTGTGGGGAAGGCTTGGGCAAGTCCAGCGTGTATCGGCCGCAGTGGAAACTCTGGGAAACGACCTACGACGAGGACATCGCCGTCGACGTTCCGGCCGGCACACGCCGCATCCGCGTCGAAAATCTCGGCCGCGATTGGGTGACCGTGGAGAGCTACCGGTTCACGGGCTGCCAGGTGCAGGACACCCCCAACGTGCTCGTCTGCGGCATGAAGAGCGATCGGCTGGCCGTCCTCTGGCTCCAGAACCGGGACAGCTCGTGGTACAACCACGCCCAGCAGGCAGTGCGCCCCGTGGACGCGTTTCAACTGGCCGTGGAGGGACTGCCGGACGGGGTGTTCGAGATCGAGTGGTGGGAAACGTGGAAGGGCGAAGCGGTGCGGACCGAGCGTCGGGACGCCCGCGGCGCTCGTCTGCCGTTGACGATTCCTGCCCTGCCGACGGACGTGGCGCTGAAAATCCGCGCGAAATAGTCGCCCAGGATGAAACGCCGCGGCAGGAGAATCCGCAGGCCTACATCGACCTGACCACCGGCTCGTGGCCCTCGCCGTTCCCGGTCCTGGTTTGGAACGTCTTGCCTGCTGCCCTGCGATAGAACGGCTCGTTTGCCAGCCGCTTGGCCGGGCTGCGACCGGCGCACGGGCGGTCGATTCGTGCCTGGCTGGCCAAGCGGCAACGAACTCGATCGCCGTGGCGCTCCGGCGGCGTTTTCAGCTGCGTGCTGGCGTTGACAGTCAGCGGAGTTTGACTAAAGTAGCGCCCACATCAAGGGCGCGCGGGTCTGGGCGGACTCGCGTGCGGGAGGAACTCTCATGCTATCACTCGAGCTTCCGGAGCGGCTGAATGCGGCGTCGGTGTTTGTCGATGCGCATCTGGCCGCGGGCCGCGAGTCGAAAGCCGCCATCCTGTGCGGCGACCGCGTGGTCACGTACCGCGATCTGTACGAGCACGTCAACCGCTTTGGCAACGCCTTGCGGGAGCGGGACGTGCGCATCGAAGAGCGGGTGGTGCTCCTGATCCCGGACTCCCCGGAGTTCGCATTCGGCTTTTTCGGCGCCATGAAGGCCGGTGCGGTCGCGGTGCCCGTGAACACCAATCTGAAGCCGGACGATTACGAGTACTTTTTGAACGACAGCCACGCCCGCGTGCTGGTCGTCGACAGCAGCTTGGTGCCGCAATTGGCAGGAGTTCGGGCCAGGTACCTGAAGCACGTCTTCGTGCGCGGCGGCGTTCCCGCCGGGTCGGCCGCGCCGGGCGCGGATGCAGCCTCACCGCTGCACGCGACGTTCGAGGTCGTTTCGCTCGAGCGCGTGTTGGCCGACGCCTCGTCCGACTTGACGCCGACGGACACCAGCAAGGACGACATGGCTTTTTGGCTTTACAGTTCGGGGACCACCGGCCGGCCCAAGGGCGCCGTTCACCTGCACCACGACATGCTTGTGGCTGCTGACTTCTACGCCCAGGCCACCCTGCGGCTGAAGGAGGACGATGTCTCGTTTTCCGCGGCCAAGCTGTTCTTTGCCTACGGGCTTGGTAATGGGTTGTACTTCCCGCTGCGCACGGGCGGCACGACGGTGATGCTGTCCGAGCGGCCCACGCCGGAGGCGGTCTATACCGCACTGGACCAGCACCAGCCCACGGTGTTCTATAGCGTGCCCACTGGTTACTTGGCCCTGCTGCACCAGGCGGAAAAAACGGGCCGCACGTCGCTCGGCCGGGTCCGCGTGTGCGTCTCGGCCGGCGAGCCGCTGCCCAAGCACGTGTACGAAACATGGCTGGAACGCTTCGGCGTGGAGATCATCGACGGCATCGGTTCCACGGAAATCCTGCACATCTTCATTTCCAATCGTCCCGGGCAAGTCGTGCCGGGCAGCACGGGCCAGATTGTGCCCGGCTATGAGGCCAAGATCGTCGACGACCACGGCCAACCGCTGCCGCCGCGGCAAGTGGGCACGCTGTACATCAAGGGCGACAGCATCGCCAACGGCTACTGGAACAAGCACGAGGAAACCAAAAACACCTACCACGGACACTGGATCAACACGCACGACAAGTTCCTGATCGACGACGACGGCTATTTCTGGTACGCCGGCCGAAACGACGATATGTTCAAAGTCAGTGGCCAGGCGGTCTGGCCGACCGACGTCGAGGGCATCTTGCTGCAACACCCGGCGGTGCTGGAAAGCGGCGTGGTGGGCGGCGCCGACCCGGAGGGCTTGGTCAAGCCCGTGGCCTTCGTGGTGTTGAAAGACGGCCAGGTCGGTACGCCGGAACTGACCCGCGACCTGCAAACGTTCGTCAAGGCACAGACCGCCCCGTACAAGTACCCGCGCGCCGTGGTGTACGTCGAGTCGCTGCCCAAGACGGCCACGGGCAAAATTCAGCGGTTCAAGCTCCGCGAGCTGGTCGGCCGGCTCACGCCGCTGCACCCCCAGCCGAGCCCCGCCGCAGACAAACCCCCAGCCGAGCCGACCACGCAGACGTGATTGTCCGGACGCCCCGGAATTCAAAGACCTAGGGTCGCCGTGAACGATGTGCCCCTCGCAAGACTCGTGACCGTACGAATCCGACACGGTTGAATTCTTGCGGGAAGTTGCCGAGCGGGCCGAGCGGGCGGATAGGGATTGGTTGCGTTCTCGCGCGACGGTGTATGAAGTGATCGAAGCGTCGTCAACTGCACCCTCTGCCGATTCTCCGCTCACCGCATCCGTCTGCATCCGGTCCTGCCCGCGGTCTTCTGTCTCGGCGCGCCGAACAGGGCCACGCCCGCCGTCGGTAGGTCGCCCGTCGGCAATCTGCACGACAGACACGGCCTAAACTACGGCCAGACGTTCGACGTTCTGGATGGTGACCTTGGGATTGGAGTTCAGCGGCGGTACGGGCAACTGCCGTTCGACCAGCAGGGCGACATGCTCCTTCATGCCCCACTTCGCCTGATAGAGGCAATCCTCGACGGAGTGGCCGACTCCCGTGAAGCCTTCCAGTTCGGGCGAATAGAACCCAAAAAAATCCGGCTCGTCCGTTGCTTCGATCACCAGCGAGTACGGCAGTTCGATCATCTTTCACCTCCCTCAGACTCTTGGGATACCCGCGGCCTTGAGAATCGCGCGGCAGGTCCCCGTTGGAACTTCCTTGGCTCCGTGAAGGTCAACGCGAACCAAGTTGGCCCAACCCGGCTTTCCGTAGTAGCGGACCGAGCCTTTCTCTCGGACCAAGCTGAATCCGTTGGCTTCCAGCAACCGCACCAGCTCGTTGAACTTCATCACCAATGGCTCCGCAGGTCAGGCGCTCTAATCCTACTCGCCAGTAGCGGCCGCGGGAAGCGGCCAACGGCGGCCGCGGCCTCACGGCGGCCCGACGCGGTGCCCGCAACGGAACGGAGGGCGGATTCCTTCCAGGCAGGCTTCAGCCGCGCTTCAGGCACTGCCAACAAGTAAGCCGTGCCACGCGCAGGACGCCCGTCCCGTGCCAGGCCTGTCGACATCGAAGCCGCCCGATAAGGTCCGGCGGAACTCACCGCCATACGGCCAGGGCGGAGCCCAGGGTGACGCCGGGGGCGGGCAAGGCGCTGGCGCCCATCAGGAACTCGTCGATCGCGCGGGCGGCGCCGCGGCCTTCGTGGATGGCCCACACGACCAGCGACTGGCCGCGGCGGCAGTCGCCAGCGGCAAACACGCCGGGAACGTTCGTGGCGTAGCGCCCGTGAGCCGCCAGGTAGTTGCTGCGCGCGTCGTAGGCCAGGCCCAACGGATCGCTCGCCGCGTGCTCGGGGCCGAGGAAGCCCAGGGACAGCAGCACCAGGTCCGCGCGCCAGATGCGCGTCGTGCCGTGGACTTCGCTGAACGGCGCGTGGGCGCTGGGCTTGGACCAATCCACCGTCACCGTGCGGACCCCCGCGACGCGGCCGCTGCCGTCGTCGACGAACTCCTTGGTCAACACGCTGTAGGTCCGCGGATCGTGGCCGAAACGGGCGGCGTACTCGTCGTGCGAGTAGTCCATGCGAAAGACCTTCGGCCACAGCGGCCAGGGGTTGTCCGGAGCCCGCTGCTGGGGCGGCATTGGCAGCAATTCGAAGTTGACGACGCTGGTCGCGCCGTGACGCAAGGCAGTGCCCACACAGTCTGCGCCGGTGTCGCCGCCGCCGATGACGATGACGTCCTTGTCTTTGGCGTTCAGAGAAGCGTTGTCGGTCCGTTGCGAATCCAGCAGGCTCTTGGTGTTCCGCGTCAAGAAGTCCATCGCAAAATGGACGCCCTCTAACCCGCGTCCCGGAATCGGCAAGTCACGGGGCACCGTGGCGCCGGTGGCCAGCAGCAGGGCGTCGTATTGCTGCAGCAGGTCCCGCGGCTGGACGAACTGGATCTCCTCGCGGCGTTCGAGCATGATCCGGGTCAGGTGGCCTGCCGGAAAGTCCTCTTGGCGGCCGACGTGGGTGCGGGTCATGAACCGCACGCCTTCCTCACGGAGCAACTGGACCCGGCGTTCGACGAGCCCTTTGTCCAGCTTCATCTTCGGAATGCCGTACATCAGCAAGCCGCCAACGCGGTCGGCCCGTTCGTACACGGTTACCTGGTGGCCGACCTTGTTCAATTGGGCAGCGGCCGCTAGGCCGGCGGGGCCGGAGCCGACAATCGCCACGTTCTTGCCCGTCCGCGTGCTGGGCGGATGCGGCTGGACCCAACCCTCGGCAAACCCGCGGTCGGCGATCGCGCACTCGATGTTCTTGATCGTCACGGGCGGATCATGGATGCCCAGCACGCAAGCGCCCTCGCACGGCGCAGGACACACCCGGCCGGTGAACTCGGGGAAATTGTTGGTCTTGTGCAACCGGTCCAGCGCATCCCGCCAGCGGCCGCGATACACCAGGTCGTTCCATTCGGGGATCAGGTTATCGATCGGACAGCCGCTGTTGGACATGCAGAACGGCACGCCGCAGTCCATACAGCGGGCGCCCTGCGTTTGCAGATGGCTCTCGGCCGGCGACGTGTAGATTTCCTGGAAATCCGCGACCCGTTCCGCCGGCGAACGGTAGGGGACGGCTTTGCGCGGGTACTCTTTGAAACCAGTGGGCTTTCCCATGACGTCGAAATTCCTTGACTGCGTTCGTTGGCGTTGGGGGACCGCGTCGGCCGAACTTTCGCACTCGCGCCGGGTCGCGGTTGCCCGACCCGCTCCCGGCCTCTTATCGGGCGGCGAACTTCTCGCGGACGGGCGTCTCCTCTTCCTCTTCGTGCGCGCGGCGGTCCATCAGGACTCGCTTGTAATCGATCGGCATCACCTTGACGAACTGCTCGCGGATGATCGTCATCCACTCGTCCAGCACCCGCTCGGCGACCTTCGACCCGGTGTAGGTCTGGTGCATTTCGATCATTTCCAGCAGTTCGCCGATGTCCTCTTCCGCCTCGACGCGTTCCAGTTTGACGGTGCCCAGATTGCACCTGGCGGCGAAATCGCCCGCGGCATCCCACACGTAGGCCACGCCGCCCGACATGCCGGCGGCGAAGTTCCGCCCGGTGGGGCCCAGGATGATCGCCCGGCCGCCGGTCATGTACTCGCAGCCGTGGTCGCCGACGCCTTCGCTCACGGCCCAGGCCCCGCTGTTGCGGACGCAGAACCGTTCGGCGGCCCGGCCGCGGAAGAAGGCCCGGCCGTCGGTCGCGCCGTACAAGACCACGTTGCCCACGAGGATATTGTCTTCCGCGGCAAACGTGCTCTCCGCGGGCGGATACACGATCAGTTTGCCGCCGGACAGGCCCTTGCCAAGGTAGTCGTTGGCGTCGCCCTCCAGTTCCAGCGTGATTCCGCCTGCCAGAAACGCGCCGAAACTCTGCCCGGCGGAACCCGTAAACTTGATGTGGATCGTGTCGTCCGGCAGCCCCTTCTCGCCCCACCGCTTGACGACCTCGTGGCTGAGGATCGTTCCCACGGTGCGGTGCGTGTTCAGGATCGGCAAGGCGATTTTGACTGCTTCGCCGCGGATCAGCGCCCGGGCGGAGAGTTTCAGCAGATGCGTGTTGTCCAGCGCCCGGTCCAAGCGATGGTCCTGGGGGATCATGCGGCGGACCGACACCAGGTCGTGCGGCCGGCGGGCGAAAGCCAGGATCGGCTTCAGGTCCAGCCCGTCCGTCTTCCAGTGCCGGATGGCGTCCTCCGGCTCCAGGCAATCGACGCGGCCGATCATCTCGTCCATCTTGCGGAAGCCCAACTGGGCCATGATCTGACGGGCCTCCTCGGCGACCATGAACAAGTAATTGATGACGTGCTCCGGCTTGCCGCTGAATTTGCGCCGCAGCACGGGGTCCTGGGTGGCCACGCCCACGGGGCAGGTGTTCAGATGGCATTTGCGCATCATGACGCAGCCCAGCGTAATCAGCGGCGCGGTGGCAAAGGCCATCTCTTCTGCGCCCAGCAGCGCGGCGATCACCACGTCGCGGCCCGTGCGGATGCCGCCGTCGGTCTGCAGCACGACGCGGCTGCGGAGGTCGTTCAGCACCAGCGTCTGGTGCGCCTCGGCCAGGCCCAACTCCCAGGGCAAGCCTGCGTGCTTGATGCTGGTCAGCGGCGAGGCGCCCGTGCCGCCGGTGTCGCCGGAGACGGTGATGTGCTCGGCGTGCGCCTTGGCCACCCCGGCCGCGACCGTGCCCACGCCGACTTCGGAGACCAGCTTGACGCTGATCCGGGCCGACGGGTTGGCGTTCTTCAGGTCGTAGATCAGTTGGGCCAGGTCCTCGATCGAGTAGATGTCGTGGTGCGGCGGAGGGCTGATCAGGCCCACGCCCGGCGTCGAGTAGCGGATGCGGGCGATGTTGTCGTCCACCTTGCGGCCCGGCAACTCGCCGCCCTCGCCCGGCTTGGCGCCCTGGGCCATCTTGATCTGCAACTCGTCCGCGTTGGCCAGGTACCAAGCGGTCACGCCGAAGCGGCCTGAAGCGATCTGCTTGATTGCCGAGCGTTTCGAATCGCCGTTGGGCAGCGGCTTGAAGCGCGCCGGATCCTCGCCGCCCTCCCCCGTGTTGCTGCGCCCGCCGATGCGATTCATGGCCACTGCCAGGCTCTCATGCGCTTCGGCGGAAATGGAACCGAAACTCATCGCGCCCGTGCAAAACCGCTTGACGATGTCCGCGGCCGGTTCGACCTCCTCCAGCGGCACAGGATCACCGGCGACTCCGGGCCGGAACCGCAGCAACCCGCGCAGCGTACAGCGGGCGCGGGCGTCGTCGTTCAGGAGTTTGGCGAAACGCCAGTAGGCGTCGCGGTCGTTCGTCCGGGCCGCGACTTGCAGGTTGGCGATGGCGTCCGGACTCCAGGCGTGCCGCTCGCCCTCCGCCCGCCAGTGGAATTCGCCCAAATTGGGCAACACGGGCAGCCGCTCGCCGGCCAGGCGGGGGTAGCCCAGCGTGTGACGCCGCAACGTTTCCTCGGCCAGCGTCTTCAGCCCCACGCCCTCGATGCGGCTGGCCGTGCCGGCGAAACACAAGTCGATCACTTCGCGGTTCAGCCCCACCGCCTCGAAAATCTGCGCCCCCTTGTACGACTGCAGCGTCGAAATGCCCATCTTGGCCATGACCTTGAGAATGCCCTTGGCGACGCCCAACCGATAGGCGGAAACCACCTTGGCATCGTCGGGAAACTCGGCGGCGTCCAGCAGCCCGTCGGCACGCGCCCGCCACATCGCCTCGAAAGCCAGGTAGGGATTGATCGCGTCGGCCCCGTAACCGGCCAGCAGGCAAACATGATGCACTTCGCGGGCTTCCCCCGTTTCCAGCACCAGCCCGATCCGCGTCCGCTTGGCCTCCCGCACCAGGTAATGATGGACCGCGCCGCAGGCCAGCAGCGAACTGACCGGCACGCGTTCGGCACAGGTCGCCCGGTCCGAAAGCACGACCAGACTGTCACCGGCGTCGATCGCCGCTGCCGCCTCCGCACAGATCCGCAGGAGGGCCTCCCGCATCCCGTCCGGCCCGGCGGCGCGCGGGAACGTCATGTCGATCGTCCGCGTTTTCCAGCCCCGGTAATCCAACTCCTTGACCGCCGCCAGATCCTCGTTGGTCAGGATCGGATGCGGCATCAGCAGCCGTTGACAGTGCCGTTCGGTCGTCTCCAGCAGGTTCCGCTCGGGACCGATGTAGCACTCCAGCGACATGATGATCTCCTCGCGGATCGAGTCGATCGGCGGGTTGGTCACCTGGGCGAACAGTTGCTTGAAATAGTCGTACAACAGCCGCGGCTGGTCGCTCAAACAGGCCAACGCGGAATCGTTGCCCATCGAGCCCAGCGGATCACGTTTCTGCTGGACCAGCGGCAACAGCATGAACTGCAGCGTTTCCGTCGTATAGCCGAAGGCCTGCAGCCGCGGCAGCAGCGCGTCGGCATCGAGTCTCGCCGGGGGCGCCCGCCGGGGCAGATCCTGCAGTTCGATACGGTTCTCGCGCAGCCAGCGGGCGTAAGGCCGGCGGCCGGCAAGATCGTTCTTCAGTTCCTCGTCGGGGATCAGCCGCCCTTGCTCAAAGTCGATCAGGAACATGCGGCCCGGCTGCAGGCGGCCCTTGGCCTTGACGTTCTGAGGCTCGACCGCCAGCACGCCCACTTCGCTGGCCATGATCACGCGGTCGTCGTGCGTCAGGTAGTAACGGCTGGGCCGCAAGCCGTTGCGGTCCAACACCGCCCCGACGCAGCGACCGTCGGTAAAGGTGATCGAGGCCGGACCGTCCCACGGTTCCATCACGGCCGAATGGCACTCGTAAAACGCCCGCTTGTTCTCCGGCATCGTGTCGTGCTTCTGCCACGCTTCCGGGATCATCATCATCATGGCTTCCGGCAGCGAGCGGCCGGCCATCAGCAGAAACTCCAGCACGTTGTCAAAACTGCCCGAATCGGAACAGCCGGGCTCGGCGATCGGAAACAGCTTGGGCAAGTCGTCGCCGAACACCCCGCCGGACACGACGCCTTCGCGAGCCCGCATCCAGTTCAGATTGCCCTGCAGCGTGTTGATCTCGCCGTTGTGACTCATGCAGCGGAGCGGCTGGGCGCGGTCCCAGCTGGGAAACGTGTTCGTCGAGAACCGCGAGTGGACCATCGCCAAGTGCGTTAGATAGCTGTCGTCGGCCAGATCGGGATAGAACAGCAACAACTGGTCGGCCATCAACATCCCTTTGTAGATGATGACCTTGCTCGACAGACTGCAGACGTAGAACATCGAGGCCTGCTTCAGACGGCGGTCGCCTCGCAGTTCGTGGCTGGCCCGCTTGCGGATCACGTACAGCTGCCGCTCGAAAGCCGCGTCCTCGCAACCGCCCTCGGCGGCGACGAACAACTGCTCGATCGCCGGCTGAGCCGCGGACGCCGACGGACCCAAGTCCGCCTCGGCGCCCCGCACGGGCACCCGCCGCCAACCCACCAGCCGCTGGCCCTGCTCGGCGACAATCCGCTCCACAACCCGCTTGCACTTCTCACGCTCCAACTCACCCGTCGGCAGGAACACCACCCCCGCGCCGTACTTGCCCCGCGCAGGCAACTCCGCCTGCAACTCGTCCCGCGCCACCTTCGCCAGGAACTCGTGCGGCAGAGCCGTCAAGATGCCCGCGCCGTCCCCCGTCGTCGCTTCGCACCCGCAAGCGCCCCGATGAGCCATCCGCCGCAGCACGTGGTCGGCGTCCAACACCAATTGATGGCTCCGCTGGCCCTTGATGTGAGCCACGATCCCTACCCCGCAGCTGTCCTTTTCGCAGGCGGGATCGTACAGCCCATGTTTCTCCGGATATCCCCACGTCTGTCGTAAGCCCATGTTCAGTCTCGTCCGCTGCTGTCCTGCGTTGCTTCGACTCACACCAAGAGGTGCCCTGAAAGATTAGAATAACAAATAAAAGCAATCGGGTAAATTAGCTTAGTCAATATAAGCGTACGTGCTGACGCGAACGCGGTCAAGGCGTCTGTGCTGACGGTTGGCGGCGGCGCGGGCGGCCTCCAGTCACGACCGGCGGTGGACGCGCGCTGGGTTCCTGCTGCGCGAATCCCCCGTCACGCGGAGATCGCGGGCGATTGTACGATGCGACGCTGGACGCTAAGGTTAATGAGAGGTGGCCGGTCTGCAACTGCCCGGCGGAAAAAGAGCCCGGCTCTGTGGGTCGAGCCGGGAGTCTGGAGTCAGGCGTCCGGCCTGCCCCCGACTCGCGTTTCCGTCCGCTTTTTCACTTGCCAACAGGAGTACGCACACCGTGAAGAGAATCGCTTGGAACGTCGTTGCTGTCGCGCTGTGGTCTGTTCTCGCCAGCCAGGTCCTGGCCGAGGAGGGTTGGGTCAGCCTGTTTGACGGAAAATCCTTTGCCGGCTGGAAGGCCAGCGAAAACAAGGACTCGTGGAAGATCGTCGACGGCCAGTTGGTGTGCCACGGCCCCCGCAGCCACCTGTTCTATGACGGCGAACTGAAGCCGTTCAGGAATTTCGAGTTCAAGGCCGAGGTGCTGACGACGCCGGGCAGCAACTCGGGCATCTACTTCGCCACGCGTTTTCAGCCGGAGGGCTGGCCGAAGTATGGGTACGAAGTCCAAGTCAACAACACCCACACGGACCCCAAGAAGACCGGCGGCCTGTACGGCGTGTCCGACGTCTTTGCGGCTCCGGCGCAGGACGGAAAGTGGTTCGAGATGCACATCGCGGTTCAGGGCAAACGCGTGGTCGTCAAGGTCGACGGCAAGACCTTGGTGGAATACACCGAACCGGCCAGCCAGGAGCCGCCCAAGGGAGGCTTCATTCGCCTGATCGACGAAGGGACGTTCGCCCTGCAGGCCCACGATCCCAAGAGCCAGGTCCATTACAGGAATCTCCGCGTCAAGAAGCTGCCGTAGTGCGGCCTCGCCGGGCGCTGTGTGGCACTGCTTGCTTGCAGGCCGTGGTGACGAGGCAGGCACGGCCAACAAGGAGGCCGTGCCACAAGTAGAGCGTGCCACATGCGGGCCGCGGCCAGGAACCAATCACCAGTGACCAATGACCCAGAAAATCCGCACCTTCATCGCCGTCGAATTGTCTCCCGTCGTCGTCGCCCAAGCGGTCGGCCTGGTGGAAGCCCTGCGGCCGGCGGGAGTCGGCGTCAAGTGGGTCGAGTCGCAGAACATGCACTTGACGCTCAAGTTCCTCGGCGACGTGCGTGCGGAGGAGTTGGCGGACGTGGTCCGTGTCGTGACGAAGGCGGCCGCCGAGTTCGCACCATTTGACATCACGTTGAGCGGGGCGGGAGCCTTTCCGAACAGCCGCCGCCCGCGGACGCTGTGGATCGGCGTCACGCAGGGCGAGCCGCATTTGAACCGCTTGCAGACGGCCATCGAACGGGTCTTGGCCAAACGCGGTTTTCCCAAAGAACACCGCGCGTTTCATCCCCATTTGACGCTCGGCCGCGTGCGCGAAGGCGGCCCGGACACGGCGGAATTGGCGCAGGCGATTCAGGAGCACGCCGACTTTGCCGCCGGGACTTCCCGCGTCCGCGAGATCGTGGTGTTTGCCAGTCACTTGTCCAGCACTGGGCCGACCTACGAAGCGTTAGGCCGGGCGCCGCTGGGCGCTTGATGCAGTGGCAGTCCGATCGTTTGGGATTTCGGCCCGGCCGGTCCGGACGGCATCCCAAGCTGCGAAAGACTTCCCCTCGAAATGGACCCTGATCATGCCCATCACATTCACCTGTCCTCACTGCGGCCGACAGACCAACGTAGCCGATCAGTATGCCGGGCAGTCCGGGCCCTGCGCCGGCTGCGGGCAAACGATCACGATTCCGGGGCCGGGTCCAGCCTCGTTCAGCCGGCCGGACCATGCGCCGGCCGGCGCGAATTTTGGGGGCGGCGCGGTGATCGCGGTGATTGTGGTTGCGTGTGTGTTCGGCCTGCTGGCCTGCGGCGGCGTCCTCGTCGCCCTCTTGCTGCCCGCAACCCAAGCGGCTCGCGAGGCGGCCCGCTGCTCGCAGTGCAGCAACAACCTGAAGCAGATTGCCCTGGCCTTTCACAATTACCACGACGTTTACAAAACCTTTCCCCCAGCCTACATCCCGGACGAGAACGGCCAGCCGATGCACAGCTGGCGCGTGCTGATTCTGCCGTTTCTGGAATGCCAGCACATCTACAACCAGTACAATTTCTCCGAGCCGTGGAACAGTCCGGGCAATCTGGCCGCGACCAGTCAACACGTCCCCGCGTACTCCTGTCCCGCGTCGCCGGCAAGCGGTCCGGGGAGCCTCGAGACGAGCTACATGGTCGTCACCGGTCCCAACACGGTTTTTGAGGGCAGCAAAGCGTGCCAGTTTAGGGAGATCCTCGACGGCACGTCGAACACGATCCTGGTGGTCGAAGTGGCCGGCACGGGAGTCAACTGGGCGGAGCCGAAGGACTTGGACGCTAGCACGTTGGTCTATCCGCTGGGCACGCCGGGCGGCATGACGCCGGCCAGCCATCACCCCGGCGGCCTGAACGTCGCCCTGTGCGACGGATCCGTCCGATTCATCGCCTATGCAGTGTCGCCCCAGGTGTTCCGCGCGCTGATCACCAAAGCCGGCGCCGAGCGGGTTTCGGGCGATTGAACGGGCCATGCGCCCCGCCTTTTCCAGCAAAAACGGGGCTCGTGGCGTGGAGCGAGCCCCGCAGAAACGCACGTTGACACGGCACGCCGCTTTCGGGTACAAGCTGTCCGCTTTTCCGCGCGCCTGTCCGTAGATTTCCGGGCGGGGCGTTTCACTCGCAGCGGGGAACCAACCATGTCCAGTTTCTTGCCGTTTTCGCACCAGTCCGAGGCTGACGTCGGAGAGTTCGACGTCAGCGATCTGCTGCAGGAGGTCGGCGAGGCCTTGGAACGCGAGAGCCTACGGCGACGAGTTCCGATCGAAATCGACGCGCCGCCTTATACGATGGTCCGCGGGGACCGCCAGACTCTGCGACTGCTGTTGACTCGCCTGATCAGCAACGCCTTGTCGGCCAGTCCTCCGGGCGGCGAAATCGTGGTCACCGCGTACAGCGACGAGCAGGGCGTCGAGGTCGAAGTCGCGGACGATCGTTCGGAGTCCGTCGAGTTGTTGATCGATTCGGGCTTGGTCGCCGTCGCGGGAACGGGCGATGTCCGGGCGATGCCGTGGTCGGAAGTCCAGCGAGTTGCCGCGGCCTGCGGCGGCCGAATCTCGATTGCCCCCTGCCCCGAAGGCGGCGTCGCCATGAGCGTGCAGTTCCCGCGTCTGAGTGATGCGGACACGAGTTCGCGGCGTGCTGCGTGACGCCCGGCAGGCTCGAACAAGCCGCGTCTTGCAAAGACGCGCACCAGGAGAGTCGGAGTTCCCCGCATGGAATGGTTTTGCAGGCTGTCGGAACAAGTTGCCGATCGTTACCGTGCGCTGCCGGTTTCGACGCGGATCGCCTGCCTGGTGTTGAGCGTCGCCGTCTTGGGCGGCTTGATCATGCTGTGGGGCGGCCGGTCGGACGGGCCGTTCGAGCCGCTGTTCGACGGCCGGACCTTCTCGCCGCGCGAGTTGGCCAAGATGACGGCGGCCTTTCAGACGGCCGGACTCAAGGGAGCCCGGTTGGCCGACAGCCAGATCCTGATTCCCAAATCGAACGTGGACGCCTACCTGGTCGCGCTGGATGCGGCGGACGCCCTGCCGGCCGATTTCGACGACTCGCTGGACGAGATCGCGGCTGACAGCAATCCTTTCGCCTCGCGGCAGCAAACCGAACTGGGGTTTCGGCTGGCGGAACAGAAGAAACTGGCGCGAATCCTGTCCGGAATGAACGGCATCGACACCGCCTCGGTGCAATACGCCGAGATCAAAAAGCCCGGCTTTCCGCCGACCGTCGATATCCGGGCCGTCGTCGCGGTGCGGGCTGACGGCAAACGCCATTTGGACTACGGAGAAATCGAGGCCATTCGGGATACCGTCGCCGGTTACGTAGCGGGCCTGGACCGGGCCCAAGTCACCGTCTCCGATCTGAACGCTTGCCGCGCTTATCCGGGAGGCGATCCGGCGGACTCCGCCGCCGCGAGTTACGCCGCCCGCGCCGAACAGGCCCGGCTGGAAGAAGAATTCCTCGCCAAGATCAAAAACCGCCTGGTCGCCTATCCGGGCGTCATTGTCGGCGTGAACGTGCATCTGGCCGAAATCGCCGCACCCGCCGCACCCGCCGCGCCCGACTCGGTCTCCGCCGCCTGCCGCCGCTTTGCGCCGGCCCTGGTCTCCGCCTCGATCGACTTGCCCAAAAGCTATTTTGCCAAGATCTGCCGCGACCAGTGTGCGGGCTCGGAACCCGCGTCACCCGACCGCCAAGCCCAGCAAGCAGTCGAACAGGAAGTCAAACAAACGGTGGAACGAGCGGTGCTGGCGCTGCTCCCGCCGCCGACCGCCCCAATGTACCGCTCCCCGCAGGTTGTGGTAACCGCGTACGAGGACCTGCCGCCGGCCGAGTCGGCAGCCGCCGCGTGGAGCGCCGGCGCGGTCGCCTGGGCGGCGGATCAGCGGGGTCCGATCGTCGTCGCGCTTCTGGCAACTGCCGGTGCTCTGCTCTTGGTCCGCAGTCGGCGGCTCGCTGCGGCGGGCCGGCCAGACGCCGCGCACAAAGTGTCCGGCGACGTCTCGGAAGACAACGCCCCCGCAAACGGCGATTCCGTTTTGCCAATACCGCCGAATGCCCAGCCGAACATCCTGGAGATCAGCCGGGTGATTCAAGAGAATCCCCAAGCGGCGGCTGAAGCGGTGCGACGTTGGCTGAGCAAAGCAGCGTGACTGAGGCCGATCCATGATCGAATCCTGCGGCGGAATTCGCAAAGCGGCGATCCTGATCGACAGCCTGGACGATTCCACGGCCGAAGTCCTGCTGGCCCAGATGCCGAGGGAACTGGCGGTCCAGGTGCGCGCCGCGCGGGCGGATCTGGGCGACATCAGCCCGGACGAACGCGAGCAGGTGCTCGCCGAGTTTCTGGACGCGGGGTTGCAGCCGCGGCCTGACTCGACGCAGCAACCTCGCGACACGGCGGACGCCGCTCCGGCCGTAACGACTGCCACAGAACCAGCTCCGAGCCCGGCCTCTACTCCCGGCCGGCGTCCCGACGCCGCCTCGACAACGGCTCCGGCCGGCGATCCGACCGACGCTCTGGCCAGCGGATTGGCCCAGGAAGACGCCCAGACGATCTGCCTGGTCCTGGCCCACTTGCCGCCTTCCCGCGCGGCCGGTCTGTTGCAATGCCTGCCGACGCAGCGTCAGGCGGAGGTCCTGCAGCGACTGGCGCAGCGGGAATCGACGCCGCCGGAGCCCCAGGACCATCCAGGCCGAAAACCGGACCTCGTGCCCTTCCAGCCCCCCGACGAAGAACCGTTCATGGCCCCGGTGCCCTGCGATCATCGCCGCGAAGGTCGCTTGACTCCGCGTCCCGCGGCGCGCCGGGACGGCCCCGGCGCAAACCAAACGGAATCGGCCGAGGCGGCCTCGCTGGCCGATTTTGACGACCTGATGCGACTGGAGGACGCCGCCCTGGCCCGCGTGTTCCGCGCCGCCGCGCCGCAAGTCGTCCTGCTGGCGCTGTCGGGGGCCAATCGAGAATTGATCGAGCGCATCGCCCGGCATCTGCCCGCGGCCGCAGGCCGCACCTTGCGACGTCAGATCGCGACCCTGGGCCCCACGCGGCTGCGCGATATCGAATTGGCCCAGCAGCAATTGGCTGAACTGGCCGGCCAGATGTGCCGCGACGGGCTAATTCACGTACCCCACCGCCGCCGCTTTACGATGGCGGCCTGAGCCCATGCCCCGCCGCCAGCGGACGCCTTCGACTCCGCACCATTATTGACGTCGGTCGATATGCGTAGTAATATAACCGCTGTCCGTTGGCGAAGTCTCCGGCGTGTGCGGCACGCGCGCCTGGAGCCAGAAGAGTCTGGTCAAGGAACACTCGCCCCCCCCCATGCGTGCCGCCCACCCTAAGACCTTTTGTTCTTCCGGAAGGGCCGGCTTACGCCGTTGTTTCGCAACTCGATCGATGCGGGCGATCCGACGCGGACGGCAACCTCTCCGCCGCCGGGCTTTCCGCCGCTGGTGGATACAGGCCGCCCGCAGGATTACGCCGGTCCGTCCCTCTACGGAGTCTGGGGTTCGCTGGGCAGTATGGGAGCGGGCGAGTCGGTTCAGGTGCCCTAGGAAAGCGGGTCTGTGGGCGGAAACACGGGTTTCTCCAAAAGGGGGCCAACCCCTTTTTGTGCGAGACGTCGTCTGAGCCGTTTCGACGGCAGAGCCCGGTTCCGTTCTTGCCGGTGGCGATCGAGGGTGCATTGTCCTTGGGAAAGATGGAAGCGTCATTGGGAGGCTTGTGGTTTATGAAAATCGTTGCTCGGTTGTTCGTCTTCTCGGTAATCGCTACGGGACTAGTCTGGGGCCAAGGGTGCGGAACACCAAAGCCGGAAGCGCCTCCGACGTACCCGGTGTCGATCAAGATCTCGTACCGCGACCAGCCCGTCGAGGGAGCCAACGTGACGTTGATTCCCCAGGAACAGTCTGGTCGAGGCGCATCGGGCGTCACCGACGCTGGCGGCGTGGCCAGGGTGGGCCTCCCCGGCTTGGCCGACGGCGCCGTGCCCGGCAAATATTGGGTGACGGTGGCAAAGGCGGAGGGCACCCAGAGCGATCCCAATCTGTCGGCGGAGGAGTTCTACAAGCAACAGAGCGCTAAGCCGAACGCCAGCCCGGAGTCCCCCAAACACCTGCTGCCCGTGAAATACCTTTCGGCCCAATCCGGCGGCCTGGAGTGCACGGTCCAGGAACAGCAGAACCAGGTGTTCGAATTCGACCTCACCGATTGACAGCCGCGGTCGTCCAGGAGGCTGCCCCCTGACAATTGTCCGCATGGTGCGCCGAAACATCTTGCCGCTGGCCCCCCAGCAAAAGATGCCTCGGAGGCCATAGCAACGGCGGCCGAAATAACTTCGCGAATTTCCGCCACCACGCTGCTCGCCAGCGTGGTGGCAAAGGAACCAATTGCCTTCGTGAAGATCTCTGGTCTTGAACACCGCTTTACGCTGGCAAGCAGCGTGGTGGCGAGGCAACCGATGTCTTCGTGAAGATCTCTGTGCTAGTCTGGAGCTGTCAGCCACGATCCGAATTCGTCTTTGAGGGAGTCGGACGATGGAAGCCAAGTCGGTGCTGCCGCGAGTGTGGGACGTTCCTGACGAAATCCGCAGCCGGTTGGGGGCGACCGTGGGACGCCAGCGGGCGATGACCGCGGACGGCCATTTGTTGTTAGTCGTCCATGTGCCGCCGAAACCGGACGAGTTGGGGCGGCAGGGCCGGTTCCTGTGGCGAAAGCCGGACGGGACCTGGACCTCGAACGACTTGGGCGGCGGGACGCAGGTCGTGGGCAAGCACCTGGACCAGTTCGCCAAGGCCATCGAGGATTGCGACGGCATGGAGCAACAGGCGAGCCGGGCTGAGGAGTATCTCGCCGTTCTGGAGCGACTGGCGCCGCTGCAGCGTTCGGCCCGCAATCTGTACGGCGTGCTGCAGGAGGCCCGTCAATTGTGTCCGGACGACCGTGACCTGATCAACTTCCGCGACCGCGCTTACGAGATCGAACGTGCGGCTGAGTTGCTGCAGACCGAAACCAACAATTCCCTGCAGCTGTTCATGGCCAAGCGAGCCGAAGAGCAAGCCAAGGCCAGCCGCCGGATGGCGGTTTCGGCTCATCGCTTGAATATCCTGGCGGCCTTCTTCTTTCCGGTGGCTGCCCTGAGCGGCATTCTGGGAGTGAATCTTGTCCACGGGTACGAGGCGTTTCGAGCGCCCATCCCCTTTCTGGGTTTCGTTGCCGTCAGTGCGATGTTGGGTTTGGTCCTGGCCTGCTTCGTCGCCGCTTCGCGCCGGGACTGAGTGGGCTCCCGCGATTCGGAAGATTCTTATGCGTCCTTCCGGCCCCCGGTGCGGCGTGCCGCTGAACGTCGCTGCGGCAGCGTGCATCCGCAGCAGTCGGCGGATTCCCTGAGCAGGCCAGGCGGTCGGGCCGAAGGTTTTATCCCTGTGCGCGAAAGGCCGCTCAGACGGCGCTCTCTCCCGTTTCCCCGGTGCGGATCCGGATCACCTCGGTCAGGCTGTGGACGAAGATCTTTCCGTCTCCGACCAGGCCCGTGTTGGCCATCCGCGAGATCGTGGCGACGATGGCCTCCACGTCTTGATCCGGCACCACCACTTCGATCTTGATCTTGGGGACCAAATCCACCCCGTACTCGACGCCGCGGTAGATTTCGGTATGCCCTTTTTGGCGTCCGAAACCGCGCACTTCGGTCACGGTCATACCCTTGACGCCAGCCTGGGCCAGCGCTTCCTTGACATCGGTCAGTTTGAAGTTGCGGATAATGGCCTCGACCTTTTTCATGCGGCGCACCCTTGGGAGAGGAAACGAGGGCGCGAGGCGCGGGCTGCCTCGCTTCATTCCAACATTTTCAGCAATCTTCGTGCCACGACAAGAACGTGACGCAGAAATGCCGGACGGCTTGTGCCTCCAACGTACGGCTGATTCGATCGCCACGGGTGGGAGCACCCGAGTTCTGCGGAGTCGGGCCGGCGGATACTGACAGATTCGACGCGATTTGCCGGGAGCGAAAACCGGGCTCTGCGGACAACGAACCGACCGGCGAACTGACCGGCTTCTGAGCAACGGATGCCCGGAGATTCAGCACGGGGACGCAACGGCCCCGCATTTCGGGGCGAACGTCCGCGCGCGGCTTTCGTTCAGGAAAGCGGCCAACAACCGCTCGTCCAAGCCGGCGATGTGGGGGTCCGGATAGAATTGCACGCCGATGGCCAGCCAGTCCTCGGACTCGCTTTCGATGGCCTCGATCACGCCGCCGGGCCCGCGGGCCGTGATCGCAAAGCCCACGGCCACCTCGTCGACGGCGACCTCATGGTGGCCCTGGACCAGCAGCTCCGGATCCGTGTAGACCCGGTCCAGGAAGGAACCCGACGTTGTCATCAGGCTGTGCCGCGGATTGTGCGGGTCCAGGTGGCGATGGCAGGGCCGGGTGTCCAGCAGCACCGGGCGGAGGCTGCCGCCCAGGGCGACGTTCAACAGTTGAATCCCTCGTCCAAACCCGAAAAACGGCATCCGCCGCTCGGCGATCGTCCGCATCAGCAGCGTTTCGGGATTGTGCTCGACCGCCTCCGGACCGTGAGCGTCGCTCTCCGGGGCCAGATCGCGCCACCCCATGTACAGGAAGGCGTCCAGCCGATCCAGTTGACACATCACGTCGGCGGCGTCCGGCACTGCCGGCACGATCAAGGGGACGGCGTCGAGGCTTTCGAGAAACCCCACCCAACGGTGAAGCAGGGGCTCGGCAAAGCCCGAACACATCAAGCCGTCGAAGTTACAGAGCAGATTCAGGCCGATCACAGACTTGTCGGACATGGCGACGCGTCCTCCTGACGGTGATTCCGATTCAGCCGTTCGAACCAATCCGCCCGCCGCCCTTACACCTTCACAGCACGCGTCAGTCGCTCGATGATCGCCAGATTCCATGGCGCTACGCGGCGCAAGAGCTCGGCTTGCACATTCCCAATATAGCGGTTGTCCCGTCGTCGGGAAAACGCGCAAACGAGTAAAGTTGACGGATTTTCGGGCCGCGGGAACGGGGGGCACGGCGTTTCTGGCGAGCGGCGCAGGCTCCGCGCAGCCCAACCGGTGGGACGCTGGCAGCGAGCGGACTATAATCGGGACCGGATTCAGAACCCGTTCTTCGACGCGATCGAGATGCCTGCGATGCCCCGCGATTCCGAATCGACGCTTGCCGCCCTTGCCAACGTGCTCCGTCAATACTGGGGCTACGACCGTTTTCTGCCGCTGCAGGCCGAGGCGATGAACTGCGTGCTGCAGGGTCGGGATTCGGTCGTCGTGCTGCCCACCGGCGGCGGCAAGTCGTTGTGCTTTCAAGCGCCGGCCGTGTGCTTGCCCGGATTGGCCCTGGTCGTCTCGCCGCTGATTTCGCTGATGAAGGATCAGGTCGACTCGCTCCGCAACTGCGGCGTTCCGGCGGCCTTCGCCAACAGCACGCAGTCGGCCGCCGAGCGGCGGCGCGTGGCCGACGACGTCCGGGCGGGCCGGTTGCGGCTGTTATATCTGGCGCCCGAACGGCTGTTGACGGAGGGAACGCTGGAATTTCTCCAATCCGTCCGCGTGTCGCTGGTGGCGATCGACGAGGCGCACTGCATCAGTTCGTGGGGGCACGATTTTCGTCCGGAATACCGCGCCCTGCGCGTGCTGCAGGAAGCGTTCCCCGGCGTCGGCATCCACGCGTACACCGCCACCGCATCGGAAACCGTGCGGCGGGATATCGCGGGTCAGCTGCAATTGCGCGATCCGGAGTTTCTGGTCGGCTCGTTCGATCGGCCCAACCTGGTCTACAAAGTCCAGCGGCGGCACGACCGGCTGAGGCAAATCCGCGAAGCGCTGGAGCGGCACCGGGGTGAAGCGGGGATCATCTACTGCATCGCGCGCAAGGACGTGGACCAGACCACCGCTGCGCTCCAGGAATTGGGCTATCGCGCGCTGCCCTACCACGCCGGCTTGAGCGACGACGAACGCCGCCGCAACCAGGAAGCGTTCATCGAGGACGAAGCCGATACGATCGTGGCCACGGTCGCCTTCGGAATGGGCATCGACAAGCCGAACGTCCGCTACGTGATCCATGCAGGCATGCCCAAATCGCTGGAACACTACCAGCAAGAAAGCGGCCGCGCCGGGCGCGACGGCTTGGAAGCCGAATGCTGCCTGTTCTACTCCGGCGCCGACTACGGCGTCTGGAAGCGGATCATCGAAGATTCCGAGCCTTCGGCCCGCGAGGGCGCGTTGAAGTCGCTGTCCGCCATGCTCAATTTCTGTTCGGGCGTGCAATGCCGGCACCGGGCGATCGTCGCGTATTTTGGCCAGCAGTACCCGGCGGCCACGTGCCATGCCTGTGACGTGTGTCTCGGCCAGTTGGACCTGGTCGCCGAACCGCTTACGATCGGCCAGAAGATCCTTTCCTGTGTGATGCGGCTGCAGCAGCGGTTCGGCGGCGACTACACGGCGAAAGTGCTCAACGGCTCGAACGACCAGCGGATCCTGCAACTGGGCCACAACCGGCTCAGCACGTGGGGCCTGCTGGCCGACGAAAACCTGCGCACGATCCGCGACTGGATCGAGCAGCTGGTCAGCCAGGAGTTTCTGGTCAAAGTGGGCGAGTACAACCAGCTGCAGGTCACGCCCGCGGGCTGGCGGGTGCTGAGGGGCGAAGTCACACCGCGGCTGCTGCGGCCGGCGCGGCCTGCGAAAGCGGCCAAACCTGCACCGTCCGAGGATTCGTGGGAGGGCGTCGATCGGGGCCTGTTCGACGAACTGCGCCGGCTGCGGCACGAGCGTGCGGCCGCACAGCACGTGCCGGCTTACATCGTCTTTGGCGACGCGTCGCTCCGCGACATGGCCCGCCGCCGGCCGTCGAGCCTGGCCGGCTTTCGCCAGGTCAACGGCGTCGGCGACAAGAAGCTGGCGGACTACGGCCAGGAGTTTGTCGAGCGGATCGTGGCCTACTGCCAGGCGAATCAGTTGCCGCTGGACGTCCCGCCGCCCGCAAGCGTGCCGGCCCTGCTTCCGGAACCCCGCCTCCGGCCGCCGCCCGGCGTCACCGCGCTGACCGCTTTTCCGCTGTTCCGCCAAGGACTGAGCGTCGAGCAGGTCGCCCAGCGACTGGCTCGCGCCCCCTCGACCGCGCGCGGCTACCTGTGCCTGTTCATCCAGCAAGAGCGCATCACGGATCCCTCGCCCTGGGTCGATCCGGCAACCGTTGCGCGGATCGTGGACGCCGTGGGCCAAGTGGGCGCGGAGCGTCTGAAAGCTGTCTTCGATGTGCTCGGCGGCCAGGTCAGCTACGAGCAGATCCGGATCGTCGTGTTGTGCATGAAGAACGCCGACGTGTGATCGCTGCGATGGAGCGGCGACGGAGGGAGAGGAGCGGGAGCGGGGGGGGAGATGGGATGACGGGGGAAAACCAGCGCGGCCAACACGGCTGCTCAACAACGAGGAGGATTCGCACCATGCTTCCGACCATGCCGACCCTGCAATCGAGCGACGACTGCCTGCGACGGCCGTGGCGGCCGGATCGCGCGCTCCGGCGATGGTGTCTTCTGGGAATCGTGTTTGCGGCAGCCTGCCCGCTGCTCGGCGCCACCTGGTACGTCGACAACCGGTCGGGCGATGACGCCAACGACGGTTTGTCGCTGGAGAAACCGTTGGCGACCATCGCCCGTGCCCTTCAAGGCGCCCGGACCTCGGACACGATCTCCCTGGCCAAGACGGGCCTGGTCTATCGCGAGCCGATCCCCCTGACGCGACTGGGCGGCACCCCGGCCCAGCCGCTGACGATCGAGGGCAACGGGGCGACGATCAGCGGTCTCCGGCCGCTGCCGCCGGAGCGTTGGACCAAGGCCGGAGAGCGTTATGAAATTGCCGGCCCCAAGCCGTACGGGTTTCCCTACCTGGTCATCGACGGCCGGCGGGAGCCGCCGGCCGCCGACCCTGAGAAGCTCCCGCCGGGAGGCTGGAGTTGGACCGCCGACGCGCAGGATCGGGGCCGGGGCGTCCTGCGGTTTCGCCCGGCGGAAGGCCGGACGCTGGCGGACCACCAACTGGAAGCCACGCTGGAAACTTCCGGCCTGTGTGTGGCTTCGGCCAGCTATCTCGTGGTGCGGAACCTGATCAGCGAATGCCACTCGAACGACGGGTTCAACATCCACGGCGACTGTCGCGGAATCTACTGCGAGAATATCGAGGCCCGAGGGAACGGCGACGACGGCTTCAGCATTCACGAGGCCATCGAGGCCGTGGTGCGGAACGGACATTTCCATCACAACGGGTCGGGCATCGAGGACGTGAACCTGTCGCGGTCGCTGTACTCCGGCCTTCGAGTGCATGACAACGGGCGGCTGGGCGTGCTGTTCATCGGCGCCTTTCACAGCGCCGTGGACGCGGTGGTCTACGGCAATCCCCGCAACTTTTCGCTGGCCTCGAGTGAGACCAGGCACTTGATCGGCGGCCCGCTCAGTCCGCTGAGCGAGACCTCCGTCTACCTGCAGAACGTCATCGCCTGGGGCGGCGACTTCGGCGTGCAGGCGGCCGGCAAGTGCCGCGTGATGATCGTCAACTCGGTCTTTTCCGGCTCCAAGACGGGGATCGACATCCGCCAGGACGCCCGTCTGCACTTGACGAAAAGCGTCGTCGCCTGCTGCGCGGATGCGGAACTGTGCGCCGACGGCCGCGAGTTCTTCGGCGACTACAACGTGTACTTCCCCGGCCGCTTCCGCGTCGGAGCGAACCAGTTTTTGCCGCCGCAGTGGGAGGAATTCCGCAAGGCCGTGGGCCACCACGAACATTCGCTGCTCCAGGACCCCAAGCTGACGGGCGCGCATGCGCTGGGGCCGCAATCCCCGCGCGCGATCGGGAACGAAACAATCGGCCCGACCGCCGACTGTTTCGGCGCCCAGCCGGCAACGCCCGGCGCGGCAGCGCAGGCAATCGCACCGTGAAGCGGAGCACCGGAATCAGCCTGGCGCGAACCGCCGTCGGGAGAGGTGGCCGGCGGCTGCGCGAACCATCGTTGTCGCTCCAGCGAAGGGCGGGCGGGAGGCCGTGCCCCCACCGTTTGCTGGAACGTTGCTAGCGGAGCGCCCGGTGACTGGACGTGAACGAGGCCGCGATGGTGGTACGGGGAACTTGGACCGGCACAGGCTGGACGTCGAAGCTGATGCCGTTCAGCGCTCGAGGCATCAGTCCGATGGCTTCCTGGCCGGGAAGCGGCTGGCGTTTGGGGCCGTACTCCTGCATGATCTGGTGGACGGCGGGATTCAGTTCCATCGTTCCGCCGGGCTGTTCGGCGCCCACGGAATCGAAGCTGCCGATGGTGACGATGCTCTCGTAACGATCGTGAAACTCATACGCTTCGATGCCCTTTTTCCGCAAAGCCAGCGTGAGTTCGTGCGCCTTGACTGCCGCCTCCTCCAGCTTGCTCGGCAGCTTCTTCGCCTCGTTGATTTTCATCGTCGACGAGCCGCGGAACGTGGCCACGCGGACGCTGTACTGCCCGCGGTTCTTCAAGAGGCTGTATTCCACATCGCGGTTCATCTGTTCGACCAGTGGGTCCAGGCCCTTGGGCACGAAGTATTCCTGGGGCAGCAGCGGATTGCGGGTCACGAAGGCGTTGCCCATCGGTCCTCGCTGCTTCTTGTCCAGGTCCGGCGTCAGCCGCCGCTGGATTTCCCGCAGGCCGACAAACCGCTGCGTCGTGCCCTTGTTCTTGGACACGTCCAGGCACTCGGGACGCGCGTACTTGAGTTGCTCGAGCAGTTTTTCCACTTTGGGATCGTTGACGGTCTCAAAGTTGCCTACGAGCACGGCAATCTCGTCAAACTTGGCGGCGTTGGCATACTTCATGATCTTGGGACCGCCCAGCGGCGTCAGGCCCAAACCGACGACGGGCTCCGTGAAATCGTAGGTCTGGCGATGGAGGTACGCCTCCAGGTTGTACTTCTTCCGCAATTCCAGCACCAAAGTCTGCGCCTGTTTCTCCGCTCCAGGACCGGCAAACGACGTGGCCAGGATCATCCACGGCCCGTGGTCGTCTGTCAGCCGGTAGATCTTGTCCGCGCTGGCCTCCACGCGTTTGAAGGGGATCAGCAGCTCCCAGGGCTTGGCGGCCCGCGCGGGGGTGACGCTGAACACGAAGGACAGAGCCGCTAGCAGGCCCACCAGGAAGATACGCTGTAGCATCGATCGATCCCTCGACGTGCAGTGAGTGACAAGACGCGGGCGTCGGACACCGAGCCCTTGCGTCCGGACAAGCGGCGGGAGATTAGCAAATGCGCGGCGATGATGCCAGAGCGAATCGGACGTTTGGGGATTGTCACGGGTGAGCGGAACAGCGCTGGCCGCCGACCATGCTGGAAACCGGCGACGAGCGCCGTTCCGCTCGCCTCGCACGCGGTTAGCCTTGACGACGCGCTAGTTCAGTCCGTCGAAGCAGCAGGCGCGAGTTTCCTGGCCGGATTCCTGAGGGACGCCGGTGACCCGCTCCATCAGCCAGGCGTTCATGTCCGCCAGCATCGCTGTCGTCAACTCGTCGGCGCACGGGTACTGCCGCAGCGTGACGTGCAGCGAGGCCGCGTGAAACAGCCGCAGCTCGTCGCAACTTTGCTGGAGCGGATATTCCAGCGAGTCCCGCCCTTGGGCGATGAAGATCGGCAACTGGCGGATTTGCCGCAGCCGTGCCAGCGGCGACAGTCCTTCCGGAAACGCGCCGCCGATCGACAGCACGCCGGCAAACCGCTCGGGATGCTGCAGACCCAGTCGCAGCGCCATGGTGCCGCCGCACTGAAAGCCGGCCAGAAAAATGCGGTCCTCGGCCACGTGATAGCGGTGGCACGCGAGGTCGATGCTCTCAAAGACCCGCTGCTCGGCCTGCTCGATGGCGTGCAGCGTCTGGCTCCAGCGAAATCCCAATTCGCCGGGCAACGGCCCGCTGCAACCGCAGGGACCGGCGGCCACGTAATTCTGCAGGCTGAGGTGCGGCATGATCCGCCCCAGCTGCCGCTGGTCATCGCCAGGCCCGTGCAGCCAGATCAACAGCGGGTAGGCGTAGTTGAGTTCGTAGTGGTGGGGAGCGAACAACGCGCAATCCAGACTGCGGGATGGAAACAGGTCGCCCATCGCGCGGTCGAGGCGGGAGACGGATCGAGGCGGCGTCTTGACCCGAGGGGTCCAAGGTTGCATGCGATTCATGGCATCGAATGAAGGCTGATCGTCGTGGATGAAGGGTAGGTGCCGGGGTTGTAAACGAGTTGCCAGTATCTGTCAATGTCAACTGGTTCCAAGCGCCGCCGACAACCGGCGCTCGGCGTTTGCAGGGACTGACCGGGCAGCGCGGCGCGGTCCGTTCCCCCATCGGACTTCGTGCTAGCTGGCGGGCGCGGCGCCGGTCAACTGGTTCATCGTGTTGACCAGTCCCTTGACCGCCTCGACGCTGTTCTGGAAATCGGCCCGTTCCTGGGCGTCCAAGTCCAGTTCGACGACGCGCTCGACGCCGCCCGCGCCGAGCACCACGGGCACGCCTACATAATACCCGCCGACGCCGTACTCGCGGTCGCAATACGCCGAGCAGGGAATCAGACGCTTCTTGTCCTTGACGATCGCCTCGACCATCTGCGCCACGGCCGCAGACGGCGCGTAGTAGGCGCTGCCGGTCTTGAGAAGATTCACGATTTCAGCGCCGCCGTCGCGGGTCCGTTGCACGATTTCGGCCAAGCGCTGCGGCGAGATCAGCTTGGTGACGGGGATGCCGCCGACCGACGTGTAGTTGGGCAGCGGCACCATCGTGTCGCCGTGGCCGCCCATCAGCAGGGCGGTGATGTCCTCGACGCTGACGCCCAGTTCCAGAGCCAGGAACGTCCGGTAACGGGCCGTGTCCAACACGCCCGCCTGGCCGACCACGCGGTTGGGCGGAAAGCCGCTGATCTGCCAGACGCGCTGGGTCATCACGTCCAGCGGATTGGTGACGACGATCAGGACGGCCTCCGGGCTCGTCGCCTTCACCTGCTCGGCGACCGCGCTGACGACGCGGGCGTTGGTGACCAGCAAATCGTCGCGGCTCATGCCGGGCTTGCGGGGAATGCCGGCCGTGATCACGACCACGTCGCTGCCGCGGGTGGCTTCATAGTCGTTGGAACCGATGACGTTGGCGTCAAATCCGGCAATCGGTGAAGATTGCATCAGATCCAACGCCTTGCCCCTGGGCATGTTCTCGGTGGCGGGGACATCGACCAGCACGATGTCCCCCAGTTCGTGAACCGCGCACCAGTGAGCTGTCGTGGCGCCAACGAAACCGGCGCCGACGATGGTGATTTTGGCACGTCGCCTCATAGCGAGAAGTTCCTTTCGTTACGCGGAAGAGAAGACCCGATAATTCCGGCCCGTGGCCGCATGACGCTGACCCGCCGGCACGGTGCTGCTCCGACGTCCCGGCCGTTCGGCGACCTGTCCGGGATGCTTGACGGGCCAAGCGGACGGAAGTCCGCCGGGCGCTGGGTCAAGTCCTGATGGCCAGGACACGAGCAGTCCGCTGACGGCGGTCCGCCGGACTGCTGTTCGGCGCAGACCGCGCGACTCGCACGCACTTAACCCCGAATATGAAGTTCCGCGCGGACAAGTCAAGTGGGTTGACAATTTTCTGAATCGCGTTATGAGGGGGCCTGCCGACGCGTTCCGCCGAGCGTTACACTGGGAGCAGGACCAGCCCAACGGGAAACGCACTTTCGCGCAGCGTCCCGGCTGGTGCTCGGCTTTCACTCGCCGCTGCGTGGAGACTGGGACGCCCTATGGCCGCATCGCTTCCGGAATTCTGGCAACTGTTGCTGGACAGCCAACTGGTCAGCGCCGAACAGGGCCAGCAGTTGATCGCCAGCTTCAGCCAGGTCAAAGGCACCGCCCATCAAGGCCACGCGCGGACGTTGGCCGAGTGGCTGATCTCGCGCGGCGTGGTGACGCGTTACCAGGCGATGGTCCTGATGGCCGGCCGCTCCGGGCCGTTCTTCTACGGCGACTACAAGCTGTACGATCGTCTCGAAAGCGGCG
Source organism: Candidatus Anammoximicrobium sp. (assembly GCA_012515235.1). Classification (GTDB taxonomy): domain Bacteria; phylum Planctomycetota; class Planctomycetia; order Pirellulales; family Pirellulaceae; genus Anammoximicrobium. The sequence goes on from JAAYYU010000110.1 coordinate 39,885, forward strand.
CGCTGGCCGGCATGTTTCGCGCCGTCCACGTGCCCACGCAACACCCCGTGGTGCTGCAGTTTCTGACCGGCCCCGCCACCCAGGATCCGCAGCAATGGGCGGCGCTGGCGCCGCAATTGAAGCAGCACAGCTCGATCCAGCATCCGCACCTGCAGCGTTGTTTCGAGGCCGTGGATCTGACCTCCTACCGGTTCCTGGTCGTGGAGGATTTGCGCGGCCAAAGTTTGGATCAACTGCTTTTGGGCGGACAACGCTTGACGCCCGCCGAGGCTTGCCGCTGCGTGCGCTGCGCCGCCCTGGGACTGATGCCTTTGCACCAGCGGGGACTGATCCACGGCGACATTCGCCCGGCCCGGTTGTGGCTCGAACAGGGCGGCAACGTCAAGCTGCTGCGGGAGCCGGTCAGCGGTTTTGCGCCCGTGTTCTTGTCGCGGCCGGACGTTAGCGGACTGCTGACGCTACGGGCCGACTACCTGGCGCCCGAATTCCTGCAGGAAGGCAAGCAGCCCGACGCGCTGACGGACATCTACGCCTTGGGCTGCACGCTGTACGAGTTGCTTGCGGGCCAGCCGCCGTTTCCGGCCGCCGAGCTGCGCGCCAAAATGCACCTGCACGCCACGCAGCCGATTCAGTCTTTGGAGGCGGCCGGCGTTCCCCAGGCACTGACGCAAGTCGTCACGTACCTGATGGCCAAGAATCCAGCGGTCCGCTACCAGCACCTGAACCAGGTGATCGCGCAGATCAGTCCCTTTGTGGACGCCAGCCGCTTGAACGTGGCCTCGCCCAAGCCGCCGGCGACGCAGGCGGCCTACGAACGCGCGCTGCAGCCGCGCCGTGCCCCCGCCGATGCGACGCCGCCCGGCCCCGCGGGCTTGCCGGGCGCCCGGCCTGCGGCCGCGGCCGCCCCTGCCCCCGGGACCGCGAGCGGGCAAGGAACCCCGGCTGCGACGGCCGCTGCCGGCTCGGTCCTCCAGGGGCGTCAACGCCACAAACCCAACCAACAACGGCTGTTGTTTCAAGTGGGCATCGGCGTCGGCGCCGTGTTGCTGCTGCTGATCGTGCTGCTCTTGCTGAACAGCGGTTCCGAGCAGCAGCCCGTCAAGCCGGGCGGCAGCGCCGGTCCGCGCGGCGAAACGCCTGTCGGCAGCCCTCCGGCCGAATCCAGCAGGCCGGCCAAGTCGCCGCCTGCGGCCGAGACGTCTTCGCGATCGGTTCAGGAGGGTCCGTTCGAGATCGTGGCCGACGACGGCAAGCAGCCCTGGCAGTCGCCGACCGCAGGCCAGGCCGTCTCGCTGCGCTATCTGCCGACGGGCGGACAAGTGTTTCTGATCGCTCGGCCAGCGGCTCTGCTGGCCAGCCCCGAAGGCCCGCGCGTGGTGCAGGCGCTGGGACCCGCCTTTGCCGGCGCCCAGGCGGCCTGGGAGGCGGCGGCTGGAGTGCCGCTGAGCCAGATCGAGCAACTGATCGTCAGTTTCCAGGATCGCGGCGATCCCTTGCCCCGGACGACACTGGTCGTCCGGCCGAAGACGCCTGTCACCAAGGAGTCGCTATTGCCGAAACTGGGCGCTGCCGGCGCTGGGGCGAGCGCCGGCTCGGGCTCGGCGGAAGTCTTCGCGGGAAACAACGGCTGGTTCTATTTCCTGCCCGCGGAGGAACAGGGCGGCGTGCTGGTCATCGGCCGGGCCGAGGAAATCAAGGAAGTCAGCGACGCCCAGGGAGCGCCGCCGGTGCTCCCCGCGGCGCTGGAGAAGCTGTTGCGAGCGTCGGACGACCAGCGGCACGTGACGGTCCTGCTGGCCCCCAACGAGTTGGCTGCCAATTTCTGCCGTGACGGCCGGCCGTGGTCGTTTTGCGATCCCCGCCGGGTCCGCGAGCCCGTGGACTGGTTCCTGAGCGATGCCCAAGCGGCGGTGTTCAGCGTGCATGTCACCCAGGTGACCTATGTCGAACTGACGTTTGTCCGCAGGCGGGGCACCGGCCCGGTGGAAGCGATCCAGGATCGCTTGCGGCAAATGCCGGAACGGGTCGAACGCTATGTCGCCAACCTGAATCCGGCGCCGTATTGGCGGGTCGTCGCACTGCGGTTTCCGCAGATGGTCCGCTATCTGTGCGCCCAGACCCGCGTTGGCGCGGAGGGAGATTTGACCGTGGTCAACGCCGCCCTGCCGCCTGCCGCTGCTCACAATCTGATCTTTGCCACGGAGATGGCGCTGACTTCGCCGGCGCTGTCCGCAGCGCCCGTGCCAGTCCCGCCGGCTGGCCCATAACAGATGACCGCACCGCGACGATTACTCCTTCCTAGCACCAAACGGGAACCTGCCACGGAAAGTCGCTGTCTACGATGGCACGGTCGCGCGAAAGGGGGTCAGGCTTACAGAATTCAATTTTGGCCGAGTTTGGTACCAGCCACGCCGTACGACTCTGCTCGGCCAAAATTGAATTCTGTAAGCCTGACCCCCTTACTCCGCCGAAACCGGGAAGTTACTTCGCTCACCGCGACGGTTCGCCGGATCTTCGCCGCGGCCGCAAGAAGATCACGGTCCTGCACAAGGCTAACATCATGAAACTGACGGACGGGCTGTTCCTGCGCTGCGCCCGCAAAGTCCACCAGCAGGAGTACCCGAATATCGAATACGGCGAAATCATCATCGACGCGGGCTGCACGAAGCTGGTCCACGACCCGACGAAGTTCGACATGCTGCGGATGGAAAACCTGTACAGCGGCGTGTCAGCGACCTGTGCGCCGGACTCGTCGGCGGCCTGGGCGTCGTGCCGGGCGCCAATGACGGCGACAAAGACGCCCTGTTCGAGGCGGTCCACGGCTCCGCGGCGGACATCGCCGGCCAAGCCTGGCGAATCCGCTGGCCCTGCTCATGTCGGGCGTCAGGCTGCTGAACCATCTGGCCGACGTGCGGAACGACGCCAGGTGCCGCCAGGTCGCCGAGCGGATCAAGGCCGCCTGCAACACGGCTCTGAAAAACGGCCAAAAGACCAGCGACCTGGGCGGGGAACTGGGCACCGCTGTCTTTGCCGAGGCGGTGATCCAGCGGCTGCGAGAGCGGCCGGCGATCCGTCAGCGGTAATTGGTCAGCGGCGATCGGTCACTACAGCAATCCGTACGCGTCCAGCGTCCGGCGCAGCTTGGTCTCGCCGGCTTCGTCCAGCGGCGTCATGGGCAGCCGCAGTTCGCCGCTGTCACGTCCGATCAGCTTCATGGCCGCCTTGATCGGAATCGGATTGGTGGACAAGCCGAGCATGTCGCGGCACAGCGGGAACAGGCGGTGGTGCAGATGACGCGCCTTCTGCACGTCGCCGGCCGCAAAGGCGGCGCACAACTGAATCAGCTCGCAAGGCAGGATGTTGCCCACCACCGAGATGACGCCTTCGCCGCCGACGGACAACAACGGCAAGGTCAAGCTGTCGTCGCCGCTGAGCACGGTCAGGCCGCTGGCCGAGATAATCTGCGACGCCTGATCCAGCGACCCGGTCGCTTCCTTGACCATCGTCACGTTTTCCAATTCGCCCAGTTGGCAGATCGTGTCCGGCTCGATGTTCTTGCCCATCCGGCCGGGAATGTTGTAAATGCACAGCGGGATGCCGACCGTCTCCGCAATCGCTCGAAAGTGCCGATAGAACCCTTCCTGGGTCGGCTTGTTGTAGTACGGCCCCACCACCAGGGCCGCGTCGGCGTTTTCGTGGGCCGCCCATTTGGTCAAGCGGATCGCCTCCGACGTGGAATTGGAGCCGGTGCCCGGCATGACCTTGATCCGCCCGGCCGCCGCCTGGACGACCTCGGAAATCACTCGCTCGTGCTCCTCATGGGAAAGCGTCGGACTTTCGCCGGTCGTGCCGACGGGACAGAGGCAAGTCGTGCCCGCTTGGACCTGGAACTCGACCTGGGCCCGCAGCCTGGGGAAGTCGATCTGCCCGTCCTTGAACGGAGTGACCATAGCGACGGACAAACCGGCGAAAGCAGAACCTTTTCGAGACATGGCAAAGATCCACGGTTCACGGGGTGCGCAAGTACCAGGGACCGGCCCCTCGCGGCCGATCCTCAAAGGCCCGTCATCATATCGCATCTCGCTTTCGCCGCAAGCTGGTCAAGACACGTCCCACCGGCCCGTGGCTGCCTTCCTTGCAGTTCACGCGGGACGTGTGGTAGGGTATGCAGGCATGAGCCTGCACAGATCGTTTGCGAAAGAACTGTCGCCTCGCCCAAGCAGCCATCACGTTCCGTGGGATGATCAGCAAGGAACCCTGGACAGTTGTTTCTCGAACGACGGCAAGGTCCCTGGTCGCCCTGAATGCACGTACGGAGGAAGCCATGTCTGCCCCAGCGAATGACCGCCTTTTTCGCCGTTGGACGTCGCGTCTTCTCTTGTCGGCGATCCTCCTTGGGGTCTGCCATCCGCTGGCGGCGGCGGAGCGGCCCAATTTGGTCTTCATCCTGACCGACAACCACGGCGCCTGGACGCTGGGCTGTTACGGCAACCCCGACATCCGCACGCCTCAGATCGACCGCCTGGCGGCCGAAGGCATCCGCTTCACGCGGGCCTTGAGCAGCAACCCCGTGTGTTCGCCGACTCGGGCGACGTTCCTGACGGGACTGCTTCCCTCCCAGCACGGCGTCCACAGCTTCCTGGGCGGCGAGCGGCCCAGCGCTCAAATGGGACCCGACGCGTATTGCACCATCCGGGAGTTCGCGTCGCTGCCCAAGATCCTCAAGCAGGCCGGCTACGTGTGCGGACTCAGCGGCAAATGGCACCTGGGCGCGAACTTGACGCCCCAGGAAGGCTTCACCAGTTGGATCACGATGCCGCACGGCGCGACGACCGAATTCTACGACGCCCAGGTCATCGAGAACGGCGCAGTCCGCAAGGAACCGAAATACCTGACCGACTTGTGGACCGAACACGGCGTCCGGTTTATCGAGGAAAACAGGGACCGCCCGTTCTTTCTGTACCTGGCCTACAACGGCCCGTACGCGCTGGGCCGGCTGCTCTTGAATCCGGCTCGAAACCGGCACGCGGAATACTACGCCGACAAAGAACTGCTCAGCTTCCCGCGCGACACCATGCACCCGTGGCAGTTTCACAACAAGGACTTTTTGAACAATCCCACGTCGATCCGCCGCGTAGCCGCCGAGATCAGCGGCGTGGACGACGGAGTCGGCGAGATCCTTCAAGTCCTGCAGCGGTTGGGCCTGGATGAGAAAACGCTGGTCGTGTTTGCCGGCGACCAGGGCTGGATGGGCGGCCAGAACGGGTTGTGGGGCATGGGCGACCACACGCGGCCGATCGGCGCGCACGAACTGATGATGCAGATCCCGCTGATCTTCCGGCACACGGGCAGGATTGCGGCCGGCCAGACGAGCGACTTGCTGGTCAGCAACTACGACTTTCTTCCCACCGTGCTGAGTCATTTGGGACTCAGCGACCAACGCCCCCCGCAGTCGCCCGGTCGAGATTTCTCTCCGGTGCTGCGCGGCGAGACGACGCCTTGGGAGAACGTCGCGTTTTACGAGATGGAAAACACGCGGGCGATTCGGACAGACGGCTGGAAGTACGTGGCGCGGCATCCCGAGGGACCCTGCGAGGTGTACGACATGCAGGCCGATCCGCAGGAACGATTCAACCAGTTCGGCCAGCCGGCGGTGACGGACAAGCAGCGGGAACTGGCCGCGCAGTTGGACGCCTTCTTCGCCCGCTATGCCGACCCGCAGTACGATCTATGGAAGGACGGCCGCTCCAAAGCAGGCAGGCTGGGCGGGGCTGCCGGCCCCGCGGCGGCCCCGCCCCAACGTCCCTGAGCGAGGGCCTGGAACCGGTCACGTTCCCTTTCCGCCAGCCACACGTTGCCCACTTGACCCGACGCTCGATGGCCTTTCCCTCTGGAGACCCTGTTTTGACCACTGCGCCGCATCGCCTGTACATCGAAACCGTCGGCTGCCAGATGAACGTGCTGGACAGCGAAATGGTCGTAGCCAGTCTGCGGCGGCAGGGCTATGAACTGGTCGAGTCCGCCGATCAGGCCGACACGATCCTGTTCAATACGTGCAGCGTGCGGCAACACGCGGAAGACAAGATCTACAGCGCGCTGGGCCAGTTGCGGCGCCACAAGCAGCGTCATCCCGAACAGGTCATCGGCGTGTTGGGCTGCATGGCCCAGAAGGATCAGCGGCTGATTTTCGAGCGGGCGCCGCACGTCGATCTGGTTGTCGGCCCCGGCCAGCTGCCGCAGGCGGCGGAGTTGATCGAGCGGGCGCGGGCGGGCGGCGGCCGGCAACTGGCGGTCAGCCTGGGGCGGCGCGACGGGCCGGTGGAACAAATCCGCCGCAGCCACGAGACGTTCGACCCGCTCCGCGATCCGGCCTCGCGGCCCACGCCCTTCCAGGCCTACCTGCGCATCCAAATCGGCTGCGACAAGTTCTGTACTTACTGCATCGTGCCCATGACGCGGGGGCCGGAGCAAGGCCGGCCCCCGGAAGACATCCTGGCCGAAGCCCGGCTGCTGGCCGATCAAGGCTGCAAGGAGATCACGCTGCTGGGCCAGACCGTCAATAGCTACCGCTACCACGACAGCGGCCGCACCACGCGTCTGGCCGACCTGCTGACCGCGCTGCACGACATCGAGGGAATTCAGCGGCTGAAATTCGTCACCAACTTTCCCAGAGACATGACCGCCGAACTGCTGCAGACCGTCCGCGATTTGCCCAAGTGCTCCCGCTACCTGCACGTGCCTCTGCAGAGCGGCTCGAACCGCGTCCTGCAGCGCATGAAACGCGGCTACACCGTCGAAGACTACCGGGAGATGATGGCCCGCATCCGGGAGTGGTTGCCCGAGGCCGCCGTGTCCAGCGATTTCATCGTCGGGTTCTGCGGCGAAACGGAGGACGATTTCCAGCAGTCCGTCCAGATGGTCCGCGAATGCCGCTTCAAGAGCAGCTTTGTTTTCAAGTACAGCGAGCGGCCTGGAACGAAAGCGGCGGAGTCGCTGCCGGACGATGTGCCGGAAGACGTCAAACGCCGCCGCAACCGGGAACTGCTGGCCCTGCAGGACGCGATCAGCGAGGAGGACAACCGGCGGTTTCTCGGCCGGCCGGTCGAGGTGCTGGTGGAAGGTCCCAGCCGGTCCGCGGAAAAACGCGGCGAGGACGGCGCGGACGGCGCGGTGCTGCAACTGACCGGGCGGACTCACTGCGATCGGATCGTCGTCTTTCCGGGCACGCGGAGCCTGATCGGCGAGATCCTGCCGATCTCGATCTGCGACTGCACCGCGCATACGCTCATCGGCCAGACGACCGCTTCCCAGGCAAGCCACGAAGTAGTCGGCCTGAGCGCGCTGCAGCCGACAGGAAAGGCCCACTCATGAAGATCTACACGAAGACCGGAGACGAAGGGCAAACAGGGCTGCTGGCCGGGCAGCGCGTCGCCAAGGATCATCCCCGCGTGGAAGCCTGCGGCACGGTTGACGAGTTGAACGCGATGCTGGGCCTGGCCCGCGCCGCCGGACTGCCGCCGGACGCAGAGGCGGTGATCCAGCGCGTGCAAAACGAACTGTTCAATCTCGGTTCGCAGTTGGCCGCCAGCGATCCGGAAGTCCTGCCGATCCCGTTGATTTCGCCGCGGAACGTGACCGCGCTGGAACAGGACATCGATCGTTTTGAGCAGGCCCTGACGCCGCTCAACGCGTTCATCCTGCCCGCGGGCGGTTTGGCCGCCGCCTCGCTGCACGTGGCCCGCACCGTTTGCCGCCGCGCGGAGCGGCGCGTCGTGACCCTCGCCGCCCTGCCCGGCGAAGGCGTCTCGGAGACCGTCCTCCGCTATCTGAACCGGCTGGGCGATCTGCTGTTCGTCGCCGCGCGGCTGGCCAACGCCTGCACCGGCGTCGGCGACGTGGCCTGGAATCAGGTGCGCGGAGAAGAAACGTAGCCCCAGATCATCCCGGCCAACAAGCCGCCGCCGTGCGCCAGGTTGGCCATCTGCAGGCTGTCTCCCAGGACCCCGGTGAAACCGATCGTCATCCAGCCCAGCAGAAAAACGACCGTCCCGGCGTTCACAAACAAACCTGAGCCGGGATGATACACGGTCTTCATCCACAGGTAACCCATCAGGCCGTAGACGACGCCAGACATGCCCAGGAAGAACGGGCCGCCGCTGAGGGTGCCCCAGGTGGCCGGCGCCAGCCCCTGCGCGGCGTTGGAGGGCAGCGCGATCAACAGCATCAACACGCCCAGGCGAGCCGCACCTTGACGCATCTCGATGGCCCGCGCAAAGATGTGGAACATGATCATGTTGAACAGCAAGTGCAGGACGTCGGCGTGCAGGAAAATCGGGGTCACCAGCCGCCACCATTGGCCGCGGCGGATGTCGATCAGCCGGTCCTGAGTGCGGCTCGGGTCCCAGTCCGCTCGTTGGGCGTGGCGGGCGTCGCAAAAGCCCAGCGAGCGCATCGCGGCGCTGCGGTCGTTGCGTCCGAAGCCGGACAGGACGAACAGGACGACGCACAGCGCGATGACCGCCGCCGTCAAAGGCGTCGCGCGGAGGCCCGATTGCTGCCAACGGCCGCCGCCTACGGGGATCACGTTCTTCCGTGCCAGGTCGCGCCGCTTCGCCTGGGCTTGCAGCACGGCGCTGGCTTCCCGCACCACGCCGTGATAGCGGGCGTCGTCGGGGTTCCGACGGAACTCGTCCAGCGCGTCGCGGGCCACCGCCACCTGGTCTTCGTCCCGGACCCAAATCGTCCACCAATCCGTGTCCGGCTCGGCGACAGCCGAGATGTCCTGGGTGACCAGGAAGGCCGTAAACCGGTCGGCTTGCGTCTGTGTTTGTAGCGTGCCAATCTGTCGCATGACTATTGCTTGCCAATCCCCAATTCGCGCCACTGGCCGGTCTCCAGCAGCCTCTGAGCCCGTTCGAACTCGGCGTAACACTCGCGGCGGGTCAACCAGCCGCCGGCGTCCTCGTCCAAAACGGCGATCACGTCCCGGTGCAACTGCAGCGCCGACGCCGTAACCTGCGCCGTCACGGGACCTTCGATCGCACTTCGCACGGCCGACGCCTTGCCGGGGCCGGTGGCCAGCAGCAGGCAGCGCCGCGAATCGAGAATCGTCGCGACGCCCATCGTGATCGCCAACCGGGGCACCTGATCCTCGCTGCCAAAGAAGCGGGCGTTGTCGCGAATGGTCTCGCCCGTCAGGCTTTTCACGCGCGTCCGGCTGCCCAGCGACGAGCCGGGTTCGTTAAAGGCGATATGCCCGTCGCTGCCGATCCCCAGGACCTGCAGGTCGATGCCTCCGGCGGCGCGAATCATCTGCTCGTACTTTTCGCAGGAAGACTCGAAATCCAGCGACAAGCCGTCGGGCACGTGCGTCTTCGCCGGGTCCAGGTTCACATGCCGGAACAAGTTTTCCTGCATGAAGTACCGGTAACTCTGCGGATGGGTCGCTTCCAAGCCCACGTATTCGTCGAGGTTGAACGTGGTCACCTGCGAGAAATCGAGTCCTTCTTCGCGGTGCAAACGAATCAACTGCCGATACAAGCCCAGCGGCGTTCCGCCCGTAGGCAAACCCAGTACGCAAGCGGGTTTGCGGCGAATGAGTTCCGCTACGAAACACGCCGCACGGACCGCTACCGCGTCCGCGTTCTTCTCGATGATCACCCGCACCAAGCCCCTCCCGCTGCCATCGCCGCTGAAAGTCAAGAAACCTCATTCCGCCGCATGTTGTAACCCATCTTACCCTCGGAACCAACGGGTGCTAGCTGAATCTCAGGCGTTCGCGATCCTGCCCGGAATCGTCTGGTGCCATCAACGGGGATGGGTTTATAATCGCCGCCAACCCGCTGGGCGGAACCGGACGATGTTCCCTAAGGCCGCACGCCGCGAGGATTTGGCGGCACCCTGGTTGACAGAAAAGGAGTTCCCATCGTGCGCACCATTGCCATCATCAACCAGAAGGGCGGCGTCGGAAAGACCACGACCGCCGTGAATCTGAGCGCCGCTTTGGCAGAGCAAGGCCAGCGCGTGTGCCTGATCGACTTGGACCCCCAGGCCCATGCCTCGTTGCACTTGGGAGCGGCGTTGCGCGAGGACCGCGGATCGGTCTATCAAGTCTTGACCGGCGACACGCGGCTGTCAGAAGTCCGCGTTCAGATTGCCGAACGCCTGTGGCTGGTGCCGTCGCATCTGGACCTGGCCGCGGCCGAGTTGGAACTGGCCGGCGAGGTCGGCCGGGAACTGATCCTGCGGGACAAACTTATGCTGGACGACGGCGACTTCGATTACCTGATCATCGACTGCCCGCCGTCTCTGGGCGTGCTGACACTCAACGCGCTGACCGCGGTCAAGGAAATCTTCCTGCCTTTGCAGCCCCATTTCCTGGCCCTGCACGGATTCGGCAAGCTGCTCCGCACCGTCGACGTCGTCGCCCAGCGTTTGAATCCCGGCCTGCGACTGGCCGGGGTCGTGCTGTGCATGTATGAATCCGGGACGCGATTGGCCGCGGAAGTCAGTTCGGATGTCGAGGCGTTTCTCGCCCAACAACAGTCGGCGACGGCCGTTTGGGCCGGCGCCAAGAGTTTTGCGACACGGATTCGCCGCAACATCCGGCTGGCCGAAGCGCCCAGTTTCGGACAGACGATCTTTCAATACGCGCCCGACTCCAACGGCGCCAGGGACTATCGGCGACTGGCCCGCGAAGTCCTGGGCCTTCCCCTGGAGGACGACACGGACCCGCCACGGCGCAGCCGGCCCGCAGCCTCGATCGAAACCGTCGAAGCCAGTTTGCTGTGAACCCTGTGGTGGCAGACACCACGGCGAAGCGGCGAGCGGGATCGCCGGGAGGACGACAGTCCGCTTCCCGAACAGCCCGAATTCCGCCACGCCTACCTACCGGAACACGTAGTACAGCACCAGGAGCGTGACTACGACGACCGCGGACAGCGCGCGGTAGTTGCCCAGCCCGCGGCCGTGGACCTCGCCACGCAACGGCTCCCGCCAGTCTTCCCAGACCAACAGCCTGGCTTCCTCCTTGAGCGGCGCGGGAAACAGGTAAGAGACGCTGACGACGATCACACCGCACAGCGCGCACAGGTAGAACGACGCGATCATCGAAGTCAATTCCATGCCCGTCAGACTCTGGTGCCAGCTCACGACGGAATTCCAGCCCGTGCGTTCCTGGAACAACTCCAGGAAGAAGATCGCCACGCCGATCAAGTTGCCGATCACCAGCGCCAGGTAGGCCGCCCGGCCGGTGGCCCGCTTCCAGAATACGCCCAGCAGGAACACGGCCGTGATCGGCGGGGCGACGTAGCAGATCAAATCGGTCAAGGCCTGGAACACGGTGTCCTTCTGCCCGAAGATCGGCGACGAGATGATGGCCAGGATCGTCCCCGCGACCGTGGTGATCTTGCCGACGACAACCAATTGGTGATCGGACGTCGCGGGCCGGTAACGCTTGACGATGTCGTAAGCGAACAGCGTGGCCGTGGAATTCAAGGCGGCCGAGCACGTTTGCATGGCGGCGGCCAGCATGGCCGCCGTGACCAGCCCCTTCAGCCCCCAGGGCAGCATGTGCGTGATCATGAACGTGTAGGTGTCGGCCGGCAACAGGGGGGCCTCGCCGCGGAACACCGGAGCCCCTTGCTGGACCAGGGCCACACAGATGACGCCCGGCAGCACAAAGAAAAACACCGGCAGAATCTTGAGGAAGGAGCAGAACAGCGGCCCCAACCGGGCCTGCTTCTCGTCCCTCGCTGCCAGCACCCGCTGGACGATCGTCTGGTCGCAGCACCAGTACCAGATGCCGATCACGGGATAGCCCAGCAGGATGCCGTACCAAGGCTGCTTGCTGGGATCGCCCGCGCTCCGCAGAATCGAGAGGAAGTTCTCCGTGGACCAGTTACAGCAGATTTTCGGATCGGCGGCTTCGGCCAGCGGATGGGGACAAGTGGCCAGCGTATGGGCCAGTTCCGACCAGCCGCCGACGTGGTAGTAGCCCACCGCCGTGATGCAGATCGCGCCGATCAGCAAAAGCACCGTCTGGATGCTCTCCGTCCATACGACGGCCAGCAGGCCGCCGATCATGGTGTAGATCCCCGTCAGCCCCGCCAGCACGATGATAAAGAACATCATCGGGTCCAGACCCAGGATGGTCGCGCCGGGCTCGATCCCCAGGATGCCGCGAAGCACCAAGGCCGCCGTGTACAGCGCCACGCCGATGTGAATCACCACGGCCGAGAAGATCGAAACGATCGTCAGCCAGTCGCGGCAGTGGCGATTGAAACGCCGTTCGAGGAAATCCGGCAGCGTGGGCACGCGCGAGCGGAGGTACAGCGGAGCGAAAAACAGCGACAGCAGGACCAGCGTGAACCCGGCCATCCACTCGAAGTTGCCGTAGACCAGGCCGTACTTGTAGGCCGTCTCCGCGAAACTGACCAGGTGGACGGTCGAAATGTTGGCGGCGAACATGGCCAGCCCGATCACCGGCCAGCCGAGCGAGTTGCCGGCCAGGAAGTAGTGGCTTCCCTCGCCGCTCCGGGCACGGAACTGCCTGGCATAGCAGCCCAGCCCCACCACGGCCACCAGGTAGGCTACGACGATCGCAAGGTCAATTCCTGAGAACTGGGAGGAAATCAAGGTCGCACCGCCGAGTTAGCATCGTTCGAGTAACTGTCGCCGCGTCAAAGTCGGCACCAGACTCCGAAGTCGTGGCTCGTTCTTGTTTTCGCGTTGGCTGGGAACAGACGGATCTTGGAATTGCTTGAGGAGCGCGTGCCTTCATTTGCCCTCACTTACCAAGCGACGCACGGTCACCCAGGCGGACGCCCAGCGTCCGCACCGAGGCGACTTGTGGATGATTTGCCCGGCCTGGCAGGCTTGCCGCTGTTTCACCGCCGTCTTTGCCGCCGCGCAGTTTGGTTCCCTGAAGCAACGGTGACCGAACTAATTTCCCGGTTTCCGCTGAGTCTGGGGTCAGGCTTACAGATTTCAGTTTTCGCGGTCCCAGGACCTGCCACTTGGAAAGCGACTGCCCCGCGAAAATTGAAATCTGTAAGCCTGACCCTACACGGTGGACGAACTCGCCCACGTCCTTAACCGAGACGAAACACCGGCCGATTCCGGCCGTATTGTAGGCGGGAGGCGGCAGTTCCCGCAACGGCACCCACGGCCATCCGCGCGTGGCACGCCGAGCCAGACGAGTAACGGCGTAGGGCACAATGAATTCCCCCTTTTCGGAGAGCACTGGCGGCAAGCCGAGTTGCTCGCTGATTCGCAGCAAGGATTCCGCTGCGATTTCGCGGGGATAGCGTCCCCGGCGCCACCACGCTGGCGAGCAGCGTGGTGGCCCAGGAGGGCGCGGGACGGGGCGGCGACTGGTGCTGAACATGGCTCCACGCTGGCGAGCAGCGTGGTGGCCCGAAGAGGGCGTGGGACGGGACGGCGACTGGTGCTGAACATGGCTCCACGCTGGCGAGCAGCGTGGTGGCCCAGGAGGGCGTGGGACGGGACGGCGGCTGGTGCTGAACATGGCTCCACGCTGGCGAGCAGCGTGGTGGCCCAGGAGGGCGCGAGACGGGACGGCGGCTGGTGCTGAACATGGCTCCACGCTGGCGAGCAGCGTGGTGGCCCGAAGAGGGCGCGAAGCGGGCATGGTGGCGGTTGCGGCATTCCGCTCACTTCCGCTTCCGCAGCAGGTAGCGGACCGAGCCGGCGACGATCCGTCCGAGTTGGCTCCACTGGGAAGGGTTGCTCGCGGCAAATTGGACTTGGCAAAGCAGCAGTCTCGGACGCAGGTAGAACTCGCGAATGAACTGCTGCTGTTTGGCGAGCAGGATTTCCGGCGTCAGCCCGTGCGGCACGAAGACCGGCTTCCAGTAGTTGAAGCGTTTCCAATCCGATTCGTCCAGCGTCCCGTACTCATGCGCGTGCTGGTACTGTTCCGTGCCCGGCATGGGCGTGTTGATCGTCACCACCACGTGCCGCAGCGGGATTCGCTTGGCAAATGCGATTGTCTTCTCGATGGTTTCGACCGTTTCACGGGGGTGGCCGATCATGAAGAAGCCTTTGGTGACGATTCCCAAACGGCGACAGGCCTCCACCACGCGTTCGACGGCGGCCGGAGTGATGTTCTTGCGAATCGTCCGCAGGATCTCCTCGTCGGCGCTTTCGATGCCGAAGCTGATGTACCAGCAGCCGTTGTCCCGCATAAAGCGGAGAAGGTCTTCGTCGACCGTATTGATGCGCGACATGCAACTCCAGGGGAATTTCAAGCCGCGTTGCCGGGCCAGATCGAAGATTTCGTAGATCCGGGACCGCCGGACGGTAAAGGTGTCGTCCACGAACGAGATCTCCCGCGCCCCGTGCCGGGTCATCAGGAACTCGATTTCCTCGACGATGCTCTGGGCGCTTCGCATCCGGAACTGGCGTCCGAAGGTCGTGTTTTCGCAGAACGTGCAGGCGTTCGGGCAACCGCGGGAGGTCATGAGATTGGCGACCGGCAGCCGCTTGTAGTTAAACGGCGGCGGAGAATAGATCCGCATGTCCGGAATCAGGTCGTAGGCGGGAAACGGCAGCGTGTCCAGGTCGGCGATGTAGGGGCGGCACGGATTGACGACGACATTGCCGTTGCGGCGGTAGATCAGGCCTCGCACGCCGGACGGATGGCCTTGATTCGCGATCACTTGCAAAAGTTCGTCCAGTGTGACTTCGCCTTCGTTGCGGACCGCGTAGTCAAACGCATCGAACTGCAAGGGCTGTTCGGGCTGCGACGAGACGTGCGGCCCGCCGAGGACGACGACGGTTTCGGGGCGGGCGGCCTTGACCGCCTGGGCCAGTTCCAGAGAACGATGGAAAGCGACCGTCGTGGACGAGATCCCCAACACGCCGTAGCCGCCGGTGTGGAGTTCGGCGACTACGTCCTCGTTGGTCAAGTCGCGAGCTTCCGCGTCCAGGGCCTGGACCGAGTAGCCTTGCTGGCGAAGGTAGGCCGCCAGGCAGAACACGCCCAAAGGAATCTGCTTTCCGCCAAAGACCCCCAGTTCGCTGCCATAGCGGTCCATTTTGCTGATGGGAGGGTAGACAAGCAGTACCTTCGGTTTGATCGCCGTCATGGCATGAACTCTTTGGTGATTACGGGCCTACGCCCCATTCTAGGACAACGGGAAGCCGCTGTAAAATGAAGGCTCGGTTCGGCAGTACGCCGCACAGCAGCTGGGCTTTTATCCGCAGCAGAGAAGCACACAAGCATGTCCGATGTGATTGTCCTGATTCCGGCCTACAAGCCCGAACCGAGATTGCTGGGTTTTGTCCAGGGACTGACTGCCGCGGGGGCTCACGTCGTGGTGGTGAATGACGGGAGCGGACCGGCGTATGCCGATGTCTTCCAGGCGGTGCGGCGGGTAGGGAACACCGTGGTTTTGAACCACGTGGTGAATCTGGGCAAAGGGGCGGCTTTGAAGACCGGCTTGAACCACATCGCGTGCGAGCCAGGCGGCCGGGTGGGGGTTGTAACGGCGGATGCCGACGGACAGCACACGGTCGCCGACGTCATGGCGGTGGCTGAATCGCTGACCGCCAATCCACACAGCCTGATCCTGGGGGCGAGGGGATTTGAGGGCCAATTGCCCCTTCGCAGCCGGCTCGGAAACGCGCTCACGCGACGCGTCATGCGGTGGATCATGGGGCAGAAGGTTTCCGACACGCAAACCGGTCTGCGCGGCATCCCGAGGGCCATGATCCCGCGACTGCTGGTGATTCCGCACCAGGGCTACGAGTTTGAATTGGAGATGTTGTTGGTCTGCAAGTACGAGGGAATCCGCATCCGGGAGACGCGCATTCAGACCATCTACTTCGACGGCAACCGTTCGTCCCATTTCAATCCGCTGCTGGACTCGTTCCGGATTTACTTCGTCCTGCTGCGATTCACGTTCGTGTCGCTGATCTCGGCCCTCTTGGACAACGCGGTCTTTGCTGCGGCCTTCCTGTGCTGGCCGAACCTGGGCGCGGCTCAGGTTGCCGGCCGGGTGCTGGCCACGCTCTTCAACTTCTGGGGCAATCGGAACACCGTGTTTCGCTCGAAGGAGCAAGTCGCTCGAACGTTGCCCAAGTATCTGCTGCTGGTGGTGGTGTCGGGTGCGATGAGTTATGGGTTGATCCGGCTGTTTAGCCGGCCGGGTGTGATGGACGTCTACGCGGCCAAGATCCTGGCGGAAACGGTCCTCTTCTTCGCGAATTTCGTCGTGCAGCGCGACTTTGTGTTCCCCGGAAACCAGCCGCGGCGATGGGAAGAACGGGCGGACACTGCAACGTCGCCGCCGCTGGACCAGCGTCCGGCAGGCCGATGAAATTCAAAGAGCGGCTCACCCAGGGAGGCAGGTTGTTCATGCCGCGAGGACGAGCATCCAGAAGGCGGGCGAAATCGACGGACTCCCGGCGTGCCGGACCGGCGGCACCTCCGCTGGCCGGACCGGGGTCTGCGAGCGCAGGGGCCGCCGTAGCGGCGGTCGTCTTGGCAGGTGCGGCTGCCTACAGCAATAGTCTGCACGGCGCCTTTGTCTTCGACGACCCGTTTTCCATCGCCGACAACGAGAGCATCCGCAGTCTGCGGCGTCTGGACGAGGTCCTGTTGCCGGTGGCGGAACTGGACTACT
Organism: Candidatus Anammoximicrobium sp.; assembly: GCA_012515235.1. Classification (GTDB taxonomy): domain Bacteria; phylum Planctomycetota; class Planctomycetia; order Pirellulales; family Pirellulaceae; genus Anammoximicrobium. The sequence goes on from JAAYYU010000110.1 coordinate 56,534, forward strand.
ATCGGCCTGTCCTGAACCTGTCGCTGGCCCTCTGCTACCGCGTCGGGGGACTGGACGTCCTGGCTTATCATGTGCTGAACCTGGGGATCCATCTGGCGGCCTCTTTGACGCTGTTCGGCCTGGTGCGCCGGACGCTGCTGCTTTGGCCGCGCGGCCACCACCTTGCCACGGCCTCAACCGCTTTGGCCCTGGCGGCAACGCTGTTGTGGATGTTGCACCCGCTGCAAACGGAATCCGTGACGTATGTGGTCCAGCGTTGTGAGGCGATGTTTGGGCTGTTCAGCTTGCTGTCGTTGTACGGTGCCTTGCGGGGCGCCACGTCGCCGCGCGGGTGGCCGTGGTATGGCGGCGCGGTGGCGGCGTGCGCGTTGGGGATGGGGAGCAAGGAAGCGATGGCGGTGACGCCCCTGCTGGTCTTGATGTACGACCGCATCTTCCTGGCTTCCTCCCTGCGCGAGACGTTCCGGAAACGGTGGGGATTGTACGCCGGCCTCGCCTTGACGTGGGGCATTCTCGCGCCGATGCTCTTGGCGTCCAACTTGAGCCGATCTCCGCGCGCGGCCGACCCGATCACCATTTGGGAGTACGCTCGCACGCAATTTGGCGTGGTCGCCCATTATCTGCGGCTGAGCGTTTGGCCGGACGTTCTGTGCCTGGATTACCAATGGCCGGTGGCCCGATCTGCCGGGGACATCGTTCCCTTTGCCGCGTTCCTCGGCGCGGTCTTGTGCGCCGTGCTGGGGGCTCTTTGGCGCTGGCCGAAAGGGGGCTTCCTGGGGGCCGCGTTTTTCTTGACGCTGGGGCCCAGTTCGAGCGTCATCCCGATTCCCGATTTGGCGTTCGAGCATCGGATGTACCTGCCCTTGGCGCCGCTGGCGATCTCGGCCGTGCTGGGCGTGTACGCGGTCGGCCGAAAGCTTGTCAGCGGGCGTCCGTCTCTGCAGCCCGCGGCGAGGTTGGCGAGCGTGTGCCTGATCGCCGGAATCGCCGGTGTCTTGGGAATCCTGACCTATCTTCGCAACGACGACTATCGCAGTGAACTGAGGATCTGGCAAGACACGGTCGCCAAAGCGCCGCACAATTACCGCGCCCACAACAACCTGGGACGAGCCTTGGCGCACGAAGGCCGTTCGGCGGAGGCGATCGCCCACTACCAGACGGCTCTGGAGATCAACCCGGCTTACACCGAGACGAACTTCAACTTCGGTCTGCTGCTGGTCCAACTGGGACGCTTCGACGAGGCCGTCCCGCGTTTGAAGCAGGTTCTGCAGTTCCGTGCCGACGACCTCGAAGCGCACCTGAACCTGGGCGTGGCGTTGGGGCACCAGGGACAAGACGATGAGGCGATCGGGCATTACCGGAAAGTGCTGGAGATCGACCCGCGATTCGCGCCGGCCCACAACAACCTCGGCAACATTCTGCTCCGTTTGGGCCGCTGCGACGAAGCGGTGGTTCACTACCAGGCGGCTTCTGAACTCGACCCGGAAGACGCGGAGTACCGGCACAACCTCGGCGTCTGCTTGCAGGCGTTGGGCCGGGGCCGGGAAGCCAAGACGGCGAAGTGATCGGACCGGCGGCCAGCAGGTCGCGTTCCGGTTCCCGGACAGCTAGAATTCCATCGACCAGTGAGGACGTTCGTCTATGGCGCGTACACGCGGTTTCAGGGATCGAAGGACGCCGAAAGAACCCCGGCTCCGGGAAACGCCGGAATCTCCGTGGAGGAAGCGACGTGAGGCAAAAACGTGGGCCGCGGGGCTGCTGATCCTCCTGGCCGGCGCGGCCGCCTACAGCAACAGCACGCACGGCGAGTTCGTGTTCGACGATGCCCCTGCGATCTCCATGAACCCGAGCATCCGCCGTCTGTGGCGGCTGGACGAGGTTCTCGCGCCAGTGGACAAACTGGACTATTACCGCCCGGTCTTGAACCTGTCTTTGGCCGCTTGCTACAGCGTCGGCGGACTGGAGGTCGTTCCCTACCACCTCTTCAATTTGGGAATCCACCTGGGAGCGGCCTTGACGCTGTTCGGCTTGGTGCGAAGAACTCTGCGGCTCGGTCCGCGCGACCACCCATTCGGTCCGGCGTCGACGTCCCTGGCCCTGGCCGCAACGCTTCTGTGGATGCTGCATCCCTTGCACACGGAAACGGTGACGTACGTCGTCCAGCGGTGCGAAGCGATGTACGGTTTGTTCAGCCTGCTGGCGCTGTACTGCGTGATGCGGGGGGCTTCCGCTGCGCGCCCAAGGCGGTGGTACGCCGGAGCGGTGGCCGCTTGCCTGCTGGGGATGGGCAGCAAGGAAGCCACGGCGGTGGCGCCGTTCGTCATCCTGCTGTACGACCGCACGTTTCTGGCGTCTTCGCTGCGGAGCGTGTTCCGGCAGCGTTGGGGGCTGTACGTGGCGTTGGCGTTCACGTGGGGGATGCTGGTGCCGGCGCTGCTGGTGTCTCGGTCCGGCCATCCGGACGCCGGACAGGCGGTCACGGTGTGGGAGTACGCCCGCTCGCAATTCGGAGTCGTCGTGCATTATCTGAGGCTGAGCGTTTGGCCCGCGCCCCTGTGTCTGGACTATCAGTGGCCCGTGGCCCAATCCGTGTGGGACATCGTGCCTCCGGCCGCGGCCATCGGCACGCTGGCGGTGCTGGTGCTCTGGACGCTGTGGCGATGGCCCCGGTGGGGGTTTCTGGGTGCCTCGTTCTTCCTGACGCTGGCGCCAAGTTCGAGTGTGATCCCGATTCTCGACCTGGCGTTCGAGCACCGCATGTACCTGCCTTTGGCGCCGCTGGTGGTTGCGATCGTGCTGGGCGTGTACGCCGCGGGCCGGAAGCTCATCAGCCGCAGACCGTCGCTGCAGCCGGCGGCGCAGTGGTCGGGCGTGTGCTTGGTTGCCGTCCTTGCCGCGACCCTGGGAACGCTGACCTATCTGCGGAACGACGATTACCGGACCGCCCTGCGGATCTGGCAGGATACGGTCGCCAAGGCGCCGAAAAACTCGCGTGCTCACACGAACCTGGGTGCGATCCTGGTCGAGCGGGGCCGGGCCGACGAGGGCATCGCCTGCTATCGGAAGGCGCTGGAAATCGATCCTCGCAACGCGCGGACCTGGGCCAATCTGGGCATCGCCCTGATCCGGCAAGGCCGAGTCGATGAGGGACGGGATTGCTGTCAAAAGGCCCTGGAACTCGATCCCCGGAATGCCGGCACCCACTACGGTTTTGGCGTGGCGTTGGTCGAGCAAGGCAGAGTTGAAGAGGGAGTTGCCTGCTACCGAAAGGCGTTGGAAATCGAACCCGATCATGCCGACGCGCACAGCAACCTTGGGCTGGCACTGGTCCAGCAGGGGAAGATCGACGAGGGAATCGGACATTTTCTGACGGCCCTTGAAATCGCTCCGGATCAGGCCGAGGTCCGCAACAATTTCGGCCATGCTCTGCTGCAGCTGGGAAGACTCGACGAGGCCCTGCTGCAGCTGCGGACGGCCCTGGAACTCGCTCCGGACTACGCCAGCGCCCACAACAACCTGGGCCGTGTCTTGACGCTCCAGGGACGGTTCGGCGAAGCCCGCAGCCATTACGAAGCGGCCCTTGCAGGGGCGCCCAACGAGGCTCAATTCCACCACAATCTGAGCCACGTCCTCGCTCAGATGGGCAAAGTCGCCGAGGCGATCCACCACGGCCGGAGGGCCGCGGAATTGAGAAAGGAAACCCTGGGAGAAAGGCATCCCGATTACGCTGCCAGCTTGAATAACTTGGGGCTGATGTACCAGAGCGAGGGAGACCACGCACGCGCGGAACAGTTGCTGCGACGGGCCACGGAGATCTGGAAAGAAACGCTGGGCGAAACCCATCCCGACTATGCCGCCGGGCTGAGAAACCTGGCGGTGATCTACCGCGCCCTGGGCGACCGGGAACGCGCGGCGACGGTCTGCCGGCAAGTGCTGGAACTCAACCCCGGCGATGCCCAGGCCCGGTACCTGCTGGAACTCCTCGCCCCATGAGCCGGAGCGACGAGGCCGCGCGGTGGCCTTCCCGCAACGCGCTCGACGCCGCCGGCGTTCCGGGCGTGGCGCTGCGGCCCTCACGCTACGGTTGCCGCTTCGGCTTGGGGATCTTGCCCTGGCCTTGACGTCCGCGGCGGCGGCCGCGCTGCGACGAAGGCGATGGGAACTTGACGTCGCTGATCTTCTCGCCGTACGACTCTTGCAGTTTCACGATGCGGTCCCGCAAGGCGGCTGCCCGCTCGAACTCCAACGCTTCCGCGGCAGCCAGCATTTCGGCTTCCAACTCGTTGATGTACTCCTGCGTGACGTACTCCGCGTCGCTCGTGCGGCCGGCGGCGGCGTTGGCCTGGCGGTGCGCGTCGACCTCGGCCTCGATGCCGGCACGAATGTTCTTGCGGATCGTCTCCGGCGTGATCCCGTGCTGGCGGTTGTAATCCTCCTGCAGTCGGCGGCGGCGGCGCGTTTCGTCGATGGCGTGCTTCATCGCACCGGTCACCTTGTCCGCGTACAGGATCACCTTGGCGTTCACATTTCGCGCGGCCCGCCCGATGGTTTGGATCAGCGACGTTTCGCTTCGCAAAAAACCCTCCTTGTCCGCATCCAGGATGGCCACCAGCGAGACTTCGGGTAGGTCCAGGCCTTCGCGGAGCAGGTTGACGCCGACCAGGGCATCGAAGCGGCCCTCGCGCAGTTCCCGCAGCAACTCGACCCGCTCGAAGGCGTCTAGTTCGCTGTGCAGCCACTTGCAGGACACGTTCTGCTCGTTCAGGTAAGCCGACAAATCCTCGGCCAGCCGCTTGGTCAGCACCGTCACCAGCACGCGTTCGCCGATCTGCGCCCGCTGGCGAATCTGGTCCAGGAGGTGCGGCACCTGGCCGCGCGCCGGAACGATTTCCAACTCCGGGTCCAGCAGGCCCGTCGGCCGGATCACCTGCTCCACGACCTCACCGCCGGTCTGCTTCAGTTCATACGCTCCGGGCGTGGCCGAAACGAAGACGGCCTGGTGCACCATCCGTTCCCACTCGTCGAACCGCATGGGCCGGTTGTCCAGCGCGCTGGGCAGCCGGAACCCGTGCTCGACCAGCGTCTGTTTCCGGTTGCGGTCGCCCGCGTACATCGCTCCGATCTGCGGCACGGTGACGTGCGATTCATCCACGACCAGCAGGAAATCCTTGGGGAAGAAATCGTACAGCGTATCCGGCTTCTCGCCTTCCTTGCGGCCGGACAGATGGCGGCTGTAGTTCTCGATGCCGGGACAATGACCGACTTCGGCCAGCATCTCCAGGTCGAACCGCGTGCGGGCGCTCAGCCGTTGCGCCTCCAGCAATTTGCCTTCGTCCCGGAACGTCTGCAACCGCTGATCCAGTTCTCCGCGAATCGCCTCCAGGGCCTGCGCCATGCGTTCCTCGGGCATCACGAAGTGCTTGGCCGGATAGATAAACATCTCGTCCTGCGTCGCGATCGTCTCGCCGCTGGTCGGGTTGATGATCGACAACTGGTCGACTTCGTCGCCCCAGAACTCCACGCGGAAGGCGAACTCTTCGTACGCCGGCCAGACCTCGACACAGTCGCCGCGCACCCGGAATCTACCCCGCTCGAAGCTCACGTCGTTGCGGTCGTACAGGATGTTTACCAGCTTGGTCAACACCTCGTCGCGGTCAATCGTCAGTCCGCGGCGCAGAGCGACCATCATCTGGCGGTAATCCTCGGGCGATCCCAAGCCGTAGATGCTGGACACGCTGGCCACGATGATCACGTCGCGGCGGCTGACCAGCGCGCTGGTCGCGGCCAGTCGCAGGCGATCGATCTCTTCGTTGATCGAGGCGTCTTTTTCGATGTAGATGTCGCGCTGCGGAATGTACGCCTCCGGCTGGTAGTAGTCGTAGTAGCTGACGAAATAGTGCACCGCGTTGCGCGGAAAGAACTCCTTGAATTCGGCATACAACTGGGCGGCGAGGGTCTTGTTGTGGGAGATCACCAGCGTCGGCCGTTGCACGCGCTGGATGACATTGGCCATCGTGAACGTCTTGCCCGAACCCGTGACGCCCATCAAGACCTGGTGCTTTCGGCCCGCGTCCAGGCCCGCCAGCAGGGCGGCAATCGCCTGCGGCTGATCGCCGGCCGGCTCGAACGGGGCTTGCAGTTGGAATTCCACGATGTCTGTCCTTTGGCGTCTTCGTCGTACGAGTGCCCAGTTTCTTGTTCTTTGCCGGGAGTTGTGGAGTGCGGCGCCTTGTTGCCGCTTTGGCTCGGTGGCGACGGAACGGCCGCCGCTTTGTGTTCCCGCGGCTTGCCATGTCGCCTGAACCCAATCCGCCGCAACGCTCCAGGCCGCTGTCTGAAGCGGTGACAAGGCACTGCACGCCAAGACGCGGTTCCCTTCGCTGCCGTCAAATCACGTCCCAGCTTCCCTCGGGCGAAAGCTTCACCTGGATGCGGCGGATGGCCGTGCTGAGGCCCGTCTGGGGACAGACCTCGACCACGGCTCCGCAGATCCGCAGGTCGTCCGTGGCGACGTCAAACTCCGTCGGCCGGAAGGTGGTCGTCGTCATCAGGACGCGGTCGATCCGGCGGCCGATAATGCTGGCGTGCGGCCCCGTCATGCCGACGTCGCACTGAAAAGCGGTCCCGCCGGGCAGGATCTGTTCATCGGCGGTCGCGACGTGCGTATGAGTTCCCAAGACCGCAGAAACGCGACCATCCAGGTAGCGCCCCATCAGCTGCTTGTCGCTGGTCGCTTCGGCGTGGAAATCGACGACGCGGACCTTGACGTCCCTGGGCATTTCCGCCAGCACCCGGTCGGCGGCGGTGAACGGACAATCCACCGGCCGCATGTAGACCCGCCCCAGCAGGCTCAGCACGCCCACCGCCACCCCGTTGTTGGCCGGCAGGACCGTCCAGGTTCGGCCCGGCGAGGTGGCCGGAAAATTGGCCGGCTTGACGATCTGAGGTTGCGTCTCCAGGATCGGAATGATCTCCTTCCGCCGGTAGATGTGATCGCCGGCGGTCAGACAGTCGACTCCGCTGTCCAGCAACTCTCGGAAAATCTCCGCCGTGATCCCCGACCCGTTGGCCGCGTTCTCGGCATTGGCAATCACGAAATTCAAGTCCTCGCGCTGCCGCAACTGGGCCAAGGTTTGCCGGATGATCCGTCTCCCAGGCTTACCGACAATATCACCAATCAACAGAATTCGCATCTGACAGATCCATTCGGCGATCAGGCTCCAAGGTCCGAAAAACCGACCTTCCGCTGGACGTGCCTCCGAAACTGTCTTTGAAACGGTCTGGCCGGGTTCGGAGACCCGTCTGCGAGAGACTATCGTAACGGGATTTGGTCCGGCGCACAGATGAGGTCCGAGATTCTTCCGCCTTGCCAATTGCCATGCGCCCGGCCTACAATGCCGCCGACAAGGAACGAATATGCCCGAAGGCGACACGATTTTTCGGACCGCGGCACGGCTGCGGCCCGTTTTGACAGGCCGCACCATCGCCGCTGCGCGCGCCCGCGATCCGGGCTTCCCGGCCGGTTCTTTGCCCGGCCGGACGTTCGCGGCGGTCGAAGCGCGCGGCAAGCATCTGCTGATGCACCTGGACGACCAGCGAACGATCCACTCCCACTTGGGCATGCACGGATCCTGGCATCTGTACCGGCCCGGCGAGACGTGGCAGAAGGACCGGCGGCAGGCCGCCCTGGTGCTGGAACTGCCGGAGGTCGTCTGCATTTGCTTCTCGCCCAAGGTCCTGCAACTGCTCTCGGCCGACCAGTTGCGACGTCACCTTCAGCTGACCGGCCTGGGGCCAGACCTGCTGGCCGAACACGTGGATGAGGCCGAAGTGCTGCGCCGCTTTCGCACACACGATTCGACTCCGATCGGCGAAGCCGTCATGAACCAATCGATCGTCGCCGGGATCGGCAACGTGTATAAGTCCGAGGTTCTGTTCCTGACGCGGACCAATCCGCTGATCCCGGTCGGCCACTTGTCGGACGAGCAACTCCTGAGGATCGCCCACACGGCCCGCCAGTGGCTGGCTAAAAACCTGACGGGCTATCCGCGCCGCACGCGATCGGCACTGGACGGCCAGCGGCTGTGGGTCTACGGCCGCAGCGGCAAGCCGTGCTTCGCGTGCGGCCAGCGAATCCAATTGCGACGGCAGGGCGACCAGGGACGGACGACCTATTGGTGCCCCCACTGCCAGGCCGCTCCGACTTTGGCTGGATCGCCAGCCGCAGACGTTCGAGTTCAACCGTGACGACTTGGTCGCTGAAAGCGTCCGGGCCGATCCTTGCGCCCAAGTCTTCGCCGTCAGCGCCCAGGACATGCACGGGCACGTCCCGCAGCACGACCCGCCCGAAACGGATCGCCGGCACGACGCCGCGTCGAGCCGAGACTAGGCGTCCGGTTCCAACCGGCCACGGGACGACCGTCTCAGCCGGCGGCAACGGCAAGCCGGCGGCTTCCATTATCGACGTAGTCAGCACCGTCGGGCCGCCCTCCGGCTGCCACGTGAAAACGACCGGCGCCGTTTCGTTCAGGACCGCCCCGACTCGGATTCGGCCGCTCTGCAAATAGACCGGCAGCCACGGGGTGA
>JAAYYU010000111.1 GCA_012515235.1 Candidatus Anammoximicrobium sp.
GGGGCGGACGATGTGCATTGATAACATGCACCGCGATCCAGCCCGATTTCGCCAGCCGGGCCAGGCGGTGTCTCGGGACTCGCTGGCTGCGAGCGTTTGGCCACCACACATCGGCAATGTGCGGGATGGTAAGCACCGGCACTTTCAGCGTCAGCGTCTCCACGAGATCAAGGTCACGTTCGGTGAGGGTCATGGTTTGTTCCTCCGCTTTCGAGGCTTGTCCGCAGGCGCCGATTGCTGGAACTGCTGGAACATGTCCTCGATGGATTTGGTGTCGGATTCAGACAGGGGAGCCGCCCCGCCGTTGATGATCTCTGCCGACCATTGCGGACCGTCAGACCGCGGGACGTGAGGCTGAGTTCCCCGACTCATCTCCACATCCGACAATCGCTGTGGCTGGAACATGCCGGGAAGCATTGGCCACGGGAGCGATCTCCGGCGGTCGTACTCGTCCTTGGAAATGTGATAGGTAGACTCGACGATGACGGGCAGTCCGCCATACTGGGCGTAGCCGGCGCCTCGGCTGATGCGGAGAAAGCTCCGGAAGGGGTGGTCGCTGGTCAGTGAGACGTCGTTGATCGTGAAGCGATTGACGACCTGCTCGGATTCCGAGTAGGAAACCGTGCGCTGGCCGTCGGAATTCGTGGACACGGAGCGGCTGACCGCTCGATCCACCGTCAGGCCGCTGGCGTTGATCAATCGCTGCTGGTCATCGCTGGAGGACACGGAAAACCACTGCCGCAGGCGGCAATTGGCCTCGATGGCGGGGATCAGGTTCGTCGTGGACTTCTTGAGGTCCTCCATGCTCTGGTTGGCCAGGATGACGCCGACGCCCATGCTGCGGGCCAGTTGGAGCATGTATTCGAGATTGCTGGCGACCATCCGCTGGAACTCGTCGATGACGAGGAACACGGGGTGCCGCCGCTTGGTCTGCGTGGCGGCGGCCAGCAGCATGTAGTTGACCAGCCGGGCGATTTCCGGGGCCCCACTGGGCGACAAGGTGGCCGAGAGGTGGAAATAGAGCAATTGTGGTTCCTGAAAGACCTGGGTCAGATCGATGGCCTGCTGGACGACTTCGGGGCTGTGGCCGGTGGATGCCGTGACGTTAAGCGGTTCGCAGGCGGCCAGCCGCTTCATGACCTCATGGACGTGGACTCCCGCCCGGAGAATCTCGGGATGGAGTTCATGCCTCTTGGCGGTACTGATGACGTTGCCGATGCATTCAGCCAACTCCTTGAACGTGCTGACGTGCGGAAAGGTCTTCAAGGTGTGGTGCGTGATGCCGGCGTTCGACGAGCTGTAGAATCCCTGGCCGTAATCGGTCCCGTACGTCAGGCCGTTGGCGCCGCAGAGGATATCGGTTCTGGTGAGGAGGTCGAATTTCGCCCAGAACGGCTGCGTCATGGGGTTGAACGCGAAGGTGGGCATCGCGGCTTGGTTGGAGAACGTCTTGAGCGGCATCCGCACTCCGCGTTCTCGTCGCACCGCTTCGGCTGCGGCTTGCAGCGTGCCCAACAACTCGAGCGTGTCGGCTTTGAGATCCAGCACGATGACGCTGCAATCGCCCTGCATCACGAGCTGTTCGATGATCGGGCACAGAAATAGGGATGTCTTGCCTGCCCCGCTGTCGCCAAGGCCGTGGGCGTGTTCTCGAAAAACATCCCGCGGCACGAGAACGGGACTGCCATCCGCGACGACGCGCCCCAGATAGATGCTGCCCCGTTCGACGCGATCGGGTGACCTTCTGAGATCAGCGAGGGTGGCCTGAACAGGATTCGAGGATTGCGACCGATCGCGGTGGGCTGCGGCCTCTAACAGCACGGGCATCGTCAACGGCAGGGTGAGCATCCAGGGCAGGACGACCGGGAGCAAGGCGATGGCGATAAATGTCAGGCCCCAGGTGAACGTGCCGTAGCGAAGGTGTTCGAACGCCCCTGCCCCGCGATCGGTCAGTTGCTCGGTGACCGCCTGATGCTGTGATTGGGCCATGGTGATGAGACGTAGCACGGGCGAACCCGGCCATCGGACCAGGGGGATGGCAGTGAAGACAGCCGCCAGGACCAGGAGAGCGCAGCGGTATCGAGCCGGCGCGACTGGGCTTTGCAGGATTCCGGGTAACGGGCGAGCATGGTACGTGAACCAGGAAACGAGGCTGTCGACAAGGACTTTCCAGCGCGGCGTACAAAGCCCGTCGGGTGCTGGAACGACGGCAGCCGCCAGGGGCAGCGTGACGATCGCGACTTTGGCGAGCAAAGCATCCGTCCAGAGCAGGACGCCAGTCAGAAAGACAGCGATTCCGGCCAGGGCCAAGAGCTGCAACTGCCATTGTGATCGGAGAACATCGGCCGTCGAGCGAGCGGTGGGGCTTGCCGTGCATACAGTGGTCCAATGCCTGCCGAAAGCATACACGAGCAGACCGCTTGCGGCGGAAACTGCGAGTACCTGGAGCCCCCAGGGAATGCGATGGTTCAGGCAAAGCAAGGCCGCGGCCAGCAGCGTGATCGGGTGAAGCAGCCAGCGGACTTGACCAGTAATGCTCCACGCGGCGAGGCCGGCTACGAAGGCAGGACCCGCGAAGATCAGATCGTAGGGTTCCAGCCAAGTGACGCCGGGGTAGCGATAAAGGAGTAGTACGGCGATTCCTGCCCCGACGGCGGTGAGTGCGGTGGTCATGACTTGGGAGAAGGCTAGGTGCCTCGCCAACGGCGGCGGGAGCATTTCCGTCTCCGGACGTGTCGTGGGCAGTCTGTCGAGTTGGAGAGGATTGCCGACGGATTGGTAGTAGGTGTCACGCATGGTTTCGACTCGCAGTAAGAGAAAGAAGTTGAGGAACGACAGAAAAATGGACCAACAGTCCGGCCGGCCAGCCGTGGCGATCCAACGCCCGCTGCACGGCGGCCGCCTTCTCCTTGGTGGCGGTGATGATGACCAATCGGAAACGGCCCTGGGCCACGAAGTTGGTGAACTCACGCAGGCGGCGGCGTTCGTTTACGTCGGCGGCACATTTGCGGGCCACGTGATCTGCTGGCCCACCCAAGTCAACGCGGACAAGTTCCAACACGCCACGCGATGCGTCTCCGCAGTGTGGGGCCTCGGCCAAAGCAGACGGAAGCCAAGGGCACAAGCGTTGAATCTCTTCGCCAATCAATCGCTGGCGAAGGGCCTTGCCCAGTGTGGCGTAGGCCAGAATTGCGTACTCGATCGGGAGCGACTGGGGTCCCAGCGGGGCGCTGCGATGTCCACCGATGCCCAGCAAGTTCGCGCCCGCCTCCCCAAGCACGAAGTACCTTGTGGGATGAAGGAGCGTGTACTTACGGAGGTAACCGGCATCGCAGAGACGGTTAGCCAGCTTTGAAATGGCGTTGGCGGACAGCCCCGGCGTGACGACACGGCGGAGCACGCCGACTGTGGTAAGCCGGTAGCGTGCGACGTGCTCGACGATCTTTCGACCTCGGTCCGTCAGGCGACGTCGCATGTGTCGCATGTTTGGTTTCGCAGACCCCATAGTCCATCACCACAATTGATAGGGCAGCTCGCGGGTCACGCAGTCCTTGTGGAACGCCTCGACACGCTGAGCGTCGTACCCGCCGCCGAACTCGATGACCCAGATCACTTGCTCGGCCTGGTCGACGATAAAGGCGTCGGGCAGCTTCTCGCCGCGACGCGTATGGGCCAAAAGGTCTTCACTTCGCCAGGCCGCCGCCCACTGGGGTGCGGCCTGCTTGAGCCGGAGCCAGACCGCGGCCACGCCAAGATCGTGTGTCGCCTGCATCGCATGCTTCAGCTCGCCCCGGCGGACACCGCCGAATAGCTGTTCGCCTCGCTCCGTGGCGATCCAGGCGGTGCAGGGCCGAGTCGGCCGCATGCGCCAACGTTGCTGGCATTGGTAGGCGACTTGCCCGAAGTCCGGAGCAGGTTGGCCCGGTCGCCACCCCACAAGCGGTGATTCCAGCGGCGGGATGGGCCGGGCTTGGACAGTGATCCGGGCGAGCAGCCCATTTCCGGCCAATCGCTTTAGCCGCCTCCGCGCGTTGGACAGTTCGCCGTTCCACCAGTGGTCGGCGAGTTGGCGCTGGGCGAAGAGCCGGACCTTCTGCACCAGGGCCTGGACGATTTCCGTGTCGCGGGCGGTCATGTGGATGGTGGCGTTCACGCGACGGCTCCCACATCATCCGCGCCGGCGGCATCGTCTGCCGGCTTACGCCGCTTCTTGTTGGTGCCGGCGGGCAATGTGTTGAAATCCGGTAGGCCCCGGAGATCGCCTTGTTGACCGGTCCGACCGGGGTCAGGCAGCCGGGGGGTGTCCTGAGTGAGTCGTTCGACGACCTCCACGGCTTCCGCGGCCAGATCCGCGGAGGTCAGCCGAGCAGCCCGCTGTCGCAGGGTTACCGCAATTTCCGTCTTGCCGTCGGCCTCGTACCGCCGGGCCAAGTCCTCCAATTGGCTTTGCTGCTCGGCTTGAGCGGTCGCACGGAGGCCCTCGACGCGGGAACTGATCGCCCCGGCTACCAGCGCGGCAAACCGCTCGGCCAGCCGGTCCAGAAATACAGAGAGAAGCTTGCTCATGGTCGGATTCCTGAGGAAAATGGAACGCTGACTCACCGTGGTCAGCACTACAGGCATTAGAAACAGAAGCGGCTGACAGCCGCGTTACAGCGAAGTAGGAATCTTGGAACGCGTTGATGAAGCCGGGTAACAGAGAAGCAGATTCGCAGATGGCGTATCTCGATCCTTTCCTTGTGGATCGGGCACGGTTGTCGCGTGGGTGGTCACTCAAGAAGCTCGCTGTGGAAGCGGATGTTGACTACCGCACGATACGCGACGTGATAGAAGACAGGGGCGTCCTCTTTTCGAAGGCTTACGACATTGCGCAGGCTCTGGGCCGCAACGTGCTCGTACTGCTTGCTCCGCGGGACCCGCGATACAAGCCGCCTGTAAAACTGGCGGGACCGTGGTCAGGTTCTCCCGAGTGGGAGCCGACAGGATACCTTGATCAAGGCAGGGCCGCCCCCAACGGCCTTTACTACATCGTCTGCCGGATGCAACATCGGCACACGGCGAGCAAGGCGGGCCGCGGAAAGTTCTATCACTTGAGCTGGCTACCACCGGCGAAACGGGAAGGAATGCGGCACCAGCTTTCACGGCACGCCGAGGTTTGCGCTCGTGTGGGAATCCATCCCCAGATCGTGGTCAACCACACCTCGACCCCGGTTGCCAATGATGAGGGCTGGTGGGTCGTCGACGACTGGGTCGGGGAGAGCACGCTGGCCCAGCGTCTCAGGGACAACAATGGGCCGTGGCCACGAGAAACACTGCCGCGGCTGCTGCTGGACATGGCTCAGGGGCTCGATGTACTGCACAGAGCTGGCATCGTGCTCCGCGAACTGGCGCCGGCGCGGGTGTTGATCTCGGACAAGGACGGGCGCGCCGTGCTTACGGATTTCGAGTTGGCGAAGTTGCTGGACGGGAGCCGGTCGGTGTCGGGCGACTGGCCTGAGGACCCGTTCCGTGCGCCCGAAGTCGATGGTGGCGTCACGACGGTGCGGGCGGACCTCTACAGCTTCGCGCTGGTTGCCGGGGCAGTTTTGGTGGGTCCCGAGTTCGACCCGGGTCAGGTTGTAGACATTCTCGGTGCCGCGGGCATGCCGAAGCGTCTGCAGCGACTGTTGGTCGATTGTTCCGAACCGGTGCCCGATCGTCGGCCGCCGGACTTGTCGGCCTTACTCAAAGAACTAACCCGCTGGGCGGAGAAGTGAATTCATGGAGCGGTTTTCCACGTCTGATCTGTCGCCGGACCGGCCTCGTTTGGCCAGCAATGCCAAAGAGGTCAACGTGCATGTCCTGAGCGAAAGCGTATTCTGTCCCCGAGCAGCCATTCTGGCACTGGAGTCGGGCGAAGATACCGGTGATGAAGAACCGTCGCTCGGCCCGCGTCTGGATGATTTTGCGGACTACGACGAGCATCGGTTCGTCGAGGAACTGCACGCGGCGTGGGGCAAGGTGCGCCTGTGGCTGACGCTGGCGGCGCCAGCAGCCCTGCTGGTGTTCCTGGTGTGGCGAGTCGTCTCGCCGCTTGCAGCCGCAATCGCAAGCTTGCCACTGTTCTATGTTGCCGCGCAGTTGTGGGACGCATTCACGCGGATCGTCGAACTTGTGCGGGAACATGCCGTTTTCAAAGCGGCCGCTCCCGCGACGATTGACATGGCGCCGCAACAAGTGCGGGAGATCAACTGGTGGTCACTGCGCAAGGCCGGGTTTGACTGCCGCAAGCCGGTCGATCCGTACCGTGACCCGGGTCAGCGGGTGGTGGGTAAGCCATGGCGTGTGCTCACGAAGGACACCACGGTGCGGATTCCCGTGATTCGCAAACACCGGGGGGAGCGGGTTTGGCGTCAACAGCACCTGGTGCGTTCGGCGGCCTACTGCCAACTGATCAAGACATGCGAGCTGGGCGACGCCCCTTTCGGTGTGCTGATGTTCGCTGGCTCCTACGACTGCCTGATCTTGCCCAACACGACGAGCGCGCAGTTTCAATTCGAGAAGACGTTGGAAGATGCCAGGGAACTCCTTCAGGTGTTGGACGGGGGCAAGTACGTGCCGGCCGAGCCTGCGGACAACCGGTGCAGCCGCTGCCACTGGGGCAAGCCGTGCGAATACGTAGCGGGAAAGACCGACACGGTGCTAAACGGGAACGAGCTTGTCCCGCTACGCACCAAGGCGAGAGGCCGATACTTCCACAGCCCATGCGGGGATCGGTTCCACTGGGTACCGCCGCACGAGGACGCCGTTGCGCTGGGAATTGGGGAAGGCCGCCAATAGCGTCGTTCGAGGCTGCGGCCTATCCGGGCCACGGTAACGGGACGAATTCACGGCTTGGCGCGGGGCTTCACCAGCCAGTGAACGACCCGGGTCAAGACGTTCTCCACGTGCGGCAACTCGGGGGCGAGGCGAAAGCGGGCGTGGACCGCAAACAGGTCATTCAGCCATTGGTGGCGGTCAACGTA
>JAAYYU010000112.1 GCA_012515235.1 Candidatus Anammoximicrobium sp.
CCTTCAGCCACTGATGGAGGTTCGCCATTACCGGCCCACTCCTCCGCTGGTGCAATTCCAGCCGCTTCTCCGGCAACAGCCTGAAGAGCCTGGCGAGACTGTCGGCACGATACACCCCCTTGAGCTGCAACAGCACATACTGCACCTCGTCCGGGAACGCATCGTACACGTCCGCGAAGTTCCGTCTGGCATGGGTAAGGCAGTTACCCAGGAGAGTCTTCAGCTCGCCAGGAATGTTGCGGTCCAACGCGTCGCACATCTGCATCGGCGGCGGCAGTCCTTGGTTCCTCTGCAGCAGCACCTTCCGCAGGTTCTCTCCCGCATGGTGGGCGCCCGTGAAGAACAGCACCACCGGTGGACGGCCATCGGCCTCCGACAGGATACTCGTGGTAAACACGCCCTTTCGATCCGGTGCATCCTCCCGCAGCGGCTGCTGGTGCTGGAGTTTGGCGCTCAGCTCCTGGACTCGCATATTGGTATCGTCGTTGTACACCAGATCCCCTTGGGCAGCGACCCAGGCAAGGTGGTCGTAGGCGTCCTGGAGTCCGCAGCCGAGAGCGTCTCGTACAATTTCCCACTGCATCGACGCCGGCAGCGGAATCCCGGCGCAGCGTTGCATGTATTCGATCCGCTTCCAGGGTACGCCCAGCCCATAGCGCAGGACGCCGATCGTGCTGGCGACCGTGGGATCGTACTTGGCTGTTCCCGCATCCTCCGGCGGTTCCGCCGTGTACGGCTTGCCGCACAAGCCGCACCGCAAGCGTTCCAGTTGGTAACGCGTACCACCAATGGGCGGCTGACCAAACAGGCGAACCAGTTGCCCCCACTCGTTCTGACGATAGAGTGTCCCGTCCTGGCAATCAGGGCACGAATCGCCAGGATGCAGAGACCCGTGATGGACCAGTACCTGCTGGCAACCGGTATAGGCTTCGGCAGGAATGCGACCGTGACCCGGCCTGCGCCGCTGCCGGCCCGAGCGGCCGGACGAAGGGTCTTTCGACGCACCCTGCGTCTGTTCGCCTGAACTCGGGTTCCGCGCTTCCTGCTGCCCGTCCGCAGAACGGTCCGTTGTTTCGCCGTTGCCCACAACCTGACTGGTCCGCTCCGTCTTGGCGCCAAACAGCAACCGCCGAAGCCGCTGGATACTGGCGCTCTTGGACTCGACCATCCGCATCAGCGTCAAGTAGGAAGCCAGCAGCAACCGTAGCGGGCGGACCATCGGCTCACCGAGTTGTGCTGCAATCTGATCCAGCAACAACTCCAGTTCGTGGGCATTCAGTTCCACGATCTCAGGCTTCGGCTCCATCCGCTCGGGCCTCCCGTGCCTGGGCAGCAGGTCTGCCGGCCGGTCGACGCCGGCCAATTTGGCAGTCCCGGCAAACAGGAAGAGGTCCTGGCGCAAATTCCGTGCCGATCGCGCCGATTCGGTCGATTTTTTCTGCCGCCTGCTCCTCAGCCGGCCATCGTGACCCGCCGCCAAATGGGCGCACCGCCAACGCTGTCCGCATCACCACCGGCCAGCAGCACTTGAAGCTGATGCGCTTCCAGTGGGCGGCTGGTCCCATCGCCACGCGGCCAATGGAGCAGTCTGCCCTGCGAAAACCGCTTCTGGCAGAGCCAGTAGCCTTGGCCGTCGTACAGCAGAATCTTGATCGCGGTCCCCTTGCGGTTGCGGAACACAAAGGCACAACCGGTCATCGGATCCTGCTGCAGTTCCTTGCGGCAGGTGGCCGCCAAGCCGTCGATCCCACGTCGGAAGTCGACCGGCTGCGTGGCGACCAGAATCCGCATGCTGGGACTGGTCTGGATCACGGTGCGGAATCCTTACCACAGAACATCGCGGCCACCGACGCCAGTTGGGCGACGGCCGAGCCCGTCAGCCAGATGCGGAGCTTGCGGCCCGAACAGTCCGCCATCTCGACCTGGCATTCCCCCGGCGGGTTCAAGGCCAGCGCTGGCAGTTCAACGAACTCTGTACCCCCGGTCTCGGCCTCGCTACGACCCAGCTCCAATTGGTCTACCCACTGCTCCAGCCGCTGGGCGTTGAGCCGCAACCGGTCGGCCGTTTCTTCGATCCCCTGCTCGGCCGCCGCCTCGGCGGCAAGTTGCCATAACTCCACCGGAATCCTCCCCGGCCCTCGGCATTCTCGCCGCCAGCGATCCATCTGCCGCTTCGCCTCACGCAGCCGGCCCCCGGCCTCGCCGCTCGTTCTTGCTCGCATCGGTTGTCCTCCATTTCGCGTGTCGAAGAACCCACCGACAGTCTATCCCACCTCTGTGAACGGTTCATGCACGCTTGCCGAAAGGACAC